>JAZLLG010000063.1:0-28130 GCA_045598045.1 Lachnospiraceae bacterium | reverse complement strand
TGGTTACGTCATCAAGGATGAACCATTAACAGCTTCCTGATTAGGTGTTGCGTTTATATTTAGTTATTCAGCCACCCATTGGATGGTTTATTTGTTATGCTCTAATTTCTTGGGTAACCTCTACTTCTTTGTTTCAAACTTTCGCTTCCTTCTACCTGTTTTCAATACTGCTAATGTGCTTACACAAACATTTTCTGCAGTAGCCCCTTCTTGTACTCTTTTATCTTCTCAAGCTCACGCTGATGAAGAGTGATAATGTCATCGAGATTTCTGAAATAGTCACCGATTTTCTTTTGCTCGTCAAGATTTGAAGGCACACATACAGAAAACTTTTCTAATTCTCTCATACTCAAATTAGGCTGTGTTCCATTTGATGCTTTATCGGCTACTTGAGCTTGTAAATCTTTTGTTTGTAGCAAATCATAAAGAAAATATGGATGAGTTTTTTCTCCACATCTCATTGCCGCTAATGTCGACCAAATGTTGAATCTATCAGTAGTTTCGACAATTGCAACCTTTCCTACAGTTGAACCAGACTTAACCAAATATACATCGTGGAGTTGTGGCTTATATTTTTTGTAGCAAAGTTCATCATACTCTTCAGATATATTTCCGCGCTTCCTATAGAGATCTTCGTTACGTCATCTTAACTTAATGACATTGCCTTAAACGGGTTCTTCCATTTTTATCATCATTTTTTTGTTAAATCCGACATATCGTATCCATGCCGTAAGCCCGCTTATGAACCACACAACGCCTACGGACCACCATATTCCCCATATTCCGATGAATGCAACGGATGTCATGGAAACAGGTACAATGAAACGTCCGATAACCTCTACTATGCCATTATAAAGTGCAAAGAAGATGTCTCCCATTCCGTTCAGCACACCTCTGACCGTGTAAATTATGCCGAGGAAAATGTAGAAAAGGCTTGTAATTTTGAGCGCCTTTGAGCCCATTTCGATAACTTCAACTTCATCAGCCTTGATGAAGATGCTTATGATTCCTTTACTGAACACCTGCATTACGATGAGCATAATAACGGTAAAGGCAGTCATAAGAAGCATTCCTTTTTTAAGACCGAGAGTCAGTCGGTCTTTCTTGCCTGCTCCGTAGTTCTGGCCTGTATACGTGGAAAGAGCCGCACTTAATGTCTGATAGGGCTGGTGAATAATCTGCTCCACTCTGCTTGTTGCAGTGAACGCAGCAACAGCAACGTCTCCGAAGGAGTTTACAACTCGCTGGAGAGCCATTGTGGAAACCGCAATGAGTGAGAACTGAAGTGAAAGCGGAACTCCGAGCTTTATGGCATGCATGGAAACATTTTTTCTGAACTTCCAATCGTCTTTTTCAAGCTTAAAGTACGAATTCGTCTTAAACGCGTATATCATACAAGTTGCCGCGGACACAAACTGTGAGATAACCGTTGCGATGCCCGCTCCCGTTACTCCCATGCCGAAGCCTCTGACAAAGAGGATGTCCAGCCCCGTATTAAGTATGCAGGAGAAAATCAGGAAGTAAAGCGGCGTCTTTGAATCTCCCAATGCACGAAGCATCGCCGAAATGAAGTTATACATCGATATAAACACAATACCGAGGCACACCGTTCGATAATAAGCAACCGAATCCGCAAGAAGATTTTCCGGTGTCTCCAGAAGGACGAGCAGGGGTTTTGACACAATGTACGCTATAGTACCTATTATTGCCGGAAATACAAGCATAATGTAACCGACATTCGCTATACTGCTCTTAACGAGCTTAGTGTCGCCTTTGCCGAAATACTGCGAGGTGACAATGCCGCCGCCGTTTCCGATGCCGTTGCAAAGCGCAAAAAACAGGAATGAGACGGAGTTTGTTGCTCCGATTGAGGCAAGTGCCTCTTTACCGATAAATCTGCCGACGACTACCGAGTCAACAAGATTGTACAGTTGCTGGAACAGATTGCCGATAAGCATCGGCCAGGCAAACGTAAGCAGAAGCTTCGTGGTGTTTCCTTCCGTCATATTTAATGTTTTGGTTTTCAATTTTTAAGCTCCTTTATAACCGCCTGGACAAGGAACAAAAAGTTCGATGAGCCCCCGCCGATAACGTACTCTCCCTGTTGCCACAGGAAAGGGAAGTCAAGAAGTTCGGGGAGATCAGGTTTAATCAATACCGTTCCCGAAGGAACACCGCCTGGAATGTAGGACCAGTCCGCACGGTTAGCTCCGTACGCCGTAGTCATCGACTTGGCTCCGACACCGGAAGCGAAAGATGAATTGTTGCTGCCGGGATGACAGCCGAGGATGTAGTTCAGGGAATTGAACAAAAGAGAACTGTCAAACAACTCCGGAAAAGCTTTGTGAATGAAATAATAGTCACAAGCCTGTCTTTGAACCCCCCAGCATACGCCCCACGTTCCGAGGTTTGAAGGCACCTCGTATGGATTGGATTTCTTTGCCTTGGAAAGATTTTCCGCATATTTCAGTGCACCGCCTCTCATCTCTTCGAGAAGTGGTCTGAAAGCTTCATCCTTATACAGTTTTGCAATTCTTCCGAGCATGTTTTCGGAATTGGCTTTGATAAAATCACTCTCGTCGAGTATGTTCTTTTTGTACTTTGCCTTTCCCGTTCCAAGGTACATATCGACAGCTGCACCTATTTGTGAGCTCTTTACAAAGCTTTCGAATTTGTCCTTCGGAATCCACGGCGGCGCTTCACCGGAAGCCTTTCCGAAACGTTTTTTATAACAGTTCTCGGCTATTTCAAGCACTTCCTTTGCAAGTGCGGGATTAAGCTTTTTAAGCGCTTTGGAAGCCACTGCAAGCTGCCCCGCCAAAGACAGTTCCTTCATGGGATTGTCCTCGGTAAAAACAAGCCGGTCGTCTTTTCCGGGCTTACCGTCCGTCATAACGGAAGCATCTCCAAGAAGAACATACTGACGAATGTCACGACAAATTATGCCACGATAAAGCTCGCCAAGTGCCTTATAGCCTGCCACGACGGAAATCGCACCGTGCTCAATTTGTTCAAGAAGATCGTTCTTTCCGTCAGGCTGATGAATTTCAACGTTATGGTTTTCCTGGTCAATGGTACAGGAATCAAGATAAAGTCCAAACTCGTCATAAATAACAGCGAGATTATACATCTCTCCGACCTGGGATTCGATGCGGAGGTCATAGTCTCCCGCATCATGCCAGCCACCGCAGTTCAGGCCGTGTACATGTTTGCCGGAGGGCACTGAAGAATTGTTTTTTCTCTGAATGTATCCGTCAAAATGGTTAACATTTTCAGCTGCCATAACCGCGTCATCCATGTGACAGCAGCCGTGCCATACTCTGTACTTATCCGCAACACGCATATGACACATCTGCACCGGAAGAAAATACTCAAGTACAGGCTGCCATACACCACGGTCATACACATCTTCAGAGATTCTGAAGGCACTTGTTTCCGCCTTGCCGTATCGGATTTTATACAGGCCTTCTTCCTTGACATCACTGAAATCGAGAATAAGGTACTTATAACGAAGATACTTTCCCCAAAGGGTAGGTGCCCCCATTCTTATAGCCTTCGCTCCGTTTTCGGTGATTTTGTAGAGAACCGTATTACGTCTCGTTTTATCACTGACATCAAGCTCAATAACCGCTTTTTTAGGCTGATTCGGATGATATCCGACCTGTGAAATCTGAATCGTCGGCTCGGCACACCATCTTTCAACCACATTGGGTGTAATAATCCACTTAATGGCTTCTTTCGTCTTTTTTGCCGGAATTTCCGAGCTTAAGACAAACCACCCGTTGTTATGGTTAAACCGGCCATCGTAAAGCTTAATGTCCGCGGTTTTGCTTTCAATGGAAAATCTGCTGCAGTCATCTTCGGGAGCTATTGTAACTTTACGTCCTTCTCCGTACGGCTTTCCTATAATATCGTCGGCGATAAGCGGATTGTACTGTCCGTCATCGGTCTTAAACATTCTGAGGCCGTCGTCCTTTTCCTTTGCATCCTTTTGATAATTGGATTTACGGTAAACAGCCGGGCTTAAAGGCTGCCTCGGGAACGTACCGGATTTGCCGTCAAAAATAAAAGACTTGCCGAAAAGCTTCCCCGGGAAAAGTTCCAAATTAAAAAAGAGCTTTCCGATATACTCCTCAGGTATCTGTTCCCGGAGATTAACGACAACTTCGACGCTCTGTAAAGCAGGCCTTACAGAAACCTCATACTCAAATTCATAATCAGGATATAAAAGAGGGTTAAATCCTCTTCTGTCACGTCTTTCGTCCGGATATTTGAGCTTTTGTATTATGCTGTCACCCGTCACCTTACGCTCCAGCAGCTTCGGTAACGGCTGCCACTGCCCCGGAGTAGGTTCAAAGCGGACATCTCCGTTTGCGGCAATTCTTTCATTGCACATAACAACGGTAACGCCTGACTGATGCCCCTCGGGATAAAAATCCGAAAAGCATGAAATCTGCGCCGCGCCGTCGCTGATGTACTCTTTCTTTTTATCTAATTTAAACATCACGCCTCCAAGTAAAAACAACCTGTTCTTTCAATTGAAATAATACTCATCAACATCGGTAAATTCAATGTAATAAGCATAACGAAAATAGTAAAAATATATTCTCACCCCTACATCAGTGCAGTCACCTTTTCAAAATCCCATGACCTTATTATCTCCGCCTTGCAATCCTTCGGAATATCTTTATCGCTTACGATAACATCTGCCTCGGAGGGGTTGCTTACGATTTCCAACGCAAGCATGCTGAAGAAGCTGTGCATGTTCAATACATTCACTGCCTCAAAATACGGCCTTAAAAAGTTCATGGATGTTTCTCCGGCTATTATGAATTCACCGGCTCTTGTAACATTAAGCCATACAAACTCGCGTTTATTCAAATCCAATGCAAAAAGGTAGGCAAATGTGCTTTCGCAGTTAATGGTAAAGGATGAATTTACCGTCTTAGGTTCAAATACCTGCCCGGAATCATTGATGTCCCTCATCATATATCCGGCCTTGCACACACACTCCGAAAACGGCTTTGCCGAATAAACATTATTGCAAAAAACTATATAGTCCACGTCCGGATAGTCTTCGCGGAAGCTTTTCAAAACAATGTCAAAATATTCCGAACCGCCTTTATAGCCGGAGGTTTCATCTCCCGAAAATGTAATGGACCCGGAATTGGAATTTAAAAAGTTTCTCCATGAAAACTCGATATGCGATCCGTCCTTTTTCATTCCGAAGCATGACAAATCGATGTCGTTTACTTTTTCCCAATATGTGAAGGTTCTGATTTTCTTTCCCGGAGGAATCGGAAGTCTGGAACCTTTCGGAAGCACACCAAGCCCGCCCTGTGCGGTGTTTTCCTGAAGAGGAAGTGCAATAAGCTTCATATCGTAGTCGATATAAACTCTTCCGAGACGGCCCTTAAGCTTTTTCTTCAACGTTTCGTTCACATATTCTTTTATGACCGCACGTCTTTCCGCGGAAAGAAAAGAAAGTCTCTTTTCAACTTCTTCAGCGGTTTCAAAATGAACCTGCAACAAATTGTGCTTTGTGAACTTGAAATCTCTTGGTTGCTTTTCAAGCTCGGTAAGCCCGTATTTCTGCACAAGTTGCAAAAGAATAAACGTGTTGTTTGTGTCGATAAGTTCAAGCACTTCACATACCTGTTCATCCTTTTCACATCTGCTTACAATGTATTCAAGATTTCTGAGAAGCGCACCTGAGCTTTTTCCTTCACAAAGCCTTGCAGCCGCTTCGACAATTTTCCCTTCCGACATGAGCCTTTCAAATTCCGAATAAACAGAGCGGTTTTCCCTTCCGCGCATAAGTCCCGCAAACTCTTCCGCTTCTTCGTTTATCGGCTTATAGTGCAGGTGGTGTAAAAGACCGCTCCACTTTGCTTTTTTTTCAAAGCATTCGACAGTATTACATCTTCCGGTTTTAAAAAGCTCGTTAATTACTTCCGTAATGAGCTTTCTGTCACGGTTTGTGAGATTAAGCTTCTTTTCCGGTCTTGAAAAGTAATCCGAAGAATGAACTCTTGTGTTATAGTCAGCCTCTTCGGCAAGCTTAATCACGTCGGACATTACAAGAAAATGCGCAAATTCCTTATTACGTAAATCCAGCAGAATCTTAATGGCAAGATTTTTCGAAGCGCAGTATGTGGGCACATAGCCGAAATCATTGATGTACTCTTCCACCATCTGTAATCTGCTTTCGTTAAGCGGACGTGTCCCTTTGAAAAGATTGCTCACAGCCTCCGAAAGAGCCTTTTCAGCTTCTTTTTCCGTGATAATGACAAAATCCTTTATAAACACATTTTCTTCGAAAGCGGTTCTTCCAAGAAAATTCTCCATCATAGAATGGCCGGGGTCGTCAAACATACCAAAGCCGTAGGTTTTTGTGTAATGCACTATTCTGTCGAAAAGGACGGCATCCGGAGACAATGCCTGTACGCTTTGGGGGAAGCCTCTGTAAAAAGGTTCCGGTACTTCGATACCAAACTGTTTTTCCATAAACGGAATCATACGCTCATCTGCCAGTTCACGCCCCTCGGTTATGTTAACTCCGAATAATTTTCCGAAGGAATAAAGGGCTGCGAAAGCATTATCGCCTGCAACCTCATAGTCATTTACAAGTATTCTCTTTGAAAATAAAAATTCTTTATATGTATCTTTCATGTTTCACCCATAATAAAAGCGGCGATATCATCAGATTGGTGACAATCGTCTATTACTGAAGTAAACCTGATTAGCTGCCGCTTTTGTTGTTTTACCATTTACGATATGCACTTGTCAATAAGTCTTGCCAAAAGAAGTGAATCCGCATGCGTGTGAACTTCACACTCCTGCTTTCCTTCAAGAATACATTTTGAGACCTCTCTCACTTCATACTCGTAACCGTTTACGGAGAACGGAAGTTTTTCTTCCATAACAACATTACCGTCAAGATCGAACACTTTAAACCCTTGGGCATACCAGAAGCCTCTGAGCTCAATCATACCTTCGGTGCCAAGAAGCTTCGCGGTACGTGTCTCTTCGTTGCAGCCGGCATCAATGGAAGCCGTAAGCACGGAAATCATATCCTTATAACTCATAATGACACTGTCAAAACCGTCAACATCCGTTGTCGTTTTACGGATTATCGACTGGTATTTGTCAGGAACACACTTTGAAAAAGCATCTCCTGTTGCTGCCGAATAAGCCCCAAGAGCAAATGTCAGCATATAAATTCCAAGGTCAAGGCATGCTCCGCCTCCCAAGGCCTTTTCGTACATTCTGGAGCCGGCAAAATTCTCATTCTTGCAGCATATGTCGGCATAAACATTCATAAGATATCCGATACGTCCCTCGGCGACAAGCTGCATAACCCGCCTGTAAGCCGGCTGGAAACGCATCCACATTGCCTCCATAAAAAACGCACCCGTTTCCTCCCGAACCTTCAGAACTTCTTCCATTTCAACGGTATTCATGGTGGCAGGCTTTTCGCAGAGCACCGCTTTGCCTGCACGCATGGCCATTATCGAAAGGTCCCGGTGGAAGGGGTGAGGCGTTGCTATGTAAACAGCATCAACGTTCGGGTCCTCGAAAGCATCGGCATACGAGCCGTATGCTTTTACAGCGCCAAACTCTTCTTTAAACTGTTCGGCTTTTTCAAGCTTTCTTGAAGCAACCCCATAAAGTGCGGCATTGTCTGTCGCAAGAACTGCCTTGGCAAAACACCTTGCAATGCCGCCAAGCCCTATAATAGCCCATCTTACTACCTGATTTTCCATAACTTCCTCCGAATAAGTCCCCGCCTTATTTTCAGCAGGTCCTTTTATAATCTCATTATGAACATATTGCATCAAAGTGTCAAACTCTATTCTCACAAAAAGGGAGCCCGTTTTTTATACGAGCTCCTGGTTTTACCTAAGTTTATACAGTGTATGTATTAAGGTTCTTGTTAATTGCCTTCATTGTATCCATTGCACCGTCGGTTGCATCAACTGTCTGGCCGAGAGCACTTTCGAGAGAGTTGATGTTCTGTGAAACTTCAACAACTTCCTTCGCATTGTGTTCGGAAGCAGCCGCAATCTGTCGGATGGAACTGCTGATGGATTCGATGGATGCGAAGTAGTTTTTCATCATCTTATCAAGCTCGATCATGTCATTCTTGATGCCGACTGTACTTTCCTTGAATCTCTTTGATGTATCCTCAAAGGTTGTATAGTCCTTCTCAACCATGTCATCGATAAGTTTCATCATTGTATCGGTGATACCGAGGAAACCGTTGATTGCATCGTTTACAGCCTTAGATACCTGCTGGATTTCGGTTGCTGCTTTACTTGAGCTTTCCGCAAGACCATTGATTTCTGTTGCTACAACCGCAAAGCCACGTCCTGCATCACCTGCACGTGCTGCCTCAATGGAAGCATTGAGCGAAAGGAGATTTGTCTGCTTTGCAATACGAAGGATAGCGTCCGAAAGCTGTGCAATCTTATCAACTGCCTGAGCCTTCTCTTTCTCTTCTTCCATCTGCTCACGGATTTCTCTGAGATGTCTGTTTGCGTCTTCAGTGGATCTCTTTGTCGAAATATAAAGCTTCTGTGATTCACCGCTGATTTCTTCAACGGCTTTTGTATTCTGCGAAACGATATTGCGAACCATTTCGGATGTTCCGTAAATGGAATCTGCATCCGCACTTGATAGCTCGATATTTGCAGCAATCTCTTCGATGTTGGCCGAGATGTTCTCAAGGCTTGTATTTGTGGCCGAAACACTTTCTCTGGAAGTGTGCATATCACTGTTGATATTCTGGATAATGTTTCCGAAACTTCCGTTACCGTCTTTGACGTCTCTGATTGTTATCTGAGTTTTCTCAAGAAGCTTGTTAAGATTGTTTGCGATAACTTCCAGTTCATCGCCGGATTTTACGTCAAGTCTCTGAGTAAGGTCACCGTCTGCCGAAGCTACGCTGAGAACCGCATTGTTAAGTGCCGAGAACTCTTTTGACTGTTTGATGAAAATAAATACACCTGCAACACATGCAAAACCGATGCAAACCAAAATGGCAACGAGGAAGCAGTTAATCATTCGATGCGACTGCTTGTCAACCATATGCGCATCTACATCAACACCGACAACGCCGATGATTTTTCCCTTTGAATTCCACACAGGAGCAAATGCATTGTAAGCAAGTCCCCAATCATCTTCAACAGGTTCTTCCGTTACAGCGGAAACGCCGCCGAGCGCCGATTTGATTTCCGGCTGGTCATCCATCATATCCCACCAGTCTGCCGGCTTATTCGGATCCGAATCAACCACGTAGTGGTATTTTCCTTTTTCATCGACTGCGCATGTATAAACATATTTGATAACCTCGCCCTTAAGGAAGGTTGACAACTGCGCGTGAACCTTGTCAAAGTCCTCTCCGGGACCGTTCTGAATAGCTCTGTCAAATGCATCGCCGTCTACGTTGTCCGCAACTATTTTGGCTATGCTGAGCGCCTCATCCTTATAAGTGTTAGTGAGAATTTCCGTGGATAAATTGATTACCTGCACTACGATTATTATGCCGGTAACGATGGTAGCAATAATCATGCAAAGAACCATCTTGAACGAAATACCAAGTTTTCTAGTTTTCAGCGATGAATTTTCCATATGCTTCTCCTGTATATAAGTTGCCTCATACCATCTGACTGCTTGTACAGAATAGCACATAACAAACCGCAATAACAGACCCCTTTCAACTATTTAAGAAAAGCTTAACAAAGCTTAGAAAGCGTTAAGAAACAGAATAATTCCGTAACATTACTATAATGTTTTCAACTAAAAAGGGCAGGTTAATAACCTACCCTTTAAAAACTATCTTGTGAATTTTGAAATAAACTGCCATGCCTGATCGGCTGTATGATGTCTGTACTCATGCACCTGATTGTCTACGCTTGCAAGAGCCGTGCGGCATACTCCGTCCTCACTGTCATAATAGTGGATGGTAAGAACACTTCCTCTTGCGTCGTCATGAAGCTTCTCGACACGCTCGCCGGGCATACCCATGACAGGGTCTTCCCACTTGTCTTTATCAGCAAAGCTTATGTCAAATTTGTCCTTAAGCTTGTTGACCTTTGCAAGATACTGGATTCTTTCAAGTCCCTGTTCAGACTGGAAAGGAAGCTCCGGAAGATGTGACAGTTCGCCGCCCGAATAGAAAATGGGAAGTGAAACCGTTGTATTAAGCCTGTCACCGAGATCGGGACCGAAAGGATTCTTCATACCAAACAGAGCGCTTGCGGGAGCAACACCTGCAAAAACGTTCGGATACTGTTCGAAAAGATTCCATGTTTTACCGCTGCCCATAGAGAAGCCTGCAGCGTATATACGATGCTCATCGATGTTGTAACGTTTCTTAAGCTCTTCGATAACTCCGATAGCTTCTTCTGCGGGAACGTTGAAGTGATTGTCAACGGAAACGTAAAGGAATCCGTATTTATGACAAACCTCCCACCATCCGGAAACGAACGAAAGGAACATTGAAGAATCTCCTGCTCCGTGGAAACCTATAAGAAGAGGAGCCGGTCCGTTGTCAAAGGTGTCATTGTTGTAGTATGCGAAATAGCCGACCTTATGATTTTCAGTGCCCTTAAACTCTCCGAAGTTGTCTGCGGAAGTCTTTACGACAGCAATGCCGGGTTCCTCTGTCATGTTAAGAGCTTCGAAATCAGGCTCGAATTCCATGTTGCCGCACCACATTTTGAACTTGCGTACAAAGCCCTTGAAATCAGCTTTGTAGTCCGCTTCAGACTTAACAAGAAGATTTGTGCAGCCCTTTAATGCCTCGTTCACCTCAGCGGAGTTACCAACACTTAAAATGCCGATATCAGTACGTTCCGGCTTTGGAACAACCGAGAGCCCCTGCATGGAGCACATAGCCGGCGTAATTTCACCGGGGCCCCAGAGATATTCACCGTTTACGGTCTTAAGAAGATTCTTTGCAACGTAGTCGGCAGACTCACCGAAGCTGTAAATGTCTGCTCTGAAAATGGCTCCGCGAATGAAATATCCCATAAACTTACGACCGAAGAGGTCTGTATATTCAGCGATGCCGTCCTTGTAGTTCGGATTCATCTTAACTTCGGAAATAAGTTCCTGATAAAGCTCAACGGTAGCATTCTTCCAACCGCCTTCACATGTGGGATAAACAAAGAGAACGCTTGAATCAACCGCTGCCGCAATATCAGCAAGTCCGCTTGCTTTTGCAAAAGCAACAGCCTCTTCGACGCTCTGCTTCTTTTCCTCAAAAATGAGCAGAAGAGGTGCTCTGAATGTGTAATTGTTAAACTGGCCGTCAATGTTGTTTGCGGGAACATATGCCTTCAGGAAAAATTTGTCATATGTGTGCTCCCAATACTTTCCGCCGTCCGCAAGTGCGTTAACGACAGGTCTTTCCATTAATCCCATAAAATACCTTCCTTTCCCATAATAAACCACTCTCTCATTTTTCAAGACATTTGACTGTCTTTGTACCCTTCTAGTATAACATTTTGGTAAATCGATAAACTATTCATAAATAGATAATGTATGTTATTCATTTCTCAATGATTGTTTTTTTGAAACTTAACTTGAATTTTTCGGATTTGAGAATATACTGTTGTCTGTATTTGAGATAAGAAAGGAGAAACCATGCAACTCTTAACATTAATACTGAAAAAAGAAAGCCTCCTGGACGAGATTCTTAAAAATCTTGCCGAAGAAGGCGTCAAAGGCGGAACTATTCTTGACGGTAAGGGCATGGGCGAAGAACTGGTAAACATGGAAGATATTCCCATGTTCGGTATGCTCAGACGTGTCCTGAAGGACGAAGAAAAGGAAAGCTGTAAAGTTGCGCTTTTTGTTGTTCAGGATGAACAGGTTGTCACCCTCAGAAACACAATCAAAAAAACCGTAAACCTCAAGGAACCGAACTCCGGAATTATGTTCGTCATTCCGCTCACCTATGTTTCGGGTTTTGAAGAATAGAAGGCAGATCAATGGAAATAAACATTCTCGCGTATCTTGCGCTTGCTGTTATTCTCTCTCTCTTAATAAGCAAGCTGATGAAAATCGTTAAACTACCAAACGTTACCGGCTATCTCATCGTCGGACTGATATTCGGGCCTTATTGCCTTAAGGTTTTTCCGGGAGATGTTATTGACCGTCTCTCCATCATCCCGGAAGTAGCTCTTGGCTTCATAGCCTTTTCAATCGGTTCGGAGTTTAAAATTTCCTACTTAAAGAAAGTCGGAAAGAGCCCCGTTATCATTGCTATATTCGAATCGGTGTTCGCTGTACTTGTCGTAGACCTGCTTCTCATTGCCACCGGCCATGATGTTCCGTTTTCTCTTTGTCTCGGAGCCATTGCTGCGGCAACCGCTCCCGCCGCAACGCTTATGGTTGTAAAGCAGTATAAAGCCAAAGGACCCGTTACGGACACACTTCTCCCGGTTGTTGCTTTGGATGACGCTACGGCGCTTATGTGTTTCAGCATTTCCGTTGCAATCGCAAAAACAATCGAATCCGACAATTCCGGTTCGCTTTTAATGACAATACTTAAACCACTTTATGAAATTGCGGCAGCCCTTATCATCGGTGCTGTGCTCGGTTTCATCCTCAGACTTCTCACGAAGTGGTTCACGGGCCGCGGAAACAGGCTGTCGGCTGCCATTGCCATCACCTTTGCCTGCATAGGCATCGGCGATATGCTCGGGCTTTCCTCACTGCTGGTATGTATGGCGATGGGTGCCATTTATGCCAACACTTCCGCAGAGTCCGACAAGGTTTTCGAACTCACCGACCGCATTACACCGCCCATATTTATGCTCTTTTTCTTCCTGTCGGGTGCAGCACTTGACGTAAGCATTCTTCCGAAGGTTGGAGTCATCGGAGCCATATACATTGTAGGCCGTGTTATCGGAAAGCTTTTAGGCGCCGCTTTCGGAGCACGTCTTTCAAAAGCCCCGAAGGTTGTTACGAAGTTCCTCGGCTTAACGCTTACACCACAGGCAGGTGTTGCCATCGGTCTTGCGACAACAGCGATGTCAGTTGTGCCTCAGTACGGCCCGCAGATTCGTACAATCATCCTTTGCGGCACTGTTATTTACGAACTCACAGGCCCCGTAATCACAAAGCTTGCTCTTAAAAAAGCAGGTGAAATCACAGCTTAGCCCATCTGAGTTTTGTGGACTTTGCTCTCGGATTTATGTTACATTCTTCTCCGGAGGGGCGGATTACCTCTTCGGAGATTTCTTTATATACACCTTCGCTTTTAAGCTGTTTAAAGCTCTTTTTAACAAGCCGGTCTTCTCCGGAATGGAAAGTCAGTACAGCAATGCGCCCTCCCGGATTCATAACGGACGGCAGCTTTTCAAGGAGTGAATAAAGCACCTCATACTCATGATTAATATCTATACGTAATGCCTGAAAAGTCCGTGCACATGACTTCTTCACGGCCTCTTTTTTTTCATCCTCGGGGACCTTCCACAAGGCTTCTTCCACTACTTTTGCCAAAGCACTTGTTGTGTTGATTTCCACGCCTTTTTTAAGCTTTTTGCATATCATCTTCGCAATTTCTTCGGCATAAGGTTCGTCTGAATTTTCAACAAGCATTCCCGCTATTTCTTCCTCGGAAAGTTCTTTAAGACGCTCCGCTGCCGTCACACCTTTTGACCTGTCCAGGCGAAGGTCAAGAGGGTCGTTGGTTTTATATGAAAAGCCCCTTTCGGGATTGTCTATCTGCATTGAAGAAACGCCAAGATCCGCAAGCACAAAATCAAACTTTCCGTGTTCACGGGCAACTTCGTCAATATTGGCAAAATTCGTGTTTACCACGGTGAAAATGTCTTCGAAAAAGCCTTTGTCACGCATGCGTTTAAGTGTCTTTGCCGACTCCTCAAGGTCTATGTCAAGCGAAGTAAGATGACCTTTTCCTTCCAGCTTTTTAAGCATCTCCGTAGAGTGTCCGCCATATCCGAGAGTACAGTCGAGTCCTCTCTCTCCGGGCTTTATGTCCAGAACATCAAGTATTTCCTTTACCATAATGGAAATATGCATTCCGGCGGGTGTTGAACCTTTTTTAATGACATGTTCGACGGTATCCCCGTACTTCTCAGGCTGAAGTTCCTTATATTTCTCTTTGAAATTTTTAGGATATTTTCCGCTGTAGTGCGGACGTCTCACATGCTCTTTGTTTGTATTGTTGCTGTCAGCCATATACTCTCCCGTTTACACCGAAAGGATGTCAAACCCTATCGGTTTGTAAAAATCTTCTCTGATTTTTTCATTATCGTCCGTAAGGCTCATAAGCCACATAAGCTTTGCCACAACGGCTTCCGTCGTCATATCAAATCCCTGAAGAAGTCTGTATTCCTTCATGGCATTTGCCCCGACTTCGTAAAGCATGGCATTACTTCCTTCGTTCATCACCTGAGTGGTAAGTACAACTATGCAGCCGCTCTTTACAAGCTCTCCGAGCTTTTCGTAGAACTCTCTGTTGCTTCCCGAGGGGATGCCGCCGGAGCCGAAGCTTTCAATGACAACCGCTCTGTATCTGCCTTTAAGAAAATCAAGAATGTCGGAAGACATTCCCGGAATAAGCTTCAAAAGGAACACGCTTCTGTCAAGCTTGTCGTAAAAATGAACGGGGCGTCCGGTTTTTCCGAGTCCGGTGTATTTTATTACGCGACCGTTGTCTATCATAGCCACGCACGGATAGTTGATGGATTCGAATGCCTCCACACTCTTTGTCCTTGTTTTACATGCTCTCGTTCCAAGGATAGCTCTTCCGCAAAATACGATGAACACCCCTGCAATATCTTCCTCACAGGCAAAGAAAAGCGCGTCCCCGAGATTGTGCTTAACGTCCGAAAAATCATCAGCCAATGTTCTTTGTGAACCCGTAAGAACAATGGGCTTGGATGGGTCACGTATTAAATATGACAATGCTGCGGCGGTGTATGCCATGGTATCCGTACCGTGAGTAATAACAAAGCCGTCATAGGCATCGTAATTGTCTTTAATCTCTTTTGCTATCATAAGCCAGTGGTCGGGAGTAAAATCCGTACTGTCAATACTGAACAGTTCCTTTGTATCAAGCTCACAGGGAGGTATGACCGAAAGACTGTTCAGCAGCTCTTCCGGAGTCATTGAGGGCCTGAGCCCTGAATTTGTTCTTCGTGAAGCGATTGTTCCGCCTGTAGCGATTAATAATATCTTTTTCATCATCATTCCTCGAATATAAGTGCATAAAAAAACAATAAGCTCTTTTCTTCATAACAAAAAAAGCTATAATGATTATACCATAAATCATAAAGAATTGTTATCTTCGGAGGCAAAATGCATTACTACAAATACACAATAAAAACAACAACCGAAGCAACCGACCTTCTTTCCGGTCTTCTTATGGACAGAGGCATAGAAGGCGTTGAAATAAACGACAATGTTCAGCTTACGGAAGCCGAACAGGAAGAAGCAATTACCGTTGTACTCCCGGACCTTCCCGAAGATACCGGGGAAGCCTTCGTCTCCGTATATCTGGACGATTCCATGTCCAAAGAAGAGATTGAAGAAAAAGTTTCCATAATCAAAGACACTCTCGCCGAAATAAGCGAGTACACAAACATCGGCGAAGGCTCAATTTCTTTTGAAGACATTAACGAAGATGATTACAAAGACAATTGGAAAGAGTTTTTCCATGCCTTCAGAGTAGATGAAGACATCGTTATTAAGCCGCTTTGGGAGGAACTTCCCGATGAGTTTAAGAATGCAAAGGCCGTTCTTTATCTTGATCCCGGAATGGCCTTCGGTACCGGGCGTCATGAAACCACACAGCTTTCCATGCTCAATATAAAAAAATATTTGAAAGAAAATGATTCGCTTCTGGACATCGGTACAGGAAGCGGCATTCTCGCCATTTTGGCCAAAAAGCTCGGAGCTTCCGTAATCCTCGGCACGGATATCGATGAGCCCGCAGTAGACATTGCTGTGGAGAACACTCTGACTAACGAGATTCGTTCCGTACGTAAGGATAAAGCAGATTCCCCGAAAGAGCTTGATGCAAGCGTAATCACCTACAGTTTTGCCAACGTTTTCGAAAATGATGTCCGCGAAAATCTCAGGACTGCTTTTAACGGCGGTGCGGATGTTGTTGTTGCCAACATTCTTGCCGACGTAATCATCCCCATCTGCGGATTTGTAAAAGAGCTCGGAAAGCCCGGAGGTCTCTTCATAAGTTCCGGCATATACAAGGACAAAGTTGAAGACGTAAAAAAAGCCGCTATGGAAGCCGGCCTTGAAATTATTGAATTACGTACGATGAATGATTGGAACTCATTCGTCATGAGAATATGATTATATTTCTATTGTAAGTCCCGAGTGCAAAGGCTGAAGGCGTTCTCCAAGAACGTCTTTAAGCCACGGGTATGCCACCGTTCCGGTGCAATGTCCCGAATAAAACGTGCATTCGCTGCCGGACAAAAGCCTTGCCGCAACATCCTTGACTTCTTTTTCCGTGAAGCTGCATGAATCGGGCCCAAGGGCTCCCATCATATGAAATCCTCCGAAGAAGGCTTTAATGCGTTTTCCCGGAAGGGCAGTCTTAACTTCTTCGATGATATTTTCAACTCCCGCATGGGAACAGCTGTTGAAAAGGACAAGTCCGTCCGCTTCTTCAAAAAACACGGTCTGCTCGTGTTCAAATGCATCCACAACGGTTTTCCCGTCTTTAACGCAGTACATATGAGCATGCCTGCCGCGTTCTTCAAGATTCTTCGTAGTGTGAGGAAGAATGTAAACTCCCTTTTCAGGCTCTTTGTAACCCTTCACATATTCAAAGCGTTCCTTGTATTTTTCAAGGATATCATCGGGAATTCCTATATATTTCTTTACAACTCCCAGTATTTTGTAGTAGTATGCATTCTTTGAAGCCTCCTGAACAAACACTTTTGCGTGTTTGTTAACTTCAAAGAACTCATTATAGCCTCCCGAATGATCATAATGAGCATGTGAAAGAAAAGCAGTGTCCACAGTGTTCAGATCGACACCCATCTTCTTTGCATTTTCCGAAAACAATCCGCTGGCACCGGTATCTACGAGGTAATTTCTTTCATTGAATTCCGCCAGAAGGGAAAGGCCATGTTCACAGCCAAACCCTTCACAGCATGTATTTTCCACAAGAATCTTTACTTTCATATAATCAACCCGACATCAGTTATCTGCTCTTTGATAAGCATTCTTCATATGTGCGCAGGCATTTTTAAGAACGTTGTTGAGTGCCTTTGTAGTTTCTTTTTTAGCCATGTCTGAAAGCTTTTGATTGGCTTCTTTAATGAGGCCGAAGTCTTTGCTCTTAATCATCTTCTCATCATATTCGTTAAGAAGTCTGTGTCCTTCCGCTGCCATGGCATTCTGGTAACGTTCGATGAGCTGGATGGCCGTTCCGTAATTCGGGTCAGCCAAAGCACCAAGAAGCTTGTGTGACCAGAAAAGGGTTTCTGTGGAAACATTCGTCGTTACATTGCTGAGATATGCCGGCATTGTATTGGTATTTGTGTAAACAGGCACAACAGCGTTGAAAGCATTTGAGGCAAAGCAAATCCACTGCACTGCCGCAATTTCCTTCGGAACATAATCACGAATCTGAAGGATGGACATATCATCGGTACGACTTATACCTATAACACGATAAATGCCTTTTTCAGGTGTGTCGCCCTTTTTGTAAGGATTGTAGGGAGTACCCTGAAAGTAAGAAGAAAGAATGTACTTAATGTCTTCAACGGTAATCTTCTTCTCCGGTACAAAGCTCCAAGGTATATTATCGCTTTCGGGTGTAAAGTCGGCATTTTCGCCGTCCCACTTATATGTGTTGGGGTTGAAGTATCTGCCCATGTACCATGCTCTTGGAGTATTGTAGACGTGGTCGGCATCCGATCTGCTTCCGAAAGCGTCTCTTGGATTAAATGAACCACCTTCCATTGTGAGGTCAAGATGAGCCTTGGAAATAAGGTCTTTCAGGCTTTTCGTGCACATATTCTCTTTCTTATATCCGTATGCCTCTTCAAAGTCGAAACGGTCAAGCCCAAACTGGTTGGGCAAAACAACATATTCGTCGTCTTTTACTCTTCTTGCAATCCAGTTATGTCCGCCGATGGTCTCCAGCCACCATATTTCGTTTTTATCCGAAAAAGCAATACCGTTGGGCTCGTAAGTTCCGTATTTTTCAAGAAGGCTTCCGAGACGAACGACACCGTCCTTTGCGGATTTGATGTACGGAAGTACCAGAGAAACAAGGTCTTCCTCTCCAAGGCCGCCTGCCTTTTCCTTTTTGCCGCCCTTTTTAGGCTCGTAAACAACGTAAGGGTCTGCACCGAGAACCCGGGCATTACTTGTGATTGTCTCCGTTGCGGTCATTGCAACATTTGCGGAGTTTATGCCGCAAGCTGCCCATACTCCCTCCTTCGGATCAACGTTTGGACTTGCGGTGTATGACATGGGATTATCCGGAAGCTCGATTTCAAGATGAGCAATTTTACTTTTGTATTTTTTAGGCTGTTTATCCGGTGTCACCACTATAAGTTTTTTGGTATCGCCGCCCCCGTCATCGTTACGTGCAATGAGTGTGGAACCGTCATAGCTTGCTTTTTTTCCTACAAGTATTGTTGTACAAGGCATTTTGTTTTCCTCCTACTGCTGATTCATAAGTTCTTTAATCTGTCTCTTCAGCTCAAGATTTTCTTCTTTGAGTCTGTTGATTTCCAAAAGAAGTTCTTCCTCTCTTCTGCTGTGCTTCTCCTTTTCAAGAAGCTTTCTGTCTATAATCTGGTCTACGGAAGTTGAACCTGTCATGCCCTGTTCGACGGCCTTCTGGATTACTTCGATTTTGTCTTCCTGAATCTCATTTTCTTCAAGAACAGCCTGAAGAACACTTTTTGATAC
This sequence comes from Lachnospiraceae bacterium, assembly GCA_045598045.1. Lineage (GTDB taxonomy): Bacteria > Bacillota > Clostridia > Lachnospirales > Lachnospiraceae > RGIG3528. The sequence continues at coordinate 9,194 of JAZLLG010000063.1, read as the reverse complement.
TTCAACGTCTGCCTTTTCAACACGGTGTCCGGTCACTTCTCCGGTTTCAGGATCGAGCACTTCCTTCTTGACTTCAATCATGTCACGCAGAGACTCGTTTATGTTATAGACGAGGCGTCCGACATTTTCTTCTTCACCGAGAGCTTCGTTAATTATTTCAGTGAATACTTCCTTTTTGTCCAGGGAGGTCTGAATCATTTCACAGCCAAGAAGGCAGTTGGCAAGGTCTTCCTGCGTTTCAACCGGGTTTTTAACGTGATAGAGAACCGCATGTACATCCGTCTCTCTCTCGGTAAATGCCGGGAAAATGAAGCCGACTTCGGGGTCCGTAACAACCCAGTCCCTGATTCTTTCTTTGATAACCTGCTCGGCGTGCGAATAAATAAGTCCGGGCTTTGACTCTTCCAAAGGACAGATGGCGCAGAGGAGGTAATCGAACTGCGAAGAGGACTCATCAAGTTTCTGATTGTCCGAGGTCTTGTCCATAACGTCGTAAACATCATGAAAAAGGAATATTACATACTCCTTGTCGCTTTTGTACGACTCGATGATTTTATTGAAAAACTCAGCTTTCAGAGCTTCGTCCTCAAGGTCACTGTCTCTCAGCCTGAGGAGCTGATATTGTGTTCCGCCTTCGAACTCAGCTTCATTGGGGAATGTGAGTTCCAGCGCGTTGTTGCCGATTTTACCCGAAAGAACCTTTCCGGCTATCTCAAGATATTTTGTGCGGTCCTTTTCATCAAGGTTTCCGAAGAATGTGTGGAATGTGGTAAGTATTTCTTTGTTTGTACTTACGCAGCAGCCCGATACTTTTCTCGGGAGACAGCTTTCCCTCTTGAGCCTTCTTTTTATTTCAGTAATGTCTTTTTTCTGCATGATAAACTCCCAAAATTGCTTTTCCCGAGTTAATTATAAACACGAGTACTCCATATTATATGATTTATTTAGTCAATGTTCAACATCAAACAGACCTTCAAAACTCATTCTTTCATATCGGAGGAAATTTTAAATAACATGCTGATTTTTGCCACATTCTGAGCAAGTTTTGGTTTGTATGTTTCAGGCGTATATGTTAGAATACGCGGGAAGGTATTTCACCTCACAAAATACAAAGAGAGGACAAATTTATGGAAATCAAAAACGTTAAAGACAAATCCTTTAAGAGATACGGCAGAGTCATTGAAGGTCTCAATGTTAAAAGCCTTCTTGATACACTTGCAACAAAGCCCATGCCGGCTGACGAAGTAATCTACGTTGCTTCCGATAAGGACCTTGAAGCAGATGCTTCCTTCAAGCAGTTCACAGACAGCTTCTACGGCAAAATGCCCGTTCAGGTAGGCTTCTGTAACGGAAACAACAACAAGCTCAACGCAGTTGAGTATCATCGTTGCTCCGAAATCAACATCGCCCTTTACGACATGATTCTTCTTCTTGGCGACGAAAGAGACGTTGAAGACGACTACACATACGACACAAAGAAGATTGAAGCTTTCCTCGTTCCCGCAGGCGTTGCTGTTGAAATCTACGGCACAACTCTTCACTATGCTCCTTGCACAGCATCAGGCAATAAGGGCTTCAGAGGCATTGTTGTTCTTCCTAAGGGAACAAATGCCGACATCGTTAACTACCCCGACGATCTTGCAGAGGACAAGCTTCTTCTTGCAGTCAACAAGTGGCTCATCGCTCACAAAGAGGGTGGATGTCCCGACCGTGCTTTCATCGGCCTTAAGGGAGAAAACATTACTCTGTAAGACGGCTTTCCTGACTGAAGAAAAGTCGATGTTGCATGTGTGCTCTCGACAGATATGAAAACTATCCGGTATCTATTGATTAGGTTTTCATCAAAAAGGTACCATTTCGCGTTGAATTTATACTTTTCAACGATGCGGCGGTATCTATATCCTTAAAAAACGGGAAAAGACCTCACTCCACAGCACGGAAGTGAGGTCTTTTTAAGATTTATTGTCATATGGATACCACCGGGGGCTGGAAGCAAGGCCTGAAATGCCTGATTTTGGTATCTTTTTCCGTATAATGGTCATATGGATACCACGTAGCTTCAGGCTACCGGCCAAGTCCAAGGTGACACTCCTGCCATCCCTACAGAGTGCTCCTGTTCCTGTATTCTGTCGGACTGACTCCGAATTTCTTTTTGAATGCGTGGCTCAGATGAAATTCATCGCAAAAGCCGAAGTTCATGGCTGCTTCCTTAAGCGTCACCTCCGGCTGGCAACGAAGATACTGCTGAATCATATTTAGCTTAAGGTCTGCCTGATAGTCGTGGAAGCTCTTGCCGAAAGCCTTAATAAACCGATTGTTCAGTGTGCGTGCGCAGATGAAATATTCTTTGGAAAGCTCCTGGGCCGTGAACATACATTGCGGCGATGTTCGAAGCTTTCGGCAGACATCTTCCACAATCGTGTCCCCGATTATGCTTTCGTACGAGGATTCGTCCAATTCAAAAACAATACTGATAATCAGATTGACAAGGAGCGAAATCTGTTCTTCCCGGTTTGCCCCATCAGACCAGTAAACCGCAATCAGATCCTGGAAATATCTTCGCACCTGCGGCGCTCCCGCGCAGTGAATCAGGCTTCCGATTTCACGTCCTTTTTCTCCCGGATGAGACTTGTTTTTTTCTTCCTCAGTCGGAGGCGTGTGGAAGTACATATGGCGGTTCCCGGGGTTACACGGCTTTACGCCGTAGTGATGCGCTCCGGCTTTCAGAATGAGCAGATCATCACTATGCATTTCGTACAAAATGCCATCCTCATATATTTCCCAGTCTCCCTCAAGAATGTATAGAAAATCATGCTCCTCCATAATTCTGTCCGGGTGAGGCATTCCGTTAACCGAGGTTATGTAATTGCAACTTGTCACTTGTCGTTTTGCGGGTTTCTCAAGAAAAACCATATTGGGCTCCTACATCATTGCACGTTTGCCTTTTCACGCTTACCTATCGTATTACAGCTTTCTTTCAAGCTTTACTTTTTCGTCATTGCTTTCCTTTTCGGTGAAGCCCTGCTTTTTCCAGAATTCCAATGCTTCCTTGTTGTTCTTCACGCAGCTCAGTGCCACATAATCATAACCGCTGCTCTTCATTGCGGCTCTCACATCCGCAAAAATGTCCGAACCGATGCCTTCCCCCTGACTTTCTGCATCAACCATAAACCACCCGATAAATGCATCATCCTTTTCGGGATATCCGGTAATCAGGTCAAGTACGGCAACAAGCCTATTTTTCTTGTCAAAGAAGCCAACGAAATACTTGTCCTTCTCGCATGTTCCGTCCGGAATGTCGGAAATGACTTCCGTAAGGCTTTCCTTTGTGGGAACTGACTTAATGTATTCGTAATATTTTGTATTTGACTTACAGAGGTTATAAACGTCATCTATATCATCTTCGGTAATTTTTCGAACATCATAATCGGTACCGAAGCTTTGAATGTCAATGGCATTGGAGCTTTTTTTGCTGTCTCCGTGCTCATTCTCATAGTTGATTGCCTGACGGAACTGTGTTTCATAGAGCATAAGATATGTGCCGCCCAGCTTCAGAAGTTCTTCGTGAGTACCTTGTTCAGCAATGACGCCGTCTTTGACTACAAGAATCTTGTCGGCTTTAAGAATAGTGGAAAGTCTGTGAGCGATAACAAGGCTCGTACGGCCTTCCATCATCTTCTCGAGAGCATCCTGAATGGAGTTCTCGGAAATCGAGTCAAGTGCTGATGTTGCTTCATCAAGAATGAGTATCTTCGGGTCTTTAAGAATTACACGCGCAAGTGAAATACGTTGCTTTTCACCGCCCGAAAGCTTAAGTCCGCGGTTACCGACTTCAGTGTCATAGCCCTTCGGCTGATTCATAATGAATTCATGTATGTTTGCGATTTTGCAGGCATTTTCGACTTCTTCCATTGTTGCATCTTCTTTTGCATATCGAAGATTTTCAAGTATGGTTCCGTTGAAAAGATACGTTTCCTGAGTAACCACGCCGACACACTGGCGAAGGTATGAAAGATCGAAATCTCTGACATCGACGCCGGCTATTGTGACCTTACCGCCAAGTACATCGTAAAGTCTTGGAATAAAGTTTACAACGGTGGATTTACCTGAGCCCGACGGACCGACAATCGCATACATCTTGCCTCCGGGCACTTCAAAATCAACGTCCGTAAGTAACGGTTTACCTTCATCGTATGAAAATACAACGTGGTCATATTTGATATTTTGTTTCGTAACGTCAGGCTTCTGTCCGTTCTCGGGTGAAACGATGGTGCTTTCTCTGTCAAGATAATCAAAAATTCTCGTGAAAAGTGCCAGAGATCTTGTGAAATCAACCGAAATGTTAAGAAGTGATTCCACAGGTCTGTAAAGTCTGTTAATGAGTGCGACAGTAGCGGTAATTGTACCTACCGTGAGAGCCGTATCATACTTTCTGATTATCAAAAGACCGCCCGCAAAATAAATGAGCAGAGGGCCGACCTGGGAAAACATTCCCATGACAACCTGGAAGAACTTTCCGCTTCTTCTCTCCTTTAGTGCAAGCCGGGTTGTTTCGCCGTTTACTTTGACAAAGTTGTTATATTCCTTATCCTCACGTGTGAAGAGCTTTACGAGCATGGAGCCGCTTACGGAAAGGGTTTCGTTGATAATCTGATTGAGCTCATCGTCCTTTGCCTGCGACTCGGAAAGGAGCTTGTAACGTGTTTTGCCGGCGCTTTTTGTGGGCAGAATGAGAAGGGGAATGATGGCAATACCGACGCACGCCAACGGAAGGCTCATTGTAAAGAGTGCCACAAGAGTTGTGACAACCGTGGCAATGTTGCTTACGATACTCGAAAGAGTGCCGGAAATAACAGTGCTCACGCCGCTTATATCCGTGTTCATTCTTGTAATGATATCGCCTTGTTTTTCAGTTGTGAAAAATGCATGAGGCATGTATTGAAGATGTTTGTACATCTCATTTTTCATGTCAAAAATAATGCGCTGTGAAATCCATGCATTTATATAGCTTTCAAGAACGCCGATTATCTGGCTGGCCGTCAGCGCACAAAACGCCATGACAAGCAGTTTAATAAGGAGCGCAAGGTCATCTCCCACCAGCGCCTGATCAACGATTTTTCCTGTAATTATCGATGGCAAAAGTCCTATAACCGCAGACAGGAGAATCGCAATAAACACAAAAACAAATTGAAGCGTATACGGCTTCAGGTATGCAAGAATCCTCTTTATAAGCTGCTTTGTTACTTTAGGCATATTTGCCTTTTCTTCCTCTGTAAGGAACCCTCTGGGGCCTAACGAATAACGTCCTCCCGCCATTTCATTTCCTCCTGCCGGCTGTCCCGGCTACCATATTATTTCCCTGTTACTTTAGCACAAAACAGGAAACACGTCAAAAAAATGATACTAGGGGACGGGGTTGTGTATTCATTTTTTTGAGTCTGAAAACTCTGAAAGGCGCAAAAACGGGGTTGTGTATTCATTTTCGTTTAAGAAAATGAATACACAACCCCGTCCCCTAGTATCAAAAATATCTGTCAAGCAATCCTTTGAGAGCTTTTCCGTGTCTTGCTTCATCCTTCGCCATCTCGTGAATGGTGTCGTGGAGCGCATCGAGATTGTTATTCTTGCAGCAGGAAGCCAGATCGAACTTACCCTGTGTGGCACCAAATTCGCATTCAACTCTCCACTTAAGATTATCCTTTGATGTAGACTTCATGTTAGGTTCAAGATCCTCACCGAGAATCTCCGCAAACTTTGCTGCATGCTCAGCCTCCTCAAAAGCTGCCTTTTCCCAATAAAGGCCAACTTCGGGGTACCCCTCTCTGTGAGCAATTCTGGCCATGCAGAGATACATGCCGACTTCCGAACACTCTCCTTTGAAATTCGCCATGAGCTGTTCGAATATATACTTCTTATCTTCGTCCGAAATTGCATCATTATTTTTGACGCATCTTGCATATATGCCATATTCATGCTCTGCAGCAAGCTTCATTTCGCCTTCAACCTTTGTAAATTTTTCTCCGCTTACGTGACAAACAGGGCATTCTGCAGGTGCGCTGTCACCCTCATGCACATAACCGCATACCGGACAAACATACTTTGCCATTATTTTTTCCTCCTTAAAACAGATATCTTGAATATTTTGTTACTCGTTCTCAATTAAGCATTTTTCACAAATTCCGTTAAAAATCAAATCATAACCAAGAAGCGTAAATCCGGCAGAATCAGACACCTTCGGAAGATAATCCGGACTTTCTGTAAGAATGACGTCTTCAACACGGCCACATTTAATGCATCTGACATGGTAGTGATTGCTAAGATTAAAATCGAACATGTCCGGACCATTCGGAACAACGATTTTCTTAACTTTGCCTTCTTCAGAAAGTGTTTTCAAATTACGATACACGGTCCCCAAACTTACGGAAGGATGTTCCTTAACTATGAAATCATGAACATCTTCAGCAGTAACGTGACAGTGTAGTTCGAAAACGGCTTTAAGCACCAATTCCTTTTGAATTGTATTTCTCATCGAATTGACCTCTTATTAAGAATAATTGCTTATTGAGAACTATTACCATTAAACTATAAATGATTGTCGTCTTCTTGTCAAGTCTCCGGCAGCTGCATCAGTATATTTTTAATCACTTAGATATACTTATTTTTTCATTATTCGCATAGCATTGAAAACAGCTATCAAAGCTACACCCACATCACCGAAAACAGCAATCCACATGCCGGCTATCCCTAACGCTCCCAAAACGAGAAAAACAATTTTAACAGCGAGAGCAAAAATAATATTTTCAAAGACGATTCGCCTTGTCGCTTTAGAAATTTTAATTGCTTCAACAATCTTAGACGGTTCATCCGTCATAAGAACAATATCTGCCGCTTCAATGGCTGCATCAGAGCCAAGAGCGCCCATTGCTATTCCAATGTCGGCTCGCGCAAGCACCGGAGCGTCGTTAATTCCGTCTCCGACAAAAACGAGTTTCGAGCCGGAATCTTTAGCAACATCGATTGCTTCTATTTTTTCGACCTTTTGATGCGGTAATAATCCTGCATGATATTCATCAAGGCCAATCTCGTCTGCCACCGCTTTTCCTATCGTCTCATCATCACCGGTAAGCATAATCGTCTTTTTTACACCGAAGTTTTTTAAAGCTTCGACGGCCCTTCTGCTGTCATCCTTGATTTCATCGGAGATTACGACACATCCGGCATATTTATTATCAATTGCAACATATACTTTCGTTCCGATTTTTTCGCATGTAACAAACGTAACACCGCAATCCTTGAGCAGCATACCATTGCCAACGAGCACGTTATGTTCACCAATCTTTGCCGAAATTCCACGGCCTGATATTTCTTTGAATTCGGTAACTGATGCATTTATGTCCGGTAGCTTATCACAAGCCTCGGTAATGGATTTGGCAATAGGATGATTTGACATTCTTTCAGCCGAAGCAGCATATTGCAGTACCTCGTCTGAAGAAAAGCCATCCGAGGGAATAATACTTGTTACTTTGAAAACTCCTTTTGTCAGTGTGCCCGTTTTATCAAAAACAACCGTATCGACTTTATTTAATGCATCCAGATAGTTGCCGCCTTTTACAAGGATACCATGTTTTGATGCGGCTCCGATTCCACCGAAGAAAGTGAGCGGAATGGAAATTACCAAAGCACAAGGGCAGGATATTACAAGGAAAACAAGAGCACGTGATAACCATTCCTTCCACTCACCGTTAAGAAAAAGCGGTGGGAGCAACGCAAGACATAAAGCCATAACTACAACAATCGGTGTGTAATATCGTGCAAATGCAGTGATGAAGTTCTCCGTCGGTGCTTTTCTGTCAGCGGCGTTTTCCACAAGATTGACAATTTGGGAAACCGTAGATTCGCCGAATGTCTTTGTAACTTTGATTTTTAAAACGCCGCTCGTGTTTATGCATCCCGAAATGATCTCATCGCCGGCTTTAACGTGTCTCGGCACAGCCTCACCGGTTAATGCTTTTGTATCAAGCATGGCTTCTCCTTCTGAAATAATACCATCCAAAGGAATTCGTTCACCCGGCTTAACAATAATCAAATCTCCTACTTCGACCGCATTCGGTGTAACAACAGTAACATCCCCGTTTTTGTATAAAGCAGCTGAATCAGGCCGTATGTCCAAAAGTTCTGTAATGGAATCTTTGGACCGATCAACGGAAAGATCCTGCAAAAATTCTCCGAATTGATAAAACAACATTACAGCTACTGCTTCCGGATATTCTTGTATTGCAAAAGCTCCAAGTGTCGAAAGGCTCATAAGGAATTGCTCATCAAAGATACGTCCTCTCACTATATTTTTAAGTGCACGCCATAACACATCATATCCCAAAACAAGATATGCAATTACCATCAAAGCAAGCTGAACAGGTTCCGTTGTTTTTAAAAGAAACTTTGTAGCCAGACCCGCCACAAAAATAACAGCACCGCAAATAAGTCGAACAATAAGCACTCGGCTGTCGCATTCTTCCTCTTCTTCCTCAAATACCCTTTTCTCATTGTCTTTTTCGTTCATAATTCTACTCACTTTCGTTTTTTTGTAAGTCGTAGTTGTTCACTCATTCAACTAAAAGTATAAAAAACAACTGTTAGTTGCATTACTTATTCATAAATATGCTCAAAGCCCATATCAAGTATTTTTTTAACATGCTCGTCCGCAAGCGAATAATACACAATCTGCGCTTCCCTGCGTGATTTCACGAGATTTAAAAGTCGCAAGGATTTAAGCTGGTGGGAAATTGCAGACTTTGACATTCCAAGCAGTACAGCAAGATCGCACACGCACATCTCACTCTGCTCCAAAGCATGCATAATCTGCACCCTTGTGCCATCACCGAACAGCTTGTACAGCGTCGCCATTTTTACATAATCATCCTGTTCTTTCATTGCCTTCTTAACTTCGCTGACAATTTCCTCATGGATGACTTCGCAATCACACATATCAATACGGTTCATATGAGTTCCTTTCGTAGTTGAACAATCGTTCAACTGCATAATACCATCTATGTTTGCTTTTGTCAATAACTACAGTAGAAAAATGATACTAGGGGACGGGGTTGTGTATTCATTTTTTTGAGTCTGAAAACTCTGAAAGGCGCAAAAAACGGGGTTGTGTGTTCATTTTCGTTTACGAAAATGAATACACAACC
>JAZLLG010000062.1:0-6460 GCA_045598045.1 Lachnospiraceae bacterium | reverse complement strand
GAAAGCGCGTATTGTGCGACTCTCGGTTCGTCCAGAAGATATCTCTGTTCTTCCTCGCTCCACTGATAGTCATAATCGGAGAACTTCAGCGAGGAGGTATCGACGCCGCCGTCAAAAATGATATTTTCAAAGTGAAACGTGTTTCTGCTGTCGCTTGTCTTTGATCCGGAAAGAATAAAACTGCCGTTCGTAAATACAGCCTTTCCGTCGTTTTTCCCGCTTTTGATGATAAGACTCTTATCCGTTTCAACACGCATCAAAGAATTGAAAATATTGCCCGACGGCGTGAAGTCAATATCTCCGACATATAGGGTGTCTCCGTCTTTTGCCGCGCGGATCGCCGTTTTCAGGTCGGTAAATGAGGTAATCATATCCTTGTTTTCTCCGGCAAATGCCATGCAGGGCATGGCAGAGATCAACAGCACAACGATGAAAATCAGCGATATAACTCTTGCAAACGCTTTTTTATTCCGTGCTTTGTCAATCATTTCATACCACCTCCTCAAAATTTATTTCGTCTGCCAATTCAGGAAAACCCCTTGAAAGACAGCCAGAATTTACGGCGGGATTGGATTCCTTTTTGTCGGGCAAACTGCACCGCGCGCGAAGGGCATTCCAGGCATATTCAACATTCATAATCATTCCTCCGTAATTCTTATTTAGTAATTTATTAGCAAATAACCGACTGCCATGCGAAAGGCAACAAATCTCTTGCGCTGACCTTAATCAGCTTCCCGTTGTCGTCATTAACGATAACCTTAATGTCCGGACAGTATTCAAATAACATCTGTCTGCAATTTCCACATGGAGGTATGACACAGTTCAAGTGTTTGTCGTGGACAGCAACGATAGTGTCGAATTCTCGCTCACCTGCAGATATTGCCATACCGATAGTAATATACTCTGCGCATGACCCATGTATCCCATCACAGTTTACACCCTTGTAGACTTTTCCGTTTTTGCATAGAAGAGCGCATCCCACAGTATGATTATAAACGCCATCATCGAAATTCTCTTTCAAAACCGCAAGTCCTAAATCAATCAATTCCCTATCTTTATCGTCCAATTCGAATATCTGCATGTACGCTCCTCCAAAAGTTTTATATGGCTTCTGCAAAATATTATATCTTTTTTATCTCATTGAATCACTTTTTTCAATACCTTGTCCGGGATGACCCTTCAAACTAACACTAAAGGTATAAACAAGGTGTAAAATCAACCATCATACAGGCAAAAATCCAGTATTTATGCACCATGGCGCCACTACCTGTATATCCTGCCGTGACAGATTCTATATCATCTGAAAAGCTTTCAATGCCTCCATAATCGCATCCTCTTTTTCTTTCGGACACTGTGGTTGTCTTGAATCTTCCGTTTTTGGCAGATTGTAGTTTTCTCTTTCTATGATTCCGTACTTAGCTTTCACCTGCGCAATATTAAGGCTACTTACCTTCATCCCATCATTATGCTCAGCCACATACTTCTTAATCTCCTCATAAGTAGCCTTACTCTCTGCCGAAGTAATATCCATCTCATCCATATCCAGCTTCACACTCACATGATGCTTAGCCTCATGAAGTTTGGACAAAAGACATACCGTCTCAACATTCGCTGTTTTGCTGAACATATCAACAGCCTGCCATTTTACAAGCTTGTAGCCGTTTTTTGTTAAAAACTCAATGTCTCTGACCTGAGTTTCCGGATTGCAGGAAATATAAACAATTTTCGATGCTTCCGAGTCGCATACAGCCCGCAAAAACGTTTCGCTGCTTCCGGACCTCGGAGGATCCATAAATACGACATCCGTTTTTTCATCGCACTGTTTAAGGAATTCTCCTGCGTCTCCCGCTACAAATGTGACATTGTCCGCCTTGTTAAGCTCTGCATTCTTTGCCGCATCCCGTACTGCCTCTTTGTTAAGCTCGACCCCGGTTACGCTTCCGCACTTTTCGGAAGCAATAAGCGAGATGGTGCCGATGCCGCAATATGCATCAATAACGTTATCGAGCGGCTTAAGCTCCGCAAAATCAATTGCTGTTCTGTAGAGTTTTTCCGTCTGCGCAGGATTAACCTGATAGAACGAATGTGGTGATATTCTGAAAGTAACACCGCATAATTCATCTTCTATAAAGCCCGGGCCGTAAATGATCGTATCTCTGTCCCCAAGAACCATGCTTGTCTTTTTCATGTTAACGTTATGGATGATTGTGGAGATACAGTGATGTTTTTTTGTAAGTGTATCAATGAACTGCTTTTTGCACGGTAAGTCGGGAGTACCGGTAACAAGAACGAGCATAACCTTTCCCGTCTTTTGAGACACCCTTATGTAGCAATGTCTGAGTACACCTGTTTTCGTGTCTTCGTCATAGGCACGTGTCCCGGTGATGCGCATAATATCTATAATGGTTTTGATTATGGAATTGGCTGTAGCATGTTGAAGCAGACAGTCCGTTGTGCCGGTAACTTCATGAGAATTTTCATCGTACATTCCCGCAACTATTTTGGAATGTCCTTTTGAAACGACAAAATCAAAAGCCGCATATACTTTATTTCTGTAGTGTTCAGGCTTTTCCGATGTAATAATGGGAAGCTGTTCTCCACCGAATCTGTTTAAAAGCGCAGCTACTTTTTCCTGCTTAAACTTAAGTTCCGCATCATAATTCATGTGAAGAAGATTGCATGCACCGCATTTGCCGTAAAGTGGGCATCCTGCTTCCACCCTGTCTTTTGAAGGCTCAATCACATTTACAAGTTTTGCTTTTGCCTCTGCTCTTGAACCATTTCCTTTATATACAAGTTCTATATCGCACTTCTCTCCGGGGAGCGCGTAAGGAACCTCAAATTTACTGTTATTAAAGGTCGCAACGCCTTCGCCTTTTTCATTCAGCGACTTGCATCGCACTGTATAAGTCTTTCCCATATTCCTACCTCCGATTTCGTCATTATAACATATTTGTCAATAAAAGAGAGGCTTTGTACCCACATGATTTCGCGCACTAATAAGTTTCATTAAATATTTTGTATACATGTATATTTCCCTTGACTACGCAGGTTTTATACACTATTATTGTGGAATATTATGCAACACCAAGGAGGCACTTATGAGCGATTACAAAATCAACACCAAATGCGTTCAGGGCGGTTACACACCTAAAAACGGTGAGCCGCGTCAGATTCCCATTGTTCAGAGCACAACTTTCAAATATGACACAAGCGAAGACATGGGTAAACTCTTCGATCTCGAAGCAAGCGGATATTTCTATACAAGACTTCAGAATCCCACAAATGATTACGTTGCCGCTAAAATAGCCGAGCTCGAAGGCGGCACCGCAGCAATGCTCACATCCTCAGGTCAGGCAGCAAACTTCTACGCTGTATTCAACATTGCAAACTGCGGCGACCATATCGTAGCTTCCTCCTCCATATATGGCGGTACTTTCAATCTTTTCTCCGTTACCATGAGAAAAATGGGCATCGATTTCACTTTCGTTTCACCCGACAGCACCGAAGAAGAGCTTAATGCAGCTTTCAAGCCCAACACAAAAGCTGTTTTTGGTGAAACCATCGCAAATCCTGCCCTTACTGTTCTTGATATTGAGCTTTTTGCCAAGGTTGCACACGCACATGGTGTTCCTCTTATCGTAGACAACACCTTTGCAACACCTGTTCACTGCCGTCCCATTGAGTGGGGAGCAGACATTGTTACTCACTCCACAACAAAATACATGGACGGACATGGCGCAGGAGTAGGTGGTGCCATTGTTGACTCCGGCAATTTTGACTGGATGGCTCATGCAGACAAATACCCCGGTCTCACAACCCCCGATGATTCTTACCACGGCATCACATATGCAACAAAGTTTGGTAACGGCGGCGCTTTCATCACAAAATGTACGGCACAGCTTATGCGTGACTTCGGTTCCATTCAGTCCCCTCAAAACGCTTTCATTTTGAATCTCGGACTCGAATCTCTCCACGTTCGTATTGCCCGTCATGCAGAAAACGGTATGGCCGTTGCAGAGTTCTTAAGCAAGCATCCCAAAATCGAGTACGTAAACTATTGCGGACTTCCGGGAGACAAGTACCATGCTCTTGCAGAGAAGTACCTTCCCAATGGTTCTTGCGGAGTAGTAAGTTTCGGTATAAAGGGTGGCCGTAAAGCAGCTGAAGCTTTCATGAAGGGGCTTAAGATTGCAGCTATCGAAACCCACGTTGCGGACGCGCGCTCCTGCTGTCTCCACCCTGCAAGCGCAACACACCGCCAGATGAGCGATGACGAGCTTCTTGCATGCGGTGTATATCCTAACCTTGTACGTTTCTCATGCGGTCTCGAAGATAAGGAAGACCTTATCGCAGACATCGCACAGGCACTTGATAAAATCTGATATGTTTTGGGGACGGTTCTTTGTCGCAAAGAGTGTTCCATAGAATAAACCATATGTACCCTCCTTATCGGTTTGTCCGGTAAAGAGGGTACATTTTTTCAGCCTTTTTATGCCCGATTTCAGAACGATGATTAAGCTCGTAAGTCGAAAAGCATCGGAATTTTCATAAATATGCTTTTTCGATGCCCAGGAAGAATGATTGTCTAGTGCTAAAGCATCGGGATTTCATAAATGCGCTTTCCCGATGCCAAAAAAGGATGGTTGCCTCGGGCTAAGGCATCGGGTTTTCATAAAAGCGCCAATTCGATGCTCTCAAGCATGAATGTATCCGAAAAAAAGCATCGGAATCATGAATTATGAAGAATCCCGATGCAATTCGGCTAAATTATGGCATATAAACGTTATGTATTATACTATTCCCAGCTGAAAATCCTGTCGGAAGGATAATACTTCGCAAGTTCCTTCACTGCAAACTGCTGCATTTCATCCGAAAGTGCCCCGTAATGACATGCCCCTTCTTCGGTGACGTACGGGAAAGCTGTTATCATGTCTGTGGAAATATTACGCATCCTTCTCAGATAATTGTTTGAAATTCTGAATACCCCTACAGAAATATCAGATATATCTTCAGGCATTAATTCTTCAAAGACATGACTGAAAAGTTTTCTATAGCTTTCCTTCCAGCCTGCATGGAAAATCATCGGATCAAAGCACAGTCTTACGGGGTATCCCGACTCTTTGGCAGCCTTTGCGGCTTCTAAACGTTCCCCAAGCGATGGTACATTTGTTTCAGCCGCTTTGACTATTTCATCAGGTGATAAAGTCCACGCAAAAATAACATTATCGGTGCTTACATCACTGAGTTTGCGAACTGCGTCGGCATTCCCCGACTTTGTTCGTATCTCGATTTTCAGGTTCGGGTGTTTTCCGGCATACTCTATCCATTTCCTGCAATATCCGAGTAAAGGTTCCAGTGCAAGGAGGTCTGTGTCATATGAAACACAAAGGTAAACCGAATGTTCCCGAAGTATTTCATCCAATTCTCTGAAGTAATCATCCAAATTCACAAACACCGTGATGATCCCGCACGGATACATACCTCGAAGATAACAGTAGCTGCAGTCATAAATACAGTTTTTAACACACGAAGTGTAGTAGAAATGTTCGTTCCCGAAGCTCTGGCAAAATGGTGCGCCTGCATAAAAAAGCTTGTCCCTGTTCTTTGCAAGCATCACCATGCCGGAATACTTGTCTTCGAGGAAGTCCCTCCCTTTGGAGTTAAAAACATCTTTGTAATGATGTATCCTCTCGACATTCCCAAGTTTTTTTCGTATTGTCTCCGGTATGTCACCGTCAGCAACATCCTCTTCAACAAAAGTCTTGGAAAACAGCGGCTTGCGCTCAAGTATGAGGCGTGTATCGTTAATATTCGTCGAAGAAGTTTCAATCTCTCTTATGCAATACTCCTTAAAGTCCTCAAGGAGTTTCTTTGATTCTCTCTTACAGAAGGACGTACCATTCGTAATCTCCTTTTTTGCAAGAAAGCCTCTGCTCACCTCATCCGCATCTGCTCCGCTTGCCGTAACAAACATGAGACACTGAACAAGTTCCTCCTGCATTCTTTCGGAAAGAGTCAAAACCGAAGAAAGAATATTCTGCTGACCATTCTCTATTTCCATATGAATACCACACTCTGCCTCATCAATAATTTCCGAAACTAATAGTAGTAAATTCACTGACAGACGTCAAGTGGAACCGCATTACTCATGTGGGATCCCGATATTTCTCAATTTGAATAATGTAAGATATTCGATTCGTGTTCAAATATGCTATTCCGTGTTAATCCAAAACATTAGGATACACATTTAAGCCACATATATACTATCTCGATCTATATCAGCCTTTCAGTATACGTATTTTTTTATTCCGTATCCTACAGAGCCACATTTTCTGTGAATTTGGATATCCCATCGGAAATTCCGTATCCTACACCGTACATTTCTCGCAAATTAGTATACTCCTCCGAAAATTCCGTATCCTACTGCTGTCATTTTTCTTCCAAAAGGGTCCTTTGC
>JAZLLG010000061.1:0-6073 GCA_045598045.1 Lachnospiraceae bacterium | reverse complement strand
TCATTTTCCTTCCAAAAGGATCCTTTCCAAAAAAGCCCCCCTCCCGTCTGCCTCGGGAGGGGGTAAATTCAACATGAAAACTATTAACTTAAAAGCCTATGTTGTAATGTCACATCAGCTCTGTATTATACTAAGCCCTGTGCCATCATAGCATCTGCAACCTTCTTGAAGCCTGCAAGGTTTGCACCTGCAACGAGGTTGTAGCCGATACCGTAAGAATCGCAGGCATCAACGATGTTAGCGTGGATGTTCTTCATGATCATCTTAAGCTTCTCATCAACTTCCTCTGCTGTCCAGGAAAGTCTCTCACTGTTCTGGCTCATTTCGAGGCCGGATACGGAAACGCCGCCTGCGTTAACAGCCTTTGAAGGAGCAATAAGTACACCATTCTTCTGGAGATATGCCATAGCATCGTTTGTTGTAGGCATGTTGGAAACTTCGTTAACGTACTTAACACCCTTTGCAACAATCTTCTCTGCATCTTCGATGCGGATTTCGTTCTGTGTTGCACAAGGCATATAAACGTCTGCGTCAACGTTGCCCCAAACCTTCTGACCCTTGAAGAAAGGAACGCCGAACTTGTCTGCGAAATCTTCACAACGGTCTCTTCTGGAAGCTCTCATCTCAAGCATGTAGTCGTTCTGCTCAGGTGTCATACCGTTCTCGATGTATACATATCCGTCAGGTCCGGAAATGGAAACAACCTTTGCACCAAGCTCGATGAGCTTCTTGCAAGCGCCCCATGAAACGTTACCGAAACCTGAAAGAGCAAATCTCATGCCCTTAATGTCCTTACCTTCATGCTTAAGAACTTCGTTGAAGAAGTATGTAGCACCGAAGCCTGTTGCTTCAGGACGGATGAGGGAACCGCCGAAGCTTAAGCCCTTACCTGTAAGAACGCCGTTCTCATATGCGTTTCTGATTCTCTTATACTGACCGAACATATAGCCGATTTCTGTGCCGCCTACACCGAGGTCGCCTGCAGGAACGTCTACGTCAGGACCGATATGTCTGTAAAGCTCTGTCATGAATGCCTGGCAGAATCTCATGATTTCTGCATCTGACTTGCCCTTGGGATCGAAGTCAGCGCCACCTTTACCACCGCCCATAGGAAGGCTTGTAAGGCTGTTCTTGAATGTCTGCTCAAAGCCGAGGAACTTGATGATACCGATGTATACTGAAGGAGCGAAACGAAGGCCGCCCTTGTAAGGTCCGATTGCGCTGTTAAACTGTACACGATAACCACGGTTTACATGTACTTCGCCTGCATCGTCTGTCCATACTACACGGAACATAATCTGTCTTTCAGGCTCAACAAGTCTTTCAAGAAGTTTATACTTTTCATACTCAGGGTGCTGATTAACAGCAGGCTCAAGGGATGTAAGAACTTCTTCTACAGTCTGCAGGAATTCGGGTTCTGCTGCATTTTTCTTCTTAGTTTCTTCGATAACTCTCTCAATATAAGCGTTCATTAAGAATCCTCCATATGTTTTCAAATTGTATTTTTGTATACAAAAATACTTTGTTCCGTATTATACATAAGTGCGAATAAAAATGCAAGTGTCTTTTTTGTAATATTTTGAAGCTTTTTTTATAAGCTGTTGTAATGATCGCGTAGGCTGACTCCCGCTCGCTTATGTGCAAATACAGCGGCTTGGGAATCGAGTGAATCCTAAGCCGCTGTATTTCGTTTACTTCAAATCTTCTCCCGTGAAAAGCTGTGAATACGGTCTTCCGATACGCTTGGAATCATAAAGCTTCTTCTGCTTTGTGATTACTTCATACAATCTGTCAATATCTATAGGCTTTGCAAGATGATCGTTCATTCCCGCACTCTTAACTGCTTTAATGTCTTCCACATATGTATTTGCCGAAAGGGCAACAATGGGGACGAGCTTGGAATCCTGTCTTGAAAGGCTTCGTATTACCTTCGTAGCCTCGATACCGTCCATTTCCGGCATTCTGACATCCATAAGAATGAGATCGTAAGTGAACGGTGCAGAATCATCAAACTTATCAACGGCAATCTTTCCGTTTTCTGCCGTATCAACCTTAACGCCCCAGTTTTCAAGCATGTATTTTGCGATTTCCATATTCAGCTCGTTGTCTTCAACGAGGAGCATTCTGGAGTTTTCAATGCCTTCACGAATGTTGCCCGCTCTGATTTCATCATCGGATGCCTTCTCTGCATCGATGACATAAGTAATGGAGAAAGTAACCGTCGAACCGACTCCGACTTCAGATTCAACATGAATCTTTCCGCCCATCATATCAATAATTTTCTTTACAACCGAAAGACCAAGTCCCGTTCCGGTGTAACTGGATCTTGCTCCGCCTTCATCGCCCTGTACGAAAGGTTCGAATATCTTTGCAAGGAAATCTTCTTTCATACCGATACCGGTATCGCTGACGATAAACTCAAAGGTTACTCTCTGTGAGTCGCTCTTCTTTTCGTAAACCTCCATCGTAACTTCGCCCTGGTCCTTGTTGAACTTGATGGCGTTGTTAAGGATGTTTGTGATTACTCTTCTTGTATACAGCTCACATCCGAACACACGCTTATTCGGAAGCTGTGCCATATTAAGCTGCATTTTGATGTCTCGTTCCGCTGCCTGTCCGTAAGCAATACCGTAACAGTCATTAATGAGCTCTTCCATGTCAAAGGCATCATTTGTAAGCGTAAACTCACCGTTTTCAAGCTTGGACATATCCAGTATTTCGTCTATGAGAACAAGCAGGTGGTTGGTACTTATGTCGATTTTACGAATACAGTCATCTACACGTGGCTTATCATCGGGATTCTTTTTAATAATCTCGACCATACCTCTGATGGCATTCATAGGTGTTCTTATGTCATGGGACATTCTGGAAAGGAAATCCGTTTTAGCGGTATTGGCATCGCTCGCCTCAATTGCCTTTTCCTTAAGTTTTTCCGTCATGACACTTATGGCGTTTGTAACAACACCGATTTCATCCGTTGCATCTGTTTTCGGAATGCCCTCAAGGTCATCGTTGGAAACGGCTTCCGCCTGTCTTGTCAGAAGATTAATTCGCTTTGACAGAACGTTTACAAGTATGTTGCCCAGGACTATGGCACCTATGAACAGAACTACTGCAACAAACAGACACGATACATACGCCGGCCTGTATCTGTTCATCAGATCACCAAGCTCTTCCGGCGGGCATTCCTGTGCGTATGACACCATTTCTTTTCCTATGCTGTACGCATATATTCCGAGAAAGCCATAACCGATTCCAAGAAACACAACAAGGCAAAGCAAAATCTTCGTCTTTATCGATGCCCTCTCATGAAACCATGTAACAAACTTTTTCATATCTGCTCCTTATTTGACATTAACACCCTTTACCACATCTTTAATCTTAAGAATCGTAGTTCCAAGGAAAATACCTGCAATTCCAAGAGAAATGTTTACTAAGGAAAGCATCCAGCCTCCAAACATCAGCAAAGATAAACTTCCAAACAGCGCAAATGACGATGCAACAATATGGAATACAGGAGCGAACCCTGTAATCTTTTTATTGGGAACCTCACCGTTCAAAACCGACTTAGTGGATTCTATTGCCCTGTTAAAGCCAACACCTCTGAAAATATACAAGAGCGCAATGCCAATGTATACAACGGCCAGTATGACAGCAACTACAATAAGGATACTCTTTGTAACGGAGAACACAATCTGCTCCTCACGAGTAAACGTTGACTGATAAGCATCAGATGACATTATTACCAAAACAATAGGAATAATCGTCACTTCAACGACAGCCAAAAGAGCATATCCGACGATACTGATGATATTCATAACCTTCAGCACCGTAAGTCCCGAGGTTTTCATCTTTTCCGTCGGTTTACCGGCTGATGAATATGCCACAGCATAGCCTATTGTTGTAACAATACGCGGAATGCATTCGCAAAGTGCCGCTATGCCGACACCCCAGAGTGCAGCTGTGCTCGTGATTCCCGAGGCATTCAATGCATCATAAAAAGAATCAATTTCCCTGGGATTGACAATACCTTCTAAGGTTGAAACCAAATAAATTATATAATTTCGGAAGTATGTAATACTGCCGAAAACCGTCAACGGAACCGATACTGCCAAAAGAACAATCATTGTCAGAAACTTCGGAGAAGCAATTATGTTCCTGACTTCTTTTGCGGCGGCTTTGACCGGAGAATCCGACTCCTGCATTATGGTAACATGCTGCTCTTCTTCACGTAAATTCTGTTCAAATTCGTCCATTTATCAACCTCCACTTACTTTTTCGAGTTAGTCTTTTTAGCCGGCTTCTTTGCGGAAGTCTTCCCGCCCTTTTTAGTGGATGCAGTTACTGCAGGCTTCTTTTCTGGCTGTTTTTTCTCTGCGACAGCTTTTAAAGGCTTTACTGCTGTCTTTTTGGCGTTCATTTCATCGGCGGTTGCCTGTGCATAGCCGATAATACGGTTTTTGACAGCCGCATCACATTCACGCATTATACGAACCACTTCGTATTCATCGGAGTTCTTGTCAACAGTTATGGAATCCGTCTGAACAAGCTTTTTGCCTTCACAGGTTGCCAGCAGTTCATAAGGGCTCACACCGAGTACCTCACAGATAATCATTATCTTGTCCGAAGAAGGATTGGTTGCTTTTCTTTTCCAGTCGCAGATTGTGCTTTCTGAAATGCCTGTAAGCTGTGAAAATTCCTTCTGCTTGATGTTGCGTTCATTAATCAATCTGAAAATGTTTTCGCTTATTGTCATTGACATACCCCTTCTGATACCATGAAACCGATATCTTAATTTAATTCGTCTATACGAATATAACAATTCCAAATCGTTATGTCAATTGCACTATTCTCACTAATCACCGCATTATGCACGATTTTCGCAAATATTTATAAAAAGGGTAGATTTTTTTCCTTAATATGATGTAAAATCAACACAGCATTGGGCCATCGGCTCAAAAAGGAGGAAATCATGAAAATAACAAAGACCGCTTTTGGTAAAACACAAAACGGTGAGGAAGCAACCCTTTACACACTCGAAAACAGTAAAGGAATGAGAGTTTCCCTCTCCGACTTCGGCGCAACAATTGTCGGCATTTACACTCCCGACAAGGACGGCAAAATAACAGACATCACTCTTGGCTACGACGACGTTAAGGGTTATGACCTCAACCACACATACTACGGAGCCTTCATTGGAAGAAACGGTAACCGTATTGCCAACTGTTCATTCGAAATCAACGGCAAAAAGTACACTCTTGAAAACAATGATAACGGCAACAATCTTCACAGCGGCTTCAAGGGCTACAACAATTTCATGTACGAAGCAGAAGTATTTGAAGACGAGAACGAAATAACCGTTGAGTTCTCACGTCTCAGCCCCGATATGGAGCAGGGCTTCCCCGGCAATCTTGATGTATCCGTAGGCTACTCCCTTACAGAAGACAACGAACTCGTTATCGAATACCATGCGGTATCAGACAAAGACACCGTCGTAAACCTTACAAACCACACCTTCTTCAATCTTTCCGGTCAGGCTTCCGGTTCCATCCTTGACACAGTTCTTTGGATCGATGCAGATAACTTCACACCTACAGACAACAAGCTCATTCCCACCGGAGAGCTTCGTCCCGTTGAAGGCACACCGATGGATTTCCGCAAAGCCACAAGAATCGGCGACCGCATCGAAGAAGACTACCTTCCTTTAAAGCAGGCCGGTGGTTACGATCACAACTACTGCCTGAACAATTCCGGCGAGGATTGCGAGCTTGTATGTACCGCTGTCGATCCTAAATCCGGTCGTAAGCTCGAGGTCTACACAGACCTTCCCGGAATGCAGCTTTACGTCGGCAACTTCATTGACGGCAAAGTAGCCGGCAAGGGCGGATACGTTTATAAGCGTCGCGAAGGCTTCTGCCTTGAGACTCAGTATTATCCCGATGCCTGCAATGAAAAGCCTTTCTTTAAGAGCTCCGTTCTTAAAGCAGGCGAAGAATACGACACCGCAACAATCTTTAAATTCTCTGTTGAAAAATAAAAACAGCAAAAAAGTGATACCGGGGGACGGGGATGT
>JAZLLG010000060.1:0-37902 GCA_045598045.1 Lachnospiraceae bacterium | reverse complement strand
ACGGCTCGTAAAATAAATAATCCCCGCCTGACTGAGGGAGCTGCAACTTGTATCAATTTAGGTATGACGCGGCTAATTATCTCTTTCATACCTAATTTTCGCCGCGGATTAGGTATAAAACACCAAATCCGACACTCTTTACCTAAATTCTTCCATTTTTTAGGCACCAATACATCTTTCTTGAATTCTGTGCCTAAAGTTTAGGTATAAAGCGCTGACTTTTGCCTTCCATACCTAAGAATTAGGTATAAACAGGCTGATTTAGCCTTTCATACCTAATTTTCACCTCAAATTAGGCGCAAAATGGCGAATTTTGCATTCCTTACCTAAAGTATGAAATCATGTATTCTTCAACAACATGTTTCAAAACAGCTCATTAAGTTGCTCTGCAGGTGGCTTCTCGCTATTCGCACAAAAAAATCCGCACCTTGCGATGCGGATTTAAAAAATCTGATATCAGGCTCTATTACTTTAAAGTAACCTTTGCGCCAGCTTCTTCGAGCTTCTTCTTGAGTTCTTCAGCTACTGCCTTGGAAGCGCCTTCCTTGATTACCTTAGGAGCTGCTTCAACGAGAGCCTTTGCTTCACCAAGACCAAGGCCTGTGATTTCACGAGCAACCTTGATGATCTTGATCTTTGCATCAGCGGGAACTTCTGTAAGTTCTACGTCGAACTCTGTCTTCTCCTCAGCTGCCTCAGCAGGACCTGCTGCTGCAACTACAACGCCTGCTGCTGCAGATACGCCGAACTCTTCCTCGCAAGCCTTTACGAGATCGTTTAACTCTAATACTGTCATGCCCTTAATAGCATCGATAAATTCCTGTGTTGTCATTATTATTTTCCTCCTGTGAAAAATTTAAACTGTTTACGCCGCTGTATGATAATTATGCAGCAGGCTGATCCTTCTCTGCAATCTGCTTGAGTACTCTTGCAAGATTTGTGATAGGGGACTGAAGGCTGCCAAGAAGCTTGGAGATAAGTGTATCTCTGCCGGGAATGTTTGCGATAACCTGGATTCCCTTTTCATCGTAGAATGTACCTTCTACAACGCCAGCCTTGAATGAGAGTGCTTCGATGTCTTTTACATACTTAGCGATGATTCTTGCGGGTGCTGTGCAGTCATCCATACCGAATGCAACTGCGCTGGGTCCGTCAAGAACGCCGTCAAGCTGTGCGAAATCTGTGCCCTCGAACGCGCGCTTAAGGTATGTGTTCTTGTATACCTTATAAACTACGCCGGCCTCACGAAGCTCTTTACGAAGCTTTGTGTCCTGCTCAACGGTAAGTCCGCGGTAGTCAACAATTACTGCTGAAGAAGCCTTGTCAACATAACCCTTGATCTCATCGATGATGGGTGCCTTGATTTCAACTTTTGCCATTAGTATTACCTCCTGTTTAGATTCTTTGCGGTTTCCCTTTATGAAAAAGAAAAACTGCTAACCCGAAACGGAAAGCAGTCTGAATAAACGTATTCATGCTTTACCTCGGCGGGCGTCCAAAGGACTTACGGCTGTCATCAGTAATCTGATGATATGTGCCACCTGCTGTCTCAGGATTTTATAACATGCTTCGGGCCTGTTCCCAGACCCGCGAAGCATTTTATAACATATTTATCGGTTTGTCAACCATCTTTTAAGTCAGCTTTTAGCTTTATGCAAGCTTAGCAGCGTTAACCTTGACTCCGGGACCCATTGTAGAAGCGATTGTAACGCTCTTTAAATATGTTCCCTTTGCGGTTGCTGGCTTAGCCTTGATGATTGCGCCCATAAGCGTCTGGAAGTTGTCTGCGAGCTGTTCCTCTGTGAAGGAAGCCTTACCAACAGGTACATGGATGA
The DNA here is from genome assembly GCA_045598045.1 of Lachnospiraceae bacterium. GTDB lineage: Bacteria > Bacillota > Clostridia > Lachnospirales > Lachnospiraceae > RGIG3528. The sequence goes on along the minus strand of JAZLLG010000060.1, from coordinate 36,067 downwards.
TGTTAGCCTTGTCAAGTCTGTACTCAACCTTACCTGCTTTAATATCTGCAATTGCCTGAGCAACGTTCATTGTAACTGTGCCTGCCTTCGGGTTGGGCATGAGTCCCTTAGGACCGAGAACCTTACCAAGACGACCAACAACGCCCATCATGTCGGGTGTAGCAACAACTACGTCGAAGTCAAGCCAACCGTCATTCTGAATCTTCGGAATGAGCTCATCGCCGCCAACGTAATCAGCACCTGCATTTGTAGCCTCGTTTACCTTGTCGCCCTTAGCGAAAACAAGAACACGAACAGTCTTACCTGTTCCGTGAGGGAGAACAACTGCACCACGAACCTGCTGGTCTGCATGACGTCCGTCAACGCCAAGTCTTACGTGGCACTCGATTGTCTCATCGAACTTTGCAACTGCACTTTTCTTAACAATGCTTACTGCCTCAGCAACATCATACTGCTGGGACTTATCGTAAGCCTTTATAGACTCATTGTATTTCTTTCCTCTTTTCATTTCTTAACCTCCTGGTGGTAATCGCGGAGAATCGGTTTCCCGATATATCCTCCCACGTCATATTAGAATTCTTAGCCTTCAACAACCTCGATACCCATGCTTCTTGCGGTACCGGCAATCATCTTTGTAGCTGCTTCAAGTGAGCCTGCATTAAGATCGGGCATCTTGAGCTGTGCGATCTTTTCAACTTCGCTCTTCTTGATCTTTGCTACCTTATCCTTGTTAGGCTTGCCTGATGCTGTCTGAAGGTTGCATGCCTTCTTAAGAAGAACTGCAGCCGGGGGTGTCTTTGTGATGAAAGTAAAGCTTCTGTCGGCATATACTGTAATAACTACAGGGATAATCATGCCGGCCTGGTCAGCTGTTCTTGCGTTGAACTCTTTTGTGAACTGAGGAATGTTTACACCATGCTGACCAAGAGCGGGACCAACCGGAGGAGCCGGTGTTGCCTTTGCAGCAGGAATCTGTAACTTGATATAACCTTCAATTTTTTTAGCCATTTTTATATCCTCCTATTGTGGTATTATCGGAGTGCGACCTCGATGGTCTTTCCTCCCACTGTTTTCCGAAGGCCATCCGGAAAACTAATTGTCTGCCTTAACGGCTGTAAAGCTTGTTTCTACAGGTGTTTCACGACCAAACATCTCAACTGAGATGATAACTGTCTGCTTGTGTTCGTCAATCTTCTTAACAATACCTGTTTTGTTCTCAAAGTTACCTTCGAGAATGGTAACAGAATCACCAACCTTGAAGTCAAGCTCAATCTCTGTGAGCTTTTCTTCGGGATTCTTATCAAGTCCGATGTTGCGAACTTCAGCTTCCGTGAGCGGAACCGGCTTTGATCCCGGTCCAACGAATCCTGTAACGCCTCTGGTGTTTCGTACTACGTACCATGTGTTCTCATTCATTACCATATGAACAAGTACGTATCCCGGAAACATCTTTCTGTCGACGGTTTTCTTAACACCGTTCTTAACCTCTACTGCTCTTTCAAGCGGTACGGCCACTTCGAGGATCTGATCCTCGATGCCACGATTTTGAACCGTCATCTCAATGCTGGATTTAACTTTGTTCTCATAGCCTGAATAGGTATGAACAATGAACCACTTAGCATCTGCCTCTGCCATAGCTACCTCCACATCACCGATCACATAATAAGATCGATAAGATACTTCAGTCCGGTATCAAGTAATGAGACAATCACACCCAAAATGATGGTGATGACAATTACCGCAGCAGTCTGCTTGGTTACGGACTCTGTATCAGGCCATACAATCTTCTTGTATTCAGCCTTTAAGCCCTTCCACCACTGTTTTAAGCGACCCTTTTCTTTAGTAGTTGCTTCTGCCATAGTAAATCCTTTCCGTCGGTAACCGACTTATTTTGTCTCTTTGTGTAATGTGTGCTGCTTGCAGAATCTGCAGTACTTCTTTGTTTCCATCCTGTCAGGATGCTCTTTTTTGTCTTTGGTCACGTTATAGTTGCGCTGCTTGCACTCTGTACATGCCAATGTGATTTTAACTCGCACGACTTCTACCTCCGTTAATATTTTTTTGACTGTCCTTTTTCAATACGCCGTCGCGCACAAAAAAAAGACTATTCGCTTCCATAGCCGTGTGAGTATAACACGCATGAACCAAATAGTCAATAATTTATTACTTTTGATAGAATTTTTTCTAAATTGCCCTGTTATTCCCTGCCTACTCTGAAAACATTACCGCCCTTTTCGAGCGCCTGTGAAAGCTTGTCCTGCTTTTCGGTAATCTTTTTTCCGCTTTCAAGAATACGGTATGTCACATGTGACTGGTCATAACCGGTGATAAGGATGGACGTGCCGTCCTCCTTAATGGCATAGACGGGAATATCTTTATATATGAAGTATAGCATCTCGCTGATGTCTGTGTGGTTCAGATTATCGAGTGCCATAATCTCTTCTTTTGAGGCTGCCATGGCCGCATTTTCTTTTTCTTCCGAAAGTTCTCCGGTTTTATTCTGAACTCCACGCTCCCAAATGACTTTTCCTTCATATGTAACCGTACCGACGGCTTTGTCGGTATCGGCAAGAATAATTGCTTCAGGGAAAGAGTCTGTTATTCCGATGATGTTGCCGTAGGAATGCACTTCATAGTGTCCGCCTTCTTCGAGTGCCGGTATTCGTATTGAAGTGTTCTCCGCAATAACGGTGAGCTCCGCTTTTCTGTCTTTCGGAATTTCTTTTATGCCTGCGTTTGACGGAAAAGCAAGATAGAACTCGGTCAGCATGTCGTCGGTGGCTCTTGTTTCGACAGCAAAGCTTTGTTCCTCTGTCTTTTCATATATAAGGATGTAATCGTCCTCGGCCGGTGCGTAGAAATTGATTCCGGCATCCGTTTTCATGACGCGCGTAAGCCTTATTGCCGTTGAGCTGGCATCAATATCGGTAATGTAATATCCTTCTTCAAAGTACTCTTTGACAACCTGCTCATTTGAATCAAGAATCTTCAGATGCGATATAGGATAGTAAACACTGTCGTCACTGTAGACGGCAGCGTCGGCAAGACTGCCGTAGCCCGTAATCATCTTATCGCCGATGTAGCCAAGCAAAGTAATGAGCTCACCCTCTCCAACGTGAAGAGAGCTTCTTTCGCCGGATTCGAGATAAAGAAGGAAGATATCCTGCGTGTTGCCCTGTTCCTGCCATGCCACATATGAAAGCGCATCACAGAACACAACATCCTTACTTACCGCATGTCCGGTGATTTCATTGAATTCGGCCGTTGTGATGCTGTAGGAATAGATGTGTCCGTAAGCCATAAAGAAGAACACATCCTGTCCGTTCATATAGCTGAAGCTGCCGACTTCATTAACTATGTGATCGGCGGTTTCGGATATGGGAATATATAAAAGCTCTTTGATGCGATTGTCGTTTTTATAATAGGTGTAAACAAGTATACCGGTCTTGCCTTCATACTCACCACAGTTAAAATACCCCGATACCATAAATGTTACATTGCCGGCATCATCAGTCTTTAACAGATGAATTCTGTGGTCGTCACATACTTCGGAAGGCTGTGCGAAACCATCTCTCATGGAATATACCTGTGTGAGGGTATTATCCGGAAGATTATAGTAATATACAACGCTGTCCCTGACGAAGAACAGGTCTTTGCTGTCCTTAGACCAAAGCATGTCAATATCGGTTTCGGATGTAATTCCAAGCTTAAGCTGGCTTTTTGAAAGGCTGATAAGAGACGGATCGAACACACTTTCCAGTTCTCTTTCGTAATTCAAAAGGTATGCGTAGTCCTTTCCGAGATTGATGCGGAACTTCTCCGTTACAACATAGCTTTCCCTACCGGAAGGAGTTTCTGCGGAAACAGTGTATTTCAAAGTACCAACCGCAATGTATTTGTATATCTCGTTTATGGAAACTTTTATGTCGGAAACAAGTTCCGGCTTCATATCTCCCCAGCATACCATGAAATAGCTGTCTTTTATGTTAACGAAGGAATAGTCTTTGCCTTTCCCACGGTACGTACTCTCCAGATACGGGATGACATAATCGATGTTTTTCTCGCGGCACGCCTTGGAAAACTCAAGCATGTAATTGACCTTTTCCTTGAGATAGGCTTCGTCGTACTGCTTAAATCTGAAGTAGTAATGTACTCTCTTGCTTTCCGAAGTGATAAGCGTCAGCTCGCAAGAATATTCCCTGCCCTCTTCAAGTTCAAAAGCAGGCTTGAGTCTCGCCGTTTTGTACACCTTTCCGTCGATTTCCGAAGAATCAAACGCACTCATTTGGCCTTCATCGGTTTTTTCTCCGTTTACGGTATCGTAAAATGCATAAAGCAGCTTTCGTACATTTGTCTTCCGTTCGTCCATAAGGACTTCCATAACACCGTTTTTTTCAAGGAGCGCAAATGACTCCCTAACGGAGCATGGGTCAAGCTCGGACGCATGCCCATAGAGAGCATTCAAAACCACCCCGTCACTTTTCACTGAAAGGATGGGTAGCTGGGCCTCAACCGGTTTTACCGTCTGAACATATTCATCTGAAAAACGTTCCGTCATTCCGCTGCCGAAGAAAATAACCGAACCGGCAAACAGAATAACGAACCAACATATTTTAATAAAGACTTTCACTTTTCATTCCTTCATAATGTTAACAAAATAAACTGTAATGGTAATTGTAAATGCTTTGACGTCAAAACACAACATAAAAATAATTTGAAATAACCGTTGTCGGATGATATAATAATGCGATGCGTATTATCCGGATACGCAAGCTACGGGTATAAGGAAGGACAGACCATGAAACTTTTATCAATTGCAGTTCCCTGCTATAATTCAGCAGCTTATATGTCTCATGCCATCGAGTCTTTGCTTGTTGGCGGCGACGATGTTGAAATCCTTGTCGTGGATGACGGTTCCACGGACAACACTCTCGAAATTGCCAGACAGTACGAAGAAAAGTACCCTTCACAGGTACGTGCCATACATAAAGAAAACGGCGGCCACGGAAGTGCCGTAAACGCCGGCCTCGCAAATGCCACCGGTCTCTATTATAAAGTAGTCGATTCCGACGACTGGGTAAAAAAAGAGGCTTTCCTTGAGGCTCTTGCCGTACTTCGCGACATGGTTAACAACAGTATCACCCTCGATATGCTCATCAGCAACTATGTATACGAAAAGGTCGGAGAAAAGAAGAAAAAAGTCATAAACTATCGCACCGCTTTTCCCAGAAACGAAATTTTTACCTGGGACGAAGTCGGACACTTCCGCACCGGACGCTATCTTCTTATGCACTCCGTCATATATCGTACAAAGCTTCTTCGCGACTGCAGACTTCATCTTCCCGAACACTGCTTCTATGTAGACAACATCTACGTGTACACTCCTCTTCCATACGTAAAGACGATGTACTACCTCGATGTTAACCTTTACCGTTACTTTATCGGTCGTTCGGATCAGTCGGTCAGTGAAACAAACATGATGAAGCGCATTGACCAGCAGCTTCTGGTTACTCGCACAATGATTGAGGAGTACGACCTCTCCACAATCAAAAACAGGCGTCTTCGTGCCTATATGACAAAATACCTCGGCATCATGATGACTATTTCTTCCGTATTTCTCATGAAGCTTGGCGACGAAGAATCCACCCGTAAAAAGAACGAGCTTTGGCAGTTCCTGAAACAGAAAAACAGGCATCTTTACAACCACATCAGCGCTACGTTTTTAGGTTCCGCTTCAAAAGCAAAAAGCCACACCGGACAGGAAATCGTCAAAGCCGGCTATGTGGTCGCAAACAAATTATTTAAGTTCAATTAATAATGCAAACACATCGTGATTTGTTTTATTATATATATGTTTAGGAGGTTAATTAATGGCAAAACGTGTATTTTTAATTGTATTGGACAGCGTAGGCATAGGAGAAATGCCTGATTCCGCAGAATATGGTGACGAGGGCAGCAACACCATCAGAAGCTGTTCAAAGGATCCCAACTTCTCCTGCCCCAACGCAGAAAGATATGGCCTTTTCAAACTTGAAGGCATCGAAGATTTGAAGGGCATCAACATTCCCAAGGACTTTGATTTTAACTCCCCTTCATTCAAGCCCTCTGCGGTTGTTCGTATGGCTGAAGCATCAAAGGGTAAGGATACGACAATCGGACACTGGGAAATTGCCGGAATCATTTCCGAGACTCCCCTTCCCACTTTCCCCGATGGTTTTCCTCAGGAGCTTCTCGATGAGTTTTCAAAACGTACAGGCCGCAAAGTTCTTTGCAACAAGCCTTACTCCGGCACGGAAGTAATCAAAGACTACGGAAAAGAAGCATGCGAAACAGGTGCTCTCATCGTTTACACATCGGCAGACTCTGTTTTCCAGATTGCAGCTCACGAGTCAATCGTTCCAATCGAAGAACTCTATCGCTACTGTGAAATCGCACGTGAGGTATGTGTAGGCAAATACGGCGTAGGTCGTGTCATCGCCCGTCCTTTCGAAGGAGAATGGCCTTACACCCGTACACCCCGCCGTCACGATTATTCAGTCGTTCCGCCCAAAAAGACAATGCTCAACTTCTTAAAAGATGCGGGCAAAGACGTTCTTGCAGTCGGAAAGATTAACGACATCTTCGCCGGCAGCGGTATTACGGATATGGTTCGTACCCAGAACAACGAAGACGGCATCAACAAAACTCTTGCATGGATGGATAGAGATTTCGACGGACTTTGCTTCACAAATCTCGTTGACACGGATATGGTATACGGTCACAGAAACGATGTACCCGGCTATGCAAAAGCCCTCTCCTACTTTGACTCACGTCTTCCCGAGATTGTGGCAAAGCTTCGTAAGGACGACCTGCTTATCATCACAGCTGACCATGGCTGCGATCCCGGCACTCCTTCCACGGATCACTCACGTGAGCATGTAGGTATCGTTGCAATCGGTGACTGCCTTAAGGACGGCACCAAGCTCGACACAAGAAGCACCTTCGCAGATACCGGAAAAACAATTCTTGAATATCTCGGTGTCGAAGGTGACATTGCAGGTACAAGTTACCTCAAAGAAATCATGTAATAAAACAGCATCGGAAAGAAAAAACATAATCTTTCCGATGCTTTTTTCATATCGTAAAACAGCTTAGCCGATCCGGCTACGCAAAATGATGTATTGGTTGCATATCGTCTATTCTCTTGATTCTACTTCTGTAGGAAGGGAAGTAGAAAACAACCGAAAGTGTGAGCCCGGCCAGCACATCCAAAATGGAATGCTGCTTCAGGAAAACGGTTGAGAGAATTATAAGTACCGCAAGTATAACCGTACCGTTTTTTATAACCGGCATATTTCTGAGTTTTTCATTCCTGCAGACGGCTACCGCTGCGCAAACGGAATTATAAACATGAATGCTCGGGAAAACATTATCGGCAGTGTCCATCATATAAAGTCTCTTAACGAAATCCAGGAATATGTTGTCACGTCCGATTTTTGAAAGATCGGGGCGAAGCTCAAGACCATTGTGCCAGAATGTGCAAATAATCAAAAACACGGTCATTCCCGAATAAAGGTAAATGCAGAGTCTGAAAAACTCGGATTTATTGGTAAAAAAGAAATAGAGAACAACAACGGCTATGAATGCAAACCACAGACAATAGGGTACGATGAACCCTTCGCAGAAGGGAATCATCTCATCAATTTCCGTTTCAATTATGAAAATATCTTCATCCTCAGCCACCTTTTTTTCAAGTAAGGTGAACCATATTAAGTATATGGGCATATACAGAAGTGCCCAAGCATGGCCGTATTTTTTAGCCAAGGCCTTAAAACCAAGCTTAAATCTCATTTCATATCCTCTTTTTAACACTAATCAATACGTCCGTTAAAATAGCACACCAAATGTTAAATATCAAGTATTGTAATCCTTAAGTTTTTTTGAAGATAAATTTCCGAAAGCTTCCCCGTAGAAAGTTGCGTTTTCGCATTTTCCTTCCTATTCGTTAAAGAAAGAGTGTGCCTGCGACTGTGTTCTGTATGTTCCGGGAGACACTCCGTAGTTCTTTTTAAAGCAGTCTTTGAAGTAATTACTCGAGTTAAATCCACAGGAAAGAGCTATTTCCGTAATCGAATCATCTGTTGTAAGTTATTTCTGAATAAATAACACTTGCAGTGAATACATACAGGTATATAATGACATAGAGTATAGGCTTCTTCAAAACGGAGTTTCGAGCAAAGGCTATATTGACGGCAAAGAAGTTTTCGAAGCCACCCGTCCGGAGAAGGTTATTACGGACCTTTATGGTAAAGAAAAGAAACGAATCCCTTACAGCAAGGAGAAAAAAAATGAAAACAATTGATGTTAAAAACCTGACTATCGCCTATATCGGGGGCGGTTCCCGCGGATGGGCGTGGACGCTTATGACCGATCTTGCCAAAGAAAGCGACATTTCAGGTACTGTCAGACTTTATGATATCGATAAAGAAGCCGCAAAGAAAAACGAAATTATCGGTAACCGTACTTCAAGCAGAGACGATGCCCGCGGCAAATGGAAATACGAAGTAAGCAATACAATGCAGGAAGCATTAACCGGTGCTGATTTTGTTATCATTTCAATCCTTCCGAAGACATTTGACGAAATGGAAGTTGATGTTCACATGCCCGAAAGACTCGGCGTGTACCAGTCCGTAGGTGACACAGCAGGTCCCGGCGGAATGATGCGTGCTCTCCGTACGCTTCCCATGTTTGTGGAATTTGCGGAAAACATCAAAAAATACTGTCCCGAAGCGTGGGTAATTAACTACACCAACCCCATGTCCCTCTGTGTTAAAGCGCTCTATGAAACCTTCCCCAAAATCAAGGCTTTCGGTTGCTGCCATGAAGTATTCGGAACCCAGAAAGTACTGGCAGAAATTGTTGAGCGTGAGCTCGGTGAAACAAATGTAACAAAAGACGATATAAAGATAAATGTACTTGGAATCAACCATTTTACGTGGTTTGATTATGCCACATACAAAGATGTGGACCTTATGCCTGTCTACAAAAAATATGTAGATGAGCATTACGAAGACGGCCTCGACAAAAATGACAACAACTGGATGAACTCCACTTTTTCCTGTGCTCACAGAGTTAAGTTCGATCTCTTCAGACGTTTTGGTCTCATTGCGGCTGCCGGAGACAGACATCTTGCAGAATTTATGCCGGGTACGGATTACCTTCGCGATCCTGAACAGGTTCGCAGTTGGAAGTTCGGTCTCACTCCGGTTTCATGGCGCAAAGAGGATTTAAAGAATCGTCTCGCAAAAGCTGAACGTCTTGCTTCCGGCGAAGAAGAAATCAATCTGAATGCAGAAACCGGTGAAGAAGGAGTTCTTCTCATTAAGGCTATATGCGGCATGGGACGAATCATCGCCAACGTCAACATCCCCAATTTTGCACACCAGATTTCCAATCTTCCCGAAAGCGCTGTAGTAGAAACAAATGCAGTTTTCGAAAGAGATGCCATCAGGCCTTTATATGCCGGAAGTCTTCCTGAAAACATCAAGTCTCTCATCACTCCTCACGTCGAGAACCACGAAAGAATTATGAAAGTCGTTCTTGGCGGCAACAAAGACAGAGCACTTGTTTACGAAGCTTTTGAACACGATCCTCTGCTTGCCGGAAGAGCATCCAAAGAAGACATTAAGTCACTTGTGGACGACATGATGGAGGCAACTCTTTAATGCTTACAAACAAAGACATAAACATACGCGACCCTTTTGTGCTTGTTCATAATAAAAAATACTATCTCTACGGAACAAGAAGCAAAACATGCTGGGGCGAGGCTGACGGCTTCGATGCCTACGTAAGTGATGATCTCACGAACTGGGAAGGCCCCATGGAAGTCTTTCACCGTCCTGAAGGCTTCAAATACGATAAAAACTACTGGGCGCCGGAAGTTCATGTTTACAATGGTGCTTTCTACATGTTTGCTACATTTAACACTGTTTCGGAAGACATGAAGGGCACAATGATTCTTAAAGCTGACTCTCCGCTCGGTCCGTTTGTTCCATGGAGTGAAGGAAAAATCACCCCTGAAGAATGGAACTGCCTCGACGGTACACTTTGTGTATCTTCAGAAGGTATCCCCTACATGATTTTCAGCCATGAATGGATTGATTTGTTCGACGGAGAGATTTGTGCAATAGAAATGAGCAAGGACTTAAGAAAGGCTGTCGGAAAGCCCTTTACTCTCTTCAAAGCTTCCGAAGCGGGCGCATGGATACATCACATTGAGCACCCCAGGTATCCCGGCAAAACCATTTATGTAACTGACGGTCCCTTCGCCGTGCGTAAAAAGGATGGTTCTCTTTCTCTTCTCTGGGCAAGCTTCGGTGAAAAAGGATATGTGGAAGCTGTAGCAGATTCGCCTTTCGGAAGCATTACCGGGCCATGGATTCATCGTTCGGAGCCCATATACTCCGAAAACGGCGGCCACGGAATGATATTCAAAGGATTGGATGATAAGACATATCTTACACTTCACTATCCCAACAAGAATTTCGAAGAACACCCTGTGTTTATGGAAATAGGCGAAATATAAAAAAAAGCGTGAAACGGGATTTCCCATTTCACGCTTCTGTTTTTATTTAAGATGTGCTGCTTCAATACGGATAAGCGCCCTTCTTAAAGCAAGCTCGGCACGTGCTGTGTCAATGTGTTCATCTCCGCTTGTGAGACGCTTCTCGGCACGTTCCTTTGCCTTCTCGGCACGTTCAACATCGATTTCTTCGGGCCACTCTGCCGATTCGGCAAGAATAACGATACGGTCCTTAAAAATCTCGACGAAACCATCATGAAGGGCAGCCTTCTTCACTTCCGAACCATTATGAATGGTGAGAATGCCGGGGACGAGAATGCATGTCAGAGGGATGTGGTTCTTGTATACACCAATCTCTCCTTCTGTTGTTTTCATCTCAACCATATCGGCTTCTCCCTCATAAAACACTCTGTCGGGAGATACTATTTCAAGCTTAAGGAGTCTGCTTTCGTCTGCCATGGCAATCCTCCTTATTTCTTCGTACGTGCAATTACATCGTCTATGCTGCCTGCATTAAGGAAATAGCTTTCGGGAATGTCATCGTACTTACCTTCAAGAATCTCAGAGAAGCCTCTGATTGTCTCGGAGATGGGAACGTAACGTCCTTCAAGGCCTGTGAACTGTTCTGCAACGTGGAAAGGCTGAGAAAGGAATCTCTGTACACGTCTTGCACGTGCAACAAGGAGCTTCTCTTCTTCGGAAAGTTCATCCATACCAAGGATGGCGATAATATCCTGAAGTTCCTTATAACGCTGAAGAATTTCCTGAACGCCACGTGCAACACGATAGTGCTCTTCACCAACGATACGAGGATCAAGAATTCTCGATGTTGACTCAAGAGGATCGACAGCAGGATAGATACCAAGCTCAACGATTGAACGTGAAAGAGCTGTGGTTGCATCCAGGTGTGCGAATGTTGTTGCAGGTGCAGGGTCTGTATAGTCATCTGCAGGAACGTAAACAGCCTGAACAGATGTGATGGAACCGTTTCTTGTAGATGTGATACGCTCCTGAAGAGCACCCATCTCTGTCTGCAGTGTAGGCTGGTAACCTACGGCTGAAGGCATACGGCCAAGCAGAGCCGAAACCTCGGAACCTGCCTGTGTGAAACGGAAAATGTTGTCGATGAAGAGAAGTACGTCCTTACCTGACTTATCACGGAAATATTCAGCCATTGTAAGTCCTGTAAGACCAACTCTCATTCTTGCCCCGGGCGGCTCGTTCATCTGACCGAAAACCATGGTGGTTTTCTCCAGAACACCCGATTCTTTCATTTCGTAGTAGAGGTCGTTACCCTCTCTTGTACGCTCGCCTACACCCGTGAATACGGAGTAGCCGTTATGCTCTGTAGCAATGTTTGTAATAAGTTCCTGAATAAGAACCGTCTTACCTACACCGGCACCGCCGAAAAGACCGATTTTACCACCCTTCTGGTAAGGGCAGAGAAGGTCAACGACCTTAATACCGGTTTCAAGCATTTCAGCCTTTGTGGACTGCTCTTCAAAAGCAGGTGCTTTTCTGTGGATAGGGTAATACTGAACTCCTTCAGGGGCCGGTTTTTCATCAATCGGCTCACCGAGTACGTTGAACATTCTGCCAAGAGTATTTTCACCAACCGGAACAGAGATAGGAGCGCCTGTAGCTTCAGCTTCCATGCCTCGTACAAGTCCGTCTGTAGGTCCCATGGCGATACATCTTACAGTATCATCTCCAAGATGCTGTGCAACCTCAACCGTAAGTGTCTTCTCACCATTCTTTATGCGAATGGCTTCGTTGATTTCCGGAAGGCCGTTCTTGGAGAACTTGATGTCCAAAACGGCACCGATGATCTGGGTTATTTTACCAATTTTAGCCATTATAGACTCCTTTTATGTTCTCTTAGTTTATCGCATTTGCGCCGCCGACGATTTCCGTAATCTCCTGAGTAATAGCACCCTGACGGGCACGATTGAACTTCAGTGTAAGATCGGATATCATCTCGTTCGCGTTGTTTGTAGCTGAATCCATAGCCTGCATTCTGGCGCCGTTTTCACTTGCAAACGCCTGCATGAGTCCGCCGTAGATGAGTGAGTTAATGTACTTCGGAATAATCATTCCGATTGCCTCATCAGCTTCAGGCTCATAGTTCATAAGCGTAAGCTTGTCCACGTTCGACTCTTCCTCTTCGTCACCCGCATCACCCGGAACAAACGGAAGAAGCTTTGACCATGTCGGAATGTGCGAAACCGTGTTTCTGAACTCGGTATAAGCAAGATAAATCTCGCCTATTTTACCATCTGCGAAATCCTGAAGAACTCTTCTGCCTATGGCGATGGCATCCGGGAATTCCGGGCCTCCCATAACTTCGGAGTAGTCCTCGGCGATTTCATAGCCTCGTCTTTCAAGAGCTTCCTTGCCCTTTCGTCCGACTGCATAAATCAGACAATCTTCCTTCTTCAGTTCACTTCCCATAACGAGCTTAACTATATTTGAGTTATAGCCGCCGGCAAGACCTCTGTTGGATGTAATGACTATGACGCCTTTTTTCTTATCAGGGTCACCCTTTAAGTAAGGATGGTCGATGTTGCCGGACTTCTTAAGCATTGCAAGAATTGCTTCATACATGTGCTTGAAATACGGTTTTGTCTGTTCTGCCCTGTTTTTGGACTTCTGCAGCTTTACAGTAGAGACAAGCTTCATTGCTTTGGTGATCTGGCCGGTACTCTGAATGCTCGACTTACGTCTCTTTATGTCTCTCATTGAAGCCATAATCGATCACCTCTACTTGAACTGTGCTTTAAATTCGTCGATTGCCTTCTGGAGCTTAGCTTCGGTTTCCTCTGAAATTACCTTTTCAGCCTTGATGGCCTGAGGAATTTCGGGATACTTTGTATCGATGAACTCGAAAAGCTCCTTTTCGAACTGCTGAACCTTATCAACCTCGACATCGAGGAGATACTTCTTTGTAGCAGCATATATTATGATAACCTGGTATTCAACCGGCATCGGCTTGTACTGAGGCTGCTTAAGAATCTCTTTGATACGTGCACCCTGTGCAAGCTTCTCCTTTGTATCGGCATCAAGGTCTGAACCGAACTGTGCAAAAGAAGCAAGCTCTCTGTACTGTGCAAGCTCGATACGGATAGGACCGGAGATTTTCTTCATGGCCTTAATCTGTGCGGCACCGCCTACTCGTGATACCGAAAGACCTGCGTTAACTGCCGGACGGAAGCCGGAGTTGAACATTTCAGTCTCAAGGTAAATCTGACCGTCCGTAATGGAAATTACGTTGGTCGGAATGTAAGCCGAAACGTCGCCTGCCTGTGTCTCAATGATAGGAAGAGCGGTAAGTGAACCGCCGCCGAACTCATCGGAAAGTCTTGCGGCTCTCTCGAGAAGTCTTGAGTGAAGGTAGAATACGTCGCCGGGATATGCCTCACGTCCCGGAGCTCTCTTAAGGAGCAGTGAAAGTGTACGATATGCAGCTGCGTGCTTTGAAAGGTCATCGTATACTACGAGAACATCCTGTCCTGCTTCCATCCATTCCTCACCGATAGCGCATCCGCTGTAGGGAGCAATGTACTGAAGGGGAGCCAGCTCTGATGCAGTTGCTGCAACGACTGTTGTATAGTCCATTGCGCCGTACTCTTCAAGAGTTGAAACAAGGGATGCAACTGTTGATGCCTTCTGACCGATGGCAACATAGATGCACTTAACACCCTGTCCCTTCTGATTGATGATTGTATCGATTGCGATGGCCGTCTTACCTGTCTGACGGTCACCGATGATAAGCTCACGCTGACCACGTCCGATGGGGATCATGGAGTCGATGGCTTTAATACCTGTCTGAAGAGGTGTATCAACGGATTTTCTGGAAATAACACCGGATGCTACACGCTCAATCTGTCTGAATTTGTCAGTAACGATGGGACCTTTGCCATCGATGGGCTGACCGAGAGCATTTACTACTCTTCCGAGCATTGCATCACCAACGGGAACCTCAACAACTCGACCGGTTGTCTTAACGGTATCACCTTCGGAAATGCTCTTTGAATCACCGAGAAGAACTGCACCGACGTTGTCCTCTTCGAGGTTAAGAATCATGCCGTAAACTTCGCCGGGGAACTCAAGAAGTTCGCCCTGCATGGCCTTTTCCAGTCCGTGGATACGTGCGATACCATCTGCTACCTGAATAACAGTGCCGACATCGGAGACTTCAAGCTTGGCAGAGTAATTTTTAATTTGCTCTTTTATAACCGAACTTATTTCTTCAGGTCTTAAATTCAAGATATAAGCACCTTCCTTCCTGTAAGTTTCTAATTGGCGAGGCTGACTTTTCTCAGCTCGCCGGTCATCTTCTCAAGCTTGTTTTTAATGCTGGAGTCGACGACTCTGTCTCCGATTCTTATTGTCATGCCGCCGATGAGTGACTCATCAACAGCGTAGCTTACTTCCAGAGACTTGTATCCGGTTGTGGATAACAATTTGTTTTCTATTTTTTTCTTCTGATCTTCGTCAATTGCCTGTGCCGATGTGACATAGACAATACCGATTTTCTTGAATTCGTATACTCTTTGGCGGAAATACCCGAATATACCCGTAATTTCTTTTGCTCTGTCCTTCTCTACAATGAGTGAAAGGAATCCGAGAATTTCGTCATCAACATTTCCTTTGAAGGTATTTTCGATAACAGAGAGCTTTTCCTCTCCGGTAATCTTCGGATGAGTGAGCAATGTGATGAGGTCAGGATTGTCGGTAAACAGTTTCGATAACATGTCGACCTGTTCAAAGAAAGAATCAAGCTTCCCTGACTCAACTCCGAGATCAAACAAGGCATCTCCGTATGTTTTACTGATTAATTTTGCCATGTATCCTCACCTATTTCGTTAAGCGCGTCGTCTATAAGTTTAGCCTGTGCATTCTTGTCAAGCTCCGCTGCCACAAACTTTCCGGCTATGGCACCGGCTACGGAAATCATTTCCTGCTTTACGTCGTCACGAGCCTTACTCTTTTCAAGCTCAATTTCCTTTTCGGCACGTTCACGGATGCGCTTTGCTTCTTCGTTTGCTTCAGCAACAACCTGCTCTTCACGTGCAAGTGCTTTCCTTCTGCCTTCGGAAAGGATTACGTCGACGTCCTTGTCAGCGTTTGCAAGCTTTTCTTCGTATTCGGCCTTCATGGTAAGTGCTTTATCCATGTCTGCCTTGGCGGTTTCCATCTCGTTCTTAATCTTGTCTCTTCGCTTCTGGATAAGCTCCTTCGCAGGATTCCAAAGAACAAATGAAAGGAAGAAGAACAGGAAACCAACCGCAAGCATCTGAACAACAGCGTCCACTCCTAGCTGAAAATCAAGAGAGAATATCTTATTAAACAGACCGCTATCCAATACTATAAATTGGTTCATTTAATTCGGCCTCCTTGCTTAGGTAAAGTCGTATATCAAAGCTTGCCGATAAGCGGGTTGGCAAACATAAGAATAATAGCTGTTGCGAAACCGTAAAGACCTGTTGTCTCGGCTACGGCCTGACCAAGAAGCATTGTTGACATGATGTCGCCCTTTGCTCCGGGATTACGACCTACTGCTGATGCGCCAAGACCTGCTGCAATACCCTGGCCGACACCGGGGCCGATACCGGGAATCATTGCAATACCTGCACCGATTGCGGAACATGCTAAGATTAAACCTCTGTCTGTGATGTTACTCATAATTTTATTTCCTCCGTTATTTGTTTTTAATACTGAATTTTACCGGGGTTATGCCCCTTCCTCTCCGAAACATGATGCCGTGAATACCATCGTCAGCATACAGAATACATATGACTGGATAAGTCCCGAGAATACATCGAAGTATCCATGAAGGGCACCGAATACAGGCCATATGAACCAAAGTAAGAGACGCGGCAACAGGCCGTACAAAAGTCCAAGCATTACTGTACCGGACATAACGTTACCGAAAAGACGCAATGACATGGACATCGGCGTTGCTACTTCACCGATAATGTTAATCGGCGTAAGTACAACAGGCTGGAAAAGCTTGCCGATATGCATTCCTTTTTCGTACTTGAAACCATTATAGTGAATAATCACGAATGTAATGAGTGCAAGTCCGAGAGGCATTCCGTAATCGGCCGTCGGCGGTCTGAGTCCGAACAAGCCGCAAAGATTGGCAAAGATCAGATACAGGAACAGCGTTCCGATGTAGTTTGTGAACTTTGGTCCATTTTTTGCGCCCATGTTCGAAACAGTCAGGTTTTCGACTGCTTCAACAGCAAGCTCGATGATTGAGAGGAACGGTCCCGGAACCTCATTCGGATCAGCTTTTCTGATAGCTCTGTTGGCAATCAAAGCAAATATACAGATTACAACGACAACTATAAGAATGCTGACATGAGAGGTGGTAATCCAGGCTTCCTGTCCGAACACCGTAAATTTAATCAGTCCGTCGACGC
The DNA here is from genome assembly GCA_045598045.1 of Lachnospiraceae bacterium. GTDB lineage: Bacteria > Bacillota > Clostridia > Lachnospirales > Lachnospiraceae > RGIG3528. The sequence continues at coordinate 19,078 of JAZLLG010000060.1, read as the reverse complement.
CAAGATGAAGTTCATCTTCAGAAGCGACGGCGTTCAGAACAGGCAGTGTCCGTAAGACGTTCCCAAGTCCCACTTTATCACTCTCCTTTGCATAAAATATTTAAAACAAATTTATCGGTTAACGGCTGCATAAGCGCCGATACCTTCAAGGCAAGTATTCCGATCATCACGCCGATGATGGAAACATAATCCGGAAGAAGTGCTCCTGCCGCAAGTGCAGCAACCATCACTATCATCCTCAGAAAAGTGGCAAGCTTCGTCTTCGCTTTTGCTTTTTTACTGTCACAAAGCATTGCCTTTTCAAGTGTGGCGTACATATGAAAGCACATAAAAACCGCCACAAGACACCCGAGAACAATTCCGAGCGAGTACGCAAGTTTGTTTTTACAAAAAATATTGCCGGCCAACGCCACAATATCTATCAGAACAATACCGACTATAAGGTCGACAAGCGTTCGTTTTCCTTTGTCCATTAAAGCTTCATTCATCGTTTTTCTTACCGGCTTCCCGGTTCTTTTTTCCTTCGGCCTTCAGTCTTTCTATGTAGTCATTTGTTTCAGCCTCGGTACTTTTGTCCTTTGCCGTATAGCCCTTAACGAGATTCCATGCGGATTTCAGTCCTCCTCCGATTCCGAGTACAAGAAAAGCCGGTACAAACCAGACGGTGTCAAATTTATCATTAAGCCATACCCCCAAAAGGACACATAAAAAAATGGCCACCATCATCGTCAAACCGATCTGCAAAATCAATGTAAACGTTTTCCCTACTGAGTTTCTCCGCATGATACGAATACTCTAACAGATATGAAAGAAAAGGGAAAGGGGTTTTATTGTTTTTTTATACTAATTTTTCGAGCAATTCTCACATTTTCACGAGGTTTATACGCTTTGCTTCGTATGGTTTTTCGTAAACGTGACAAAGCCGGAATAAAGTGCTATTATATTCAAAAATTATTTTGTTTTTTCAGGAGAAAAAAATGGATGTAATCATCGTTGGTTGCGGTCGTGTAGGCTACATTCTCGCAGACCACCTTTCAAAAGAAAATCATAACGTTACCCTTGTAGATACCGACGAAGAGAAGCTTCAGCCCGCTCTTGCGAATCTCGACGCCCAGGTTGTCATAGGTAACGGCACAACATATTCCTGTCTTATGGAAGCCGGTATCAAAATCACCGAGCTTCTCATTGCCGTCACAGGCTATGATGAAATCAACATGGTAAGCTGCATGATGGCCAAAAAGGCCAATCCCAAATGTCAGACCATTGCCCGTATTCGTAAGCCTGAGTATCTTCCCGAAAGGAACTACTTCAAGCAGGCTCTCGGCATGTCCATGATAATCAATCCCGAGCTTGCGGCTGCACGTGAGATACATCAGCTCATAAGCATTCCCGCCGCATTGGAAATCGATTCCTTTGCAAGAGGAAGAGTCGATCTCCTTCGCGTTGTCATTGCGGACGGTTCGCCTTTAAACGGCATGAAGGTTATGGACGTTTCCAAAATGTTCGACCGTAAAGTACTCATCTGCATACTTGTGCACGAAGGAGAAGTTACCATCCCCAATGGTAATGCTGTTCTTTCCTCCGGGGATTCCATCTCGGTCATCATTCCCAAGCAGATGATTCCTAAGTTCTACAACACTGTTTCAGACTACAACATTTCCATCATTAAAAATGTTATGATTGTCGGCGGTGGCACAACGGCAGAGTATCTCGCTGACTCCCTCATCGAATCCGGTGTCAATGTCAAAATCATCGAATCCGATCTGGATCGTTGTGAGTATCTCGCTGAGCTTCTTCCGAAGTGCGACGTCATCAATGCCGATGCTTCCAATCACGATGTCCTTCTCGAAAACGGCCTTGAAGATATGGATGCTTTCGTCGCACTCACGACTACGGATTCCGAGAACTGCTTCCTTTCTCTTTATGTAAGCAAGGCAGCTCCCGAATGTAAGCTCATCACACGTGTCCACAAGCTTGAGCACGATGAAATCATTACTACACTTCCCATCGGTTCCATTATCACTCCCAGACGTCTTACCGCTGAGTACATTCTCCAGTTTGTACGAGGCATGATGAATTCAAAGGGGTCTAACGTGGAAGCTCTTTACGAGCTTATGGACAACAAAGTTGAAGCTCTTGAGTTTTCGGTTCGCAATGAAAGTCCTGTTCTCGACAAGCCTCTTTCAACGCTGCACATAAAAAAGAATCTCCTCATCTGTGCCATTGTCCGTGGCCGTAAAATCATCACTCCTTCAGGAAAAGACACCTTGAAGCTTGGTGATACAGTCATCGTTGTTACAACAAACATCGGTCTTCAGGACATTTCAGAGATTCTTGCAGAGTAAAGGACGGTAATATGAATTTTCGCGGTGTTTCAAAAGTACTTAACTACGTTGTCGGTCTGACGGGTATTTTCCTTCTGTTACCGGCTCTCGTAGGTCTCATATACAAAGAATACAAAGTCAGCCTCATTTATGTTGCGGTCGCTGCAGGCTGTGTTCTGTTTTATCTTGCGGTTTCCTTCATTCTTAAAAAGCTGCCGGCAAGCAAACGCGGCTTTTACGGGAAAGAAGGTTTCGTTGCGACAGCCCTCAGCTGGATTGTCATGAGTCTCATAAGTGCGCTTCCGATGTGCCTTGCCGGTGACATCCCATTCTATATTGACGCCCTTTTCGAAGCTGCATCCGGCTACTCGACAACCGGCGCCAGCATTCTTTTCGATTTGGACCCCATTTCACATGCCACAATATTCTTCCGAAGCTTCACACACTGGATCGGAGGTATGGGTGTGCTCGTTTTCATTATGGCCATCATGCCCATGGCAGGCGGTTCTCCGCTTTCCATCATGAAAGCAGAAAGCCCGGGCCCCACAGTCAGCAAACTTGTTCCGAAGATTCAATCCACATCACTTATCCTTTATGGATTGTACATCGGACTTACGGTGTTGGAGTTTATTCTCCTGCTCTTTGACAGCGAACTTCCCCTTTTCGAGAACATCTGCCACACCCTCGGAACAGCCGGAACAGGCGGTTTCTCCGTTACAAACTCCGGCCCTGCGGGTATGACACAATACACCCAGATAGTTACCACCGTATTTATGATGCTTTTCGGCATCAACTTCTCCTTCTACTTCCTGCTCTTTACCGGAAAGATCAAAGCAGCGTTCAAGATTGAAGAAATTCGTTGGTACATCGGCATTTGGGGTGGTGCCGTTCTCCTGATTCTCATCTGCTTGTATTTCAAGGGCTTCGGTTTTCAGGAAAACATACTCGGAGCTTGCTTCTCATGTGCATCGCTTATGACAACAACCGGTTACACCATCGTTGATTTCGGCAAATGGCCTGTCTTCACCCACATTATCCTTATGACGTTAATGTTTGTCGGTGGCTGTGCAGGTTCCACAGGCGGTGGTTTCAAGGTTTCACGAATCATGCTTATGGTTAAGCAGGTTGGGCGTGAAGTACGTCAGCAGATTCATCCGAATCAGGTTTACCCTGTTCGAGTAGATAAAAAAGCAGTGCCGCAGGATGTGCTTAAGTCCTGCAATACTCTCTTCATAACATATGTGCTTATACTTGTAGTCAGCTGTCTCATTGTCTCCCTTGACGGCTTTGACTTTACCACAACATTTTCCGGCGTTCTGGCCACCTATGACAATATCGGTGTAGGTTTCGGCGAAGTTTGTGTCGGAGGAAGTTTTGGGATTTTTTCTCCCGTTTCCAAAATTGTAATGGTTATAGATATGCTTGCCGGAAGGCTTGAAATTATACCTATGTTGCTTTTGTTCCATCCTAACACCTGGAGAAAATAAGGGAGGTCACCATGTCAGATAACATTGCCTTATTCAGAAAGCGTTTCTTACCCCACGAGCTAACATGGCTTAAGGATGACGACATCCTTCATTTCGATGATGAAAAGATTGTCACCTGTTGGAAGCCTCTTAAGCCGCGTGACGACTTCAGTGCGGGCAAGTCAACCTACTATCGCAAAAAGGGCTTAAAAATAAGCCGTATATATGACAAAGAAGGCAATTTTATCCACTGGTACTGTGACATCGTCATGGAGCAGGGCGTTGAAGGTTTGAACTGCCTCCCGGGCTGTGAAATGAAAAATCATGCTGAAGAGTTTATTGAGAATCTCTCCGAGCATAATGGCGAGAAAATCATTGTTTACACGGACCTTCTTGTCGACATCATCGTTAATCCCGACGGTCTCATAGAAGTTGCGGACCTTGACGAATGTGTCGATATGTTCCGTGCCGGTATGATTACCGAGGAACAGCTGAGCTTCGCCCTTCACACCGCGCACGACTATTTGGCCACTTTGTATTCAAGGTACCACAGCGGGGCGGACTTCACATCTCCGGAGTATGTTGTTCCGTAGTTTCATGTTGCATCAACCGCCAAATTGATTGTCTCGCACGCCGGTTTTCCCGACAAAGTTGCTTCTCACACTGCTTTCTGCATTTTTTCTCATCAAAATTGCGACATTCGCGCCACATTTCACGTTGGTGGTATCTGTATTTCACGTTGGTGGTATCTGTATGACACTTTTTCTCAAAAAGATACCAAAATCAGGTATTGTGGGCCAATGCCTGGTCAATGTGGTATCCATATAGCCAAAAACTCTCAAAAGACCTCACTTCCAAGCATTGAAGCGAGGTCTTTTTCATGTTTTCCATCATATGGATACCGCAGCCCCCCAGAAGAACGTGAAATTCGATCAAAATGGTATCTTTTGCAAAAGAAGCACCAAATAGATACCGCCATTGATCTCGCAACCTGTTCATCAATTACTATAAGTGCGGCTGTTTCATTCCACGCCAAGCAGTTAACAGTAAACATGTGTCCGGAAAGCCATCTATTGGTTATAAGATTGTTGTTATGCAGCTTTTTACTCTTCCGTACCAAAAAAGCAAGCCTGCGTCAAGGCTTTGGGTATACGGCAGCGTACACTATCGGTGTCGCAATCGAACAGTAAATCCGGTTGATTGAAATCTACCGTACCTGTCTTCACTCACCACCTAAATTCGATAGAGTTCGTTTTTTTACAGATTCAATCATTGTATCTTTTACATTTTTATGATATAAGTTAGCCACGGGAGAAATGGGCCTTAAGGAGACCCAAATGATTGTAGAAAAAAGACAAATTAAAGAGATCAATTTATCGCAGCAGATTGAAGAAATGGAGAAGAAATTGTCTTCCTTTCCGGAAGGAAATCTCATTTGCTGTCACCAAGGGAAAAGAGTCAAATGGTATGTTTCCTCAGACGGAGAAAAAAGATACATTCCTAAAAAAGATATCTTTCTTGCTCATAATCTTGCAGAGAAGAAGTACACATTATGCAAAATTAACGATGCAAAGACCGAACTGAAGGCTCTTCAAAGTATTCCTCTTTCCATTCCAAACTCCGCGGCTAAGTTACTTGATGTCCCCGGATACAAAGAATTACTGCCGGAGTACGCACAATTCTCGGATTCATACCTCAACGAATGGCAAAACGCTCCGTTTGCTCATTTGGAATCACGCCCTGAAGGACTTATTCATAAAACACTTCGGGGGGAAAAAGTCCGTTCAAAATCCGAAGGAACCATTGCAAATTGTCTATACCTGAATCACATCCCATATCGGTACGAGCAGGAGTTGATTTGTGACGGAGTGATACTCCATCCCGACTTTGTTACATTGCACCCGCAGGAAAGACGAATTATTTATTGGGAGCACTTGGGGCTGATGGATTTACCGTCATACAGAGATACCGCAGCAAAAAAGTTGCGTCTGTATTCCGATTCGGGAATATATCCGATGATTGACCTTATACTCACATCAGAAACCAAAGAAAAGCCTCTTGATATAGGCATTGTGGAAGGTCTCATCCAAACTTATTTCTTTTAACTTTCACAGCTTTTCATTTTCAAGTCAATACATTGTAAAACTGATTTTGAAGCGCAGGTAGTACTACACGCAATGGAGTCGTATTATTTCATATAAGCTGCAACGAAGCGGTATCTATGCTTCCATTATTCAGAAGGAGATACCAAAATCAGGTATTGTGGGCCAATGCCCGGTCAATGTGGTATCCATATAGCCAGAAAATCTCAAAAGACCTCACTTCCAAGCATTGAAGCGAGGTCTTTTTCATGTTTTCCATCATATGGATACCGCAGCCCCCCAGAAGAGCGTGAAATTCGATCAAAATGGTATCTTTTGCCTTACAATCTCCCATGAGATACCACGCAACGCCTTCGTCTCGTGAAAGATATCAAAAGTCGGCATTTCCGGACTGATTTCACACTATAATGGCATCCTTCTCGCTTAGCTGATACCGGAAGTCAACATCTCAAGCCTTAAGTCATGGCTTGCCCTCCCAACTTTCTTCATAATTACAATCCTTGTTGAAAAATATATCTTTTCCCTATATAATGCAGAAAAACGCAATTCGGGTACTTGATATGAATCTACTTACAGCTGAACATCTCACACATGCATATACAGAAAAACCGTTGCTTAACGACGCCTCTTTTTCCCTGAATGAAGGAGAAAAGGTTGGAATCATCGGTGTAAACGGCACCGGTAAGTCAACCTTACTTAAGATTCTGGCCGGGCTTCTCGAGCCGGATGAAGGTACCGTGACACGCGGACGTAATCTAAAGATCGGATTCCTGCCGCAGACACCTTCGTTTGATGCGGGACATACTGTTTTGGAGGCTGCCCTCTCGGAGTGTCCGGCTGAAGAAAGAGTTGTAAAAGAACCCGAAGCAAAGAAAATGCTGAACATTCTTGCCATTCCCGAAATGAGCCAAAATGTCAATGAATTGTCGGGGGGACAGAGAAAACGCGTTGCGCTTGTACGCACCTTCCTTTCCGAATCAGATATCATGATACTTGATGAGCCAACAAACCATTTGGATTCCTCCATGGCCGAATGGCTCGAAAAGACATTGATTGCATTTAGCGGTGCAATCATCATGATTACCCATGACCGATATTTTCTGGACAGCGTGGCCAACAGAATCGTCGAGTTGGAACACGGAAAGCTCTACAGCTATGAGGATAACTACCTCGGTTATCTTGCTTTAAAAGAGCAGCGAAAAGCATACGAGGATGCGGCAGAGCGCAAGCGTCAGTCGATACTCCGCACAGAAATACAGTGGATGATGCGCGGTGCCCGTGCCCGCACCACCAAGCAGAAAGCGCACATAGAGAGATATGAAAATCTTAAAGATGTTGCCCCGCCGAACCGTGATATTGAGGCCGGCTTCAAAGAACTATCCGGTCAAATGGGAAAAAGCCTTACGTCACGAATGGGCAACACAACCATCGAGCTTGAACATATAAGCAAATCTTACGGCAGTAAAGTATTAATTAAGGACTTCTCCTACATTTTCCTTAAGCACGACCGCATTGGCATCGTTGGCTCAAACGGTTGCGGCAAATCCACACTTTTGAAGATGATTAACGGTGTGGTTGCTCCGGACAGCGGAACCATCACCATAGGCCAGACTGTTTCAATAGGTTATTTTTCTCAGGAAAATGAGTGGATGGACGACAACATGAAGGTTATCGAGTATGTACGCGAAGGTGCTGAAATCGTGCATACTACCGAAGGCGCAATAACAGCGTCACAAATGCTTGAACGTTTCCTGTTTCCGTCCAATATGCACTATGCTCTCATCGGAAGGCTCTCCGGCGGCGAAAAACGCCGACTTTACCTTCTGCGTCTCCTGATGACGGCAACCAATGTACTGTTCCTTGATGAGCCGACAAATGATTTGGATATACAGACTTTGACCTTGCTTGAGGACTTCCTTGATCACTATGACGGCATCGTTGTGGCTGTATCTCATGACAGATATTTCCTTGACCGTATCGCCCGCAGAATCTTCGCCTTTGAAGGAGGCGGCGTGATAAAGCAATACGAAGGCGGATACACCGATTTTCTGGAAAAGTCCGGCGGCCTTTCAAACAGCGTCAACGAAAAGCATGACAATACAAAAAATGCCGAATCATCGAGCATTCAGGCTTGGAAAGAAGCTCCGAAAAAACTGAAATTTTCCTACAAGGAGCAAAAAGAATACGAAACCATCGAAGCAGACATCGCCGCGCTCGAAGAGAAAATTGCAGAGGCCGAGGAGCTTATGGCTGCAAACACCAGCAATTACAGCCGACTCATGGAGCTTACAAGCGAAAAAGAAAGTCTTGAGAATGAGCTTTGGGAAAAGATGGAACGTTGGGAATATCTTGAAGATCTTGCCGCAAAGATTGCAGCGCAATAAGGTATTTATAAAAGAACAGGCACTCCTTTGATATGAAGGAGTGCCTGTAATTGTTTTAATTATTCTTCATCAATCTTTTTAATTCTTCTGATGTGTCTTTCATCATTTGAAAAAGGCGTATCAAGGAAAGTATCGATGACCTTCAGTGCATGACCGGCGCCGATTACTCTGCCGCCCATGGCAAGAATATTTGCATCATTGTGGAGACGTGTTGCCTCTGCTGAAAAGCAGTCATGGCAGCAAGCGCAACGGATGCCTTTAAAGCGGTTTGCAGTGATGGAAATGCCAATGCCTGTTCCGCAAATAAGAAGACCCTTTTCACATTCTCCGGAAAGAATGGACTTTGCAACCTTCTTTGCATAGTCGGGGTAATCAACGGATTTGGTGGAATCCGTACCGAAATCCTTATACTCAAGTCCTCTCTCCTGCAGGTGTTTCTTAACTTCCTGCATAAGTTCAAAACCGCCGTGATCACAGCCAAGTGCTATCATAATAAATCCTCCGCATTAACAATGTTATAGCCAGCCGCTTTACGCAGCCTGTTCATAATGGCTTCCGAAAGTTTCAGCTCATCATAACTTTCTGAATATATCACTTCCACGCCGTCCTCGTCAAGGCTTCGAAGTACCGCAAAAAGGTTCTGAGCAATCTCAAGACCGTCGCTTCTCATACCAAGATTATAAAGGCGTGCACATTTGTATAAAGCCTCATTTTCAAGCGACGTAAGCACCGCCGTCTTTACTCCGGCATTTTCGCTTTCGGCAACCTTCCTGTTGATGGCCTCGATTACTTTCTCACGTTCGCCCTCAACGATTGTTATGTTCCCCTTGGGCGCATAATGTCTGTACTTCATGCCCGGTGCCTTTGCCACAATGTTTTTATCCATCCGCTTGGAAATTACGGCCTTATCATACTCAACATCATTGATAACTTTTTCAAAGTCCTCTTTTGTGATGAAGCCCGGACGCAGAATCATCGGCTCGTCTCCCGAAAGATCGATTATGGAAGATTCAAGGCCGATATCGCAGGAACCACCGTCAATTATCATATCAATACGGCCGAAGAGATCGTTTACAACGTGCTCAGCTTCCGTGGGCGAAGGTCTTCCGGATGCATTGGCTGAAGGTGCTGCAACAAATACGCCTGAAGTCCTTATGAGCGTCCTGGCGATTTCATCGGAAGGAAGGCGAATTGCCACAGTATCCAATCCACCTGTCGTCTCCTTCGGAACAATGTCCTTCTTTTTAAGAATCATCGTCATCGGGCCGGGCCAAAACTTGTCTGCCAGCTTCCAGGCCATATCGGGAATGTCCTCTGCAAGTTCGCATATGTCCTCAGGTTTCGAAATGTGCACAATCAGGGGATTGTCCGAAGGGCGTCCTTTAGCCTTGTATATTTTACGTGATGCGGAAGGGTCAAGCGCATTGCCTCCGAGACCGTATACCGTTTCGGTCGGAAAAGCAACGAGACCGCCTGCCCGAAGAATTTCTCCTGCTTCAGTAAAGTCGGAGTCCTTCAGATTCTTTCTGTCCGGCTTAATAAGCTTTGTTTCAATTTGAATTTCTTCTTCGCTCAATTAAAAGACTTCCTTTCCATATGTGCAACAACAAAATTCAAGAACAACTTTCTCCTGAACTGTTTGCAAAAATCATTGAATGTATGTATTGATTAATTCCCAAATTCCATCCGCTTCCTGTCCGAGACGCCAGAAAGCAGCACCACCCAGGTCATTGTTAAGTATTGCCTGAAGCTTGTGAGAAAGTGACTGGTTATCCTCAAGCCAAACCTTGTAGGTAGTGCCCGAAATGATGCACTCAGCATAGTTTTGCGCTGTTTCTGCATCCCATTTTGTTTTCAGATTGTTTTCTTCTATAAAGCTTGCCGCACCGTTCATGGAACGTGCTTCACTTGTAACGCCTTTGGAATCTTCCATCCATATTCTGGTGTAGAAAGGAAGTGCAACGATGATATGCTCTTTTTTCACCATTTTCAGGCAGTCCGAAATTGCATTTGTGACATAGCTTATTGATGAAACCGAACCTGCCTCCTGACTGCCGGCATAATGCTCGTCGTAAGCCATGAGAATAAGATAGTCAACAAATTTTCCCTGAGTTTCCAAATCATAATAAGCCCTGTATGCAGAAGGAACATAATCGTCCACGGAAAGAGTAAGTCCTTTTTCGTGGCACTTTACGCTAAGTTCCTTAAGGAACTCAACAAAATGTACTCCTGTCTCTTTTGAAAGGGCCTCAAAATCAATATTAATTCCGTCTGCTCCCAGACGCAGCGTTTCATCAATAAGGTTTTTAATAATCACTTCGCGCGTTTTCGTGGAAGAGAGCGGTTTTAGCGAGCTGACACCGTCGGCAAAGTTATCAACAAGCGGCCAAACCTGAAGTCCATCCCCGTGTGCTTTATTAACATATTCCGGATCACCTATCGAGTCAATGGTTCCATCTTCAGCTGCCAGCCTATACCATGTAGGAGAAATAACGTTCATTCCACCCGCTTTCGCAACGGCAGTTGCGTATGTATCGTTTCCCGCCGCAGACGAAATCTGATGCCATCCAAGTTTGATTTTTCCGTCGTACATGCAGAAACCGTCTTCGGGATATTCTACTTTAGTAGGACTTAGTGAATTGTAGTATGATTCACCAAGATGCTTAAGCTGGACATAACCGAAAAGACCGTCTTCGGTCATAACTTTAACAAATTCCTTTCCACCTTTTCCGGTGCCGGAAATGTAGAAAAGTTTGTCGTTTTCAGCCAGTAATCTGAGCGCCTGACTTTCAACATTCGGCTCCGTGTGAAGATAACCTTCGGAACCGATAACGGAGTATTCCAGAAATTCATTCTGCTTGTAGTTTGTTACGATGCGTGCGGGTTCTTCGAAAAAGGCGAACCTTACACCGGAATACATAGAAACAAACTCCGTGGAAACATAGCATGTTCCTTTTTCAATAATGAGTGCCGGAACGTCTGTTCCTTTGACGCCATCGTTTGAATAGTAATAAGGAAGATCCGGGTAAACTCTCATTATGGTCCCCGGAATCACGTAGGACATAACCTGCTCCGCTTCGTCCCAATAGAAACCACTGTTGAAAATATCCTGCGCAAGTGAAAGCGGGATGTAAGGGGCACCATCTCTCACGGGGCATTCAAAATCCTGCACTTCTCTTTCAAGTATGAACAATGCATTCCCGTCCTCCGCACTCATCACCGTGTCAGCAGAAACTATCGTTGTGTTTTCCTTTGAACAGCCTGTCATAAAAATCATGAGTGCAAAAAGAATTGTTACTCGGAGTACTCTATATATATTTGTCCTTAAAACACTATATGTCATAAATACCTCATCTTTTTCCGGTGGGGAGCCTTGCTGATTTTATATATTAAACATCGTATATGCTTTTTAGTCAAGAGAAAGCGCATCTGTCGTAATGCGATGTCATACAAATAACATTGTTAAAAAGCCGGTACAACAAATTCAAGTTCGGTATCTATATGCAGAAAAAACAAAAAAAAACCTCACTTCAGCGCTAAGAAGTGAGGTCTTTTTAAGCTTTTTTATTATATAGATACCACCTAATGGGCCTTTGGGGCGAACCACCGTCCCGGATACCAAACGACTCACGTATGCTTCAAGAGTCCTTGAAAATATGTACATATAAGGTAACGAGAAGGAAAAACATTTATTATACAAAAACATTGGTCTAAAGTTAATGTTGTTTTTGCATATATTCAGTTAAAGTGTCTATCCCCAGCTGAATCCTCCGGTTGCTATCTTCCTTAACCAAATAATCTTCAAGCGGTTGTTCCTTTTTTTCACCGTTTTCGTAATATATATGCATTAGTTTTATCTCACCGGACTCATCCGGAATCGCCTTCACTTGAATAGCCCACTGCGAACGTTTCCCAAGAGGATTAATTTCGGCAATGAAGCCGTCAATTATCTTCTGTGCGGCCTTTCTTTGTTCTTCTTCAGAGTACATTTCCAAAGCGCGATACATTCCTACGATGAGAGGATCGTCTTCAGGCGCCCGCGCAGCGGTAAGTGTACATTTTACATTCATCACATAGGCAGGCTGCACACTGTCTTCATCCGTCTCAAATATATGAGCGAAATAACCGGTTTCCGCTCTTGGAGAAAACGTTTCTTTGACAATCGCCTCAACTTTTTCCGCACATTTCCGTAAAACGATATTCACATCTTCATCTGCAGCTTCTTTATCAAACAGGGTTATCATTTTTGACGTTTCAGAAAGCTTCATCGGCTGTTCCTGTTTTATCCAGCCAACTGTATCATACAGTGCACCGGTTGCTCCGCCCCAAGCCACCATAATCCACGTTTCATATGATTGCGTAGCTTTGTTGTAACTTTCAACCGCGCCAATAGGAAATAAAAACTCATAGCTTGGAATCGGAATTTCGCATTTGAATGTCTCGTTTTCATAAGGCACCTTATATGCAACCGTTTCTGCTTTTGACAGATACATATTTTGCATAATGTCTTTGTAGTCACGTTCGTCCAGCGGAGAAAAAATAAATTGATATTTTTCATCCTCTGCATTCCAGACTTCCCGTTTTTCAGGCTGCGGTTCTATGATTTCTTCTATTTGATTACTAATTTCTTTCAGTTCTTTCTGAAGCTTCAACCTGTCATTTCTCTCCAAAAAAAACAGCGTAAGAGCCACTCCAACCATGACTACCAGACTACATAATGCTATTGTTATTCCTTTTTTCTTCATGTTTCCTCGGTTAATTCCACAACAAATTGCTTACATATATAGTTGTATAAATCATTATCATACTTTGTATTCGTTTTTTGCAGCTATTGTTCTTCTTTCACATAATCAATTATTACTCACCAATGAATAATTGACCTCCTCTTTTGTACGCACATTGTATCAATAATGTCATAATAAGTCAATACGACTCGTCCCGGATACCAAACGTCACCTCACGCATTGTACCACCAAAAAACGAGCACGACATGTGCCCGTTTTTCATTATGTTGCTTGCTGCAACGTCTTTCCAATATTTATGCTATTTTCTGTCCGTAGGATAATCTCCTGTGAAGCATGCCTGGCAGTATTCACAGCTGCCGTCCATAAGTTCATTAAGCCTGTCGCCGTCAAGGAAACCAAGTGAATCGGCGCCGATTGCCTCACGGATTTCTTCAAGCGAATGAGTGCATGCAATGAGCTGGTCTGTGTTGGATACGTCAGTTCCATAGTAGCAAGGGAAAAGGAACGGCGGCGAAGAAATACGTACATGAACTTCTGCAGCCCCTGCGTCCTTAAGCATTTTAACAATGTGTGCGGATGTTGTTCCACGGACGATGGAGTCATCAACCATGACAACTCTCTTGCCCTTAACCGCGTCTGCCATAACATTCAGCTTAATGCGGACACTTGATTCACGAAGTGACTGCTTAGGCTTGATAAACGTACGGCCTACATAGCTGTTTTTAACAAATGCCATGCCATAAGGGATGTTTGATTCAAGTGCAAAGCCCATTGCTGCAACATTTCCCGAGTCAGGAACACCTGTTACAAGGTCTGCCTTAACAGGATGCTGCTGTGCAAGTATCCGACCTGCCATAATACGTGAATTGTATACGGAGACATTGTCAATGACGCTGTCCGGTCTTGCAAAATAAATGTATTCGAAAATGCAATGTGCAGGCTTAATCTTTGTATCCATCTTGTCTGAGAAGATGTGACCTTCCTTGTCGATGGTAACGATTTCGCCGGGCTCAATGTCTCTGATTAGCTTTGCATCAACGGCATCAAGAGCAGCCGACTCGGAAGTGATAATGAAGGTGTTGTCCCTGCGTCCGATGCAAAGCGGTCTGAATCCCCAAGGATCACGAACACCGATAAGCTTTCTGGGGCTCTCAACAACGAGTGAGTATGCACCGACAAGCTTCTGCATTACGTTTTTAACAGCAGTTTCGACATTAGGTGTATTCAAACGCTCTCTGGCAATGAGATATGCAATGGTTTCGCTGTCCGTGGTAGTCTGGAAAATGGCTCCAGTCTGGGCGAGCTCCTCACGAAGTTCAGCAGCATTAAGAAGGGCGCCGTTGTTTGCCATCGTAAGTGTTCCTTTTGCATAATTTATAACAAGTGGCTGAGTGTTTTCACGAATGCTCTGCCCTGCCGCCGAATAGCGTACATGACCGAGGCCGAGATTTCCTTTAAGACCGTAGATTTTGTCAGGAGTAAAGACTTCGTTTACAAGTCCCATGTCTCTCACAGAGCTTACGACTCCGCGCGGGCCCTTTGTATCGCTTACAGCAATGCCGCAGCTTTCCTGCCCTCTGTGCTGGAGTGCCATGAGACCATAGTATATGGAGGGAGCGACGTCTCCTCCGTCCAGGTCATACACACCGAATACACCACACTCCTCGTGAAGTTCATCGGGATCGAATGTTGATACATTGAATCTGTCTGTGTCGTTCAAAGTGAACACCTCTTTCTTCAAAGGAAACTCGCAGAACCCCGCCGCAAATCCTACGATAAACGTCGGAGCCCCGCCATGTGAAAAATTTTAGCATCAGTGAGTTTTACAGTAAAATTAATCGTTCTTATCGGATTAATAATTATTTCAACATTGCTTTAAGGTCGTCTACCGAAAAGATATACTTTTTCTCACAGAAATGGCACTTAACTTCAATTTCCTTACCGTCGTCAATCATTTCCTTAAGATCCTTTTCGCCGACGGACATAACTGCCTTTGCAACTTTTTCACGGCTGCAGTTACAGTAGTATTCCGGAACTATGGTATCCATAATCTCGGGGTTCATGGAGCCCATGATATATTCCACAAATTCTTCGGGAGTCATGCCTTCATCAAGAAGTCCCGAAATGTTTGCGACTTCGGTAAGCTTCTGTTCAAGAGTGGATATGCACTCCTCAGATGCACCGGGGAGCAGCTGAATAATGAAACCGCCTGCCTGACGTACCGTGTTGTCCTTGTTCATTAGAACGCCGAGCGCAACCGCTGAGGGCACCTGCTCTGAAATTGCAAAATAAGCGGTAAGGTCCTCGGCAATTTCTCCGGAAATGAGCTTTGTTTCACCAACATAGGGCTCTTTAAGGCCTGTGTCACGTATTACCTGTAAGAAGCCAAGGCCGACTGCTCCTCCGACATCAAGCTTTCCTTCAGCCGATGCCGGAAGCATAACATCGGGATTCCCGACGAAGCCCTTTACTCTGGCCAAGGAATCTGCTGTAACGGTGATACCGTCGATAGGGCCGTCTCCTCTGAAATTGATGGTAAGCAGGTCATCGCTGCCCTTCATCATGCTTCCCATCATAGCGCCTGCCGTGAGGCTTCTGCCAAGCGCTGCCGAAGCAACCGGGCTGGTATTGTGAATAGCGCGTGCCTTTTCCACAAGTTCTCTTGTAGTTGCCGCAAAAAATCTGATTTGTCCGTCCGCAGCCATTCCGCGGATAATATAGTCTTTAGACATATAACTTTCCTTCCTGTCTTTTTTCTCTTGCTAAAAAATATATTCGTTCACTTGTCTCCGTGGGTGCGTTCTTTGTGAATGCGTCATAAGCCGCTACAAACTCAAGCCCCGCCTTTTCGAGAAGACTTTTGATTTTATCGGGTGAATAGCACCTTTGCTTATGTGTTTCTTCAAAGCGTTCGAAAAGATTTTCCTCTTCATCCACCATGCTGAATATCGTAACATCATAAGTGTTGATACCCGTCTTTTCGTCAAAATGATTTTCCCAAATAAGGCTTGCTTCTTCCCTGTTATCGGCTATTGTGCGATTGCCCATGGCATTTTTGAATTCGTACTCGGTTTTCATATCAAAAATGAAGACGCCGCCCGCTTCGAGATAGTTGTTTACAAGCTTAAAGGTCTTTAAAAGGTCTTTGTCGGTAAGGAGATAGTTCATGGAATCACAAACCGAAACAAAAGCATCAACCGTGCCGTAAAGCTCGAATTCACGCATATCCTGAAGGAGATAAAGAATGCCTTCCGACTCTTCGATATGGTCGTATCTGGCAATTTCAAGCATCTCCTCGGAAATGTCGAGTCCAATCATATCATATCCTTTGTCCTTAAGACGTCTTGTGATACTTCCCGTGCCGCAACCAAGCTCACAAACAAGCTTCCCCTGCTCCCCCGGAACGCCATGTTCCTCAAGGAGACTGCATATATATGAGGCCCAGTCGTCGTAGGGTATGTTATCCATAAATCTGTCGTATTCCTGAGCAAAACCTGTATATTCGTTCATAAAAAACCTCCGCCGTGAATGATAGCACAATTATTCCCACGCGTCCACAAAGCCCTTGAAAAAACATATAAATACTTTATAATTATCAAAAGGAACAGGCTTTTTTTAGTCTCAAACCTGTTTCGGGGGATTTGGATGAATATTGATTCACAAAAGAAAATATCGGCGGTAAACATCACTTTTCTTGTTTCCATCAGCTTAAGCATCGTAATCTCGATTCTGCCGACCATTTTGCATTTCATCAATCTTAATTGCGGTACGGGTTATTCTCTTGCGTACTACGATTATCTGATTGAACATCCGGTGGCAAACATACTCACCGGGCAGCTTATAGTGGGCATTCCGTTAGTTGCTTTTCTCATTGCCAATCGAATTAACTACATTAAGCTCGTGCGTCTGAACAAGATGAAAGTATCCAATGTTCTTCTCGTCATTCTGTTCGGCTTCCTGATTCAGCCGTTGCTCAGATTCGTAAATGGTTTGTCTCTCTGTTTCACAAATAACGAGATGGCAGATACAATGCTTGATGTCACGCAAAAAGTTCCTTATTTGACAGGAGTCTTTCTTGTTTGCATCCTTCCGGGCATCCTTGAGGAAAGCTTTTATCGAGGAGCTGTCTTTTCAAGCTATCGCGAAGCTAATCCTTGGAAAGCGGTATTGCTTTCAGGTTTTCTCTTCGGACTTATGCATGGAAACATTAATCAGTTCTGCTATGCGACGGTTATGGGCATCATCTTTGCACTTACCATTGAGGCAACCGGTTCCATTCTTTCCACAATGATTATTCATTTCACCACTAATTTCATAAGTATTACTTCGATGTACATCCTTCCGAAGCTATATGATACCATGAAATCACTTTATCAGATATCAGTTGCAATGGGGCAGGAGGAAGCCTTCAACTCATATAAATCTCTTTTGGGTGACATGTCCCTCTCATCCGAAGAATGGATGAAGAGCCTGCTTGTTCAAAGTGCAGAAGTCAATCTGACATTCAGCAGTGTTTTTATCACCTACTTTCCATCAGCAGTCATCTTTTCCGTGCTTGCTTTCCAGCTTCTCCGCTGCATCTCAAAGCGCACAGGCACATGGGACAGATTCAGAGTTACATATCTCGGAGCGGACGAAGTTATTGTTGAAGCCAAGCAGGACACGCCTTACGAAAAAGAGCATATAATCGGCAATACAAACGGTGATTCTGCCCTTCACATCATGACAACACCTCTTATGATTGCGATAGCCATAGGGATATGCTTCATCTTCTTCACAGAAACATTAAAATATATTCCGCAATAAATGCGAAAACAGGAGTTTTTTATGCTTGATCTTATTATTATCGGTGCCGGCCCCGCCGGTCTTTCAGCCGCAATTTACGGCAAGCGCGCTGAACTTAATCTTATCGTTATTGAAAAAGAAGCGGTTCAGGGCGGTCAGATTATCATCACATCGGAAATTGACAATTATCCCGGGCTTTACCACATGGGTGGCTTTGAGCTCGGTCAGAAGTTTAAGGAACACGCAGAGGCTCTCGGAACAGAGTTTGTAAACGGCGAAGTCGTAAAGGTTGAAACTACCGATCACGTAACAGTTACCCTCGCAGACGGTCGGAAGTTCGAAGCCCGCACAGCCATTCTCGCAGGCGGTGCAAAGCATCGTACTTTGGACGTTCCCGGAGAGAGTGAACTTCTTGGAAGCGGCGTATCCTACTGCGCAACATGCGATGGTGCCTTCTTTAAAAAGAAAACCGTTGCCGTTGTAGGTGGCGGCGATGTAGCAGTTGGGGATGCAATTTTCCTTGCACGGATCTGCGAAAAGGTTTACATCATTCACAGGCGTGATACCTTCCGTGCAGCCAAAACACTCGTCAGCGCGTTGAAAGCCCTTCCTAACGTTGAGTTTGTTTATGACTCGGTTGTCAAAGAGATTAAGGGCGCAGGCGAATATGGTCCTGTAAGTTCCGTTACCGTTTCAAATGTCAAGTCGGGCATTGAAACCGAGCTCCCCATCAGCGGCATTTTCATCGCTGTCGGAATGCTCCCTGAAACCTCTCTTTACAGGGACGTTGTAGAGTTGGATAAGTCCGGTTACATCATTGCCGGTGAGGACGGCCGCACTTCCAATCCGCTTCTTTTCGCAGCAGGCGACCTCCGTACAAAGCAGCTCCGTCAGGTCATCACTGCCGCCGCAGACGGTGCAAACTGCATCACATCCGTTGAGGCAAAGCTGAACGAATAATATTTCTTTTTTGAAACATTTGCATCAGGTGTTGATTTGAAACACTAAACTGTCGATAATAGATTCACAGGGGTTATTTCGAAAACAATAAACTAAACAGGAGGACACTATAATGGGTTTTTTAAAGAGCATCTGGCCTACACCCTTCAACATTAAGAAAGGAAATCTTCTTTCTTTCATTATTCAGCTTGTTATTTTCCTTATTGTTGTAGCTGTTGTCGGCTGGCTTATCGGCTTACTTTCAAGCCTTCCGGTTATTGGAATCATCTTCACAATTCTCGGAAGCCTCATCGGAATTTATTCCACAGTAGG
>JAZLLG010000059.1:0-3628 GCA_045598045.1 Lachnospiraceae bacterium | reverse complement strand
GAGCGAAAAGCGGTAATGGCTTAAGCCATTATTGTGATTTTCTCTTGAAAAGATTGAATTGAAGTCTTAAAAGGTATATGAAGTGCGAAAAGAGGGTGCACGGCCGGTTAGGCCGCGTACCCTCTTTGTCGACGCTCTGAGCAGTTGCCGGATATTTACGGCAACTGCTTATTTTTAATATTTCACTCTTATGCTTCCGCGTTCTTTTTTTGCAAGATAGAGCTGTTCATCGGCATCCTGAAGAATTTTGCTTGGCGCAGTTCCGCTCATACCTTGAGCGATACCGAAACTCATGGAAACACCGAGAACACGCGTTGCATCATCAAGTCTGGCATAGAACTCTTCCTGAATGTCCTGACAATCCTTCTGAACTGCATTGAAAGGGACATTTTTGTAAATCATGCAGAATTCGTCTCCGCCGTAACGGAAAGCAAGACCTCCATTACAGTGTTTGGCGATGATTTCGCCTATAAGTGCGAGACGAAGGTCACCTGTACCGTGACCGAAATTATCGTTTACCTGTTTGAAATAATCCATGTCGGCCATAACAAAGATATAGCTGTTGGAGGAATCGGTTGTGCTTTCCGCTATTATTTCACGACAACAGTCTGAAAGCGCGGAACGATTGTAAAGACCTGTGAGACGATCCGTTCTGGCTTCGTCTTCCAGCATTTTTTTGTCACTTTCATACTTTTCCACAAGTGCAAAACGTGTTTTTTCAAAGGCGAGAATTTTAAAGCATCCGATGATAAGGCAAGCCTGTGCGGCAAAGGAAACTATGTATCCGACGAGTGCGTCTATGTCTGTGTACGGATTTGGCTTGTCAATGTCATATTCAAAGACAAAACAGTTCAGAAGGTTAAGAACCATACATATGACCGTTGTAACGGTGGTAACCCTTCTGCTTCCGTAAATCACGGAAACAACAATTGGGATTACCATTACGAAGGTGAGTGACTGATAACAGCAGTGCACGAGTTCAACAATAAAGCAACAGATTGCCAGACCTACGGAAAGAATATATGGCATAAGCGCTTCGGGAACAAAATTGGAGCGGTAACAGAAAATTTGTATGAGTACGGATGTTGCATTTATGGCAAAAGGGATAAGGAGAAAATATATAAGATATTTCTCGGGGGATGTCTCAAAGAAACCTAATGCCCTGAAAAGAAAGAAAATCAGTACTTCAGTCAAGGTGACAAGAAGAACAGACAAAATATTTACTATCAAATGTGATTTGACCCACGTCTTTTGAAAACTTGCGTGTGCATTTTCGAGTTTTGTCGGAATATTCAGCATGATGAACCCCAAAATAAAAAGATTGAGGCCATTCTACCATTATGTTTACAAAAAAACAACGTCCCAATTTTATTTTACTTAAAATTAAATCAGTCCGAATAAGGTGACTTCTGCGAAGTTGTAAAAAATGTATTTTTCTGATATAAATAATAAGGAATCAGGCTGAGCTTATATGAGGCTGAGGTCCGCAATATTAAAGAAGATTCGGGAGTATAGTCATGAAAATAAAAGTGACAAATGTATCCTATGAAGAAGCGGTTGCAAAAACCGACACACACCATAAAGGGCCACGTCGCCCCAGCCCTTTCTTTAAGCTGCTTATAAGAACTTTGTCAAAAGGTGAACTTAAGGACGTGAAATTTTCTTATACACAGGAAGGAATGGAAAACCTTAAGCCTGATGAGCCCTGCCTCATCCTGATGAATCATTCGGCATTTATTGATTTGTCCATTGCATCGGAAATATTCAAGGACAGACCATATAACATAGTATGCACTTCTGACGGCTTTGTCGGAAAAGAATGGCTCATGCGTGCCATCGGATGTATACCTACACAGAAGTTTGTTACCGATGTAAATCTTGTTAAGGATATGGTTTATACGGTTAAGCGGCTTAAAAGTTCGGTGTTGCTTTTTCCGGAAGCCAGCTATTCATTTGACGGTACGGCCACTCCGCTTCCTTCGAGCATAGGAAAGCTTGTGAAGATGATGGATGTACCCGTAATAATGGTACGCACATACGGAGCTTTTTTAAGAGACCCCTTGTACAATAACCTTCAGAAGAGAAATACAAAAGTCTCCGCAAAAGTGACATATCTTCTAAGCCGTGAGGATATTGCCGTAAAGTCAAAACAGGAGATACAGGACATAATCAACAGCCGGTTCGTTTTTGACAACTTCAAGCTTCAGAAGGAGTCCGGTACCGAAATAAAAGAAAACTTCAGAGCCGATTATCTCAACAGGGTACTTTATAAGTGTCCGGAATGTCTCCGAGAGGGCACGCTTGTCGGAAAAGGAATTATGCTCAGCTGTAAGTCATGTGGCAAAAAGTGGGAACTTGGCACCGATGGAAGGCTTACTGCCGAAAAGGGCGAAACGGTGTACCCGCACATTCCCGACTGGTATGCTTGGGAAAGAGAGTGTGTTAAGGAAGAGATTGTCAGCAACACCTACAAGCTTGATATTCCTGTTGATATTTGCATGATGGTCGATCGAAAGAGCATATATCGTGTCGGAGAAGGAAGACTTCTTCACACAAAAGCAGGTTTTGAGCTGAACGGATGCGACGGAAAGCTGCATTATGTTCAGGGCCCGAAAGCGTCTTACAGCCTGTATTCGGACTATTACTGGTACGAAATCGGAGATATGATCTGCATTGGCAACGGAGAAACGCTTTACTACTGCTTCCCGAAGGAGTCGGGTGATGTTGTAGCCAAAACACGTCTGGCAGCAGAAGAGATTTATAAGCTTGCGCGAAGCGAATCAAAGCAGAATAAAGAGGCATAATTAATGGAAAAGATATATACAGACGGCATCCTTTTTGATATGGATGGAACGATATGGGACAACACGGAGCTGTTTGCGGCTTCCTGGAGAAGAGCCTGTAAAGAAGAAGGGTTTGACGTGCAGTTTACCGCAGAGATGCTGAAGGGGCTTTTCGGAAAGACTATGACAGACATTGCGGACGCATGTATTCCTTCTGACTCCGCTGAAAAAAGGTATGCTACTCTTCAGAAATGCGAAGAGTATGAAATGAAGGACCTTGTCGAGAAAGGTGAGGATACGTGTTATGAAGGGCTTAAGGAAACCGTAATGGCCCTCAGCAGGCGTATTCCTTTATACATTGTAAGCAACTGCCAAAGCGGCTATATTGAAACGTTCCTTAAGATGAGCGGTTTGGGTGAGTACTTTACGGATTACAATTGTTATGGCGATAACGGACTTGTAAAAGCCGAGAACATCAAAATAATGGTAAAGAAGCACAATCTTAAAGCACCTGTTTACCTGGGAGACATTCAGGGCGATTTGGATGCCTGCAAAAAGGCCGGGGTCGACTTCATCTGGGCATCTTACGGATACGGAAAAACGGTGGACTCCTACAAGGCGAAGCTGACGGATATAAGAGAACTTAACGAAATATGCGAAATGATATAAAAATAACCGAGGACCGGTAAGATCCTCGGTTTTCTTTATGGTGCGCCTAGCGGCGCACGTTTCTAACGGGTTAAAGTCCCGATTCCGCCCGGTAGTGGGAAGGATATAGCCGAAGGCAAGGGTGTCGAGGGCGACCTCGAATCTGAAGGAAGCTGGATGTGGGGAACATACTAACT
>JAZLLG010000058.1:0-9536 GCA_045598045.1 Lachnospiraceae bacterium | reverse complement strand
GGCAAATAAAAAGAGGCTCTTTAGAGCCAGCCCGTGACCGCAGTGCGGAAGGCGAACTTTTCAGAGCCTCTTTAGAGGCAAGCAGGGAACAGCGGCTTATAGCCGCAGAGCAAACCACCAGCTAAGCTGGTGGTAATGATTATAATAAGGATTAAAAGAGTCCCCACCTACTTTATTCCCTGGCTTACAGAAGTATTTGCAGAAATAAGAATCAACGGTCAGGTTATGCACTGGTGGTCTGTCATTACCGCAAGCTATGAACATGCGCTGTATTTGCGAGAGGTAACAAGCAATCACTGGTTTTTACTTGTTCACATGTTTACAAACCTAAGCATTTTATGGTTTTTTGGTCGTAAGGTTGAAAAAAACTATGGAACAGACAGGTTTGCCATTGTGAGTTGTGCGGCATTCGTTACTGATGCAATTATGCGGATGGTGTTACTCAGCGATGTGTCCGGATACACTTGCGGAGCGTCCGGAATTGTATTTGCTTATATACCTTTTGGAATTTTCTTACTGATTCAAAGCATACGTAAGGATAAAGATAAATCTTTATTAAAAGTACAAGCGTGTGTGATGACGATATGGATGATATACCTTTATATAATTATTACTCTTATATCAGGGCTTTATACCTTCATTTACCATATTGTAGCCACCATAACCGGAGCAGGATGTCTGCTTATATTTAACAAATTGGAGAAGAAAGGCTTTAAGTTCAGACAAATAAGCCTTTGGAGCGTGTTGGTACTTTTGGTCCCGGTAATATTGATAATAGTATTATATTTGCTTGTTTCGCAAGGCATTATAATACAACAATATAAATGGTTATAATATTTGAACCTGCACATGCAGTCACCCCACTCTAAGTAGCAGAGACGTAGGCAGGGGTATAAGGGTAGGCTTGTCTCAATGGGAGAATTAAACACCACCCCAGCCGACATTCGGAGAAACCGTGGTTGCCATTATGATGTTATAAAACACAGGAGGTATTTACATGAATAAAAGAGAAGCAGCACTTGAGGTCCTTATTTCAAGAAAGAGCACAAAATCCTACAAACCCGACATGGTACCTGAAGACATTCTTTCACGCATTATTGAGGCCGGAACTTACGCACCTTCAGGCATGAACAAGCAGGCATCCATTATTGTAGCTGTTACAAACAAAGATTTGCGTGACCGCCTTTCCAAACTCAATGCATCGGTTATGGGCGGCACTATGGATCCTTTCTACGGGGCACCTGTTGTTCTTGTTGTACTTGCAGACAAAAATGTCGGCACATACATTTACGACGGAAGCCTTGTAATGGGAAACCTCCTTAATGCTGCCGAGGCAGAAGGTATCGGAGGCTGCTGGATTCACAGAGCAAAGGAAATGTTTGAAAGCGAAGAAGGCAAAGCAATTCTTCGCGACCTTGGAATTACAGGTGATTACGAAGGCATCGGAAATTGCATTCTCGGATATCCCGACAAAGAGCCTGTTGCAAAACCGCGTAAAGAAAACTACGTATACTGGGCAAAATGAGAAAGCGCATTTCCTTTATGAAGCCACATTTCGACATGAATTGACGCTTTAAAAAATGAGCGAAAATAAATAATCCGGGAGAACATAATGGGACTTTTCGATAAATTCAAAACCCGTGAGAGCAGCCTTGAAGAGCTTATTACGGAAATAGAAAGCAATATGGCCAACAATTATAAAGATGCCGCTCAAAGTGCCTTCAAAGAGCTGATTGAACGCTTTGATGAACTTATGAACGCCGGAAAACTGAACGATAAACAGAAAGCGTTCTATTCGGATATTATAGAACGCTACAAATCAAAGCTTCAGGGTTACAGCCACAAGGACCAGAAACCATACTGGACAGGACAGTAATAATCATACAAAAAAGCACATAATAATACCCGCTGAAAAGAAGGAATACACATAAGGCCTCGGTTTCAGCGGGTGTTTTTTATTTTTCGGAATGAGTCAAAAGCTTTTTATAACTTAAATCCATACCTATGGCACCTAACGGGGCTGTAATCAGAATGGAAAGGACTGCCACGGAAAGCACGATGTTTCCACATGGTAAGCCCAGAGATAACGGAACGGAGCCGATTGCCGCCTGAACGGTTGCCTTGGGAAGATAGGCAATAATGCAATACAGCTTTTCCTTCATGTTTAGTTTTGTTCCGATAAGGCAAAGGAATACACCGACAGAACGGAAGATGAGTCCGATGAATATCATAAGGACAGCCATCCCGCCTGCTTCAAGTGTATATCTGATGTCCACGGCAGCCCCTACAAGCACAAACAGTAAAATCTCCGCTGCGAGCCAGAGTCTTCCGAACTTGGCTGACAAATCAGCGGACACCTCTTTACGGCTTTTTAGCTGAATTACGCAGGCCATACTCATGACGGCAAGAAGCCCCGAGACAGATATTGTGCCTTCAAGCAATGTTTCAACTGTCATAAGCAAAAATGCAGAACCGAGCACGATAACGGTTTTCAAGCTTTGACGGATGGAACATCCTTTTTTATGCGCGAATTCAAATATAAACGACAGAACTAAACCTAAAATGATTCCTAAAAGAATTCCGAGAATAATAGAAACCGGAATGTTTACAAAATCCATCATTTTTGCTGTACCGCCCTGAGCCATGCTTATGAATGTGGAAAACAGCACAATGACAAAAACATCATCGAGTGACGCACCCGCAAGAATAAGCTGAGGAATCTGCCTGTCTGTTCCGTAGCCTTCCTCCATAAGTGAAACCATTCTCGGAACGACTACAGCCGGGGAAACCGCACCAAGAACGGCTCCCATAATAGCGGCTTCAAGTATTGTTATATGGAGAAACGATGGCGCAAATATAACAAAGGCCGCAATTTCAAACAAAGCCGGCAAAAAGGACATGAGAACTGCAGGAACGCCGATTTTCTTTAAGTCAGAAATATTAAGGGATAAACCCGCTTTAATTAAAATGATGATTAGCGCAATCTGCCTAAGCTCGGAAGAAATTCCGAGAAGCTTCGGATCAAGAAAATCAAGAACATAAGGACCGATTACTATACCGGTAATCAGCATTCCGATAATGCGTGGAAGCTTTATCTGTTTGCAAATGGCTGCCATCGCAAGCCCGACAAGAAAAATGAGTGAAAGTGAAGAAAGCATATTGTCCTCCTATAAAAGCAAAAAAGCTGATGCTTTTCTGCAAAAATAATGCAGAAGTCATCAGCTTAAAAAAGCGGTTTAGGTTTCCCACGGGAGAACTTCATTCCCGATGTTGATGTTATACGCTTTATCGTACGAAAATGCAAGGGGGTATTGCATGGAAATGAACAGGACAACTACTTAGCGGAGGTGATTTTCGATTCTGTTCATTATCATGTCGAGAGCAACAAGATTGTGACCGCCCTCGGGAATGATGATGTCGGCGTTTTTCTTGCTTGGCTCAACAAACTGCTCATGCATCGGCTTAACGGTTGTGAGGTATTGGGAAATTATGGAATCGATGCTTCGGCCACGCTCTTTTACGTCACGTTCGATACGGCGAAGTATTCTGACGTCGGCGTCGGCATCGACAAAAAGCTTAATGTCGAGAAGGTCGCAAAGCTCGGGATTTGTGTAGATGAGAATTCCTTCCACAATCATAACTTTATTCGGCGAAATGGTTTTTGTTTCTTTTGAACGATTGTGAATGGTGAAGTCATAGATAGGGGATACGATACTTTTTCCTTCGCGAAGCTCCTTGAGATGCTGGATCATAAGATCCGTATCGAGAGCATCGGGATGGTCGTAGTTGAGTTTTGAACGCTCTTCATAAGAAAGATTGTCATGGGCTTTGTAGTAATTATCGTGATTAATCACAGTTACGTTACTGCCAAAACGCTGTTTAAGCCTTTCGGTTATTGTTGTCTTGCCGCTTCCGGTGCCACCGGCAATGCCTATCATCATTATTTTTTCCATGAAATCCTCCTAAATAATCAGGTCTTTTCCGAACCTAAGCTCTGAGCTGCTCATACTGTACAACGCAATGCCTGAAAAAGTCAATAAGTAATGTGAACAAGTTAATTTATCCGAACCGGTTAAAGGCTTTACGGATAAATGTCAGGAATGAGGGTACTTATCCGTAGCGTATCCGGCAGGCACTACGTATAAAAGACGAAAAAGTGGACGCTTATCCGTAGCGGCCGTTGCAGGCTTTACGGATAAGAATCGAGAATGAGGAAACTTATCCGTAGAGCAGCTTCTGAGCATAACATAAATAGAACGAGCGCATGTGAAAAGTCTGATTCTAATATCTGGAAAATAATCCGATACAAATATTATTTCAGAAATAATATTGACAAAGTATTAGCTTATATGATAATATGCGTTTCGAGATATTACGGCGCGGGTAATATCTCAAATATATGACTGAGCTCACATTATTAATTCAGTAATCCTTTCCGACCACGGAAAGCGTAAACAGGAGGTAATGACATGGCAAATAAGGATGGTAATGCAGTAAATGATGCATTAAAGATGAAACTTGGTGACACCTTTGAAAACGATCTTACAGCGCTTATGGAAGCTGATGACGCAGAGAGCGGTGACCCTATCATCATAGCCTTGGCAGATGTGGATCATTTTGATCACATCAATAAGGATTTTGGTCATGAGGCAGGAGACAAGATTCTCATAGCCGTTGGTGAATACATCAAAAAAAGTGCAAAAGAAAACGGCGCCGAAGCGTACAGAGTCGGAGGTGACCAGTTCGCTTTCCTTTTCCACACCGAAACTACAAAAGAAGACGTGTTCCTTCTCATGAACGAAATTAAAAACAAACTTAATGTGAAAGAACCCGATGGCAGCAGACTGACTATCAGCATAGGCATTGCAGAGGCTTTCGAAGATGCAAACAGAGTTGCGGAACTGGTAAGAAAAGCTGATGGGGCGATGTTCCGTGTGAAGCTGAACGGGCGTGACAAAGTAGGCCTTGCCAGAGAAGAAAAGATGGTTCCGAAGACGTCACACTATACACAGGCACAGCTTCAAAGCCTTACCAAGCTTTCAAAACGTGAGGGCGTCGGAGAAGCTATTCTGCTGAGAGAAGCTCTGGATATGCTGTTAAAGAAATACAGAGTTTAGCCGATAAAAAAATAAAGCGAATTATAATGACTTGCTAAATCAACACATCGGTTGTGGGCTTGGGAAGCCTGCCGGCCGGAACAACAGGAGACAAACTTGAAGATATCCGATTATCACATTCATTCATACTATTCATCCGACAGTAGTGAAACCCCGGAAAATATTGTAAAGGCAGCCATAGACAAGGGGCTTTATTCAATATGTTTCACCGATCATATGGATCTGGACTGGCCGGAAAGCATGCGTGAGCCGATTGAAGATGAGATGGGAACTGACGGACAGATACTCAAACGTAAGTTAAACCGACTTTCTGCCAATGAAAAGCTCCCCATTTTTACCTTTAACCCGGAAGGGTATTTCGCCGAGCTTACGGCCTTGAGAAAAAAGTATGAAGGAAAGATTGACATTAAAATCGGTGCGGAGTTCGGACTTCGCCCTGAAAGACCCGATCTTGTTAAGGAGTACGAGTATCTTCGGAAACATTACAAATTTGATTTCTGCCTCGGCTCACTGCATCTTGTTGATGACAAGGATCCCTGTTTCTCTGACAATTGGACGTGTGACTACGATGACTATATTGACGAATACTTCTTTGAACTGCAACAGGCAGTCCATGAGTACGAAAGCTTTGATTCATTGGCTCACATCGATTATATTGCCCGGTATCTTCCGACAATGGAGGATATGAAGAACGACAGAGAACTGATAAACGAGTTTGCCGACAGCTTGTATGAAAAACACAGTCACTCCATTGATGACATTCTTAAGACAATCATTCGAAGAAAGGTTGCTCTTGAAATCAATACGGGAGGAGCAGGCAAAACGTATGGCCACGTTCATCCGACAAAGGAAATACTGGAAAAGTATCATGCTTTCGGCGGAGACAGACACACATTCGGCTCGGATGCGCATGTTGCTTCGAGGGTAGGAGAAGGGCTTGCCAATCTCACCTTTTATAAGGATTTATAATGCTTCATAAGCAAGATTTGCTAAAAGGACAGCAAAATAGATGATGACAAGAAACAGCTTGTGTGGGATAATGTGTTACTATCTGACAAGCTGTTTTTTCTTTGCACAAAACAATTGTCTTTATTCAAAGAAAAAACATATTTATGTGAAATGATATAGAAGATTAAATAAAGATTTTAATGTGAGGCGTTTAAAATGAAAAAAATTCTGTTTTACATGATTGTGTGCGCATCAGTCTTTCTCCTTGGAGGATGCACAGGCAAACCGGCCCGGAATGAAGCGGTTCCCACGGAAGCAGTTTCTCCGGAGGTGACTCCTGATGAAGAAAAGGAGCCTGATAATAAAACAGACAAAAAAAATAATACAGAGGAGCCGATGAATTGGTGGCTTCAGCAGGCAACACCAACTCCTCAGACAGAACAGGGCAACATCATTAAAAGAGACGAACCCAATCCCGATGATTCATCCGATAAGTCGGGGCTCGATCCTGACTCCATCTACGCAAAGCTTGATGTGCCTGTCACAAGAGAATTCACGACATACGTCTTTTCGATAACAGGAAACCCCGAGGACTTAACACTTAAGCCGGACGGCCTTTTCTATGGTGAAAACTACGAACTTCGCGGAAGAGAGAGCGAGAGAACTGTTCATATTGATGTATGGAATCCCGACGGTGAGCTTATTCTCTCTCAAAATTGCGGCTTAAGAATTTATGGTGCATATTCCAGACAGAGCTTTTTAAAATCGATTAAGCTCTTTGCCAGAGAAGAATACGAGCCTGAACAAAAAACGTTCAAATACAACTTTTTTGGAAAAGAGAAGCTCGATGGCTCCGGAAAGAACATGAAGAAGTATAAAAAGCTTGTTCTCAGAAACTCCGGAAATGATTATCAGTTTGCATGGATTCGTGATGAACTGAATCAGACCCTCGCCAAAGACGCCGGCTTCGAGGTCTATGAAAGCGTTGCTCCTGCAGTTTATTTCCTTAATGGTGAGTACAGAGGGTTGTACTGGCTTCATGAATCTTACGATGACAAATACTTCAAGGAACTTTACGGAGAAGAAGGCAAAGAAGGCGAATTCGTAGTCTGCGAAGGCGGAGAGCAGGAAAAGAAAACCGATGACGATGACGCTATCGTCGTTAAGGCCGCCACGGAGTACAATAAAGCCTATAACGAGTTTATTAAGCTTGACTACACTGTAGATGCGAATTATGAGAAGCTTGAGAAATTCATGGATGTTGAAAGCTACCTTAAATTCTTTGCTTATAACATTTATCTCTGCAATAAAGACTGGCCGGACAACAACTACAAATGTTATCGTTACTATGCACCGGATGGAGAGGCGTACGAAGCAACAGGTTCCGTATATGACGGACGTTGGCGCTTCCTCCTTCATGACATGGACTACACAATGGGACTCTACGGTCATGAAGAATGTATGGCAAACTACGACAACCTTGAGGACGTAATGTCCCCGAAGACCGAAGATGAAGATGGCAATGAAATCGATAATAAGCGGTATGCGCCTCTTTTCACAGCGCTTATGAAGAGAGACGAGTGCAAGCAGTTTTTTGCCGATTTCACAATGAGCCTTTCAAAGGGAGCTCTTTCAAAGCAGAACATCGGAAAGGTGCTTGAACAGATGAATGACGAACGAATCGATGAAATCGATGAGTTTTACAATTATCTTGCCATCCTTAAGGCAAAGGGTGACGGAGACATCTGGGTGTGGAGAGACAACTTCGACGGCGCCACAAAGGAAATCGTGGCATGGGCAAAGCAGAGAGCAAACTACTCCAAACGTTACATTCAGAAAAATCTTGGAATAAGCTATGACTGATAAAAAAGTGAGGAAGGGCGCAGAGCTTTTCCTCATTTTATTTGTTGTTTTTTCATAACCGTCTTGAAAAAAGAAAATCACTGGATTATAATTCATCTTAATATTTTTTAGCGGATTTCCGCGGAATGGAGCCATTTATGATTGATATTAAGTTTTTACGTGAGAACCCTGAGATTGTTAAGCAGAACATTAGAAATAAATTTCAGGACTCAAAGCTTCCCCTTGTGGACGAAGTCATTGAGCTCGACAAAAAGAACAGGGAGATGAAGCAGGAAGCCGACTCACTCCGCGAGCAGAAGAATAAGATCAGTAAGCAGATCGGTGCACTTATGGCACAGGGCAAAAAGGACGAAGCAGAGGCTGCAAAGAAGCAGGTCGCTGAGTTCTCTGCAAGACTTGCGGACCTCGAAAAGCAGGAGCCTGAATATGCTGAAAAGATTAAGACCATTATGATGACCATCCCCAACATCATCGATCCTTCGGTTCCCATCGGCAAAGATGATTCCGAGAACGTTGAAATAGAGAAGTTCGGTGAGCCTGTGGTTCCTGATTTTGAGATTCCTTATCACACCGAAATCATGGAAAGCTTTGACGGTATCGACCTTGATTCTGCAAGAAGAGTTGCAGGAAACGGCTTCTATTACCTTATGGGTGACATCGCAAGAGTTCATTCCGCAGTCATTTCCTACGCCAGAGACTTTATGATCGGACGTGGCTTCAAATACTGCGTACCTCCCTTCATGATTCGTGCCGATGTTGTTACAGGCGTTATGAGCTTTGCAGAGATGGATGCCATGATGTACAAAATTGAAGGCGAAGACCTCTACCTCATAGGTACATCCGAGCACTCAATGATCGGTAAGTTCATTGACCAGATTATCCCCGAGGAAACACTTCCTCAGACACTCACAAGCTATTCACCTTGCTTCCGTAAGGAAAAGGGTGCTCACGGCATTGAGGAGCGTGGCGTATATCGTATCCACCAGTTCGAAAAGCAGGAAATGATTGTTGTCTGCAAGCCTGAAGAAAGCCCGATGTGGTTCGAGAAGCTTTGGCAGAACACGGTTGATCTTTTCAGAAGCCTCGACATTCCCGTAAGAACACTTGAATGCTGCTCAGGAGACCTTGCTGATCTTAAAGTAAAGAGCCTTGATGTTGAAGCTTGGTCACCTCGTCAGAAGAAATACTTCGAGGTTGGTTCATGTTCAAATCTCGGAGACGCACAGGCAAGAAGACTTCGCATGAGAGTATCCGGCAAGGACGGCGAGAAGTATCTTCCTCATACGCTTAACAACACCGTTGTTGCTCCGCCTCGTATGCTCATCGCGTTCCTTGAGAACAATCTCCAGGCAGATGGCACAGTAAACATCCCGAAGGCTCTCCAGCCTTATATGGGCGGTCAGACAAAGCTTGTTCCCAACAAATAAATGATAAAATAAAGCCCTTGCGAAACCACAAGGGCTTTTATTCGTGGTGCGCCTAGCGGCGCACGTTTCTAACGGGTTAAAGTCCCGATTCCGCCCGGTAGTGGGAAGGATATAGCCGAAGGCAAGGGTGTCGAGGGCGACCTCGAATCTGAAGGAAGCTGGATGTGGGGAACATACTAAC
>JAZLLG010000057.1:0-23158 GCA_045598045.1 Lachnospiraceae bacterium | reverse complement strand
ATTAAAGGCAAGGAAAAATATATTCTATTTGATACGGATTGGGCAGGTACATTTGAAAGGTTCTGTCAGGCAATAAAAAGCATTGGAATACAAATACAAGATATAGAATATCTTTTCCTGTCACATTTTCACCCCGATCATATGGGGATAGCAGGTCAGTTGGCAGAACTTGGGATAAAAATTGTTGTGGTTGATATACAAAAGAATTTTGTTCATTTTAGTGATGAGATATTTGCTAAAGAAAAGAACAAAAGCTTTATTCCGATTGATGATGCAAAGGTTATTCTGATTTCGATTGACGAAAGTCGTAGCTTTTTTGAAAAACTAGGAATACAAGGGGAAATCATAGAAACTCCCGGCCATAGTGATGATAGCGTTTCAATATGGTTGGATGATGGAATGCTTTTAGTCGGAGACTTGAATCCATTATATGAGTTGCCATTACATGAAGGGACACAAATTGCGGATACATGGAACAAATTACTGAAAATGAGACCTAACAAAATTTGCTATGGACATGCAAAGACGGCAATATTAGAAGAATAGTAGGAAATCAATTAACAAATGTTGGTCGAGTAACTTTTTTCAAAGAATAAGCCGATAACGTTAAAGATGGCGGTATTTGCAACAGAACATAAGGATGCCTTTCCGAAAATGATTATTGCTAGAACTAAGCATGATTCTATGCAACATGAAGGCATAGAAATAGTAGATATTGCCAGGTGGCTCGCTGATTCGCAAAAATAAGATTTTTGAAAAAATGCGAACTAAGGTCTTGCGGTTTTAGGATAACAAGCGGGAATCCTCGGTTCTTCAAGTGCCGAGATGAAAGCGTCTAGACGCAAGATAAATCGCTGGGAGCCGAAGAAAGGCCGGAATATTATCGTTTCCTTTTATGGTCTCAAGTGATTTTTTTGTATACGATGAGTCGATAATTGAAACTTTATAGTGCTAACTCGCCATGCCGACAAAAGCCATTCGCAGAATGCTTTGCATTCTTGCTCATGTCGTTTGTCGCCCTATGCATCTTTGTTTGAATATGGTCGCTCGTGAGCAAGCTCCCAGCGCCCAATTCATCCAAATCTGCGCATGGCTCGTTAGTGCGTCAAATTGAAACTTAGATATGGTTATGATACAATGCAATGAACTTCCACCGGGAAGAATGAATGTGAAAAGCATTCGTTGTACACATCGTTAGGTCTTAGAAGATGTGCGTGACGAATGCTTTGTCTTTTTTGTGAGGTGAATATGAAAAAATTAAAATATATCCGCGATTTGTCAGGCTTTGAATTAGGCTTATGGATTACGTCAGTTGCCGTTATTTCTTTGTCGTTTTTTCTATCCGGCGGCAAAGATTTTCTGACGATGACGGCATCGCTGATTGGAGTAACTGCGCTGATATTCGTAGCAAAGGGATACGTTCTCGGTCAAGTTTTGACCGTGGTTTTTGCGGTGTTTTACGGTATTGTATCGTTTCATTTTCATTATTACGGAGAAATGATTAGTTATCTCGGAATGACAACGCCGAGTGCCGTTGCCGCCATTCTGTCATGGCTACGCCATCCGTATGAAGGAACAAAAGAAGTAAAGGTAAATAAACTGAACGCGAAGTATTGGCTGCTTCTTGGCCTTCTTACAAGCGGGATTACTGTTGCTTTTTATTTTATTCTTTCCGCGCTCGGAAACGCAAATATCGTTTTCAGTACCCTTTCAGTAGCTACAAGCTTCATTGCCTCTTATCTGACCTTTTTCAGAAGTCCTTACTATGCGCTCGGATATGCCGCAAACGACGTAGTCTTGATTGTACTGTGGACAATGGCAACCTTTGAGAACATTTCCTATCTTCCGATGGTCGCTTGTTTTATCATGTTTTTATTGAACGATTTATACGGTTTTTATAACTGGCAAAAGATGAAAAAAAGGCAATGTGCGTTCAAACATCAGCAATTGCAACAGTGATAAATAGCATTGGAGGCAATAGAAAGATTGGCTACAGCTCGATTGTGGTCGGTTGCAAGCCCAACTCAGGTTAGATTTATGAATTTCTTTACGCATCCAATGATGCATAGATTTCTGGTTGATGATTTAAGCCTTGAAAGAATAAAGAAAGCTGCATTTATGCAACATTGCTTGCCAAATGCTTTTGGACCGCAGTGCAGGGAATTATGGAAGAGATGGCATTCGACAAGGAGATGAATACGCCGGATCCGGAATGGATCATGGCAATATTGAGAAAATAGAAGATTTTAACAATAGCCCTTGGAATTCCGAGGGCCTTTCTTTTGCCCTTTTTTAAGTCCAATCCCATTGTACTTTTTCCGCCGAAAGTACAAGCTTTGGATAAGGATTTATTCCTTCATTAACAGACAAGGTGTTTTTGTTCCATGCAAATGTAGTTGAAATCAAAAGTGTATGCAAATGTAGTACACTTGACAAATGTAATTAATTGTAGTAATTTGTATGCAAATGTACTGATAGAATATTCGGAGGTTTTATGACCACAAAACAGAAGAACAACCCATTCTTTATAAACCCGGGCAGGATTCCGGATAACTGCATCCCAAGGTATGACATATACGCTGATATTATTGACACATTTTGCGGAGAAAGGCCTGGCGAATACGGAGTATTCATTACCGGTGTTCGCGGCACCGGAAAAACAGTCCTTCTTAATCAGATTTGTGATAAATTAACAGAGGAAGGATTTCTTTCAGTACGGCTTAATCCTCTTTTGGATACTTATGCCTCTGCTATCGATAGTCTTAGAAACGATAATTCTGTAAGAAATATTCTTCAGAAAACCAAGTTTAAAATTGGCGCCAATATAACGTCTGTCTTTTCCGCAGAAATCAATTTTGAGGAAATGGACGTTGTGACAAAAGAAGGATTGTTAAGGGATATTGCCAAGGAGCTCACAGCAAAAAATGAAAGGATAGTCTTCTCTATTGACGATGTAACAAAATGCAAAGAGTTGACGGCGTTTGCTCAGACGATACAGACGATGGTCGGGTTTGACAAGTCAAGTGTATTTGTACTTCTCACAGGTCTGCCTGAAGAAGTTTTGAAAATTAAACGTAATAAAAATGCCTCATTTATTGCAAGGCTCCGTGAAATTACTACGGAACCTCTTTCGGAATATGCTATAAAAAATGGTTACAAGAAATTGCTTAGTATCAGTGATGAAGAAGCAAAAACCCTTTTACCTTATGTACAGGGCTACCCATATGGATATCAGCTCCTTGGCTATATTTTATGGGAACAGCGAAAAATAAAGGTTGATGACGATATAATCGAAAGATATAAGGAAATGCTTTTTGCATCACAGTATGATCTTATATGGGACACCTTTTCGAGTGTTGAGAAAAAGGTTATTGTTGCCATTGCAAAAGCAACCAGTCATAAGTCTGATGAGATAATAAGGATAGCAGAAATGGATTCTAACATGTTTAACCAATACAGAATTAACTTAAAAAAACGCGGACTTATTAGTACAAAGGAGTGGGGCAAGGTTACGTTCACGCTGCCGCTTTTTGCCGAATATGCGATGTTCGTAGGGTAGAACCGCTGACGAAGCTGGGGAGTAGAAGGGAGAGAGCATGACTTTTGGTGAAAGACTTAAGGAACACAAAACTAAACGCAATCTGTCACTTGATGCGTTGGAAAAGTATAGAGTAGAAAAAAACATAAAGGGTTAGTATAATTTTGAGAAAGGAAATTCGATTTTTTCATTTCTTTCCGGATGTACAAAAGATGGCGGCAATGCCGATAAAGGTAATGAAGGCACAACAGTCATATTAAGCGAAGGTACCACACTTACAGGCCTTTTCATGACGCATCAGAGTATGGCTATGGAGTGTGAGCTTGCCTCAGGTGAAGAGGGGGCTCTTGTAGTGGAATTGTAAAACGCTCTTGTTTTCTCAATGTGGAAACAAGAGGCTTTGACATTTTTTGACTTTTCAGTAGCTAAACTGATAAATAGCAAATAGTTTTTTATTAATGACGGAGGAAAATATGAAAAAGATCAGATTTATAGCAGCAATTCTTTTGATTTGTATTTTGGGATTGACGGCTTGTGGTAAGGCAATGCAAGATGAAACTTCCGGTACTCTTTTAAACGAAAGAACGGTTGAAGAGGATGCTAAGCTTGAGGAAGAACGTGCGGAAACAACTCTATCTGCAGAAAGTGATTTGTCGAATGTAGACAAGGAGAATATGTCGGAGACTAAGACAGAGGACCTTCCGGGAACAGTGGGGAACGACGGTGACTCATTTACTGACCCGGGCGATGGGACAAACAACGTTGTTAATCCCGGTAATCAAAAAGGCGAATATGTAAGTTACAACGTAGAGTACGAGGCGTATGCATATACACTTGAAGGCGATACGGAACTTGATTATTTAGGGGAAGAAGATACGTGGATGTGTAACAGGATGATGTATGTTTCGTTTGTCCCTGCAAAAAACAGTTCCAATCATGTAAATGAAGTTCAGTATTGGATGAACTGGGCTGTTGATATAGGCAATGAGGCATACGGAACGCGCCCTTATGATGAACCGACGGGAAAACTTGAAAATATTGTTACGTATAACTCCATGGGTGAGCCGGCATTCTCCGTTTATAATCTTGAAAACATAAATGTTAATTACAGCTTTGATAATATCACTGTACACATGAACGATACCGGTGAGACCATTTATTTTAAGCGTGTGTCGGACAAGATATTCTGGTAGAAGACATCAAAATCGTCGTCTGATTCTTCACCGAGAACAAGAACTATCAGGCCTTGCTTGAGGCGGCAAAGAGAATCAACGAAGAAAAAAGGATTAGAACCCAAAAGAGTGATTGACTACAGCATACTTCTTGCTTTATCTTGAAAAAAACAGGTTGGAGATTTATAATTCAATACTATCGGTGTCAATATGTAAGGCCTTGGACACCATTTGCTTTATAAATTGATAAAGATGTATATGGAATAGGAGAAGAGAAGAAAGTATTATGGAAGACAAGAAAACTTTGAAAAATGAAGAGCTTGAAAAGGTAACGGGTGGAACAAACAGTGATGAACTTCACGATGATTCATCGACGAACAAAGAGGAGCTCGAAGAACACATCAATATTATCGACCGTTTGAGAGAAAATACAGATGGGCGTGTGATATATCCCTAAGTATCGCTGTTGATGCTTTGCATTATGACAGAAGGATTTGATATGGCTGCGATGGTGGAAACACTTGCGTATAATGTGGAGATGATTGATAAGGAGAGGTAGTCGGGAAGACTTATTTTGTAAATCATAACATGAAAGTAATACTGAACTTCAGGGAAAAGACGAAAGAACAGCGAGGAGACATTTTATCATGAAATGCCTCCTTTTTCCTGTATAGCAATTTTGAGTGAGATTGTAAAATAGGACAAGATTTTTTGATGAAGTTGAACTTAGGAAGACAATGGGATGTATGGGATGACGCCGGACTTTGAAATGGTGCATGATAACGGGCGATATATGCCGGGTCCACGATGAATTTTGCTGAAAATGACAATGTAAACTACTTGAGCAAGAAAACAGGGATATACTGATTTGATATTGTACCGACAACAGAAGAAATATTAAAAAACATGGGAGAGCAGATAAAGCTGGCAAGACTTCGCAGAGACCTATCTGCAGAATTGGTTGCAGAGCGTGTGGGAATCAGCAGGGCTTCTTTGTGGAAGGTGGAATCCGGCAATCCTGCTGTAGCTATGGGAATATATGCTGCTGTTTTACATGCCCTTAATAATATGGACAAGGATTTAATGCTTATTGCCAAGGACGATGAGTTTGGAAGACAGATGCAGGATTTAAGCCTTATGACAAGAAAGCGTGCTACAAGGAGGAAGAATTCACGTTGCGTCTGCAATGACTCTGCTCGGGAAGTCTGATGGCGCTTCAGCTGCCGATGGAACAAGCTATCTTGATATCGTTGGATTTATTGTTGGTGATACTACCAAAGCAAAATAGACATCTATAGGAGAATCAGCAATGTCAATTAATGAGTTTAAAGAAAAAGTAGAAGAATTGGCAGTAATACGGAAAAAAGCCAATGGAAATGCCCAAAGTGAGGCGTTTCGAAAGTACAATGGGCTGTTTTGGGAACTGTATGATGCTGCTTTGGAGTTTGAAAAGAGCGGAAAGATAAATATAGAACCGGGAAAGAAGAGTATAGGTTATCTTAAGAAAATCCTGGAAAATGATGGTCCGGAGTATTGCTATACGATAGAATTCCGCCCAATAGGCGAAAAAGAAGAGCGTTACAGGATAGGAGTTTGCGTCAGAGGATGGCCGATTCTGGAAAGGGTAGATGGTTAGGATAACAAATAAATCTTGCTGCTTATCAAAAAGAACAAGAGATAAAGGATTTATTGAGACAACTATCTTTTGCGCATAACAAATGATAGAATATAGCGCAAAGTACAGGCTTCTTAACGTTCTGTTCAAAAAGGAGAGATGACATGAAAGAGAATATCAAAAAGTGTGACGATGGTACATATCGCTGGGTCTACGAGTTCAATATGCTGACGAATCCCATTATCCTGTTGACGGTACTGAAGATATTTCTTCTTGTACTGGTCGGAATGTGGATTGTGTTTGGTTTATTCAGAATCGGGGATGAGGGATTTATCGGTGCCTTTATCGAGGAAGCTAAAGCATTGGCAATTCCGGCAATAATTCTATTTGGGTTGTCTGTTGTGGCATATATTATCCTTGCTTGTATTTACGGTTGGAAATACTGCGTCCTTTTCGAGATGAACGAGGAGGGCGTAAAACACATTCAAATGGAAAAGCAGTTCAAGAAAGCGGAAGCACTTGGATGGCTGACTGCTATGATCGGCGCTGCTGCCGGAAATCCCGGAACTGCCGGAACAGGACTGCTGTCCGCAACGAAAAACATGCAGGCATCCGAATTCAGTAAAGTGAAGAAGATGAAGGTCCTGAAGGTGTTTCATACAATCAAACTTGATGCTCTACTTAATCATAATCAGGTCTATGCAGAACCTGAGGATTTTGAGTTTGTAAGAGACTATATCGAAAAAAGAGTGAAATCCACAAAATAAACTACGGAACAGAAGAACATCCGGTGAAGAGGGAGTTCTTGTTGTGGAATTGTAAGCCTTCCGGGGGCATATAAATCTTGAACCATGTATACAAGAGGAAACGTATGAAAAAAAACATTCGAAATGAAGAATCGTTTATTTTTGCTATATACAACGAGCGACATAATGTCAACGAGCTGTTATTGGCTCTTCCCTTTATATTGGTCATTTTTTATTCAATTATCGGAGTTCCGATTATCAGGGTGATGTGTGATATTCAGCTTGTTTTTCTTCCTCTCCTGCTTTTGGGCCCCATCATATGCGTGCTGGCTTTTTATTTAATCAGGAAAAAGATAATTATTAACAAGTTCATTAAAGTCAAGGATATAAGCGGTAAGGTTGAAGTGACGTACATTCAGTCTGAAAATCTTGAAAAAACGGCAAACGGGAAGGTTTTCGTATTCGAATATTCCGAGTATATGAAAGTTATCCTGTATAACTGGTTACTCAGCCTGAATGTACTCAAGAACGGGAAACTGAAAATGAATAAAGTGATTTATGACGACTACGCTCCTGTACGCCTTGCGGTTTGTGAATCGGATTTGGATATCCCGGAAGAAGCCAAAGAAAGATACGAAAAAGAAACACGAAATCTTATTCTGTTGGCTGATATGGTCAACGGAAAAGTGGTTAATCAGAAGCTTTACTCCGGAATAGCGAAGAATTCGTGACAGATTATCGAAATAAAGAATTCCAATGCTGTTGGACATAAACTGAGAATGTTGGAATTTGCCGGGTTTGCGATGATTCGCTGTATATGGTAAAGACTTTTTGATGTTTTTGAGTTAGCTTAATGCCATCACAAAACGGAGGCGAATAAATGGATATGGTAAAGATGGGAAGCTTCCTCGCGGAGCTTCGAAAGGAAAACAATCTTACACAGGCAGAGCTTGGAGAAAAGCTGGGAGTTACAAATAAGACAATCTCCCGCTGGGAAACAGGTAATTATATGCCGCCTGTAGAGATGCTGGAAGAACTCAGCAATATGTATGGTATGTCCATTAATGAACTTCTGAGTGGTAAAAAATTATCCACGGAGGAATATAAAGAGATGGCAGAAACAAACATTAAAGAGACTCTGAAGGCAAGCGCATTCAGCTTAAAGGAAAAACAGGAATTCTTCAAGAAAAAATGGCTGAAAGACCATGTCGCAATCATGGTATTCATAGGAATATGCATAATAGGTGTATTCGCAGTCGGAATTATTTACAAGAATTATCTGATAGCCTGCGCAGGTGTCCTGCTTCTTGTTTTGGCACATGGATGGAGAAATAACACCATGATGACATACGTAGAGAAATATGCCTTTGACGGAACAGCTTTGAGCGTAGCGAAAGAAGAAAAAGAGGAACATTAGTATCAATAAGGTAAATGGTATACAGGGGGGAGCAAATGAAGAAAAGAATTGCATTTTTATTCGTTGGTATACTTATCTGTCTTTTTGCGGCAGGATGCGGCAAGAATGCAGGAGGTTCCATGGAACGGGAAGCGACGGGCGCTGTAATTAATGAAACTCCGACCGTGACACCGTCTTCAGTGGAAACAGTACCGAAACACCATAAATCAAATCCTGTAGTCTCGATGGACATAACAACCGGACGTAAGCCGTATTTAAGCGTCAGCGAGACCAAGAATGTCAGGATTATCAGCACAGAAGCGGTTTACAATGATTTCGATTTTGCTTTTCCGACGGTACTGTTAACAATCAAGGGCCGGATTGAAAAATCTGAGGACCCCGAAGAGGCAATAGCAATCGGATATACCGTTGAGGACGGGATGCCTCCTTCACGTTGTGAGACGGGCATATTCAACGTCGGAGCCGGCTATGAAGAGGGAGACGAGTTTGAATATGTGCTTGAGCTTCAAAACCTTGTTCCCGGATTAGCTTATTTCGTAAATCTTGTTGACGGTCGTGAGCTGGTTGGAAAGGCATCAAAGGAAGTAAAGAACGCGCTTCAGGAAGATGGGCGGGTTGTCCTGGATACCTCATATGGCTATTCTGCAGAAGATTATGGCCTTTATAAACCTGACTTCGTTGTAAAAACGGTTGATGCGCTTTCTTTCAACTTAGGAAATAAATACAATGCAATCTCATTTGTTTTTCGTGATGAAGAAGGGAAAACGGTTGGAACTCCTGCCACTGCCGACATAAAATATGTGAGCAGCCGGGGAGAGACGATTTATGAATCGAGCGTAACCCTCAATCAAGACAATTTCCGCATGCTTTGGACTGATTTTAATTTTGGGGACAGTGAACTTGACGGCGTGAAAGTAGTCGGAAAGATACTGATTCCAAACGATCTGTCATCCATCGACGGAACACTTTATGTAACCTTCTCCAATGAAGGTGTATTTCCGGCAATTGAATGCAGCTATGATTACGAATGGATTTCTTCCATGGGAGTACCGGATGATTTCAACGGCGGGAAGATAGAGAAAAACAGTTTCCAAGGTGAACCGGGGGTTGTTTATTGACATGAAAATGAATTATAGAATAATTGACCGTGAGACATATTACAGAAAAGGCGTATTCCGGCATTTCTCAGAAGACTGCAAATGCTCGACTTCGATGACATCGAGAATAGATGTGACCGAGCTCTGCGAGTACTCCCGAAAGACCGGAACAAAGTTTTACATCAACTTCCTGTACATTCTCTCAAAGGTTATGAATTCGCGCGATGACTATAAGATGGGATATATCTGGCAGACGGACGAACTGATCTGCTATGATGTGATTAATCCCACGCAGTATGTTTTTCATGAAGATACGGAGACATGTACCCCGGTCTACACTGATTACTTTGAGGATTATGAAAAGTTCTACGCTGCTGCGGTACGTGACGTGGAAGAAGCAAAGAAAACAAGAGAATACGGGCTGGATGCGGCGAATCATCCCAACTGGTTCGATGCATCGTATATATCCTGGCTTTCATACGATTCACTTAATCTGGAACTGCCCGACGGATATCTTTATTTTGCACCGATTGTCAACTGGGGAAGATACCGCGAGGAAAACGGAAGGCTTGTTATGCCTGTTACTGTTCGACTGAACCATGCGATTGCGGATGGTTATCTGGTTGCAAACGTTTTTCGCCTGTTGGAAAAAGAGATTTCGAATTTTGTGAGGTAATCTATGGAAACCGGACCGTGCGACAAGAATGCAACCAAAGAGGTTCGTGAACTGCTGGAGTATTTTAACGACGCGGAAACAGGAGTTATACCCGATCCGGACGCATTAAAGACGGATAATGCTCCTTGGCTCTGGTATATGACTTGGAGCCATGATTTTGCACTGACAGAGAATCACAACAGCTTTGAATTCCTAAATCGTTTCTATCATAACGACTATGTAATCAGCTTGGACAAATGCCTACTACGCTGTGGCACCGTTTATCGGCCCCTTTCCGGCATTTGTGATAAACGGTGAAAAACTTACCGCAATGTATTTTGCCGGACTGGTTCTGATGCTGATCGGAACAGCGTTTGTGGTATACGATACAAACGGAGAAAATTAAGATGAATTGCATAATCAGAAAAGCCAAAACGGATGATTATGAGTCCGTAAACGCCATTATGGGACAGGTTCAGCAGATGCACATTGACTGGAGACCTGATATATATAAACCAATTGATCCCGTAATCACCAAAGAATCCTTTGAAAAGACAATATCGGATGACACATTTTATGTGGCAGATTCGGACGGTAAGGTGGTCGGAATACTTGGGCTCAATTTCAGACACATCGAAACCCCGTACCACGTTACAAGAGACGTTATTTTTATCGATTCGATGGCTGTTGATGCGAATTACCGCGGGCAGGGCATCGGTCACCTCTTCTTCGAAAAAATGAAGGAGCTCAAAAAACAAAAGGGACTCGATGGAATCGAGCTTCAGGTGAATGCGAAAAACATCGCCGCATACGAAATGTACAAGAACTACGGCTTCACAGAGAAGTCCATTAATATGGAGCTGCCGGAGAAGGAGTAGCTTTTGGGGAACGGGATAAATGAGGGCAAAAAGTCGATTGCTTGCAGAATATTAAAGGGAGGCAGTTAATCATGCAAAAAGAAACAATTGATAGAATCAGAAAGTTTACTGAGGATAGAAACTGGGATCAGTTTCATTCTCCGGCAAACCTTGCAAAATCTATTTCCATAGAGGCTAATGAACTCCTTGAATGCTTTCAGTGGAGCGATGACGGATATGACATTGGCGAAGTACGGGAGGAACTGGCAGATGTAATCGTATACTGTCAGGATATGCTCGATAAGCTTGGCCTTGATGTTGATGAGATTG
Organism: Lachnospiraceae bacterium; assembly: GCA_045598045.1. GTDB lineage: Bacteria > Bacillota > Clostridia > Lachnospirales > Lachnospiraceae > RGIG3528. The sequence goes on along the minus strand of JAZLLG010000057.1, from coordinate 11,731 downwards.
TTAATGCAAAGATGGATAAGAATGAGGCAAAATATCCGGTTGAGAAGGCCAAAGGAGTTGCAACGAAATATAACAAGTTGTAAGGCCTGATTAGTAAATTCCTCACGGAGGTGTTTATCGTGGACGTTACTGTTATACGTTCCAACAGAAAAACCGTGGCTATCCGGGTGAATGCAGATCTTTCGGTTACGCTGAGGGTTCCGCTGAGAGTCACGAAGCGTGATATCGAGAAGATTCTGAAAGAAAAAGAATCCTGGATTATTAAGCACCAAGCGGAAATAGCGCGCAGGAAAGAAGAGTACGCGTCAAAGAGCGGGCAGAAACTGACAGATGCCGAAATTCGGGAACTTGCGGATAGAGCACTTAAATATATTCCTGAAAGAGTTGCGTATTTCGCGCCGATTGTCGGGGTCAAGTATGGCAGGATAACCATTCGGAATCAGAAGACACGTTGGGGAAGCTGCAGCAGCAAAGGGAATCTGAATTTTAACTGCCTGCTGATGCTGGCTCCGCCTGAAGTTATCGATTACGTTGTGGTACATGAGCTCTGTCACAGAAAGGAAATGAATCATTCTGCTGCTTTCTGGAACGAGGTCGCAAAAGTGCTGCCGGATTACAAGGCTTCGGTTAAGTGGCTGAAGGAATTCGCGATGATTACGCATATGTGATTGTGAAAAAGAATTTATCAGAGAGAGGCTGACATGGCACAGCGTACGGAAGCATTATGTGGAAAATAAAAGACATTTACGAAGCCGATTTCGGCTGTGAAGAGCGACAGCCGGGCGCCAAACTGAAGGTCCTGGTTGAGCTTGAAAACGATATCGGAGAAACAAAGAACATCGAGGCTTTCGATGAATATCTCACCTGGAACCATATCGATGTCGGCAGCATATGGGAGGAACCGGACGAGGAGAAGAAGGCTCTTTTCTTTAAGCAAAAGCACACGATGGACACCTTCCTTGCAACCGGCGCCCTGACAAAAGAGCAGTACGATTTCTCTTTGAGCGGCCTGATTGTGAAGATGGGATTTGATTTTGATATTTTGAAGGAAGAATGACATGGACAATTATTTTATTCGCATAGCCTGCGCAGGCGATGAGCACGCTCTTGCATACATAGTCTTCCCGACAATTGGAGGAAGGGCTATGGAAGCCTGTTGATGGACCGGGTTTTGGAAGATGTGTCCGCTGCGGGATATAAAAAGGTCATGCTCTGGGTGTTTGACGAAAATACCCGTGCAAGGCGTTTTTACGAGGCTAAAGGCTTTAAAAAGGGTGCTAAGCAAAAGGAAATTCGAGGCACGATTGAAGTAATGTATGTCAGGGAATGACGGCATAATCACCTATGATGGAGATAACTGAATGAAAAGGTTTTTTAAGGGAATACTGCTTGTTGGAATGTTTTGCGTGCTTATCGGGTGCGGTGACGGCTCTGGAAACGGAACGAATGGAAACACGTCAGGTGAGACGGAAGTAAAGACGTCGCCCATGACGCACAGAGAAAAATCCAATGGAACAATAATAATCGATTACGCGGAGTATCCGGAGAATTTCATGATTCAGTTGCTGGCCGGCCAGGAGTATTCGTTAAAAAACGGTGATACGACGACGGCCTTCTGCGCCAATACAAAAGGGCTTTTTAAGAGCAGTCAGACGATGACTTTCGGGAAGTTCGAGGCTGATTTGTCAAGCTGCGTTTATTACAGGCAGAAGGAGCCGGTGCTTATTCATTACAATGGTAATGATTACATCTGGATATGCGAGGAGAGCAAAAGCGGGGAGCTTATCGCGGCGTCGGTTTATTATGTCACGCCATATGATTCATTGGGCAGTGACACCGGTATCATTAACGTGAAAATAGGTGACACAATACTTGATCCGAATAAATTTGCGATGAGCAAAAGCGTAAAGTGCTTCGGTTCGTCAATGGCAAAGGTTTGCTACAAGATTGACGAGAAAGGTAAGCCTGAAGAAATCCAAACGGATGATGAATACTATTACATTGAGCATCCGTACATTGATGAGAAGTTGTGCCTTAAAAATGACATTCATACATGGGTTTATGCCGATGCGGATTCAAAGAAGTCGTCTGTTGAAACCATTCCGGCGGGTACAACGTTTTATCGATTGAGGGTTCCGAAAAACGAAGAATACAGCTACGTGGAAGGCTTGCTCGAAGACGGAAGAGTATTCCGTGTTGTTGAGGAGTACTGGTTCAGCGAGCCCACAGCATATCAGGCGATGATGGACAAGGACGGCAATCAGTTTGATTACTGTTCCGTCGATTCCGATGAGAAGTAATTCCTCGGGTTGATATTATTTCGGGCAATCGATATACTGAAGAAAGTGAACCGGGGAGGAGAATACACATGAAAGTTGTTTTTGGAGTTTTGGGCGCAGCGTTTTCTTTTGTGGCGTTGGCAGCGTTTATTGTGGCAATACTGTTGATTACCGGGCCGATTCTTGACGCGAGCGCGTGGGAAGCTTTTGTTGTCCGCGCGATTCCGTCGGCTGTATTTGTTGTGGCGACCATTTTGTCAGCTGTTTTCTTTAAAAAAATGCTTAAGTAACAAAAATACAGACTCGTCATAGTGGGGCTGCTTATGATAAATTGAGGAGATATCATATGATTTTATCAAACAGTGAATTACAGAAGATTTACTTTGGGGCGTATCGTTTTGAGGAAACTGAGGATGGATATCTTCAGGCATTTCAGTACACCCGCGACCAGATGAAATACTTTGAAAATGCATTTGCATTCTGGTTTGAAAGATGCGCGGCTTCGACATGTAAAACATTGGAGTTTACAACGGAAGCGGAAACAGTTTCTTTTGATTATAAGCTCATCTGGGTAAGTTCTGAGGATACCTTTGAACTTGCGATTGATTCGCTGATTTCTGACATTCGTTACATTCACGGAATGGACAGAGAGGGACGTATGACATTCACGCTTCCTGCCGGAAAGAAAAACGTTATCATTTATCTTCCTTCGGATGCGACTGCCATCATAAAGAATTTCGAAGTTGACAAGCCCGTTACTCCCGCAGAAAAAGGCCCCAAGGTTTTGTGGCTCGGGGACTCCATTACGCAAGGTTACGGCCCGCTTCGTTCGGCATGCACCTATGTCAGTGTTGCCAACCGTATTCTGAACTATGATATTATCAATCAGGGAATTGGCGGATACATTTACGACAAGAAAGTTCTTGTTAAAATGGAAGGCTACACTCCGGAGAAAATCATTGTGTCGCTGGGAACAAATCAGTTCGGATGCGAAACGATGAAGGACATCGAAGAGTATTATGAAAGATTGATGGAAGTATACGGCAATGACATTCCTGTTTTATGCATAACACCACTTTGGCGTGGGGATGTTCCCAATGGTTTTGAAACATTATCGTCCTTCTGTGAAAAGCTTAAAGCAATTGCAGGCAAGTACAGAAATGTCAAAATCGTTGAGGGCTTCAAGATGGTTCCCCACCTGCCGGAATACTACCTCGACAAGCTTCACCCGAACTGCCTCGGCGCCGAAGTTTACGGAAGAAATCTTGTCAGCGAAATAGAGCGTCTTCATTTTTGATACTAGGGGACGGGGTTAGGTATTGATTTTCGTGAACGGAAAAGAATAAACAACCCCGTTTTTACCCTATTTTTTATTTTTTTGACAACAAAAAATCAATACACAACCTCGTCCCCTAGTATCATTTTTTTATAAAAAAAGAATATTTCCTGAATGATTTACGGCGTGAGAAAGAGTATAATGGTGCATTGAATGGGGGGATGACGATGTTTTCGAAAAAAATGCCGCGTAAGATGGCGCTGACGACAATTGCAAAACGACTGTTTGGCGTGCCTGCCGGCTACAAGACGCGCGAGCTGAGAAGACTTGTTTTGAGCGCCTGCGCAAATAATGAGTTTTATAAAAAGCTCTACAAAGACATTGATTTGAAAAACATAACTCCTGAAAACATTTCGATGCTTCCGTTTGTTACAAAGGATATGCTTATGGACCACTTTGCGGACTGGGTGTCCGATCCGAAAGTCGAGCTTTCCGAAGTTAAAAAAATTGCGTCCGACAGCAGAAGATTCGGAGAAACCTATCTCGACAAATATAAGATATGCTCCTCTTCGGGTACGAGCAAACGGATGTTTTACAGCCTTGAAACGATGCGCGACTTTAACGCCGAAACGCTTAAGGGCATGGTGGCGGTTCTTCCAACACTCAAAAGCCTTTTTACAATAGGCCTGAGCAGACGCCCCATCTGTTTTATCATTCCGAAAGCCGCTCCGTACAGCTTCTCAATGTGCTGCGAGTATGGCATTACGCTTCTGGATAATGAAAAATCCCATGCCATTGATGTTTCTATGCCGATAGATGACATTGTCGACGAGCTGAACAAATCGAATCCCGTTGCGCTCGGAGGCTACATTCTTACGTTCCTGGAGCTGTGCGACGAGATTGACCGTAAAAAGCTGACCGTGCATCCGAAATACATCTTTACGACGGGTGATACATACAAGCCCGAACAGCGAAAACTTATTGAGCGAAAGTTTAAAAGCCGCTCGATAGGCATCTACGCGTCGACGGAGTGCGGCATCATGGCTTTTGCCGATACTGATGAAACCTATAAAATCGATGAAGATATTATCATCGAGCTGATGGATAAAAATGATGAGCCGATTAAGCAGGGCGAAGTGAGCGACCATGTCTATGTGACATGCCTTTGGAGAAAAGATACACCGATTATCAGATACCGTCTTGATGACAAGGTGCTTCTTGCCGGGGACGGTAAAAATCCCCGAATCCAGCCCACCGGGCGCGATACGCCCTACGTCGTTTTTGTTAAGGACGGCCACGAAATAAAGGTCAACGGATACAGTATTTTGAAAATCAGCGAGACCTACAACCGGAAAGTAAACTGTCAGCTTGTTGTGGATAAAAATGCAAATATCGGAATTAATGTTACAGGCGACGAGGAAGAATGCCTGTACTACAAGGAGAATCTCATATGCGACCTCTCGAGCTATCTTGAAAAGGTGCATGGAATCACCCCTGTATTCTACGATGTCGACGGGCCCTTCAGCATGCTCAGCTCCGGCAAGTTCAGCGAGCTTATTTACAAAGAGGTTTGATTGATGATATCCGGTTTGATTGTTCTTTTGGCATATATATGCTACTTTGTGTATGACTACAACTCAATAAAATGGCGGAATAAATGTGCAAAGTGTCTGTTTGCGCTTGCTTCGGCAATGATTTTGGCTGTTTCGGCATATGAGCTGATTAAAAACTTTGCCGGCATATCGATTATGACGGCGGTCTCTGCCTTTGCAGTACTTGTTTTTCTCGCATTGCTTATTTACACGCTGTTTTTTGCGCTTCCGTTTGATTCGACTTACGTCAAGGACAGCAAAGAGAGGGAAGCGTACACCGGCGGAATCTACTCCATATGCAGGCATCCCGGTGTGCTTTGGCTTGCAGGGCTCTACCTGTGCCTGATGCCTGTCGTTTCCGAGGTACACCCTCGCATTATCTTTTTGCTTATTATCATCGGGGACATAGCTTACGTCATATATCAGGACGTGTATATTTTTCCGAAAACGTTCACAAATTACAACGAATATAAAAAAACAACACCCTTTCTTATACCCGGAATTCACAAGAAAGGATGCCGTTCAAAATAGCGCTTTTTCAAAGTGCACATTATGAAAGCCGGTAGAAAAAATGAACAGAATTACAAATGGTGAAATTGATGAAAAAACCCCGCTGATGTTGCTTGCGGGCCCGATGTTCGGCGAACTGCTGCTTAACATTCTGGTAAACAATATGGATACCATGATGCTGAGCCACTACTCGGAAACGGGAGTGGGCGCCGTGGGCAATTCGAACCAGATTATGTTTTTCCTGATATTGATGTTCAACATAATCGCAACCGCGACCTCCGTAGTCGTGGCGCAGTATCTGGGTGCAAAGCAGCACGATAAGATGAATATGATATACTCGCTGGCATTTGCGGTAAATCTCATTTTCGGAATTACCGTAAGCGGCATTTTCGTATCGGTTAAAGGCGGTATTATGAGCCTTATAAACGTGCCGGAGTCAATGAGGCCGGAAGCAGGAATTTACATAAACATCGTCGGCGGCACATTGTTTTTGCAAGGCTGCTACAATGTTATGTTGCAGATTTTGCGATGCAACGGCTACACAAAAATCGGCATGTATATTTCGATAGCAATCAATGTCATAAACATTGTCGGCAACTATATGTTCCTGTACGGCCCGTTAAGCTTCCTGAATATGGGAGTGGCCGGAGTTGCGATATCCACCGCGGTTTCAAGATTTGTAGCGCTTGTGGCGTCCCTGATTTTCTTCTATGGGAAGAAGATCGGCCGACTCTCGCTGAAGTCCCTGCGTCCTTTCCCGGGGAAAATGCTTCTGAAAATGGTTAAAATCGGTCTTCCGTCGGCCGGTGAAAATATGTCCTACAATCTCTATCAGATTGTCCTTTTGTCGTTTATAAACGGAATGGGCGAAGATGCCGTAAACGCAAAGGTTTACAGTGCTTCCCTGACATCCTTTGCAATGGTATTTTCAAATGCGGCGGCTGCGGCAACACAGATTATTACCGGCCATCTTGTCGGCGCGGGTAAAGAAGATGCGGCTTACAAGCGCGTGTTCGATACATTGAAGATTTCCATGCCGATTACAATCGGCCTTTCGGCTTTGAACTGGCTGCTGAGCCCGTTTACTTTGTCTCTGTTTACGCAGAACGAGCACGTTATCTCGCTTGGACGTTACATTCTGCTTGTCGACATCGTTATCGAAATCGGTCGATGCCTTAACATGACTTTTGTCAGCAGTCTGAAAGCGGCAGGAGACTACATTTTTCCCTTGGTTGTCGGCTTGATTACGATGTGGGGGCTTGGCGCGACTGTCGGCTATGCCATGGGTGTGGCTGCCGGCATCGGTGTTGCGGGAGTATTTATGGGAACCGCAACAGACGAATTCCTGCGCGGGCTCATTACAATGAGCCGCTGGCATGGGCAGCGTTGGAGAGGCAAGGCTATAGTTGAACGTAAATAAAAGAAGAAGCGGTTTCTACGATCATGGGTTTGAACTCAAGTCGACCGGAGAGAGTGGTGAATAATGGCTTTTGACGTTACAGTAAACAGAAATATCGAGCTTGTCCAGACCATCATTTATCTGGCAGGCGGATCGCCTACGCAATGCTTGAAAAACGCGGCATATTGCAGCGCTCTCGACGAATGGTTTTCGAAGCTTGCCGAACATGAAGCGGTTGCCTACACACGCGAAATGATTTTGAGAGATCATTTTACATACGGCCGTCCTCATATGGCGGCACTTCGTCTGGATGAACTGCTGGCGGATGATACTGAGCGGTATCATGACTGGGCGCTCATGGTTGAACGCTTTGCTGACGAGAGTCGGTTTGATGCTTTTTTTGAAAAAGAAAAGCCGTATTATAATTCAATTGTTGAGAGAGTGAACGAAACCGATTTCACGGAATGGATTGACTGGACGGATAAGTTCTGGTCCTGCGCGCATGCCCCGACGTTCCAGGTGATTTGCATACTTGACGGAAATTACGGGTTTTCGCTTAAGCGGAAAGGCCGGAATGAGAATTTCATCATACGTTGCCTCCCTGCATTTAATGCGGACGGTGAGGAGTTCTGGTCAGCGGGAAGGCTTGCAAACGGTATTGTCCATGAGTACGCCCATACATATGTAAATCCCGTTGTCGAGGCTCACAAGAAAGTTTTGGCAAAGTACCCGGATTTCTTTGGTGCCCATACAAATATGATGACATCGTATAATGTTGACTATGCCGTGATCAATGAATATCTGGTCAGAGCGTTCACAATATTGTTTCTTGAACGTTATCGCTTTGAAGATGTGACCGCCGTGGCGGAGACTGAGCGTCATAAGAAGAACTTTCCGTTCATAGAGGATTTTATCGAATTACTGAAAGAGTTTGATGGAGACAAAAACGGATTTGAAGCGTTCTATTTGACAAAGATAGACGAGATTCTCTCAAAAAAACGATAAAGCAATATAAAATTGGAAGTCCAAAATAAAACTGTTGACAAGTATATGCTTACATGATATACCATTTACAGAAATAAATTGGACTTCCAATTTTTTATTTGCGGGAAACGGCGCCGCGGACGTTTCCACATGTTTCTGAAAGTTCGAAGGCCGGTATGTTTCCGAAAACTATGGGGTTTATTAGATTTATTGAGGGGTAGCATGCAATTTACTAATTTTTCTGATTTCACTGATTATATCAGTGAGCATCTTTTTGACAGCAGGCCCGAACTTGGAGTAGGGCGTGAGGTGAAGGTTGTCAGCGTTAATAAAAACAACGGATTGGTTCTGACCGGGCTTAATGTCCGCAAGGAAGACTCAAACGTCGCACCAACCATCTATCTTAACACCTTCTTTGATATGCACGAGGCGGGAGCGGACATCGACCGCATTGTGAACGAAGTGCTTTCGGTTTATGAAAGCAGTTCCGAAAAAGGGCTTGAAGGCTTCGATGTTGAGCTTATCAATCACTTCGAAAGCATTTCGGACCGCCTTGAAGCTAGGCTTATTAACGGCCGGCAAAATGCTGAACGTCTTGAAGGTCTTCCGCACTACAAGTTTGGCGATCTTGCTTTGATATTTCACATCTTTTTTGTGGTGAACGGAAACGAGGCGGGCGCGGTTACCGTTACAAATGACATAATGAAAGGGTGGGAGGTTGAGCCTTCAAAGCTTCTCGAAACAGCTTTGAAAAACATGTCTCTTTACAATCCGCCTTCCATCACACCAATTGAAGCTTTGCTGTTTGAAGCCTTATCTCCCGAAGACCGTGCAAACGCTCCCGAAGAACTGGTTGAAGCTTTTAACGAACGTATGTCCCGAAGAATGGGTTCTCCGGGAATGTACATACTGACAAACAAAACACGCATAAACGGTGCGGTGGGTATGGTTCATCCTGAAGTAATAAGCGCTTTTGCCAAAGAGGCAGGAACGGATGTTTTTGTTCTTCCTTCAAGCATACATGAGTGCATTGTTCTTCCGGACGATGGCACATGTTCTGTGGAAGAGCTTCGTCAGATGGTTAAAAACGTCAATCTTACCGAAGTTCCCACAGATGAGGTTTTGTCCGACAATGTTTATGTTTTCAAGCTTTCTTCAGGGCAAATGTACATTGCGGGAACGAGTGAGCGCGTGAGCCTTGAGGACGTTACAAAAGGCTTTACAGTAAGTGTGTCTTATTGACATTGCCCGTCCGGATATATTCAACGCGTATTTAAAATCAATATTCCTTGGATAACTTTTAAGAAGATATGCAGTAAATCCTGTTACGGATCTGTACGGATTTACGTGCTGTATATCAGCAGAAAGGCGGAGTTGCACATACGGCAGCTTTTTGAGAGAGTCGGATTTTCCGACTCTTTTTTTGCCGAAAAACGGGCATATAAACATGCACAGTAACATAAAATGTTATCGGGAGAATTGGAGTTTACTGTATGCCATGTATTGTCAACCGTGCATCTTTTAGTGTTGTCGTGTTATTGCCATGTCTTTTCTCGTTTCCTTTTTTGTTTTTATTGGTAACATTGGCAACATTGGCAACATTCTTATTGATATATACAGGGTTATATTGTACTCTTTAAAGAGAGAATTACAATATTCGAAAGGTGGATTCAAATGTCAAATCTTGTGCATATAGAAACTTGTAACATGAAAAAAGTTTTTTTTGGAGCAATTGTTATGATTGCTTTTATTGTTATTGCCGGGTGTTCTCAACGAAAAACAAGTGCGACGGTGATAAATACACCGTCACCAACGGTGACAATTAATACCACAACTCCCGAACCAACAGCAACAAATACACCAACACCGCAGCCTACAGCGACATATCCTGCGCGGACTACGTCCGTGCCAAGTACGCCGACACCGGAACCAACAGCAACAAATACGCCGACACCGGAACCTACAGCAACAAGTACACCGACACCGGAACCTACAGCAACAAATACACCAACACCGCAGCCTACGGCGACATACACGCCGACTCCTGAGCCAACAGCAACACCTGTGCCTACAAAAGCACCTTCCAATTCAAAAGAAGATAAGGCACTTAGCGCAGCTAAGGAAATTGTTGCAGAAGCAAAGAAGAGTTGCAAGACTGAGTATGAGTTTGAAAAATATTTTCACGATTATTTAGTTGAAAATGTTATCTATGAGACTAACGACTCATGTCACGAAGCTTATGGAGCACTTGTTTTGAAGGCTTGTGAATGCGATGGTTATGCTAAAGCATTTAACATGCTTTGCGGTCTTGTTGACATTGAAGCTATTTATATTCATGGCAACGGACATGGCTGGAGCCAGGTAAAGATTGACGGAGATTGGTATCATGTTGACTGCACATGGGATGCCGGCTTCAAATATGTTCCTCTTGGTGAATATACCTACTTCAACGCAACAGATGAAGATATGGCATATGATCACACTTGGAATGCAAGTAAGTACCATAAGTGTACAGCAACAAAGTATAACTATATCTATAACATTATTAAAAATGTAAAGACGTTTTCCTCTATAGAGGAACTTGGAGAATATGTTCTCGAAATGTATAATGGCGGAGCTGAATCCGTTTTTGTCTTTCTTGATGGCATCAAGTTAACGTCTATGACATTAAGTAGTGAAGTGGGCTTAGATGTAATGCCCAGAAAAATCAATTTTCGAGGTATTACATTGTATGAACTTGACTTAACTTATGAGCCGACTATTACAATAATTACCCCATAGTATAATTAGAATCTCTCAGTCTGACTTTGACTGAGAGATTCTTTTTCCGGGGTCATCGGACATTAGCCTGACTTTAAAACATAAGGAATCTGCTTTTCGTTGACGTAACATTTGAACGGGTGTATTCTGTACTCAGAAGTTCTTTGGACTTCTACTTTCAGACTGAACGGAGGGCTATGTGATGAACGTGGTGACTTTTGAGCTTAGGGCAGCGAACAAGGACTGCTCTGACAGCTTTACGGATATAGCAAGGGTTGTTTTTGAAGGAAAGCCGATTTTTGAGCATGCGTGCGAGTATGCCAACTGCAGCAGCAGCTACAAAAAAAGCGGAAGAAAGCTCGAGCTTCTTTCGGTTGAAGAAGATTGTGTCAGAGTACGCCTTTACTCCGAAGGAAAGCTCGAAATGCCTTCCAAGTCGCTCGCGGGTTTTTCCAGAGAGCTTCTTCGCGTTGATTCCGAGCTTCATCCCAAAGAAGCTAAAAGGCTTTTCAAAAGCTTCATGTACGGCAGCGCTCTTTTCAGAAACATTGAGCTTGCAGAGTCTGATATAGTAAATGATTTGTCCGAAATTTCCGATGTTGAGGCTTTGAAAAAGTGTATTGACATATTTTGCAGCACCATGGTTTCAGGAAAGGAAGCCAATGCCCTTCTTGAAGACACAAAAAGCGCCATCAAAGAAGTCTTAAAAAAGTACGACACCTCGTCCAGAATGATTTCATATTCAAAAAAAGCAAAGGAAATAACGAAAAAAAGCCGTTTCGATTGAAACGGCTTCAGAGCGTCGACAAAGAGGGTACGCGGCCTAACCGGCCGTGCACCCTCTTTTCGCACTTCATATACCTTTTAAGACTTCAATTCAATCTTTTCAAGAGAAAATCACAATAATGGCTTAAGCCATTACCGCTTTTCG
>JAZLLG010000056.1:0-2758 GCA_045598045.1 Lachnospiraceae bacterium | reverse complement strand
GGACGACAGGCTTTAGCGCGGTATGCTTTTGAGTTAAGGAAGAGCCGCGAAAGCTTTGCTCTCGCGGCTCTTGCGGGCGGGGGCGGAGGGCGTGTCCGGTGGTGAGGCGTGTTTTGGTATGTAAAAAAATTAGTTGAAAATGCACCAAGGATATTATATTATTAATTCATCTTTTTGAGGGGAGATATGTTATGAGAAAAAAATGGTTATTGTATTTGATTTTGCTCTTTGTATTATCACTTTTCGGATGTGATAATGATAAAAACAACGCAACGGCAAATATTCCGAGCTCGGAATCTACGCCTACTGTCATACCCACATCTACTAATACCCCTACACCTACTAATACACCTACACCGACAACACCTCCGACGTGTGATTCTATCGTAAATGGCTATCCGTACAGCGATTATATTTACGGACAGGTTTATGAACAGAGTACTATAGAAGACCTTCCGGTATACTCTGCTGTTGAGCCTGAGTACATTGCTATTGATATTCTTTCGAACCTTAATCCGGGTCAGGCTGAAAAGCTTCATTATGAAGTCCTTCCAAGAAATGCATACGGAAGACTTAAGTTTTCGTCTTCTGACGAGAATGTAGCTGTAGTAGATGAATTTGGTATTGTTACAGCACTTAACGCCGGTCATGTTACGATTACCGCAATGGCGCCTAACGGTGTCTTTGCTTTATGCGATTTATTCGTTAATAGTAATTACGCCAATCTTACTTTTGAGCTGACACAGGATGGCAGTGGCTACGTTATCACGGGCTGTGATAATAACGTTTTCACAGTCAATATTCCCGCAACCCATGAAGGGAAACCTGTAAAAGAGATTGCGGGAAGAGCATTTATTGACTGTTCGGACCTCAGATTCTTTACTGCAGACCCCGATCAGGAGTTCTTCAATGCAGTTGACGGTGTATTGTACACCGATATGCCTGTAAAGACTCTTGTCAGAATGCCTAATGCATATTGTAACCAGTATCAGCCGCTTGAAACATATAAGGTTCTTCCTGATACAAAAGCAATAGGAGATTATGCGCTTGCGGGATTTAATAGTTACGAATACGGATTTGATTTGTTTTTACCTGATGGACTTACCACAATGGGAGACTGTGTTTTTTGCGAAATCCGCACTCAGACTTCTGTTTACGTGCCGGATTCTTTGAAAACCATCGGTAAGGATATTACACTTAATCAGTTTGCAAATGTTCCCTTCTTTGGAAACTGGGAATGCTACGCAAATACCTATTGTGATGAGCATAACGTTCCTTTTGGCGGATATTTTATTCCGGAGGGTGATTACAGTGATGTAGCAACAACTTTTATACCGGTTTCTTATCCTGCTGACAGCTATGTCGCGCCCAATAGTGACAGAATTGCGTTTGTTCAGTCGGATTATTATGGCTCCACAAACTGGTACGAATTTGAGAGGATTGATATATCCGAAGAACAGTTAAAAGGTAAAGATGAAGTAAGAATTCTTTTTGAAACATATTGGAGAGGCCGAATTCCGGATAAATACGGCAACAAGGCTTCGGCTTTTCCTGCCATGACGGGTGTATATGGTATGGGATATACGGAAGAAGCATGCGAGCTTGTCGCTTATGGCATAGACGGAAAGCCGATTGCCATGATGGATGTAAATAAAGGAGACTTTGTTTTCTCTTTCAAAGGTGCGGCAAGTCTTGGTGTTGTCGGAGGAAAAAATACCGAATTTTGCGTTGTACCTGATGAACCTTTATTTGTAAATGACTCCGGATACATTAATCTTAAACCTGAGATTTGGCATGTTTCGGACTACGGCAAGGGATACAGAACAATCATTTCATGCTTTATGGACGGCAACTATTCAATGTATTTCCCTCAGACGATAAATGAGGTTTCTTCCATATCTGTCAAATCTTCGGCTGCGACCGGACCGGAGGTTCCTCATTACAGAGGAATCAATTTAACGTGGAATGATGATACGAGACTGGATCAGTCAGGTTTATGGTATATTCATTGTGACGGTTTGGAACCTCTTTACGAAAGTGATTTCGTGGAATGCTACGCAAAACAGACATTAAATCTCACATCCGAGTATGGTGAAAAGGTTGAACACATTTTTGATACGCTAAAGGGTGTTATGGTTGGCAACTATTTCCCGAAGGATGTTGAAATCAACAAGATCAAGGTTTATCTTGACGGTTCATATCCGGCTTGCGGAAATTCAACTCTTTATCTTGATGACTACTGCGCCGATGTTGATAGCAGCATAGCAACATATACACATGAATTGACACATGCAATCGACCAGAGCATTCCATTCTGTAATTATCTTGCGCCTTCACCATGGCTCGAAGGTCGTGCTGAATACATCAGCAGATTTGCAAATGATAAACTTAACACCTATAGCACATATTACTCGGAAGAGGGTGACTGGAGCTTCCTTACGGATCAGGACAAAGCGGATTTCCTTCATTTCTACTGTCTGAATAATAATCGCCATACTCCTTACTATGTTGGTTTCTACTTCCTTAAATATCTTAACGATACATACGGAGAAGATATTTCAAGTAAAATTATGGAAGCAATGTCAAAGGTAGAAGTAGATGTCAATTTCTACGATATTGATGAAGAAACACGTATGAATATGTTTGGCGACATCGTAAAGGCTGCAACATGTGACACTGTTTTCCAAGATTTTGTAAGAGATGTAGTTGAAAAGTAACTCATAAAGTGAAACAGGGGGACGGGGATGTGTATTCATTT
>JAZLLG010000055.1:0-83835 GCA_045598045.1 Lachnospiraceae bacterium | reverse complement strand
AGGCGACGAGGACCAGTGAAAACAGAGATCATAACACCGGAAGTCCCTGAATGCTCCTCTACAGTATTTTCGAACAAGTTGCCCCTAAAGGGCAATCGCGCGCGAGCCCATTCAGGCTTCGGCGGGAACTCCTAAGTTCGCCAGACATTCTGAAGGACGTATGGGGGCTCTTTGTGTGTCACGTCCCGAAACATGGTAGAGCCGGCAGATTTGTGGGAAGGCTGTGAGACGATTGTATGTGTGGCGGAAGGTTATACAGGTGCCGTGGCTGGCGTAAAGTGTGCACGTCCCTCAACATCGGCGGGCAGATTTGCGTTTATGGGTAAAAGCCGATTGTATGTGTGTAAATAACAGTAATCGGGTGCCGTAGGCAGGCTAAAGGTGTGTCACGTCCTGAAACATGGTAGAGCCGGCAGATTTGCGATGAAGCTATATTTGATTTTACGTGCGTAACATCTCTTGCATGGGTGGGCCGGCGGAGTGCAGTTGTTCGCTTCAGGCGCATTGTTCGTGCGGTATGGAAGTTTATAGAAATTTGTGTAGTGTATGTTGTGATTAATTGATATAATTACAGTGTATATTCGGGTGATTTTTGAGGAATGGGAAATCCTGAAAGGGAGGAGTATTCATTGAATATAAAGACTAATCTTTTTAAGACGTCTGAGCTTAGAAAAATAACATTGGAGAAGGGCAGATTTTCTGTACTTGAATATGAACGTGACGCTTCCGTTTCTCCGGATATTGCACAAACTGCTTATTTCGCTTCCGAAATGAATGTCAGAAAAAAACAGCTTATAATTCGTGTCGATAATGAGGCCGGGATTTTTGTTCAGGCAGGAGAAATGCAGCTGATGATTGGTGATGTTGAAGCAACTACCGGTATAAAGGGAGTCGGAGACATTATTAAAAAAGCTGTCGGAAGCCTTGTTACAAACGAAACACTCACAAAACCGCATTATGAAGGCGAAGGAATCATTGTTCTGGAACCGACCTTCAGACATATCATTCTTGAAGATATGAATTCGTGGCCTGATGGCATTGTAATTGAAGACGGTATGTTCCTTGCATGTGA
The DNA here is from genome assembly GCA_045598045.1 of Lachnospiraceae bacterium. Taxonomy (GTDB): domain Bacteria; phylum Bacillota; class Clostridia; order Lachnospirales; family Lachnospiraceae; genus RGIG3528. The sequence goes on along the minus strand of JAZLLG010000055.1, from coordinate 82,763 downwards.
TGACACCGTTGAACAAGATCTGTCGGCGAGGAAGACGGCTTCTTCACTCCTTTTCGGTAAAGAAGGTATCGTAAATTCAGTATTTTACGGAAAAGGAATACTTGCACTTGAGAGCCCTGTTCCAAGAGACGAACTGATTGAAGTTGAACTTGTTGACAACGTTTTAAAAATCGATGGTAATATGGCCGTAGCCTGGTCTCCGAACCTGAAATTTACCGTCAATAAATCCATGGAAACGCTTGTAGGCTCCGCAGTCTCAAAGGAAGGCCTTGTCAACGTTTATGAAGGAACCGGAAAAGTTCTTATAGCACCTGTCAGATGCAACAGAGGGATTAATATCCCCGATAATATTCAAAGATAAGAGGTAAAAATATGGAAAATTTAGCTGTTGTTATTGGTTCGTCCATTAACTGGATTATTCTTGCACTTGCAATTATAACCTTCGGTGGCTTCATCTATACCTACATTCGCGTAGGAAAGATTCAGAACAAAATTGATGCGGATAGTAAAAAATCCGGTGGCAGAAAAGTATACACCGGAAACGGTATCATGAAGGAAGCGGATGTATATTCATGGGAGGATATACTTAACAATCTGGAAACCTTCAATAATGTACAGATAAGGTATTCCATCTATGAGCAGTTTGTACCGGTTTTCCCTCTTCTTGGAATTCTTGGAACGGTAGCCGGACTCATTATGCAGCTCGGAAACATTGACCAGATGAGAGAGGCACTGGCATTATCGATGTCCACAACTTTCTGGGGACTTATTGCAGCTATTTCATTGAAGATTGTTGATGCAATCTGGATCAGCACAGCTGTAAATAAAATGAGCCTTGAATTTGATTCTTTTGAGCAGAACTATCAGATGGTTAAGGATAAGTTCGAACAGGAAAACGAAAATAACAGGGGATAAACAAAATGAGACTGAAAAACAAACCCAAATCCTTGGGGCAGTTTATCATCGATCTGACCCCACTATTGGATGTCATCTTTATTCTTCTTATAGTCATTCTGACATATCAGGATGACTATAGCAAAAAGGCTGATGAAGCTTTTGAAGAGGCTCAACGAATCGAACAGCAGGCAAAAGAAGAAGTCGCCGCGATTGATGGCATCAATACCACCATCAAAGAGCAGCTTGACACCTATGAACATTTATATAACAGCGTCAATGTTGTTACAATATACGCTGATTACGAGGTTACAAAGAGAAAATACAGAATATTGCACGTTCAGGTGAATGCGAATGACTTATGGGAAAAGGAGATTAATCCCAGCAACGAGGAAAACGTGTGGAATGAGTGCCTGGACTATATCGAAACAGAGCTTTCGAAGAATACGGGAATCCCTACGATTTTTTCCATTCTTGACGAGAAAATGCTCTATCGTGATGAGCTTTCGATATTAGACTTGTACGATAAACTGGATGTTCAGGACAAATACATAAAGAACAATATGGAGACGGAAGATGAATAAACCTGTAGCCATTATACTTTTGGTTGTTTTGGCGGTAATTCTTGTATTGCTTCTCAGAATCTTGATTCCGGTGCTCTCAAATTACTTTAAGAATCTACCCAAGGGTATATTTATACTTTTATTTTTGCTGATTATTGTCGCTATGGTTTATCTGATTTACTTCATTGCTTCTTCAGAACCTTCGGGAGGAGAGTTTGGAAAAGACAGCGATAAGCCTGTAGCTGAACAGAAGGACAATCAAAACGACGTTATTCTTGAAATTGTGGAGAACTGCATAATACTTCGTGACGATGAAATCTGGATAAACAATATGCAGGTTGATATGGCCTATGCCGAGAAATATATTGATGAGCATGTTGAAAGCAACACACCCATTGTCATAGTTGATGATTACTCGTTGGCTTCTTTACATCACAAAATAACCGACTTATGTGATAAAAAAGGTGTAAAATACAGTACCGAAGATGAAAAAGGAAACAAATCATAAAAGAATATTCATTTTGATTATGGTAACAGCAAGCCTTGCTCTTGCCGGATATCTGACATATAAGCCCGTACTTAAAAATGCCGATAAACCGTTTATCGATTTGAGTGAGTTTACCGGAAACGCAATCGGTAATGCATCAAAAGCTTATATGGAAGCAAATCCAAGCCCTACTCCGAAGGCTGTCCCGACATTAATGCCAACTGTGACTCCGAGACCTTCCGTTACGCCTTCTACATCTGTGGAAATTGAAGTGCGCGGTGAATTGATCACGGATGGTAAGGCTTATTACAACAGTGCGGCTGAATTTGTTACTGCTTTCGAAAGCGGAAATTACAAAGGGAAGAGCTTTGTCCTCATTGACAATTATGCCGAATCAAAGACATATAAGCGGCTTATAAGGCTGTTCGAGGAAGCTCGTGTGAGCTACCGGAAGGAAAGGAGGCAGTAGCGTGAATAAAAAGAAGAGATTAATTTTATGCTGTGCTGCCGCACTTGTATTTCTGACAGTTTTTGTAGGGTATCCCGTATATGCAAAAGACCATTCCGCAAGATTAAAGGATTGTCTTCAATCTGAGTGCATATATCTTTCAACATCGATTTATGAACTTAGTTCCGGAATAATAAACGATAAGTATAGCTTTAAGAATGATTTTGACGATCATTGTGTAGTTATTTCGGGACTTACCGTTGATTCGTTTTCTGCATACAGGCTTGGTGTTACGGTAAAAGATTCTGCCGGAAATAAATGTTATGTAAATACCGCTAATTCAAGCATTAAGATTATCGCAGACAAATTGAATGTCGGAGACAGAGTTGCGGTTTATGGTAAAGTTTCTGTTACCGGGTTAATGGGAGACTCCTATGAAATTGTCGCAAAAGACATTATTATCGGAGACAAGAGCATTCCGGAAGGAAGTTTTGTAAATGCCGCAGGAAAAGTATACAAGGGTGTTACCGTTGACAGTATTAGTGATGCGGGAATTGTCAGTTATACACTTCCGGAAGCTTGGAATAATACATATACTACTTCCGAGCTTACCAACAACGGAATTCATGGCTTTCAGTATTATCTGAATGCAATTCCTCCGCAGGATATGGAGTATCCGGAGGTGTTTTCGATTTTCTACTTTAACAACGAGACGTATTTGGAAAAGGTTCCGACGAATCCCACCGATGGAGACAATAAGGACATTGAAGAGGCGATAGTTCGAAATATACTTCAGGACCTTGATGGAAAGTTCAAGGTCAAAATGAAATCTTTCAAAGACATAAACGGTACAAAGATTGATTATTATTCAACTTCTTACAGGCCGAAGGATGGTCATGATTATCGTTTGGAATTTTTGTTCCGTCCCGGTAAAAAGGGGATTACGTGTATGCTTTATATCTACTTTCCCACGGAAGCTGCCGTAAAGCATGTTGATGAAGCGGCATTCCTTGTGGAATCCATACAGATGCAATACTGATATAAAAAATTTTGAGCAGTGAAAAGTTCCTTGAACTTTTCACTGCTCATTTTATTACTCAGATAGAAAGACTTCCTTCGATCCCCGCAAAATCAATTGTGTATGTTTGCCCGGTTAACATTGTGAGTCTTATCGGACCGTAGGCGCCCGAAGCGGTATCATCTTCAAAATCAATTTTTGAAATAGGGAATAATTCGTCATCGGTGAACCCGTTGTTGTCTTCGGAGGTAATGGTTTGCGTTATGAATACGTGCGGCTCGGAAGCATCATAAAGATTCATAAGAGTTGACGTAGCATATGGAACAATTGATTTATCAGAGTCGGGATTGGTTCCTTCGCTTCTGATGAATTTAAGCTCCGTAAAACCTGAGAATACTGTGAAAGCCAACTGCTTTTTGTTACCTTGAGAATCTGTTCCTTTAAGGACAATAGCTTTAAAGCCGTTCTTTTCCCGGATTTCGATTTCTGTTCCGTTGTCGGGAAATCCGTATGAACCGAGAGAAAGCATAACAGGCTTTTTATGAAGCTTAGCTTTATCTACGCGGATGATACCTTTGGGAACAGGAAAGTCTGCAAGAAACATACCTTGTGTCCAGTGGAACTCTGCCTTTGTGCTGTATCCGAAATATTGACGGCGATAGAGTATGCCGTCTTTTATGCCATGCCAGAAAGTTACGTTGGCAAGAAGACGATTGTTGTCAAAAAGGTTGTTTATAACGTACTGCTGAGATTCAACCGATTCGGCTTCTGTGGATGAAGAAACATAATCTACAGGTGTAGACTCCCAAGGATATTTTGTACAATATGAGAGTTTACTGTAATTTTGCATTCCGTGCTTATCGCCTGCGTCCTTCATTACTTTTCCGGTTCGAAGAATTGTTGTTCCGTTTGCTTCATGATTTGTGAAACAGAGAGCAGGCCCGTTTAACACGGTTTCTTTTATGTCGTGTTTTGAAAGATTGTCCCATGTCGAAGCTTTTTCTTTGGCTGTCCAGAAAGGGTGATTTTTCGGGAGATGAAGACAAAGAAAGGCTTTTCCCATCCAGAAAGGTGATTCGGCACAGGAGTAGCCTTGAACAAGCGGAGAAAACTGTTTGTAAAATCCCATTGTCGGGATTCCGTTCCAAAGAAAGTCGTCTCGCCCAAGAAACTGTAAAAGTGCACCGGAGGAAATACGGCGTGCTTCTCCGGGATCGATTGTGGGGTTGTCCAGAAGAAAATTTCCGTCAAAGGCACTGCATGAAGCAAAACGATATATTCCCGATCGTCCCCACATGTTGGTAAAGCCGTCTTTGTCGAAGAAATCCGCATATGTCTTCATAAGCTCATTGGAGTTTTCTTCAAAACATTTTGCTATGTATGGTTCATGCTCGTAACCGTATAAGCGGCACCAGAGCGGAGCATAAAAATTGAATGCCCAGCAGGAATAGTAGTCGAAGCTTTGACCGTCTCTGTACCAGCCGTTTCCGGCATAGTAATCAAGTATTGCCTGGGCGTGCTCGCGCATAATGTTTTTATTGATTTCGTAGCCTTCGGAATAAAGAAAGGCCATATCGAGCATACAGAACAGACGCCAGTTTTGCGGAACTGTCGGATTCTTTGAGAAGCTGTCGAGAAAAGAAGCGATTAAATCCTTTTCCTGTTTTGTGTATGTGTCCCACAGTTTTTCTTTACAAAGCCAAAGACATATTACAAGGGCGCATGTTTCGACGGTTTGTTGGAAACACCTGAAAGGGTCCGTTGTTCCGGATGATTTTTTTAATTCTTCGTAATCTCCGACATAGTACGGGTGTGAAGGCGTACAGCAATATAAAATATGTTTTTTGTAATATTCGAGAAGGTTTATTCCGTTGAGAGTTAATGAAGGATTTTCGGCAATAAGCGGTGCCGCAATAAAGAAAGAACGGGTAAGTCCTTCGAAAATTTCGGCTTTGACTTCGTTTTTTGCATATCCGAAATCATATTTGTGAGGGTAAGTAATTTTAGTTTCCTGACGTGGAACAACGACCGGCTTTTCGGAGTCGGTAATGTGCTGAAATATGCCGGATAACATATACTTAGCTGCTTCAATCCAGCTTTCGCGTGTCATTCCGGTGTATGGACTTAATTTGTAGTCTGTCTGATTCGGTGTAAAAATAGTTTTTTCCATGTTTTTTCTTTACCATATGAACAGGCCTTCGCCCGTCAGCTTGAATACAGCCTCTATGAAAAAGTAATCAGCGTATATTATCGGGTAGTTGTGATTCTTTTCTCCGTAAGAAGCCGAGCAGTAAGTCAGAATGTTGTCGGTTGAGGTGTCGAAAACGGCACGCTCTTCGGAAAGTGTTTTTAAGAGCTTCTTCGCTGTTTCAAGATATTTGTCCTTTTTACCTTTGGTACATACTTTCGAAAGCTCGATGAGGCCGCAGCTTACTATTGAAGCGGCACATGCATCCTCGAATTTACAGCTTTTCGGCTGGTCGAAATCGACGGGCATGATATGATTCTTAGGGATACGTTCGATAAAGCGGTCTGCTATTTTCTCGGCTGTGGTCAGGTATTTTTTCTTTTTAGTGTGAATGTAGGAGAGGGTGAATCCATAAACAGCCCATGACTGACCTCTTGTCCAGCTGGAGCCTTCTTTCATACCTTGCCCACCTTCGGAACGAAGAAAAGCGCCTGTGGAAGGGTCATATACTCCGATGTGTATGGAAGAATAGTCTTCACGTATGAAGTTCTTTAGTGTGCTGTCCGCATGTTTCAGGGCTATATTCAAAAATCTCGGATCTTTTGTTTCTTCGTAAGCAAAGTACAGGAGCGGAAGATTCATCATGCAGTCAATGATTGCCGTGCCTGCCCTTGTTCCGTCTTTGTTGTCGTTCCAGGCACGAATGTAGTTGCCTTTAGGATTAAACCGCCCCGCAAGATTTTCTGCGGCAAGAAATACACGATTGAATGATTCTTCACTGCCTGTAAGCCTATAGTTTGCTCCGGCGGTGGGAAGCCATTTGAAACCGCTGTCATGGTCCATTCCAAAAGGATTCATAAGATTTTTATCGAGCTTTTTTTCGTTTGCCGTTGCAAGCTTTTTGAAAACAGGATCTTTTGTTGCATTGTATAATTGCCACATCATGCCACCCCAGAAACCGTTTGTCCACCAGCAAATGTCTTTTGTATGGTCATCAAAACGCCCGTTTACCGTTGTGTAGGGAATTATGCCCGAGCTTCTTTCGGCAACGACTTTCATTTTGATCTTGACTTTTTCAGATACTTCTGTTATCCATTTTTCCATTTTGTTCTCCTCTTGGGGACGTTTCTTTTGTCTCCTCTTGGGGACGTATCTTTTGCCACAAGGAGCGTCCCTTTGTCATAAATGGTAACTCTTAATTTTTGATTAAAAAAACAGCATCACATTGAAGAGCTTGATGTTTATGTGTATTATAAAATTATATTGAAATGTATAAATAAGCCAAAGGGACACTTCTTGTGACAAAAGAACCGTCCCTAAAAAATAATATATCACTCGTTGTCAAACTTCAAGAGGAGAAAAAGTAATGGAAAAAACAAAATTCGACAAATCCTTCAACAGTACTAGCGAAGCTTGGTCAAACATGGCCAAGAGCGTTGAAGCTGAAAATAGCACTTTGAAGAAATTTGTACTCGGTGCAGTCTTCGCGCTTGGTGTAATGACAATGGTTGGTTGTGGTAAAGACGGTGATACTAGCGCCGTGTCAGAGCCGACTCCAAGCATTTCAATTGAATATAATACTCCTACTCCATCATATGAAATTAATGATGATGACGAGGGCAGAAGTGGCACTTATAATCCTGGCGAAATTACCGTGATTGATGGCGAGCAAGATGGCGGAGATAGTGACGATGATAATGTTAACATTGAACCGGGCGGGGATGGCGGCGAAGTCAAGGCCGGCGTTGACAGATCCGCTTATTGGGAGGGCGATACTTTCCATTTGGACGAATATGCTCGTGATAAGGGGTTTACAGATTATCATGATGGATCAATGAAGTTTTCGACCGGCGGAGTTGGCGGGGTTGGATATATTTTACTCGATAAATTTGGTACTAGGCTCACTTTCAAATATGGAAACGATACATTATTAACGCTTCAGTGTAATAGCGATTACCATTCCGACACTTCAGAGAATAAGGAATTCTTAGGATTAACATATTCTACCCTTGGTGGAGTTAGCGATATTTCATGCGGCGCTATAGACGCATGCACAGATAGTGACGAAATGCTCAAAATTCTCGATGGCAACATTCCATCCGGTTGGCACATTGTAGAATAAATATTTTGCACTCTCGGGGACACTCTCGGGGACGGTTCTTTTGTCACTTGGTCCATTTTTTTGCTTTGTTTATGGCACTTGTTTTCGCATTTAGAGTCTGGTACTTGTTGCAAAGTGACAATTTTTGTGACAAAAGAACCGTCCCTAAATAAGGCGTTCAATTATTCCGCGGGATATTCCGGTGAGACGGTTAAGCTGTCTTATGGAAACGCCTTTATTGTGAATTTCTCGAATGTATTTATTTCGGTCTGAGATGGACAGATTTTGAAATTCGGTGGAAGTAGAACACTTGGAAATATCGTAAATGATTCGTTGGGCAACGTCATCGGGAATACGACGTCTGACTTTATCAACCTCAAGACAATCATCTGAAGGCGCCAGACAATGTAGAATTTTGAATACATCAGGAGTGCCTATGACTTTATAAAGGTAATCAGTGCCTATTATATCTGATGAAGGGCGCAAATATTCGTGATAACTGCTCCAAGGATATTTTTCTCCGGGGGACGCTTCGAGACCTGCTTTTACGGGATTAAAATGGATATATTTAAGTGCATTGATGAAATAGGAATAGTCTTCTACAGGCTCACTGAAATAGCGCCCGTCCTGAATTGATCCGGTTCGATTGTACTTCATATTAAACCAGATTGCGTACTTTGTATTTATGTGACGAAAAATGGAATTGATTGATGCTTCCTGTGTATGAATTAACAGATGAACATGATTTGACATAAGGCAGTATGCATACAATTCGAATTTTAATGTAGACTTGTAATGACGTAAGATATCCAGATATTTTTCGTAATCCTCTTTTTCTTCGAACATCAGTTCGCGACCTGCGCCTTTGATTACAACGTGATATATCTTGGTCGAAGAGATTTGACGTGCGCGTCTTGGCAATAGAACTCCCCCTTTAATTACTTATTGAATTTGCAAAGTATTTTTCTTAACTTGAACGGGAAACAAAAACTAAATGATAAATGAGATTATATGATAAATAGAAAAATACACGTACTATGATATTATCATACTGACAAAAAGTAAAGAGAATTGTTGAAAATTTATATATGTACAAAGGAACAAGCCTTGTGACAAAAGAACCGTCCCTGATTGAAAAGGAACAAGCCTTATGACAAAAGAACCGTCCCCGGTTGAAAAAAGTAAAGGTTGAGTTTTTTGACTTTCTGTGTTAGCATCTTACACGTTGTTTTATAATTAAGTCCAAAGGGACACTCCTTGTGACAAAAGTCCGTCCCGGGAGAAGAAAGCAGGTATAGTTTATGAAACTAGGTATCGTTGGACTTCCGAATGTCGGTAAGTCTACATTGTTTAATGCAATTACAGGTACAGCCAATGCGCAGGCAGCCAATTATCCTTTTTGTACGATAGAGCCGAACAACGGCATCGTTGCAGTTCCGGACGAAAGGCTTGATAAGCTTGCTGATTATTGGCAGACAGATAAAAAGACTCCTGCGGTATGTGAATTCGTTGATATTGCAGGCCTTGTGAAAGGAGCATCAAAGGGTGCCGGACTCGGAAATAAGTTCCTCGGACATATTCGCGAGTGCGAAGCAATCATTCACGTTGTAAGATGCTTTGATAATGATAATATCATGCATGTTGTTGAAGATGCAACAAAGGCTGTTGCTGTTGACCCCGCCGGAGATATGGAATGCATCGATATGGAGCTTATTTTCGCCGATATCGATATGGTAACGAACCGTATTGCCAAGGTTGAAAAACTTGGAAAAGGCGGAAATAAGGCAGCAAGAGAGGAAGCCGAGTGGCTTGCTACCCTTAAGGAACACCTTGAAGCAGGCAAGAACGCTCGTACCTTCAAGTACGATGAATCAAATGAAATGATGGCTCTTGCGATGAAGGAAATGGGCCTCCTTTCCGCTAAACCTATTATCTATGCATGCAATATGGATGATGACGGCGTTGCAGATCCTTCCGCAGTTGAATACTACAACATCGTAAAAAAGAAAGCGGAATCCGAAGGAGCAGAAGTTATTGCTATCTGTGCTAAGACAGAGGAAGAACTTTGCGAACTTGACAGTGAAGAAAGAGAAATGTTTATGGCCGATCTTGGAATAAAGGAATCCGGTCTTGACAGACTTATTAAGGCCAGCTACAAGCTTCTCGGACTTATTTCTTTCCTTACCGACGGAAAGAAGGAGTGCCGTGCTTGGACTATTAAAGCGGGGACAAAGGCTCCGCAGGCTGCCGGAAAGATTCATACGGATTTTGAAAGAGGTTTCATTCGCGCTCAGGTCATTGCGTATAACGATCTTGAAGAAGCGAACTTTGATTATCTTGCGGTTCGCAGCAAAGGCCTTCAGAGAACGGAAGGCAAAGAATATATTGTAAACGACGGAGACATCATCGAATTCCTGTTTAACGTATAAAATATAAAGCAAAAACATAACAAAGGGACAATCCTTGTGACAAAAGAACAAAGCATAACCACCACGCGGTGGTTATGCTTTTTTTATAATAATCACACGAAAATACCTTGAAAAAATATGTAAAGTGGTGTAAAATGGTGACACGGGGAGTGACTTGGAGAGAAGTGGAGAATTTGGAATGAATTCGCTTATGAGTGAGTTCGAGCATTCGCTCGACGAAAAAAACAGAATAATCATCCCAAACAAGCTTCGTGGGAAGCTCTATGAGTCTGAGGAAATCAAAAGCGTTATTGTTACAAAAAGTACGTACGGATGCCTTCTTATCTATCCTGTGAAAACATGGCAGGAATTCACGGAGAAGCTTAAGATGCTTCCGGCAAAGCAAAGCGGAAGAGACCTCATCAGATTTTTCATGGCAAATGCTGTTGAGTGCGAACCTGACAAACAGGGGAGAATAATGATTCCACAGAAACTCCGTGAACACGCCGGAATACTTAAAGACGTTGTTTCTGTCGGTGTTATCGACAAAGTCGAGGTTTGGAGCAAAGAAAAATATGAAGAAATGCAGAACCCCGATAATATTGATGCACTGTTGGAAGAATCGGCAGACCTTATGATTTGACGAAAGGATCGAAGATGCCTGAATTTAAACATTATTCCGTCATGCTGGATGAAACCATAGACGGGTTAAATGTCAGAGAAAACGGAATATATGTTGATGGAACTCTTGGCGGCGCAGGACATGCAAGTGTTGTGTGCGAAAAGCTTAACGGAACCGGCAGGTTCGTCGGAATCGATCAGGACGCTGATGCGATTAAAGCTGCGAGCGAGAGACTTTCAAAAATCTCAAATGTCACTGTTGTTCGCAACAACTACGAAAACATGGTTGAAGAAATCCACAACCTTGGCATTGATCACGTGTCGGGTATTCTTCTCGATCTCGGAGTTTCATCTTATCAGCTGGACACCGTGGAAAGAGGTTTTTCTTATCACAATGATGCACCGCTTGATATGAGAATGGACGACAGAAGCGAAAGAACGGCAAAGGACATCGTAAACACTTACTCTGAAGCCGAACTTTTCAGAATCATAAGGGATTACGGTGAAGACCAGTTTGCTAAAAATATAGCAAAACACATCGTAAGAATGAGAAATGAAAAGCCGATAGAAACAACCTTTGAGCTTGTCGAAGCAATAAAAGCCGCTATACCCGCAAAAGTAAGAATGGCCGGCGGACATCCTGCAAAGAAAACTTTCCAGGCAATCCGTATAGAGCTTAACAGAGAACTTGAAGTCCTCCAGAATTCAATCGATTCCATGATCGATCTTCTTGAACCCGGTGGAAGACTTTGCATTATTACTTTCCATTCTTTGGAAGACCGCATTGTAAAGTCTGCTTTTAAAAAGAATGAAAATCCATGTACGTGCCCTCCCAACTTTCCCGTCTGTGTTTGCGGAAAGAAGAGCAAGGGCAAGGTAATTACAAACAAACCGATCCTTCCTTCGGAGGAGGAACTTTCGGAAAATTCAAGATCCAAAAGTGCTAAACTTCGAATTTTTGAAAGGGTTTAGCTCTTGAAATACAAGGTGAAACATGACTGATTACGCAAGAAACCATAAACAGAATAATGTTGGAAGATATTCCGAAAGGGTCACCCGTGAAAACGGGAATGCTGTTTACAAGGCAGAACCCCAAAGAATAGAAAAGCCTTCCGGACATCACATCAAGCCTTATGTTCCGGACAAGGATGTTGAGGCGAAGGTTAAGCCCAGAGTAGGCAGAGGTATTGATTTCTTTTCGATGCTTTTTCTTGCAACGGCTATAGCAGCAACTCTTTTTTGCTGTATTGTTTATTTACAAACCCAGGCTGATATTGTACAATTGAAAAAAGAGATTGGGAAGCTCGAAATGGTTCTCGAAGAGGCTTCCGTTGAAAATGAAGGCTTTGCACTTTCGCTTGAAGCATCTGCTCCCGACCTCGATTTTATATATAATACAGCAGTGGGTTCTCTCGGAATGGTATATCCGAACAACAATGAAGTTATTTTCTATTCTTCAGACGATGAAGGGTATTACAGACAGTATGGAGACATCCCATCTAAGTAGAAAGCAATAATGGAAGACCGGATTGATAAAATACAAAATATAAGGGGCCTGAAGAAGCTCACACGCAAAATGCAAGCAAAGTTTTTGTTTGTATTTTGCGCTATATTGGGAATATGTGTCGTACTCATAGTACGACTTTTTTATCTTGCTGCCTCGGATAAATACGAGAAGCATGCTTTGGAGCTCAGGACATATACGTCTTCGGAAATTCAAAGCAAGAGAGGCGACATACTCGACAGAAACGGCGAACTGCTTGCAACAAGCGAGCTTTATTACAGGCTTATTCTTGATCCCTCGGTCGTAACCGATAAATCCGCTTACATTGAGCCGACAACCAAGGCTCTTATTGAAGCACTTGGTATCGAAAAGGAAAAAATCACAACTGAAATTGATGAAAACAAGGACCTTGAACCAAAAGACAAGAAAAAATATGTTATTCTGAAAAAGAATCTCAAATACGACGATGTATTGGCTTTCGATGACTACGTAAGCAATCTTAATGAAGAAGAACAGAAGAACATCAAAGGCGTATGGTTTGAGGAAGAATACAAAAGAGTTTATCCATACGGTAAACTTGCGAGCCATATTGTAGGGTTCACGCTTGACAGCAAAACCGGTTCTTATGGCGTAGAACAGTACTACAACGATATACTTTGCGGCACAAACGGCAGAACATACGGCTACTATGACTCTGAGCTTAACATTGTTGAAACCCTTAATCCCCCCGTTGACGGTACGAGTATTGTCACAACGATTGATGTTAATGTACAGCGCATTCTTCAGGAATGTGTTGAAAAATTCCTTGATGAATATGGTGCATTAAACTGTGCCGCTATTGTAATGGACGCAAATAACGCCGAAATTCTCGGAATGCAGTCAAATTACAGCTATGATCTGAACAATCACAGGGATTTGTCCGTATGCTACAGCGAAGAAGAAATCAGCGCCATGTCGGATGAAGAGAAGACTGCGGCACTTTTCAATTTATGGAGAAATTTCTGTATAAGCGATGCCATTGAGCCGGGCTCCATTTACAAGCCTTTTACCGTTGCTGCCGGACTTGAGGAAAGCATTATATCCGTCAATGACAGGTTTGTATGCGATGGTCATGAGGACTTCCCGGGTGATGTCCGCATAAAATGCTCGAATAAACGAGGCCATGGGGACATATCTCTTGCACAGTCCATTATGTTTTCATGTAATGATGCCTTGATGCAGATAGCAGCAAAAGAGGGCGGAGCGGTTTTCAACCAGTACCAGCAGGATTACTGTATCGGCTCACTCACAGGCATTGATCTGCCGGGAGAAACAGAAGGTAAAATATTCAGCGTAAAAGAGCTTAATCCGACTGAACTTGCAACAAGCTCTTTCGGACAGGGCTTTACAACAACAATGATTCAGATGGCTTCTTCTTTCTGTGCACTTATTAACGGTGGAACGTACTACGAACCGCATGTTGTTAAAAGGCTTCAGAATTCCGCCGGTGCGACAGTTCAAAGAATTGAGCCTCTTGTTGTAAATAAGACAACATCCGAGGCTACAAGCAATTTCCTTAAGGAATCTCTTTATCTTACTGTTTCCGACGGAACGGGAAAGGCCGCCAACCTTAATGGTTATCGAATCGGCGGCAAAACGGGAACAAGCCAGAAACTTCCGAGAGACGCCGAAAAATATCTTGTTTCTTTCCTCGGATTTATCGAAAATGGGGACAAATGTTACATCATCTACGTTATCGTTGATGAATGTGAAAACGAAGAGATGGCAATGTCTTCCAATACAGCCATTGGGATTTTTAATGATATAGCCGACAGATGTCTTCCTTTCTTAGGTGTATATCCTGAAGGCGAAATCGATTACCATCTTGAAATAATCATGGATGAGGATTTGTTGATTGATGAGAACAATCCTGACTATGATCCCGAAGAAAATGAAGCTTCACCAAATGTTTTAGGAGATACCGCAGGCTGATGTTTGAAAATAGCGAAAAAACAGAGAAGAAGGAAAAAGTTGTAAGGCACTATGATTACAGCCTTTTGTTTTTGACTATATTTTTCGTTGGTCTTGGTTTGATTTTTGTTTATTCATCCAGTGCCTATTCGGCTTCACTGACCCGGAATAATTCTCTTTACTATCTTGAACGTCAGGGCTTGTATGCGATATTCGGCGTAATCATTATGCTTATAATATCCAGAATAGATTATTCCCTGTACATTAAGCCTTTAACGAGACTTAACTTCCGACCGATATACCTTCTTTACGGCGGATGCCTTGTCCTTCAGGCATTAACACTTATTCCGGGTATCGGAGTGGAAAGAGGCGGCGCCAGAAGATGGATAGAAATTCCTAAAATCGGACAGTTCCAGCCATCCGAGCTTTCTAAAATCGCGGTTATAGTCTTTTTTGCGTTTATTGCGGCTTTGGCTCCGAAGGCACTTAACTATTTCAGCGGATTTATAAGAGCAACTGTATACGCGTTACCATTTATTGTGCTTATTGCCGTTGAAGACCTCAGTACAGCAATAGTCATAGCCGGGATTTATTTCATAATCTGTTTCGTAACAAGTAAGAAAATCTGGTATTTTGTTCTTGTTTTCGTCTTGGGAGCCGGAGCAGGAACGGCGTACATATTCCTTGGCAAGTCTTTCCGTACCGACAGAATCGAAGCTTGGCTGAATGTTGACACGAGTGAGGCTGCATATCAAATTCGAAGAGGTCTTTATGCCATATCTTCCGGTGATTTTATGGGCAAAGGTCTTGGGCAAAGTTCCATGAAACTCGGAAATGTTCCGGAAGCACATAACGACATGATTTTCTCGATTATTTGCGAGGAACTTGGTCTTGTGGGAGCAATTGCAATTATTTTACTGTATGTTCTTTTGCTCTGGCGTATTTTTGTGGTTGCGGTAAACGCTTCGGAACTTTTTGGAAGTCTTCTTTGTGTCGGAGTGTTTACACATATTTCGTTACAGCTTGTTATGAATGTTGCGGTTGTCACCAATTCAATTCCCGCAACCGGAATCGCATTGCCTTTCATCAGTTACGGAGGCACCGCACTTGTTATGACACTATGTGAAATCGGTATGGTCCTTGCGGTTTCATACAACATCGGATGCCCTTCAAAGGTGACGGTCTTAAAAAATAAGAAAAAGAAAGATGAGACTGAAAATGAAGGAGCATGATGAAAAGAAATTTAAGGTGCCCTTCGGGTTAATTATTTTTGCCTTTGTTGTTGCCGCGGTTCTGATTTTGTACTCTGAAACAATGGCTGAAAATGTTACGGTAAACGGCCTTACAAAATACACCGAAGAAGAGTTTTTTGAAAAAATCGGCTTTACGGGAATCTTTAAAAACACTTATCTTTTCCAACTCAGGGAAAAACATAAATCAGAAAAAAGCATACCGTACATAGACGTTTATTACGTTGAAAAAAAAGACAGAAATACTTTGACAATCAATGTTTATGAAACAGGTCCCGTCGGCTGCGTTAAAGCGATGGGAAGCTTCTTCTCCTTTGACAAGGACGGGATGGTTGTCCGAAGCAGTTCCGAAAGGCCCGAAAACGTTCCACTTGTCACCGGTCTGGAGTTTGATGAAGTAATTGTTTTCGGCATACTTAAGATTCCGAAAAAAAAGGTTTTTGATACTGTACTTGAAATCACTCAGATGCTTAAAAAGTACAATATTTCAATTTCGAAAATCGAGTTCGGGGACTTTCAGGATGTTACGCTGTATACAGATAACCTTACAATCCTTTTGGGAGCGAGAGACAAGTATGATGCACAGATTACCGCGCTTTCGGGAGTCTTCAAAGAAGCGTCTGAAATAGGCGGAACGATTGATTTAAGGAACTTCAGCGATGAAAAACAGGATATAATCCTTAAACATATCGACAAATAATTTTTATAATTAATACAAAGAAACTTTTTTGAAAAAAAACACTTGATTTATTAGCGTATAATATATATTATAAACAATAGTTTGAGTGGATAAATATATTTTGAACACAATATATTGTGTTTTGAGGAAATATAGATTTAGGAGGGAAGACCTTTGATCGAGATTACCAGTGATAATTCAAGCAAAGCAAGATTAGTTGTTATAGGTGTTGGCGGCGCAGGAAACAATGCTGTCGACAGAATGATAGATGATAAAATAGGTGGTGTTGAGTTCGTTTGTGCAAACACGGATATGCAGCAGCTTACTGCCTGCAAGGCTCCCACATGCATTCAGATCGGTGAAAAGCTCACTAAAGGTCTCGGTTGCGGTGCTGATCCCGAAAAGGGTGAAAAGAGTGCCGAAGAGAGCCGTGAAGAGCTCACTGAAGTCATCCGCGGTGCCGATATGGTTTTTGTTACATGCGGTATGGGCGGTGGCACAGGCACAGGTGCAGCTCCTGTTGTTGCCCAGATTGCAAAAGAAATGGGCATTCTCACCATCGGTATTGTCACTAAGCCTTTCTCTTTTGAAGGAAAGACTCGTATGGACAATGCTCTCAGCGGCATCGAGCGTATACGTCACAATGTAGATACTCTTATTGTCATTCCAAACGACAAGCTTCTTAAGATTGTTGATAAGCGTACTACCATGACAGAAGCCTTAAAGAAAGCTGATGAAGTTCTTAAGCAGTCTGTTCAGGGTATTACCGGTCTTATGACAAATCACGGCATTATCAACCTTGACTTCGCCGATGTTTCAAAGGTTATGAAGGACAAGGGTATTGCTCACATCGGTATCGGTTACGGTTCGGGTGAAGATAAGTGTCTCAAGGCTATCGAGGAAGCAATCCAGAGCCCTCTTCTTGATACGACCATTGATGGAGCAAAGAGCATCATCATTAACTTCTCCGGTGACTTTACACTTCTTGAAGTTCAGGAGGCTACCGAGAGAGTAAAGGATATTTCGGCACGTGATGCAGAAATCATCTTTGGTGCCTGCCAGGATGACGATATGCAGGATTCCGTTGCCATTACCGTTATTGCTACAGGCATTGAGGCAAGGAACACAGGCTCTCAGATGAGCTACAATCGTGATGACAACAGACCTAAATTCCTTCCGAACAAGCCTGCAAAGCCTTCAGATACCATGAACGTTCAGAGACCTGTCGAATCACGTATCCCCGGTTTCCTTCGCGGTAACAGCGGATCACAGAATTCATTCAGACATACTGAAGCTCCCAAGCCTGTTCAGCAGCCTCAGAGCTCTTTAACAAGCCCTGTTAAGCCTCAGACCAATGTTTCCGGTTCTTTTTCGACTCCTGCCAATTCTACGGCATCTGATAAGAACGGTGGAATTAACATTCCTGAGTTCCTTAAGAATAAAAAGTAAAACGCCGGTTTTTCCGGCTTCATGAATCGTTCTGCTCCAAATTCGGAATATGCGAACGTCAAATTAGCACCGGCAAAGTCGATGAGATTGCGCTCGGTGCTTTTTCAAAGTGAGGTGCCTATGTTTTTTATTCTGCTTATTTTATGGCTTATATTCAGTGGTCGCTTTACGACGGAAATACTGATTTTCGGAATCGTTATAAGTCTGCTAATCTATGTCTTTCTTTGCTTTTTCATGGGACACGGTCCGAAGAAGGATCTTCATGCTCTAAAGCTTATTTTCAGAGCACTTAAATATGCTTTTACTCTTGTTGTTGAAATTATTAAAGCAAACTGTGCCGTAATAAGATATGTTTACGATGCGAAAAATGAG
The DNA here is from genome assembly GCA_045598045.1 of Lachnospiraceae bacterium. Classification (GTDB taxonomy): domain Bacteria; phylum Bacillota; class Clostridia; order Lachnospirales; family Lachnospiraceae; genus RGIG3528. The sequence continues at coordinate 64,831 of JAZLLG010000055.1, read as the reverse complement.
CCGGAGCCTGTTATTGTGCATTTCAAAAAAAGCTTTAAGAGTAATTTTTCCAACGAGGTCCTTGCAAACTCAATCACGCTTACGCCCGGAACAATAACGGTTATGCTCGATGATGACGATTACACCGTTCACTGCCTTGACAAAGAAATGGCAGAAGGACTGAATGAGTCTGTTTTTGTAAAGCAGCTTGAAGCTGCCGAAAATGTCTGTACTAAGAAGAACTCTAAGAAACAAGGAGGCAGAAAATGATAGAAGGCTGGTTCGGAACATTAATAATCTGTTGTCTTGTTATTCTTGCGGTTTGTATTGTTTTTACACTTATAAGAGGCATTATGGGACGCGGTGTTACAGACAGAATTGTAGCCGCAAACATGATCGGTACGATGGCATTGGTTGCAATTATGCTATTATCCATTCTCATTCTTGAGGAAGGACTTCTTGATGTTTCACTTATCTACGCCATGCTTTCTTTCCTTGCGGTTGTTGTTCTTTGCAAGGTTTATCTCGGTGTATACAAAGAAAAAGCAATTAAAGATGAAATACATGATCTTTTGGAGAATAAGGAGGAAAAGAAATGATTGCAAGAGAAATTATAGCATCCGTTCTTTTTATTCTCGGTGTATTTGTTTATGTTACCGGCGTAATCGGTATTTACAAATTCAAATATGTGCTTAACAAAATGCATTGCGGAGCTTTGGGCGATACCCTCGGACTTCTCCTCATTTCTGTCGGAGCAATCGTATATTACGGCTTTACCTTCGCTTCCGCAAAGATTTTGCTTGTTGTTGTGCTTTTCTGGTTTACGAGCCCTGTAGCCAGTCATCTCATTTCTCTTTTGGAAACAACATCCAATCCTTCTGCAAAGGGTAAAGAGTACGAAGAGAAGGATTTAGACGGAAAGGAGTCGGAATGAAATTATTTACAATTATTCTTCTGGTCGGGCTTGTTATATGTGCCATAGCGACCGCTTTATGTAAAAACCTTCTGACTTCAATTCAGATTTTCATGTCGTACGGAGTTATTATGTCCGTAATCTGGTTTGTGCTTGAATCTCCGGATCTTGCAATTACCGAGGCTGCGGTTGGAGCGGGCATCACTTCCGTGCTGTTCTTTGTCACTCTGAAAAAAATACATAAAATGAACGATAAAATAACGGACAAAAAGGAGGAAAAGATCGATGAGCAGAGTAAGACCTGATTATGAAAAGTCCTTCTGGCGCAGACTCGTCCGTTTTGTAAACGGAGAAGAGAATCCTTTCCCCGAAGAATCCGGATACGGAGTTGATAACGAAGAAACGGAAGTCCGCATTCACAATGACTTCTTTAACGAAGCGGAGTGGGTAAAAGAACAGGAAAAGACAGAAGAGCTTATTTCAAAATATGACGGCTGGGCAGATACAAAGGGCGTAAGGATTTACGATAAAATCTATCGTGTATGTTCCGTTATTCTCTGCTTTGCTATTATCGCTTTCCTTCTTTATACGGTTTCGGGCCTTCCGAAATTCGGTGGTGCCGACAATCCGGTAAATAATGAAGTATATGAGCGCTATACCGAAAAAGGAATAGAAGAAACGGGAGCCGTTAATATCGTTGCCGGAATGATTCTTGACTACAGAGCATTTGATACTTTGGGTGAATCACATGTGCTTTTTATAGCGACGGTTTGTGTACTCATTCTTCTCAGGCTTGATGCTTCCGCAAATAAAGCCGAAGTAGAAGCTGCAGAGGCTGACGATCGCAGGTTCGAACCTAAAAATGACATGATTCTCAAGCATTCCGCACGCTTCCTTGTTCCCGTAATAATTCTTTTCGGAATCTATGTTATTTTAAACGGTCATCTCAGTGCCGGAGGAGGCTTCTCGGGCGGTGCGATAATCGGTGCCGGACTCATCCTTTATCTTAATGCCTATGGCTTCAAAAAGACCGAACGCTTTTTCACGATGAAAACCTTCCAGGTTATTTCGGTGTTTGCTCTTTTGTTTTATTCCGTTTCAAAGACATATTCGTTTTTTACGGGTGCAAATGAGCTTGAAAGCTTTATTTCAAACGGAACACCGGGCAATATTCTGAGTTCAGGGCTTATCCTTCCGCTTAATATTTGTGTCGGAATGGTAGTTGCCTGCACTATTTATTCATTCTATTGTCTTTTCAGAAAAGGAGGCCTGTAATGTCTGAAATAATCAATGGTCTCTTTACAAACTATTTTGAAACCTTCGCCATTGTTTTATTCGGTATCGGATTTACAACACTTTTTCTTCATCCGAACCTTATTAAAAAAATAATGGGACTTAACATCATGGATACCGCCGTATATATGTTCCTTGCATCAAAGGGCTATATTGAAGGCAGAAAAGCACCTATTGTTGTCAATGGTGATACATCAGTCGTCAATTACATTAACCCTATTCCCGCAGGACTTGTACTTACAGGCATTGTTGTCAGCGTCAGCGTTACCGCGGTAATGCTTGCAATGACCATAAGCCTTTACAGAAGGTATCACACTCTCGATATTGATGAAATCTTCAGAATCATCAGAAGGGAGGATAAATAATGGAATTTTTTCGTAATTTTCCTCTCTTTTCGATAGTTCTTTGCCTTATGAGCGGTGTTATCTGCTCTGTTCTTAAAGGAAAGGCTGCAAGATACTACACATATGTTGTTGTCGGAATTCTTACTGTTTTCTCCGTCGGAGTTCTTGGCTACACAATTGTATCGGGACAGGCTTTTGTATACAGAATGGGACACTTTGACGCTCCTTGGGGCAATGAAGTGAGAGCAGGAATTCTTGAAGGACTTCTTGCAACATTTTTCTGTATCGTAATGCTCCTTTCGCTTCTTGCAGGACAGAAGCACGTTGATTCTGACATACAGGAATCGAAAAGAAACCTGTACTACACGCTCGTCAATCTCATGATGAGTTCATTGCTTTCGCTTGTTTACACAAACGACCTTTTTACTGCTTATGTTTTTGTCGAAATCAATACAATTTCGGCATGTGGTCTTGTTGCCGTAAAAGGTACCGGTTCATCGGTTGTTGCATCGGTGAAATATATGATTATGAGCCTTTTGGGAAGTGGTCTTTTCCTCATAAGCATATGTCTTCTTTACGATATAACAGGCCACCTTCTGCTTTCGAACATTAAAGAAAGCGTGGCGGAGCTTGTGAGAACAGGACAGTACACAGGGCCGCTTGTCGTTGTGGTCTCGCTGATGACAATAGGTCTGGCGATAAAAAGTGCACTTTTCCCGTTCCATTCCTGGCTTCCGGATGCACATACGGCATCAACAACATCCTCAAGTTCAATTCTTTCAAGCCTTGTACTTAAGGCATACATTGTTTTGCTTATAAAGATTTACTATCGTGCAATCGGCTGGGATTATGTCGTATCCACGGGCATTAATAACATTATTTTTGCATTCGGTATTGCTGCGATGATTTTCGCTTCCCTCATAGCCGCTGCACAGAAGGATATAAAGCGAATGGTCGCATATTCTTCGGTAGCACAGATTGGTTATATATTTATGGGCTTCGGTATCGGGACGACCGCCGGTGTTATTGCTTCACTGTTCCATGTGTTTACTCATGGAGCCGCAAAGTCAATGCTCTTTATTTCACTCGGCGGACTTAAAGACGTTTCAGATCATTCAACAAAGCTTGAAAATCTGAAAGGAGCCGGCTACCGCCATAAAATGGCAGGCGTTGCGTTTGCGGTTGGTGCATTTTCGATGGTTGGTATACCTTTGTTCCCGGGCTTTGTTTCAAAAATAAACTATGCGGGTGCTGCGGTATCGGCAGGCGGAGCAAAGATGGTCATTATCCTTGTTACACTGGCGATAAGTACAATTCTTAACTGTGTTTATTTCTTCAGGGCGCTTATCGGTATATATACCCCTACCGACAGATATGAAAGAAATGAACTTGAGCTTACGGCCGAAAGTGAAGAGGGTTTGAGAACGTATAAAGCTACGCCTTTGTACATAATTGCGGTTCTTGGATTTATAGCATTGAACGTAGTGGTCGGAACTCAGTGTGATGTGATACTTGACCTCATCAACAAAGGAATTAACATGTTTTCATGATTGAGGATTCCGGGAGAAAAGTATGAATGTTTTTAAAGCAATTGTATTAGTACTGCCGATTGTCTTCGGTGTTGCAGCCGGAGCGATATTGGTCGGCATAAAAAGAAAAGGACAGCATAATCACAGCTTTTCAAAGGCATTTGCCATTGTAATGCTTTCTGTTGAATTTGTGTTTTCTGTTCTTTCCGAGCTCTTTGGCGCGGAAAAACTTGTTCTTTTCAAATTTAATGAAACGGTTTCATTTGCGCTTTCAAAGGATGTTATCGGACAGGGCTTTGTATGGCTTGTTTCCGCTATGTTTCTGTTAACCGGTATTTACGGAGCATTTTATATGCGTAAGGATGACAGAAAAGAAGAGGAGGAACAGGACGTTAGAACGCTTAAAGGTTCAACGTTCTTCGGAGCTTATCTTGTTGTATGGGCAGTTCTTATTGGACTTGGCTACGCTTCGAATCTTCTGACTTTCTATCTGTTTTACGAATTTATGAGTGTTTCAAGTATGATTCTTGTCGTACATGAAATGACAAAAGAAGCAATTTATGCATCAAAGAAATATCTTTATTACTCAATCGCCGGTGCTTCGATGGCACTGTTCGGTTTCGTAGCGCTTTTCATGCAGACAAACGGCAGACTTGACTTTATTGACGGCGGTGTTGGTTTTAACGCAAACGCTCTGACTCTGGTTTCGGTTCTTCTTATTATCCTTGGCTTTGGTGCAAAGGCAGGCATGTTCCCTATGCACGGATGGCTTCCGACAGCCCATCCTGTTGCTCCCGCACCTGCTTCGGCAGTGCTTTCGGGCGTAATAACAAAGGCCGGTGTACTTGGTATTTTCAGAGTCGTTTTTCAGGTTGTGGGAGAGTCCTTAATAGAAGGAACCTGGGTTCAGTATGTTTTTATCATCCTGACTCTTGTCACGGTTTTTATGGGCTCGATGCTTGCATACAAAGAACAGATATTCAAAAAAAGACTTGCATATTCTACAGTTTCGCAGGTTTCGTATGTGCTTTTCGGTATAGCGTGTCTGAATCCGGCAGCTCTTATGGGAGCACTTCTTCATGTGGTTTTCCATTCGGTGCTTAAGACAACGCTTTTCCTCAATGCGGGCACGGTTATCGTTGCTACGGATAAACACGAAGTAAATGAGCTTAAAGGTATCGGAAAAACTTTGCCCATTACAATGATTACATTTTCCGTGGCAGCTCTGGGACTGGTCGGAATACCTCCTGTATGCGGCTTTGTAAGCAAATGGTATCTTTGCCTCGGCGCTCTTGAGCTTAACGAGAAGGTGCTTGGATATGTCGGAATTGCAGTCCTTCTTGCAAGCGCACTTCTTACGGCAGGTTACCTCCTTTCGATTACCATTGCGGCTTTTTATCCCGGAGAGGATTTTGAAGCTGATACTGAAGTCCATTTGAAAAAGAGAACAAAGGTTACGATGGCTGCGGTTATGCTTGTTCTTGCAGCTGCCGCATGTATTCTTGGTATATTTGCCCAGCCTGTTTACAATGCTTTGTTTGATTTTGTATATTCACTTTTCTGATGAGGTAGGCTAATGGATATTTTACTGATTCTGCCTGTGCTTTTTCCGATTTTGTCGGGAGCGGCAATCTGGCTTTTCAGATTCCAAAAGAGAAGAGCAAGAGAAGTTTATGTGCTGACTACAACAATTTTATCATCTGTTGTTGTCATACTTGCTTTGATTTTTATTCCTGGAAACGAAAACTTTGAAATATTTTCCATAACCGAAAAGCTTCCGATTACCTTGGCGGTTGACGGAATGAGCAGATTGTTTGCGGGACTTGTGGCTGTTCTTTGGCCGCTTGCCGTAAGCTATGCTTTGGAATATATGCGTCATGAGGGCAGTGAAAACACATTTTACTCATATTACCTTATGACATACGGTGTCACGGTCGGTATTGCATTTTCCGAAAACCTTGTTACGTTGTATCTTTTCTACGAGTTCCTTACACTTGTTACTCTGCCTATTGTTATGCATGGCATGAAGGACAAGAATATTAAAGTCGGCAGAAAATACGTAAGGTATTCGATTGGTGGTGCTGCCTTTGCGTTTATAGCAATGATGGTTGCATTTGTATATGGCGGAACGACTGATTTCGCTTATGGCGGAATGTTTACTCTTGCTGAAGACGGAAGTATCGTTTCTATTATTCGAATTGTATATCTTCTTGCTTTCTTCGGATTTGGTGTAAAGGCTGCCATATTCCCTCTTTACGGATGGCTTCCTTCGGCATCAATTGCACCGACACCGGTTACGGCACTTTTGCATGCCGTTGCTGTCGTAAACTGTGGCGCTTTTGCAATTATGCGTGTGACATATTATGTTTTCGGAACGGAAGTTCTGAAAGGGTCGTGGGTTCAGGTTGTATGCGTCTGCTTTACACTGTTTACGATTCTTTTCGGCTCGACAATGGCTTTGAAAGAGCAGCACTTTAAGAGAAGACTTGCTTATTCCACAATAAGCAACCTTTCCTATATGCTTTTCGGCTGTTCGCTTATGTGTGCGGAGGGGCTTACGGGAGCTCTTTCACATTTCCTTTTCCATGGTGTTATCAAGATTACGCTTTTCTTTGTTGCGGGCATTGTCCTTGTTAAGTATGAAAAAGCGTATGTAAACGATTTATTCGGCTATGGACGGAAGATGAAAGTTACTTTTGCATGCTTTACGGTTGCTTCGCTTGCGCTTATGGGTGTGCCTCCCACGATAGGCTTTACAAGTAAATGGTATTTGCTTACCGGTGCGGTAAGGACAGGAAGCTGGATGGGTTATGCCGGAATGGCCGTTATTCTTGTTTCGGCTTTGCTTACTTCAATATACCTTATGTCGATCGTCATTAAGGTTTACTTTCCCGGTCCGACCTTCAAAGAAGAGAATATTGCGGATATTGAAGATCCCGGCCCGTTTATGAAGGTGCCGCTCATTATTCTCTGTGTAATTATTGTATTTCTCGGTATTTTCTCGTCACCGCTCATTTCATTTATTCAAAGTGTTGCCGGAGGACTTGTATGAGTTTTTTGCATGATTTTTGTTCAATAGGAATATCTTTTACTGCAGACAGCTTCAGACTCATGTATTTTATTGTGACTACGGCTGTGTTTGTTCTTTGTACCCTGTTTTCGAAGGAATACATGGCAGGTGAAAGAAAGCTTTTCAGATTTTTCACTTTCTGGATTATCACCTATCTGGCAGTGGCAGGCTTCCTTTTTTCGGGTGATTTCTTCACAATGTTCATGTTCTTTGAAATCATGTCGGTTGCTTCTTCATTTTGGGTCCTTCAGGAAGAAAATGAAGAAAGTGATTACGCAGGAAGACTTTACCTGCGCATATCTGTCCTTTGCGGTCTTGTAATGCTTTATGGAATATTCCTTGTTTATCACGAAACGGGAACGCTTGATTTTTCCGAAATCCGGGAAATTATGTGCAGCAGTGAGCTTGTCGGTTCTTTGGGAATCGACTGCAAGATTATTATGGCCGGCGCTGTTATGCTTCTTGTTGGTTTCGGTGCGAAAGCAGGTGTATTCCTGCTTCATGTATGGCTTCCCAGAGCGCATACGGTTGCTCCTGCAACCGCATCGGCTGTCCTCTCCGGAATTCTTACGAAAACTGGTATAATCGGAATAATGATTACTTCGACAACGCTCGGACTTATTTCGGAAGAGGGATGGGGAAAGATGCTTCTTATGCTTGGTGCGTGCACGATGTTTACAGGTGCTGCTTTGGCGGTCTTTTCAACAAATCTCAAGAGAACGCTTGCCTGCTCATCGGTTTCCCAAATCGGCTTCATTGTTACCGGAATTTCATGTATGGTACTTTCGGGTGCAGGCACTGCCGAATTTGCGGGGACACTTACACATATGCTCAATCATTCGGTTATTAAGCTGATTTTGTTCCTTGTTGCGGGCGGAGTATTAAAGAAAACCGGTTCGCTTGACTTAAACGTAATCCGCGGATACGGCCGTAACAAACCTCTTCTTATGATTCCTTTTGCAGTCGGAGCATTGAGCCTTTCAGGTGTTCCGGGCTTTTCCGGATATATTTCAAAGACACTTATACATGAAGGTGTTGAAAGACTTGCGGAAGAGTTTGCCCTGGCTGAGGTTGTCAACGTTGTATTTACCATAACAGGCGGAATAACCCTCTGCTATATGTTAAAGCTGTTTGTTTGCATCTTTATTGAAAAGGGTGCTGCGGAAAAGAAGAAAAATCTTTCGCCTTTATCTCTGATTTGTGTTATCATACCCACCGTTGTGCTTCTGCTTATGGGAATAGTTCCGAAAAAAACGGTTGAATTTGTTTCAGCCTGCGGACTCACCGAATATGTACAATATGGCGGAACTGCCGGAGAATTGTTTGAAATGAAATGGTTTGCTTTCCATACGATGAAGGGCGGACTCATTTCGATAGCAATAGGCATTTGCCTTTATTTCGTTCTTGTTCGTCTTTGCCTTATGAAGAAGGCGGGAGACGGCAAAAAATACATTAATGCACTTCCTAAATGGTTTGACCTTGAAAAGTATGTTTACAGACCGGTTGCTCTTATATTCCTTCCTTTCGTTTGTGCATGTTTTTCAAGAATCCTTGACAAACTTACGGACCTTATTGCATACTTCATAAAGACTAAAATCCTTAAAGCTATTATCAACAAGCGAAATGACAGCGTTCATGTCGGTATTTCTTTTGCTTTCGGAAGCTTTATGGACTTTATTACGGGTAAGAAGGCACATCCCGAAAAGAAGTCTTTTACGGACAGGTTTGCACTTGTCGGTGCGGAGACGGGAGAAATGGCGCGTATGCTTGAAAGAAGCCTGTCACTTTCTCTTTTGCTTTTCTCGGTCGGACTTCTTATCACATTGTTCTATATGTGCTTCAAATAAACTTGAAAGGAACCTAAAATGTACGAGCTGATTGATGGAAAGAAGATTTCCCAGGAAATCAAAGACGAAGTTAGAGTTGAGACGGAAGAACTTGCAAAAAAAGGTATTAAGCCTTGTCTTGCGGTTATTCTTGTAGGTAACGATCCCGCAAGCCAGGTTTATGTTGGTAACAAGAAAAAAGCGTGCGAATATTGCGGTTTTGATTCATTATCCATTGAACTTCCGGAGGAGACTTCCGAGGAAGAACTTTTAAACAAAATAAAAGAGCTTAATGAAGATCCGAAAGTAAACGGTATCCTTGTTCAGCTGCCTCTTCCCAAACATATTAATGAGGACCTTGTAATTGAAACAATCAATCCTCAGAAGGATGTGGACGGTTTCCATCCTGTCAGTGTAGGAAATCTTTTAATCGGACGCCCGGGTTTTCTTTCATGCACACCTGCCGGAATTATCCAGCTTTTAAAGCGTTCGGGTGTTGAAATCAGCGGAAAAGAGTGCGTTGTAATCGGCAGAAGCAATATCGTCGGAAAGCCGATGTCTGTTCTTATGCTTCGTGAGAATGCTACCGTTACTATTTGCCATTCCAGGACAAAGGATCTCGCTGAAGTTACCAAGAGAGCGGATATTCTTATTGTAGCTATAGGCAAGCCCCGAATGATTACAAAAGAGTATGTCAAAGAAGGAGCTGTTGTAATAGACGTTGGTATCCACAGGCTTGAAGGTGAAAGCAAAAAGCTTTGCGGTGACGTTGATTTCGATGATGTTGCGCCTGTATGCTCCAAGATTACTCCGGTCCCCGGCGGTGTCGGCCCCATGACCATCGCAATGCTTATGAAAAACTGTCTTGAAGGCACAAAGAGACAGAATGAGGTTTAGTTTTGAGTAAAGTTATGTTTATATCGCTCGGATGCGATAAAAATACGGTTGATACGGAATTTATGCTCGGAATCCTTCGGGATAAAGGCTATAATCTCACAAACGAAGAGGCTGAAGCGGATGTTATTGTTGTCAATACATGTGCTTTTATTAAGGATGCGCTTACCGAAAGCATTAACACTATTTTGGAAGCCGCAGAGTATAAAAAATCCGGGAATCTTCAAAGACTTATTGTTACCGGATGCCTTTCACAGCGCTTCAAAGACCAGATTTTGAAAGAAATTCCGGAAGTTGATGCGATTGTCGGAACCACAGCTTACGACAAAATTGCAGAGGCTGTTGAAGGCTCGGAAAAAGAGTACATCGATGATATCAATGCTTTGCCGCTCCCAGATACAAACAGAGTCTGTACGACGGGCGGATACTATTCATATCTTAAAATTGCCGAGGGCTGTGATAAACATTGTACCTACTGTATTATTCCTTCTCTTCGCGGAAGCTACAGAAGCATTCCGATGGAAAGGCTTATAAAGGAGGCTGAATTCCTTGCCGAAGGCGGTGCCAAAGAGTTGATTCTTGTTGCGCAGGAGACGACTCTTTACGGAACTGACATTTACGGAAGAAAGGCTTTGCCTGAGCTTCTCAACAAGCTTTCCGAGATAGAAGGCATCTGCTGGATACGTATTCTTTATTGCTATCCCGAGGAAATCAACGATGAACTTATTTCCGTCATTCGTGATAATCCGAAGGTTTGCAAGTACCTTGATCTTCCGATTCAGCATGCGGCTGATAATGTCCTTAAGCGTATGGGAAGAAGAACAACGCAAAAGGACCTTATCGGACTCATTAAAAAGCTCCGTAAAGAAGTACCGGGAATTGCTTTGAGAACAACGCTTATATCGGGCTTTCCGGGAGAGACCGAAGAGGATCATAAAAAGCTTGTTTCTTTCGTTGAAAAGTCACGTTTTGAACATCTTGGTGTTTTCACCTACTCTAAGGAAAACGGTACGGCTGCAGCCAAAATGAGCGATCAGGTCCCTGCCCGTACAAAGAATAAACGAAGAAATGAAATCATGAAGCTTCAGCAGATGATTTCAAAAGAGATATCCGGGAGTCGCATCGGTTCGGAAATTCAGGTTATGGTGGAAGGAAAACTTCCCGAAGATGAAATCTGGGTTGGAAGAAGTATGCTCGATGCACCCTCCGTTGATGGTTTTGTATTTTTCAAGTCGCCCGATTCGTATCTTTCGGGAGAAATTGTTAATGTTAAAATAACAAGCTCGTCGGAATACGATCTTATCGGCGAAGCAGTGATTGACTGATGGGGGAAAACATGAATCTGCCTAATAAACTTACGATATTAAGAGTAATTCTTATTCCGTTTTTTGTATTTTTCTATTATGCGTCATTTATTCCGGGAAACAACTGGATTGCTCTCGGCATCTATATCGTTGCCTGCCTTACCGATATGGCAGATGGAAAGATTGCCAGAAAGTACAATCTTGTTACCACTTTCGGTAAATTTATGGATCCTCTTGCGGATAAGATTCTTGTCACTACAGCGCTTATCCTCTTTGTAGGCTCCGGGAAAATGAATGCCGTTGCCCTTATCATTATTGTTTCGAGAGACCTTATCGTTAACGGCCTCAGAATGATTGCCGGCGAAAAAGGCATTGTGCTTGCGGCAGGCTGGTCAGGCAAGGTTAAAACGACTGTGCAGATGATTATGGCAATTGCTTTGCTTATCGACTTCGGTTTCGGATGGTGGGGCATTTTGGAACAGGTTCTTATCTGGCTTTCCGTTTTGCTTACAATTGTTTCTCTTGTGGATTATCTTTATCAGAACAAGCAGGTACTTAAGGATTGAGCAGAGTATGTGTTATCGGTGGCGGTGCCGCAGGCATGATGGCGGCGATAACCGCAGCCAGGAACGGCCACAAAGTTGTGCTGTTTGAAAAAAATGAAAAATTGGGAAAAAAGCTCTTTATCACGGGAAAAGGAAGATGCAATCTTACAAATGCCTGTGAGAAACAAGAGCTTTTTAAGAATGTCACTGTAAATTCCAGATTTCTCTATAGTGCTTTTGACACTTTTGACAATCATGAAACAATGGAATTTTTTCAAAATCTCGGCTTAAAAATAAAAACCGAGCGTGGACAAAGAGTATTTCCCGAATCTGACAAATCATCCGATGTTATTAAAGTCCTGAGTGATGAACTTAGGAGGCAGAATGTTGACGTAAGGCTTAACTGTATTGTAAAATCAATATGTCAGGAAGGAACAGAGCATGTAATTTCTTTTTCTGCCGTCGGAAAGAACGGTAAAGAGAAATTTGATGCATGTATAGTTGCTACGGGCGGCATTTCGTACAAATCTACCGGTTCGGATGGAGACGGATACAGATTTGCCAAAGAAAACGGTCACACAATCACGCCTCTCAGCCCGTCTCTGGTTGCACTCGAAACAGAGGAAGAGTACCCTAAAAAGCTTATGGGACTTACTTTGAAAAACGTTTCTCTTTCTCTCGAAAATTCAAAAGGCAAAAAGATATACAGTGAACTTGGAGAAATGCTTTTTACTCATTTCGGAATAAGCGGACCGCTTGTTCTTTCGGCGAGTGCGTTTTTTGCGGAATACATCCGCTACGGTAAAGAACTGCCGCGTCTTTTTGTCGATCTTAAGCCCGGTATGAGTCTGGACGAACTTGACCAGAGACTTTTAAAGGACTTTTCCAAGGAAATTAACAAGGATTTCGGAAACAGTCTGGAGGCTTTGCTGCCGAAGAGCATGACTGAAGAAATCGTCAAGCTTTCCGGCATTGATAAAGACAAAAAAGTCAATTCCGTCACAAAAGAGGAAAGACAGAAGCTTGCATGGCTTCTTAAACATCTGGAGTTTCATGTAAAGGCGCTCAGACCATACGAGGAAGCAATTATTACTAAAGGTGGTATTAACGTAAAGGAAATCGATCCGAAGACATGTGAATCCAAGCTTTGCTCGGGCCTTTACTTCGTAGGGGAGGTTTTGGACCTTGATGCATTTACAGGCGGGTTCAATCTTCAGATAGCCTGGTCTACAGGCTTTGTTGCCGGTAATTCCATAGTTTGAAATCCGGGTGACGAACGTTAATAAGTTTTATTTGGAGGGAAAAATGATTAATTCGATAGCTATTGACGGACCTGCAGGAGCAGGAAAGAGTACAATCGCAAAAAGAATAGCAAAGGAAAAGGGTTTTATTTACGTTGATACAGGGGCAATGTACCGCGCCATGGGGCTTTTCTACCTCAGGGAAAACGTTGAAGTTGAATTCCCCGAAGAAATTGAAAAAAGACTTGATGAAATCAATGTCACGATTAAATACGAGAACGGAGAACAGGTCGTTTATCTTAACGGCGAAAATGTTAACGGTCTCATTCGTACTCAGGAAGTAGGCAATATGGCTTCCGCCGTTTCGGCAAACCCGGAAGTTAGAAAGAAAATGGTTGCGCTTCAGCAGGAAATGGCCAAAAACCAGTCGGTTGTCATGGATGGCCGTGACATCGGAACGGTTGTTCTTCCGGATGCAGTATTAAAAATATATCTCACGGCGTCTTCGGCGGTACGTGCCAAGAGACGTTATGATGAGTTTTTGGCAAAGGGTGCGGTGTGCGATCTTGCCGAACTTCAGGCTCAGATTGAGGAGCGCGATTACAGAGATATGCACAGGGAAGCATCACCGCTTATGCAGGCCGAGGACGCAGTAGTGGTTGATTCGTCCGATATGGACATCGACCAGGTTGTTGATGCCATTTTAGGCTTGTGTTCCGAAAGGGGCTTATGATTAAGATTGACGTAGCGAAAACCGCCGGCTTCTGCTTTGGTGTGCAGCGGGCGGTTTCGTCTGTTTATGAGAAAACAGAAGACGGTAAACCGGTATACACCTTCGGGCCTATAATTCACAACGAAGAGGTTATTGAAGAACTCAGACAAAAGGGCGTTAAGATTGTCGAGGACATAGATGAACTCGGAAAGCTTCCGAAGGGGTATCTTTTTATTCGCTCACACGGTGTATCAAGAACTATTTTCGAAAGTCTGCAAAACAGCGGTCATGAAATCGTAGACGCAACTTGCCCATTTGTTAAGAAAATTCACACTATTGTTGAAAGTGAAAGTAAAAAAGAAAACGTAATTCTTATAGCGGGAGACCCCGGACACCCCGAAGTAAAGGCTATCGTCGGTTGGAGTGTAGGAGAGACTCATGTCATTGAAAATACTGAGTCTGCAAGGAATTTTATACCTGATAAAAACAAAAAATATGTTCTTGTTTCACAGACTACATTTAACAGCAATATTTTTAAAGAAATAGTTGAAATTTTGAAAAATAAAGTTTACAATGTATCTGTTATGAACACAATTTGCAATGCCACTGAGGTTCGTCAAACGGAAGCGTGTGAGATGGCCAAAACACACGATGCAATGATAGTTATCGGAGGCGCAAACAGTTCCAACACACGTAAGCTGTTTGAAATCTGCAAGCAGCAATGCGCTAGTACTTACTTTATACAGAAACCCATTAACCTGGATTTAAGTATGCTTAAATCTTTCTGCAGCGTAGGTATTACTGCCGGGGCATCGACCCCAAACAAAATCATCAAGGAGGTTCTTACTGTTATGGAATTAAGTTTTGAACAATTAATGGAGGAGTCTTTTAAGACAGTACATACCGGTCAGGTTGTAGAAGGCACAGTTATCAGTGTTAAAGAAGACGAGATAATCTTAAACATAGGTTATAAGTCAGATGCTACCATTTCCCGCGCAGAGTACACAAGCACTCCTAACGTAGACCTTACAAAGGTTGTTAACGTTGGTGATACACTCAACGTTAAGATCTTAAAGGTTGATGACCGTGAAGGCCAGGTTATCGCATCATACAAGAGACTTGCTGCTGAACGCTCCAGCAAGATTCTCGAAGAAGCATTCAACGAGAAGAAAGTTCTTAAGGCTCCCGTTACGGAAGTACTTAACGGCGGTCTCATCGTTGAAATCGACGAAACACGTATTTTCATTCCTGCAAGCCTTGCTTCGGATTCTTTCGAAAAGGATCTTACAAAGTACAAGGGACAGGAAATCGAATTCGTTCTCACAGAGTTCAATCCCAAGAGAAGAAGAGTTATCGGTGACAGAAAGCAGCTTGTTTCAGCTGTTAAGGAAGAGAAGAAGAAAGAGCTTCTCGACAAGATTAAAGTCGGCGATGTAGTTGAAGGCGTTGTAAAGAACGTTACAGACTTCGGTGCATTCGTTGATATCGGCGGCATCGATGGTCTCCTTCACATCTCAGAGATGAGCTGGGGCCGCATCGAATCCCCTAAGAAGACATTTAAGTCCGGCGACAACGTTCGTGCATTCATCAAGGAAATTTCCGGTGAGAAGATTGCTCTTTCCATGAAGTTTGCAGATCAGAATCCTTGGGCTAACGCTGATGAAGATTTCGCAATCGGTAACGTTATCACAGGTAAGGTTGCCAGAATGACAGACTTCGGTGCATTCATCGAAATCGTTCCCGGCGTTGACGCACTTCTTCATGTTTCTCAGATCTCCACAAAGAGAATCGAGAAGCCTTCAGACGTTCTTAAGGTTGGTCAGGAAATCACAGCTGCAATCGTAGATTTCAACTACGACGACAAGAAGATTTCTCTTTCCATGAGAGCACTTGAAAAGCCCGAAGAGAACGAGGAAGCTTCTGAGGAAGCTCCTGCAGCAGAGGTTACTGCTGAGTAATCCGACACTTTTGTCCGGCAGCGCCTGTTTAGCTGGCGTTGCCGGTTTTTCTTAAATATTGGTTTTAGTAGCAAAAGTCTGAAATAGTGCTGACAATCATTCCGGAAGGAGGAACAGGACATCCTGTATCGTATTTATGGATGATTACGAAACATTTAAAAAAGAAATATTTGCCCTGACACAAATTGATCTGAGCTCATACAAAGAGAGACAGATGAGGAGACGTATCGACACACTCATTCTTAAACACGGCATCACCACCTACGCAGATTATGTTGTAGCAATTAAAAGAGACCGTGAACTTTTTGAAGAGTTCGTTAACTACATGACGATAAACGTTTCTGAGTTTTTCAGAAATCCCGAACAGTGGAACATCCTTGAAAAAGAACTTCTTCCCGAAATTCTTGCCGGAACGAGAAGCCCTCAGATTTGGAGTGCTGCATGCTCAACAGGAGATGAACCTTATACTATCGCCATGATTCTTTCGAAACATATTCCTTTGTCGTCCATCCGCATTATTGCTACGGATATCGACAAACAGGTGCTTGAAAAAGCAAAAGCCGGTCTCTACAACGAAAAGAGCCTGCGTTGCGTTCCGAAGGAATTCCTTGACAGGTATTTCACTCAGGTAAATGAATATACATACAAAATTTCAGACGATATTAAGCGTTGTGTTGATTTCCGAAATCACAATCTTTTAAGAGATCCTTATCCTACAAACAATGATATTATTGTTTGCAGAAATGTTCTCATTTACTTCACAGACGAAGCCAAGACCGAGATTTATAAGAAATTCAACGCATCATTGAAGAAAGGCGGTTATCTGTTTGTCGGTTCCACAGAGCAGATAATTCAGTCCTACGTACTAAACTACGAGACTTGCAGATCTTTCTTTTATAAGAAAATGTAGCAATTTGGAGGAACCTTATGGATAGGGTTATTGTTGCCGTTGATGCCATGGGCGGAGACAATTCACCCGGAGAAATTGTCCGAGGGTGTGTTGAGGCAGTTAAGGCTGACTCGAGAATATACGTTAAGCTTGTCGGTAAAGAACCTCTTGTCGATAAAGAGCTTAATGAATACGAATATGACAAGGACCATATTGAAATAATTAACGCAGATGAGATAATCACCTGTGATGAAGCTCCTGTTAATGCAATCAGAAGAAAGAAAAATTCTTCCATTTCAGTTGCTCTGGGGCTTGTTAAAAACGGAGAAGCAGATGCTTTTCTTTCAGCCGGCAGTACCGGAGCAGTGCTTGTTGGAGCACAGCTGATTGTTGGAAGAATAAAAGGAGTCGAAAGGCCTCCTCTCGGCAGTATGATTCCAACAACAAAAGGAGTTTCACTTCTTTGCGACTGCGGTGCAAATGTTGATGCCCGTTCATCACATCTTGTACAGTTTGCGAAGATGGGCTCCATCTACTATGAAAATGTTATGGGTGTCAAAGCGCCGAGAGTTGCCATTGTCAACATTGGTCTTGAAGAGGAGAAAGGCAATCAGCTTGTTAAAGAAACGTATCCTCTTCTTAAAGAGTGCAAAGACATTAATTTCATCGGAAGCATAGAAGCACGGGAAATCCCTAACGGCGGAGCGGATGTTATCATTTGCGAAGGGTTTACGGGTAATGTTATTCTTAAGCTTTATGAGGGTGTTGCAAATGCTCTTCTTGGTAAAGTTAAGGAAAGCTTTTATTCGAGCTTCAGAAGCAAAATCGGTGGTTTGCTTGTTAAGCCTGCTTTGAAGAAAACATTAAAGTCAATGGACACAGCCGAATATGGCAGTGCTCCGATGCTTGGACTTAACGGGCTCGTTTTGAAAACGCATGGAAGCGCTAAGGCAAAGGAAATAAAAACGTCTCTGTTGCAGTGCATAACATATAAAGAACAGCGTATTAACGAAAAAATCAAAGAAAATATTATGGGTAATGATTCTTGGGAGGAATAATTATGGAATTTGAAAAAATCAGATCAATTATCGCTGAGGTATTAAACATTTCTGAAGACGATATTTCTCCTGAATCCACATTTGTTGAGGATTTAGGCGCGGATTCACTTGATGTCTTTCAGATAATCATGGGCATCGAAGAGGAGTTCGATATCGAAATCCCCAACGAAGCAGCTGAAAAGATTGTTACTGTTAATGATGCAGTAGATCAGATTAAGACAGTTCTTAAGTAGTTTAAGAAAAAATGATTTTTTAGGACACTTTTGTCTTTGACGAAGCTGTTGAAGAGAAAGTGTCCTTTCTTTTGAGGATTTTGTATGGCTTTTGATGGTATTGAACGCCTTGAACAGAATATAGGATATGTCTTTAAAGACAAGAATCTGATTAAACTTGCACTTACTCACAGCTCTTATGTTCATGAAAGAGTTATGAACAAGATTGAGTGTAATGAACGTATAGAATTTCTTGGGGACGCCGTACTTGAAACAATATCCAGTGAGTTCCTTTACAAAACATATCCTGAAAAACAAGAGGGCGAGCTTACAAAGCTCAGGGCAAGTCTTGTATGCGAAATGGCACTTGCAGCCTGTGCAAAAGAAATCGGTCTTTCCGAGTTCCTTGTGCTTGGTGTCGGTGAAGATAAAAATGGCGGACGTTACCGCGATTCCGTTACTTCCGATGCATTTGAATCGGTTATCGGAGCCATTTTCCTTGACGGCGGTTTTGAGCAGGCTAAAGCATTTGTGCTCCGTTTTGTTCTGAACGATATAGAGCATAAATCATTATTTTATGACAGTAAAAGTGTTCTTCAGGAATACTCCCAGGGTAATTTTAAGCTTCCTGTAACATATAAGCTTGTTTCTGAAGAAGGTCCCGAACACGATAAGGTGTTTATTGTACAAGCCTTTATCGGCGACAGAGAGTGCTGTATGGGCAAGGGACACAGTAAAAAGGCTGCAGAACAGTCTGCTGCTTATGAAACACTCATATACTTTAAAAATAAAGACGAAGGAAAATAAATGTATCTCAAGTCAATAGAAATTCACGGATTCAAATCCTTTGCAAATAAAATCAACTTCAAGTTTAATTCCGGAATTACCGCTATTGTCGGCCCCAACGGGTCCGGCAAGAGTAATGTGGCCGATGCCGTAAGATGGGTTCTTGGTGAACAGAGCGCAAAACAGCTTCGTGGAAGCAAGATGGAGGATGTTATTTTCTCCGGAACACAGCTCAGAAAGCCGATGAGCTACGCCTATGTATCAATTACATTTGATAATTCCGACAGGGCATTAAACCTCGATTATGAAGAAGTTACCGTTGCCAGAAGAGTATATCGTTCGGGAGAAAGTGAATACCTCCTTAACGGTTCCACTTGTCGTCTCCGCGATGTTCAGGAGCTTTTCTTTGATACCGGTATCGGTAAGGAAGGCTATTCCATCATCGGACAGGGTCAGATTGATAAAATTCTTTCAGGTAAACCCGAAGACCGCCGTGAGCTTTTTGATGAAGCAGCCGGCATTGTTAAATACAAAAAGAGAAAAGCTGCGGCAGAAAAAGAGCTTGATGAAGAAAAGCTTAATCTTTCACGTATTACCGATATTCTTTCCGAGCTGGAAAAGCAGGTCGGTCCTCTTGAGAAGCAGTCTGAAACAGCAAGAGAGTATCTTCGTTTAAAGGAAGAACTCAAGAAGTTTGAAATCAACCTTTTCCTTTTTGATTACGAGAAGAATGAAACACTTAAGGATGAAGCAGGGAAAAAGCGCGAGATTGTTGCTGCGGATATTGAGACAACAAGGGTTGAATACGAAAACACAAAGACCGAACATGAACGTCTTGAAAATGAAATAAACGAGTATTCGACAAAAATTGATGCCGATAAAGAGGCAAAAAGTGAAATCCTCATTAATCAGGAGAAGAAAGATGGCGAGATAAAGCTTATGGAGGAGCGAAAGAATTCTCTTTTCCAGAGCAACGCTCATTTTGAACAGCGTAAAGAAGCCATAGTTTCCGAAACTGAGGACAGAAAGCAGAAAATCGAAGAACAGAAGCAGCAGGCACTTGAAGTAAAAGAGAAA
This sequence comes from Lachnospiraceae bacterium, assembly GCA_045598045.1. GTDB lineage: Bacteria > Bacillota > Clostridia > Lachnospirales > Lachnospiraceae > RGIG3528. The sequence goes on along the minus strand of JAZLLG010000055.1, from coordinate 45,201 downwards.
ATGGCTGCTCTTGATAAAACAAAAGAAAGCTCCGAAGAAGAAATGAAGGATATTCGCGAGCGCATCAAACAGTGCTCCAACGAAATCGAGCAGTGCAATGTGTTTCTCATGAGCCTTCTTAACGATGACACAAACACTAAAACAGAGCTTTCAAGAATTGATACACTTAATGAGCAGAATGCCATTAAGAAAGCTGAACTTACAAAAAAGGTTCTTTCACAGAAGAGCTTTGAATTAGAATATGAGACAGCTGTAGAAACGTTCAGCAGAGAACTTAAAGAGATTGAAGAACAGGTTAAAGAACTCAATATTTCCATTGGAAATAAAGAGCTTGAAAGCAGCAAGTTAAAAGAAAGACTTGATGAAACAGGCGGTTTTCTTGAGAAATTCCAAAAGGAGAAAATCGAGCTTGAATCCCGTGCCGGAACTTTGAAGGATTTCTCGGAACGTTATGAAGGCTATGGCAGTGCCGTTAAGAAGGTTATGGAAAGAAAGCCTTATCTTCCCGGTATTGTCGGAGTTGTTGCCGACATAATACAGGTTCAGGAAAAGTATGAGACAGCTGTAGAAACAGCTTTGGGCGGTAATATTCAAAACGTAGTAACTAAGGATGAGCCGACAGCGAAGAAGCTTATTGAGTTTCTCAAGGAAAATAAGTTCGGACGTGCTACATTTCTTCCTTTGGATGCCATCACAGCCAAGGATGCGGATGAGAAGGATGTCTTGAAAGAAGAAGGCGTCATTGATTACGCCAATAAACTTGTCAAAGCAGGCAAAGAATACAACGAGCTTTTAAAGTACCTTCTTGGTCGTATAATCGTCTGCGATGATATGAACAATGCATTGAAGCTTGCCAAGAAGTATAAATATACTTTGCGTATTGTTACTTTGGACGGTGAAATGCTTACCCCCGGTGGTTCTATTTCCGGTGGTTCTTTTAAAAACAATTCAAACCTCCTCGGCCGTAAGCGCGAGATGGAAGAGGCAGAGAAAAAGTCAAAAGAGATTCTTGGTAAAATCAATGCACTTACACGTGAACGTGACGGCTTCAAAGAGAAGCGCGACAAGCTACGCGAAGAAGTAAACAGAGCATATGCCGAGCTTAAGAAACTCGAAATTAAGCAAAATACCGTTACTCTTAACCTTAAAAAGGAAGAGGAACGTCTTAAAGAAAGCAAGCAGTCATTTTCGGTTATTGAGCTTGATATCCGTGCTTTGGATGAAAAAACAGCTGAGAACAATAAGGCTGCACAAGGGTTGAATGACAGACTTTCCGAAAACGAACGTTTGAGGAAAGAAGCCAATGAAAAAATTGAGTCAATTAACCAGCAGCTTGATGAGGAGAGAAGGCTGGAACGTTATGCTAACGAAAAAGGTTCCTCCTTTATGGTTGAGGCTGCCGGCTACGAGCAGTCGCTTGATTTCATTGACGAGACCATACAGCGTCTTAACGATGAAATCGAAAAGTTCAATGAAGAACTTAATGAACTGAACGGCTCTTATGTCAACACAGAGGAGCAGATTGAAGAACTCAATTCTCAGATTAAGTATGCACATGAACTTATAGCCGAATGGAAGGTTTCCGTTGCTGAGCTGGATAAGTCCATTCATGAGCAGGAAGAAAAGAAATCCGTACTTACAAAGGACCATAAAGAGTTTTTTGCGGCTCGTGAGGCTTTGTCCGACAAGCTTTCAGCTCTTGATAAGGAATCTTTCAGACTGGAAAACCAGCTTACACGTATAGACGAGCTCATCGACGAACAGTGCAGCTATATGTGGAACGAGTACGAGATTACCGTTGATGCTGCCAAGACACTTAAGGATGAAGAAATCGGTTCTTACACATCCGTTAAAAAGGGCGTCGGTGATCTTAAGCAGAAAATCAGAGCACTCGGTGACGTTAATGTCAATGCTATAGAGCAGTATAAGGAAGTATCCGCCAGATATGACCTCTACACAACTCAGAAGAATGACATTGTTGCTGCAGAGGAGAAGTTGAACGGTATCATCGCTAAGCTAGAAGATGAGATGAGAAAGCAGTTCAATGAGAAATTCGCATTCATCCGTGACGAATTTGACATCGTATTTAAGGAACTTTTCGGAGGCGGTCAAGGCACCCTTGAGCTTTCCGAAGATGAAGACATCCTTACCGCAGGCATTAAAATAAATGCTCAGCCACCGGGAAAGAAGCTTCAGAATATGATGATGCTTTCAGGTGGAGAACGTGCTCTTACTGCAATTGCACTTCTTTTTGCCATTCAGAATCTCAAGCCGTCACCTTTCTGCCTGCTTGATGAAATCGAAGCTGCTCTGGATGACTCAAACGTTGGAAGATACGCAAAATATCTTCATAAGCTTACGGATCATACTCAGTTTATTGTCATTACCCACAGACGTGGAACAATGGCATCCGCTGATGCTCTTTATGGTATTACAATGCAGGAAAAGGGCGTTTCGGCACTTGTATCCGTAAGCCTTATAGAAAGTACACTTAGCAATTAAGGAGTTTTATTTTGGGATTATTTTCAAAGCTTAAAAGTCTTTTTACAAGCCATAAGGAGTTAAACGATGAGTTCTATGAAGAAATCGAAGAAACTCTTGTTATGGCCGATGTCGGAATCAATACAACCGAAAACATTATCGAAGCACTTAAGCGAAAAGTAAAAGAAAACAAAGTCAAAGAAGCGGAAGCATGCAAGGAACTTTTGAAGGATTCCATAAAGGAACAGATGAACGTTCCCGAGGGCGCTTACGACTTCGAAAACAAAAAGACGGTTATTCTTCTTATCGGTGTCAATGGTGTCGGCAAAACAACGACTGTCGGGAAGCTTGCTTCAACCTTGAAAAAGCAAGGGAAAAAGGTGCTCATAGTAGCAGCGGACACTTTCCGAGCCGCTGCAATCGAACAGCTGAGCGAGTGGGCCGACAGAGCCGGTGTGGACATAATCGCCCAGAAGGAGGGCTCGGATCCCGCAGCAGTCGTGTTTGACGGAATTAATGCCGCTAAGGCGAGAAATGCTGATATTCTTGTAGTTGATACTGCCGGTCGTCTTCAGAACAAGAAAAATCTTATGGATGAACTTAAGAAGATAGATAAAGTTATCGATCGTGAATTCCCTGAAGCTACAAGAGAGACCTTCGTCGTCGTAGATGGTACAACAGGCCAGAACGCACTTGTTCAGGCTCGTGAGTTTAATGAAGTTGCTCCCGTTACGGGAATTGTTATTACAAAGCTTGACGGAACCGCAAAGGGAGGAATTGCAATCGCAATACAGTCAGAGCTTTCCGTACCCGTAAAGTACATCGGTGTAGGAGAGAAGATTGATACGTTAAAGAAGTTCAATCCTTCCGAATATGTGGATGGGTTGTTCGAGTAAAGATATTCCCGGAGGTTGTCGAAATCTTCGGGGCTTTTTGTGTGAGAAAACGACAATCCATAAAGTCAGGCATCTGTTTGGAAGATGTCTTTGTGATATTTTTTTGTTGTTTATAACGAGTTTATTGTTCGTTGAGTTATGAAGAGTTAAAATTATAATTTAAGAAATTCCATTGCCGAAGAGTGGACTAATATATGGAGGGCTCCGATGAAAAAATATTTTTGCTGTTTTATGTTTTGTATGCTTCTGGCATTGAGTTTAGTGCCGGCAAAAAATGTATTTGCATCTACTATGCTTAAGGAGATGAAGGTTGACGATTTATCATTTACTGTTTACAACCAATCGGATTCTGTAAAGTGTACGATTACCATTGATGGAAAGCCTATTGAAGATGTTACTTCTTATTTCGAGCTGTTCTGGTATGATTCAAATGGACATATTTTTGAAGGTAAATTTAAAGAAGGCAACTTATATACACTTGCCATAGCATTCAGACTTAAGAATTCCTACGACCTTGATGAAAAAACATTCAGCGCTATATTCAATGGTTCTGATAAGAAGAAAGTTAAGTGGATTCCCGGTGGCGATTATTGGCAGGCTGAAATAAGTTATTCTTGTAATTATGTTATAAAAAACATTTCAATTTCGGGTGTTACGGAACCTGCGGAAGGAGAAGTACCCAATCTGTCATATGTAATAGATTCGAATAATGTGGCTTTGGCTGATACATCCAATAACTTATATTGGTACAATAACACCGACAGCAGGATGAACGGGGACGCACCTTTTGTTGCAGGCAAGCATTACTCTTTTGTTATTTTGGTCAAGCCTGTATTCGGGTTTGAATGGCCGGAAAAATCAGAAACGGATAATATAGACGTTAAGATTAACGAAAAAAAAGCTTCTCTTGACGGTTTATATGGTCAATCGGGCAAGAAAGATTATAAAATGATTTCGCTTGAATATACTTGCCCGGAAACTATTACCAATATCAGTATTTCAGGCGTTAAAGAACCTGTGGAAGGTGAAAAACCAAATCTGTCATATGTAATAGATTCGAAAAATGTGGCTTTGGCTGATACAACCGATAACTTATATTGGTACAATAACACCGACAGCAGGAAGAACGGGGACGAACCTTTTGTTGCAGGAAAGCAATACTCTATAGTTATTGTGGTTGAGCCCGAAAACGGGTATGTATGGCCGGAAAAATCAAAAACGAAGGATATCGATATTAAGGTGAACGGACATAATGCTGATATCGACACTTTGTTCGGACAATCCGGTCCACATGGAAGAAGAATGATTTCGCATGCTTATGTATGCCCGAAAAAGGAAGTTCCAACGCCAACCCCGACAGCAACAAACACCCCTACACCGGTACCGACAGCAACAAACACCCCTACACCGGTACCGACAGCCACAAACACTCCTACGCCAACCACGACAGCAACAAACACTCCTACACCGGTACCGACAGCCACGAATACTCCTACACCGGTACCGACAGCCACGAATACCCCTACACCGGTACCGACAGCTACAAGTACCCCTGCACCTGAAGCAACAGCGACAAATCCTGTGCAGACTACGTCAGTGCCCAATACACCTACTCCCGAGCCTGCCGTAACACAGGCTTCAGATGTAATCACTGTTGAGACAACACCTACGCCAATACCTGCCGTAAATAAGCCGGACGAAACGACGCCTGTTTCGGAGCCTACTGTTGTTCCGGCTACACCTACACCCGTACCTGCGGAAACAGACGGCAAAAAGGAATTCCCCTGGTTAGTGGTGGCACTGATAGAAGGAATAGTTATTTTAGCCGCTTTGGGCTGTTTCATAATATTTAGAAACCGAAAAGGAAAAGATAAAAAACAGGAATAAATCTTTATGAAGAAGAATAAGCGGATTTTGATTTTAATAATTTTAACAATATCTGTTGATATTTTGTTACCTGTTATCGGTATTTGCATTGACCTGATTTGCTCTGCAAATCTGAAAAAACATGTTGCCGAAACAGGCATACTTGGTCATTGGGCTCCCGTATTTTTCGGAATATCGCTTTTTATTGTATTTATATTTTCCGCTGCAATGATAATCATTATTATCGCCTGTGCAGTAAAGTCTGCGAATGACAAGCGCTACTACGAAAGGAAAGAGCTTGAGAAGTACGCTAAGGAGGATTCGACTCTTAAAGACGAGCAGGAAAATGATAAATAAATGATCTTTGTGAGAGCTGACGGGCAGGTTTATTAATCTGCCCGTCGATTTATTATTAAATTACGATGGGGAAATTTTTCCTGAATATATATGATAAAATGAACATGTACCCTTGAAAAGGAGAGTACGGTTTGGTAAAATTTTTATGTTTCCGAAATTCAAGAAATAGTGGATTCTCATTGCGTCGTGACCGCATTGTTAATCCGAGAAGGAGAAGTTTTTATGGCAGACAGTGAAAAAATGAAAGCCCTCGATGCTGCTTTGGCTCAGATTGAGAAGTCATACGGCAAGGGCTCGGTTATGAAACTCGGCGATTCGGCAAGTCATATGAACGTTGAGGCCGTTCCCACGGGGTCTCTTTCACTTGACATCGCTCTTGGTGTTGGTGGTATTCCCAAGGGAAGAATTATAGAAATTTACGGACCTGAATCATCAGGTAAAACAACGGTTGCTCTTCATGTTGTTTCCGAAGTACAGAAGCTTGGCGGAATTGCAGGCTTTATTGATGCAGAGCATGCACTCGATCCGGCTTATGCGAAAAATATCGGTGTTGATATCGACAATCTCTACATTTCTCAGCCGGATAACGGTGAACAGGCTCTTGAAATCACAGAGACAATGGTTCGCTCCGGTGCTGTTGACATCATTATCGTTGACTCTGTTGCAGCTCTTGTTCCGAAGGCTGAAATTGAAGGAGATATGGGCGACGCTCATATGGGACTTCAGGCAAGACTTATGTCTCAGGCTCTTCGTAAGCTTACGGCTGCAATAAGCAAGTCAAACTGCGTTGTTATCTTCATTAACCAGCTCCGTGAAAAGCTTGGCGTCATGTTCGGTAACCCCGAAACCACAACAGGTGGACGAGCTCTTAAGTTTTATGCCTCCGTTCGTCTTGATGTAAGACGTGTGGAGTCCATAAAAGTCGGCGGTGAAACAGTCGGTAACCACACCAAAATCAAAGTCGTTAAGAATAAGGTCGCTCCGCCGTTTAAGGAGGCCGAGTTTGATATCGTATTCGGTAAAGGCATTTCCAAGACAGGTGAAATTCTTGATCTTGCCGTTGCTCAGAATATTGTCGTTAAGTCCGGCGCATGGTTTGCTTATAAGGATGAGAAAATCGGCCAGGGCAGGGAGAATGTTAAAGCATATCTTGAACAGAATCCCGAAGTGCTTCTGGAAATCGAAGATCTTGTACGTGAAAAGTTCGGCTTTACGCCTCTTCATAAGGAAGTATAGTTTTGCTTATATCTGAAATTGTCGAGTTCACAAAGTCAAAGGACAAAGTTGTTTTTGAAGACGGAGAATTCATTGTCGTCTATAAGGGCATGGTCGATAAAAAGGCCGAAGAGCTTTCCGAAGAGGAATACAACCGCCTTTTTAAGGATATGCTTGTCTATGGAAAAAGAAGGGCTATGAATCTTCTTGTAAGGCGTGACCGTTCCGTTAAGGAACTTACCGATAAGCTTAGCGAAGACGGCTATAATGAAGCTCTTACGGGAGCCATACTTGATTATCTTGATTCCTACCATTATCTTGATGATTTAAGAGTCGCCAAACAGCTTGTGAGGGCAAACAGAGATAATAAAAGTATTCGTGAAGTGAGAGAAGTGCTTAAAAAGCATGGCATTTCCGAAGAGGTTTCCGAAGAGGCGGTCAGCACGGCTTACCGGGCAGCCTCTGAAGAAACGGAGGATTGTGCTTTTGATGATTCGTCCGCGTCTGCAGAGCATGAAACGGAAGTGATAGTCTCGATTCTAAAGAAAAAGCATCTTACTCCCGAAATCATTTCCGCGTTGGAATATGACGAAAGGCAGAAGCTTGCTGCAAAGCTTTTTCGTAAAGGCTTTAAGAGTGAAAACATACGTAAAGCCTTAACTTTATCTGAGTTTGATTAATTTATAAGGGAAATTCCGTTTTACGGTTTTTCCCTCTTTTTTTATCTATATTTACCTGTAATTTAATTGTATATAACTGTTTTTGCGTTTAAATTCTTCAATGAGTGTTTTTTTTAATAATAAGTAGGCAAAATATAATAAATACAAGTGTTGCAATGGCAAATTAAAAGTGCCATAATATAATTGAGAGAAATTCGGGTCTCACTGTTTTAAACAGTTTTTAACGAGCAACAGGCGAAAGCGGTTACAAGTTAAAAGTCCCGTAAATAATAAATCAGGAGGCAAATGTATGAACTGTCTTGCTTTATTGGCTGACTGGTGGGCAAAAACACAAGGCCCTTTGGCTGATGCCGGGGTAAACACAATCATCGGTTTGGTTGTTGTGTTTGTTGCACTTGTTTTCATCAGTTTCGTAATCTCGCTTTTCTCCATCATCGGGAAAATCGAGCAGAAGAAGTCCGAAAAGAACGCTGCCAACGACGTCGCAAAGAACGGTATTGAAAATGCTGTTTCACAGATTGCGGCAGGAGAGCTTTCCATCGACAACTTTGAGCTTGTTGCTATTGCTACAGCCGCAATTTCAGAGTACGAGGAATCCAAGGGCAATTTCTTTAAAGACGGAATAGTAGTACGTTCTATCAAAAAGATTTCATAATCATCGAAGGAGAAAAGTAAAATGAAGAACTACACAATTACAATTAACGGAAATGTATATGCTGTTACAGTAGAAGAAGGAAACGGTGCAGGCGTTGCACAGGCAGCTAAGGAAGCTCCCAAGGCAGCAGCTCCCGCAGGTCCTCAGGGCGGCGTAAAGATTACAGCTCCCATGGGCGGCAAAATTCTTTCTATCAAGGCTCCCGCAGGCACAGCAGTTAAGAAGGGTCAGCCTGTTATCACATTTGAAGCAATGAAGATGGAAAACGAAGTAGTTGCACCTCAGGACGGTGTTATTGCTTCCATTAACGTAAACGTAAACGATAAGGTAGAGTCCGGCGCAGTTTTAGCTACACTCAACTAATTTCCTGTAAACAAAACAAACTTATGAAAGGATGTTTTCCATGAACATTGGTGAAACGTTATTAAATTTATGGGAACAGACTGCATTTGCCAATCTCTACTGGGGCAACTGGATTATGATTGGTGTTGCACTGTTTTTCCTTTGGCTCGGAATTAAGAAGGGCTTTGAACCTCTTCTTCTTATACCGATTGCATTCGGTATGCTCCTTGTTAATATTTATCCCGAAATTATGGCTAAACCCATCACGACATTCTTCGGATCGGATGGTGCAGCTCTCTATTACACCGAAGGCGGAAAGTTCTTCGACATGGCAGGTAACCTCCTTGACGAAGAAAGCAAGTTCTATTTATCACTCCTTTCCGTTGAATCAAGAGAGACAGCAGGCGGACTTCTCCGTTATTTCTTCACACTTGACGAGTGGGCAATTTTCCCTTCACTTATCTTCCTCGGAGTTGGTGCAGGTACAGATTTCGGTCCCCTCATTGCAAATCCCAAGAGCTTCCTTCTTGGTGCAGCAGCTCAGCTTGGTATTTTCGTAGCTTATCTTCTTGCAATTCTCATGGGCTTCAATGGTGAAGCAGCAGCAGCCATCTCCATTATCGGTGGCGCAGACGGCCCTACATCCATTTTCCTTGCAAGTAAGCTTGGTCAGACTGACCTCATGGGTCCTATCGCAGTTGCGGCATATTCTTACATGTCACTTGTTCCTATCATTCAGCCGCCTATCATGAAGCTCCTTACAACAAAGGAAGAGCGTCAGATCAAGATGGAGCAGCTTCGTCCTGTTTCAAAGTTAGAGAAAATCCTTTTCCCTATCGTTGTTACTACAGTTGTTGCACTTCTTCTTCCTTCAACAGCTCCCCTTATCGGTATGCTTATGCTCGGTAACCTCTTCAAGGAGTGCGGCGTTACGGATGCTCTTTCAGAAACAGCACAGAACGCTCTTATGTACATCGTAGTTATCATGCTCGGTACATCCGTAGGTGCTTCAACAAGCGCTGAGAACTTCCTTCAGTGGACAACAATCAAAATCGTTATCCTCGGACTTATTGCCTTTGCATTCGGTACGGCAGGCGGTGTACTTCTCGGAAAACTTATGAGTAAGCTTTCGGGCGGTAAGATTAATCCTCTTATCGGTTCAGCCGGTGTATCCGCAGTTCCTATGGCAGCCCGTGTATCACAGAAGGTCGGATCGAAAGAAGATCCTACAAACTTCCTTCTCATGCACGCTATGGGCCCCAACGTAGCAGGTGTTATCGGTACAGCTGTTGCAGCAGGCGTATTCATGGCTATTTTCGGTGTTTAATGGAGGCTTGAAATGGCAGAACTTACAAAGAAACCTATCGGCATTACCGAAACAATACTTCGTGATGCCCATCAGTCACTTATAGCTACAAGAATGCCCACCTCTGAGATGCTTCCTATCATCGACAAGATGGATAAGGTTGGCTTCCACTCGGTAGAGTGCTGGGGCGGCGCAACATTCGATTCATGTCTTCGTTTCCTCAAGGAAGATCCTTGGGAGAGATTAAGACAGCTTCGTAAGGGCTTCAAGAACACAAAGCTTCAGATGCTTTTCAGAGGCCAGAACATTCTCGGTTATAACCATTATTCCGACGATGTTGTTGAATACTTCGTTCAGAAGTCCATTGCAAACGGTATCGATATCATCCGTATCTTCGACTGCTTCAACGATCTCAGAAACCTTGAGACAGCAGTTAAGGCAGCAAAGAAGGAAGGCGGTCATGCTCAGATTGCTCTTTCCTACACACTTGGTGATGCTTATACACTTGAGTACTGGGAGAAGATGGCTAAGTCCGTTGAAGAGCTTGGTGCAGATTCCATTTGTATCAAGGATATGGCAGGACTTCTCCTTCCTTATCAGGCTACAGAGCTTGTTACGGCACTTAAGAACGGATCCAAGATTCCTCTTCAGATGCATACACATTACACATCCGGCGTTGCTGCAATGACATACTTAAAGTCCGTTGAAGCAGGTGCAGATGTTATCGACTGTGCTATGTCACCTCTTTCAATGGGTACATCACAGCCCGCTACGGAAGTTATGGTTGAAACCTTCAAGGGCACACCTTATGACACAGGTTACGACCAGAATCTCCTCGCTGAAATCGCAGATTACTTCAGACCTTACAGAGAGCAGGTTCTCAAGGATGGTCTCCTTAATCCCAAGGTTCTCGGCGTAAACATCAAGACACTTCTTTATCAGGTTCCCGGCGGAATGCTTTCAAACCTTGTTTCACAGCTTAAAGAAGCTAACGCAGAAGACAAGTACGACGACGTTCTCAAGGAAATCCCCAATGTTCGTAAGGACTTCGGTGAGCCGCCTCTTGTTACTCCTTCATCTCAGATCGTTGGTACACAGGCCGTACTTAACGTTCTTCAGGGTGAACGCTACAAGATGATCACAAAGGAATCCAAGAAGATTCTCAGTGGTGAATTCGGTAAGACCGTTAAGCCTTTCAATCCTGATGTTGTTAAGAAAGCAATCGGAGACCAGACGCCCATTACCTGTCGTCCCGCTGACCTTATTGAGCCTCAGCTTGATAAGTTCCGTGAGGAGTGCAAGGAATGGATTGAGCAGGATGAAGATGTGCTCTCATATGCACTTTTCCCGCAGGTAGCAACAGAGTTCTTCAAGTATCGTAAAGAGAAGAGAGAAAACCCTGATTTCGACAAGCCGAAGGCTCCTGAAGGAAATGACAGAAAGCTCAACGTTACAGTTGCTGCAGACGCATTTAAATAATCGATTTTTATGGCAGCCGTACAAGGAAAAAATCCTTGTACGGTTGCTTTTTTGGTTTGACGTTGAATATGTAAAGTGTTACAATATTTCAAACTGAAAATAATTGGAGGTTTAGATATGGGTTTGTTTAGTGATGCAAAGAATAATGAATTGGATAAGAACAAAAACGGCAACAAAATCGAAGAAGACGATCTTTTTGCCGTATCCGAAGATGATGCGGTTGATGCCTCCGACATCGATGCTGATCTTCTTGAAAGCATATTAGAGGAAGCTCCCGAGATTCCCGAAGAAACAGAAGAGCCTAAGGAAAAGGCTGCAAAGCCCCAGGCTCCCGTAAGCGTTCCCGACATCGCAGAAAGAAAGAAGAAAGAGCCCGAAGAAGATAAGACAGGCGTTACTGTCATCACAAAGGGTACAACCATCAACGGTTCCATCATTTCCGACTGCTCACTTGATGTTGTCGGCACTGTAAACGGTGATATCGAATGTCTCGGTAAGCTTACCATTTCCGGCAAGGTTTCCGGTAATTCCAGAGCATCCGAAGTTTTTGTAAACACAGAAAGACTTGAGGGCTCCATCACTTGCGAAGGTTGCGTTAAGATTGGTCTCGGCACGGTTGTTGTCGGCGACATCAGCGCTTCTTCAGCAGTTTTTGCAGGTGCGGTTAAGGGTGAAATCGACGTAAACGGTCCTGTAATCCTTGATTCCACAGCTATTATCAAAGGCAACATTAAGGCTAAGTCCGTACAGATGAATAACGGTGCCATCCTTGACGGTTTCTGCTCACTTACATACTCAGATCTTGATGTTGACAGTATTTTCGATTGATGAGGTTAGAAATGGCTTACAAGAGAGTTCTTATTAAGCTCAGCGGCGAGGCTCTTGCCGGTGACAAGAAGACAGGTTTTGACGAAGAAACATGTATCGGCGTTGCAAAGCAGGTAAAAAAGCTTACGGACGAAGGTGTTCAGGTAGCAATCGTTATCGGCGGCGGCAATTTCTGGAGAGGGCGTTCCTCCAACACCATTGACAGAGTTAAGGCAGACCAGATAGGAATGCTAGCCACTGTCATGAATTGCATTTATGTTTCCGACATTTTCCGTTATGTCGGTATGAAAACAAGAGTTTACACACAGTTTGAGTGTGGCGACATGACTGAGCTCTTCTCAAAGGATGAAGCTGTTGAAGATCTTGAAAACGGTAAAGTGATTTTTCTTGCGGGCGGTACCGGACATCCATATTTCTCAACAGATTCCGCTACGGCACTTCGTGCAATCGAGCTTGACTGTGATGTAATTCTCATGGCAAAATCCATTGACGGAGTTTACGATTCTGACCCGAACAAGAATCCTAACGCCAAAAAGTATGACGAAATGTCAATTAACACAATTATAGACAATAAGCTTGGTGTCATAGATATGACAAGTGCTGTTCTCTGCATGGAGAACAAGATGCCTCTTTTCATTTTCTCGCTTCTTGAGGAAAACGGCATTACAAATGCAGCTCTCGGAAAAGCCAAAGGCACTAAGATTACTGTTGACTGATTACAGAGGAGGATATATTTATGAACGAAAAGATTGCACCTTTTTGTGAAAAGATGGAAAAGACAATTTCAGTTCTCGAGGAGAACTTTGCGTCAATCAGAGCAGGTCGTGCCAACCCGCATCTCCTTGATAAACTCAGGGTTGACTATTACGGAACACCCACAAACATTCAGGGTGTTGCAAACGTTTCTGTTCCCGAAGCCAGAGTTATTGCCATTCAGCCTTGGGAATCAAAGATGATTAAAGAAATCGAGAAGGCTATTCAGGCTTCCGACATCGGCATCAATCCTTCAAACGACGGAAAAGTTATCCGTCTTGTATTCCCCGAGCTTACAGAGGACCGTCGTAAGGATCTTTGTAAAGACATCAAGAAGAGTGCTGAGCAGGCGCGTGTTGCTGTAAGAAACATTCGTCGTGATGCAAACGATTTAATTAAAAAGCTTGGCAAGTCAAGTGAAATCTCAGAGGATGAAGAGAAAACAATCGAAGACGAAATCCAGAAGATTACAGACAAGAAGATTGCGGAAATAGACAAGCTTGCTGAGAATAAAGAAAAAGAAATCATGACAGTTTAATGAAAATCATCAAAGCGGTGGGCTTCACGGCTCACCGCTATTAAATTATTACAAAATGCGACATTGATTTAGGAAGGCCAACATATGTCTGATGAACTTGAGAATCTTGTTATTCCGAAACATATTGCCATAATTCTTGATGGCAACGGAAGATGGGCTAAAAAAAGAGGACTTCCCAGAACGGCAGGACACAAAGCAGGTGCCAAGACGGTTGAAAAGATTTGTGAGGATGCGTACAAGCTTGGCGTTGAGTACGTCACACTCTATGCATTTTCAACAGAAAACTGGTCGAGGCCCGAAAACGAAGTGAGCATGCTCATGAATCTCCTTCGTGACTACCTTTCGGATTGTCTCAATAATGCTAAAAAGAACAATATGCAGGTCCGTGTTATAGGTGATAAAACAGGGCTTGCTTCCGATATAGTTGAAAAAATAAATGAAGTTGAAGAGGCTTCAAAGGTTTATACGGGCCTTAAGCTCCAGATTGCCATTAATTACGGTGGTCGTGACGAATTAAAAAGAGCTTTCAGGAAGCTTGCAGAGCAGGTTAAAGCGGGAAATCTGAATCCTGAGGACATAAATGAAAGTCTCATAGAAAATAATCTTGATACTGCCGGTATTCCTGCTCCGGATCTTTTGATCCGTACAAGTAAAGAACAGAGAATCTCAAATTTCCTTCTTTGGCAGCTTGCATATACCGAATTTTACTTCCCTGAGGTGCTCTGGCCTGATTTCGAAAAGGCAGACCTTATTGAAGCAATCAAGTATTACAATACACGTGACAGACGTTATGGCGGAGTGAAGAGTTAAAATGACAAATCAAGAAACAAAGAAGAAGAGCGGATTTTGGGTAAGGTTTGTAAGTGCATTTATATGTACTGTTGTTGCGTTCCTTTCCATTATTCCCGGAGGATATATTCTTTTTGCCGTTAATCTTGTAATAGCGATAATCGGTGTCAGGGAGATGCTTAAGGTTGCAGGTGTGAACAAAACACCGATTGCATTTTTTGCATATGCTGCAACCATAATAACTTACTTCCTCATCTGTCTGGATAAGGAATATCTCCTTGTTGCCCTTTTTATGCTTTTCCTGCTCCTTCTGTTCGGAGCAATGGTAATCAGTTATCCGAAATACAGTTCCGAGAAAATATTTATGACATTTGCCAGCCTCATTTATGTCGGCCTTGGTCTTTCATTCCTTTACAGGACAAGAGTACAGCTTAATGACGGCCAATATATTATCTGGCTTATCTTTATCGGCTCCTGGATTTCCGATACAGGTGCTTATTGTGTTGGAATGCTTTGCGGAAAACATAAAGCTTTTCCGGAACTTTCGCCAAAGAAATCAATTGAAGGCTGCGTCGGGGGCATTTTATCAAGCATTGCCATCGGCATAGTTTACAATCTTGTGCTTCATTATTTCTTTAATGTCAATTTCCTCCATATTTGGCAGATCGCCGTAATATGCGGTGCGGCTTCGGTAATATCACAGGTTGGAGACCTTGCTGCATCTGCAATCAAGCGAAACTATAATGTTAAGGATTATGGAAGGCTTATACCCGGACATGGTGGAATTCTTGACAGATTTGATTCCATTATCTTTGTAGCGCCTCTTGTATATTATCTTGCAAGATTTTTCCAGGTATTAGGTGTTTCTTTGTAGGGGAAAACATGAAAACGATTTCTATTTTAGGTTCCACAGGCTCCATCGGAACACAGACACTTGACGTTGTAAGGCAGAACGGAGATATTACCGTTTCGGCTATTGCCGCAAATACCAACGTAGATCTTATTCTTGAACAGATTAAAGAGTTTAGCCCAAAGCTTGTATGCATGTATTCCGAAAAGTCTGCAAACGAGCTTGAGCTCCGCTTAAAGGGACAAGGCCTCTCCGTAACTGTTGTAACAGGTATGGAAGGGCTTATTTCCTGTGCAACGATAGAAGAAGCAGACATTGTAGTGACTGCTTTTGTAGGTATGATAGGCATTAGGCCTACTGTTGAAGCAATCAAAGCCGGCAAAGACATTGCTCTTGCCAATAAAGAAACGCTCGTTACCGCCGGACACATTATCATGCCACTTGCAAAGAAAATGGGAGTAAAAATTCTCCCCGTTGATTCAGAGCATTCTGCAATATTCCAGTGTCTTCAGGGGGCTGCGGGAAACAGGCCCGCCAAAATTCTTCTGACTGCTTCGGGTGGTCCTTTCAGAGGAAAAACATTGGAAGAACTGAAGAATGTTACGCCTGAAGACGCTCTTAAACATCCGAACTGGTCGATGGGAAGAAAAATCACCATTGATTCATCTACAATGGTAAACAAAGGCTTGGAAGTTATGGAAGCAAAGTGGCTTTTCGGTGTTTCGGAGGATGATGTTCAGGTTGTGATTCAGCCGAAAAGCATCATTCATTCCATGGTTGAGTTTACCGACGGTGCAGTTATTGCACAGCTTGGTGTGCCTGATATGAAGCTTCCAATTCAGTATGCCCTTTATTACCCTGAGAGAAGAATGCCTACGGCTGACAGGCTTGATTTTACTAAATTATCCACAATCGAGATTTATAATCCCGATAATATTAATTTCCCTGCACTTCCTCTTGCATATTCCGCGATTAAAACCGGCGGAAGCATGCCTACCGTCTACAATGCAGCGAATGAGGTATGCGTAGCCAAATTCCTTAATCGTGAAATAGGTTATCTTGATATTGTAAACGGTATAAAACGCATGATGGATATGCACAAGCTGTTAAAAGATCCTTCACTTGACGAAATACTTGAAGTTCAGCAAAAGGTAAATGAAGGACTTAAAAACTATAGAACATTATAATTTTCGGAGATAAAATGAAGATAGTAATAGCAATACTGATTTTCTCGTTAATAATCATTTTCCATGAATTCGGTCATCTTTTGCTTGCAAAAAAGAACGGCATAAAGGTTATTGAATTTTCTATTGGTCTTGGCCCTACGCTTTTCGGTAAAACAATAAATGGTACAAAGTATTCCGTTAAGCTTCTTCCTTTCGGAGGAGCATGCCAGATGCTTGGGGAGGACTTGTTTGATGACGATGAAAATAAGGATCCTGCTCCTTTAGAGGGCTCTTTTTATTCCAAGTCCGTTTGGAGAAGAATGTCAGTCATTCTTGCAGGCCCTGTTTTCAACTTTGTCCTTGCATTTATTTTCTCACTTTTCATTACTGCGTTAGCGGGCATTGACAAGCCTTTTGTTACTTCTGTAACCAAAGACGGACCGGGTGCGGTTGCCGGTCTTCAAAAAGGTGATGAGATTTACAGCATAAACGGACATCGTACGTCCATCGGCCGTCAGGTTGACATGTATTTTGCCTATGAAGACCTTGACGGAGAAGGCATTGATATTGTTTACAGGCGTGACGGACAGAAGTTCGAGACAAGGCTTATTCCCGAGAAAATCAAGAAGTATCTTCTTGGCTTTACTTATGATGGAAACACCAACAGAGCAGAAATCAGAGAGCTTGTTGAAGGTTATCCTTTTGCTCTTGCAGGACTTAAAGCAGGGGATGTAATAACTTCTTACAACGGTATGCCGATCAGATCCGGTGAGGAGCTTTCACAGACAATCAATGACTATCCTCTTACCGATGAAGCAGTTACCATTACTTACGAGCGTGAAGGCACTGAATACACAGCATCAATAGTACCAAAGCTTGACAGCAATAAATACGCCACAGGTATCGGTTACAATCTTTACCGTGACAAAACCGATTTCATCGGAGTAATCAGGTACAGCGCTGTCGAAGTCAAGTACTGGATTCAGATTACCTTCAAGAACCTCGGCATGCTTATAAGCGGAAAGTTCTCAGCAAATGATTTAAGCGGTGTCGTAGGCATTGTTGATATGATAGGGGATTCCTACGAGGAGACAAAGGCTGTAGGAAGCACTCTTGATGTTGTACTTCAAATGATGTACATCTGTATCCTTCTTTCGGCAAATCTCGGTGTTATGAATCTTTTACCTATTCCGGCACTCGACGGCGGAAGGTTTTTCCTTCTTCTTGTTGAAGCAATAATGGGTAAACCTCTAAACAGAAAGTTTGAGGGCATCGTAAATCTTGTTGGGTTTATTCTTCTTATGTTACTGATGGTTGTTGTATTCTTTAACGATATAAGACGTATTTTCTTCTGAGGCAGCAAATGAACACACATGAAGTAAAAATCGGAAATGTTTCTATCGGCGGTGGCAACCCAATTGCCATCCAATCCATGACCAATACAAAAACAGAGGATGTGGAGGCAACCGTTGCTCAGATTCTTGAGCTTGAAAAGGCAGGATGTGAGATAATCAGAAGTGCTGTACCCACGCAGGAGGCAGCAGAGGCTTTTCGTGAAATTAAAAAGAGAATCCATATTCCTCTTGTTGCAGACATTCATTTTGATTATAAGCTTGCAATAGCTGCTATGGAAAACGGTGCCGACAAAATTCGTATAAACCCCGGAAACATAGGAAGCACAGAGCGTGTTAAAGCTGTTGTTGACTGTGCAAAGGAGAGAAACATTCCCATTCGTGTCGGTGTTAATTCCGGCTCCCTTGAAAAGAGCCTTATTCAGAAGTATGGTGGTGTTACCGCAGAAGGCCTTGTTGAGAGTGCATTAAATCAGGCTTCCATTATTGAAGACATGGGCTATGACAATCTTGTTATAAGCATTAAGTCTTCCGATGTTCAAATGTGCATTAAGGCTCATGAAGTAATAGCTGATAAAACTACACATCCTTTGCATGTCGGCATTACCGAAGCAGGCACTTTACGAAGCGGCCTTATTAAGTCATCCGTTGGTCTTTCGGGCATTCTTTCCAAAGGCATTGGAGATACGATCCGTGTTTCACTTACTGCAAAGCCTGTTGAAGAAATTTATGCCGCCAAAGACATACTTCGTGCTCTCGGATTAAGAAAACGCGGTATTGAAGTTGTTTCATGTCCTACATGCGGCAGAACAAGAATCGATCTTATCGGCCTTGCCGAAAAGGTAAATGAAGCAGTCAGAGATTATCCGCTTGATATTAAAGTAGCAGTAATGGGCTGTGCCGTTAACGGGCCCGGCGAAGCAAGGGAAGCGGACCTTGGTATTGCCGGAGGTAACGGTGAAGGAGTAATCATCAAAAAAGGTGAGATAATCCGTAAATGCAAAGAGGAGGAGCTACTTAACGAGCTTCTTAAGGAGATAAATGAGCTTATTTGACATATTCCCCGAAATGAATGCGGGAAAAAAAGCAAATCAGGTTTTTGATGATGTAAATCTTGTTAAGGTTCTTGCCGACAAGGTCACCGGTAATCTTACAATCATCCTCGAAAGTACACATCTTCTTGACTATCGTGACATCAAGGATATGGAAAAAGCTCTGAATAAAGAGTATTTCCGCTCAAAAGGAATTGTTGCTTCACTTGATGTCAGATATAAGCTTTCTGATGTTTATAATCCCTCAAGTATATGGAGTATGAATAAAAAGAACATACTCGAGGAGATTAAGTTCAAATCCGGTTTTGAGTACAGATTTCTGGATGAAGCAGAAGACAGCTTTACCTGTACCGAGGACGGAACATATCATCTTGAACTCACATCGCAGGATACTTTTCTTAATCGTGATCTTGCAGATGAAATCAGAACGTTTCTTACTGAATACTTTAAGGAACGTTTTTCTTTTGATGTTGTTATTGACTTCAAGTGGGTTGAGGCTGAAGGCGTTTCGATAAAAGACGATGAAGACGAAGCTCCCATGCATACCGTCAGCGATTACGAAGCTCAAATAAATGAAAATGAAAGAAAACAGGTAATCAAAAAACTTCGTAAGACGGAAGAAACCGACAAACCAAAACAGAATAAACCCGAAACCGCTAAAAATACAAAGCCGGAAACAAAGGCTGCTCCTGAAAACAAGCAGGATGCACAAAAGAATAAAGACAACGGAAAAGGCTTTACAAAAACTTATTCTTCCAAATTCATCAAGAAGAAACTGGAAGAGGACCCCGAACTTTTTTATGGTCATTTGTTTGACAGCGAAGACCTTAAGACAACTCCTATTCTTGAAATTATCGAAGGATTCAGAGAAATTGCCATATACGGTAAAATCATCAAATTTGATGACCCTGTCCAGATTCGTAATAAAGAGAGCTTTATTGTCAAATTTGCTATTACGGATTTTACCGACACAATAACATGTAAGCTCTTTTTGAGTAAGGAAGAGCTTGATGAAATGAAACCTCTTCTTGCTGAAGGAAAATGTGTCAAACTTATGGGTATTCCCAAGTACGATACATTCGAAAAAGAAGTTACCATTTCCAGCATCTCGGGAATTAAGTCCATTCCTGATTTTGTTACGAAGCGTAAGGATACCAGTGATGTAAAGAGAGTTGAGCTCCATGCACATACAATGATGAGTGATATGGATGGTGTCGTTGACCCGAAAGACCTCATTAAAACTGCTTTCGATTTCGGACATCCGGGTGTTGCTATCACCGACCATGGTGTTGTGCAGGGCTTTACCGATGCATTCCATTTCTACAGAGACAAGCTCCTTAAGTCAAAAGATCCCGAAATAGCCGAACGTGCCAAACAGTTCAAGATAATCTACGGCTGTGAGATATATCTTGTTAACGATATGTGCGACTTTATCAAAAATGATAAAGGGCAGAGCTTTGGTTCTACAACTGTAGTTTTTGACATTGAAACAACCGGACTTTATGCAAAACATAATAAAATAATTGAAATAGGCGCCGTTAAGCTTGTAAACAACGAAATAACCGACAGATTCAGCACCTTTGTCAATCCTGAGATTCCCATTCCTGCGGAAATTGAAACAAAAACTCACATAAGTGATTCCATGGTTGCCGATGCACCCCTTATTTCGGATGTTTTGCCGAAGTTTCTTGATTTTTGTGGGGATGCTGTTATTGTTGCTCATAATGCAAGCTTCGATACAGGCTTCATAAAGCATAATGCCGGCCTCCTTGGTCTTGAATATGCTCCGACAATTGTAGATACTGTCGGTCTTGCACAAGGCCTTCTTACCGGACTTAAAAACTATAAGCTCAATACGCTTGCCAATGAGCTTAACGTATCTTTGGAAAATCATCACAGGGCTGTTGACGATGCGGAGTGTACTGCTGAAATATATCGTAAGCTTGTAAATATTATGGACGGTAAAAACGTTCATACGCTTGCTGAAGCTGCCGAAGCATTTAAGCCTTCGGACGAAGCTATCCGAAATATGCATCCTTATCATTGTATTGTCCTCTGCAAAAATATTACAGGTCGGTACAATCTCTATAAAATGATTTCCAAGAGTCATCTGACTTATTTTAAAAAGGCTCCGAAAATCCCTAAGAGTCTTCTTTCGGAAAGAAGGGAAGGGCTTATTATCGGCTCCGCCTGTGAAGCAGGTGAGCTTTACAGGGCACTTCTCGAGGAGGATTCGCAGGATGTAATTTCTTCACTTTGTGAGTTTTACGACTATTATGAGATCCAACCTCTTGGGAACAACAACTTCATGATTGATGAAGAGAAAATTCCTCAGATTCAGAGTGAAGATGATTTGATTCGTATCAATGAGCGTATTGTACAGCTTGGCGAGGAGTACGGTAAGCCTGTTTGCGCTACGTGTGACGTACATTTCCTTAACCCCGAGGACGAGGTTTACAGAAGGCTTATCATGCATTCAAAAGGCTTTTCGGATGCAGACAGGCAGGCGCCACTTTTCCTTCGGACAACCCAGGAAATGCTTGCCGAATTTGAATATCTCGGGCAGAAAAAATGCAGAGAGGTTGTTATTGAGAATCCTCTCAAAATTTGGGAACAGATTGAGCATATGGACCCTGTACGTCCGGATAAATGTCCTCCCGTAATTGAAAACTCGGAGGAAACCCTCACAAAGATATGTCATGACAAGGCGCATTCCATGTATGGAGATCCGTTGCCGCCCATTGTTGAAAACCGACTTGAAACGGAACTGTCTTCAATTATTAAAAACGGCTATTCCGTTATGTATATTATTGCTCAGAAACTGGTTTGGAAGTCGAATGAGGACGGTTATCTCGTTGGTTCCCGTGGCTCCGTTGGTTCTTCTTTTGTAGCCACGATGGCCGGAATTACCGAGGTTAACCCGCTTCCGGCTCATTATTTCTGTCCTAAGTGCAAATATTCCGATTTTGATTCCGAAGAGGTTAAGGCTTTTCAGCGCGAAGCAATTTGCGGCTTTGACATGCCTGACAAAATCTGTCCCGTATGTGGTGAAAAGCTTACAAAGGACGGAGCGGATATTCCTTTTGAAACGTTCCTTGGATTCAACTGCGACAAGGAGCCGGATATCGACCTGAACTTCTCCGGTGAATATCAGTCAAAAGCTCATGACTACACCGAAGTTATCTTCGGAAAGGGCCAGACTTTTAAAGCCGGTACCGTAGGCACCGTTGCCGAAAAGACAGCCTACGGCTTTGCACTCAAGTATGATGAAGATCACGGCACGACTCATAGAAAAGCAGAACTTGAGCGAATTTCAAAAGGATGCGTCGGTGTCAGACGTTCAACCGGGCAGCATCCCGGCGGAATTATCGTTCTTCCCGTCGGCGAGGATATTGACTCATTTACACCTGTTCAGCATCCCGCAAATGATATGACATCCAATATTGTTACGACGCATTTCGACTACCACTCAATCGACCATAATCTTCTTAAGCTCGATATACTCGGTCACGATGATCCTACAATGATTAAGCGACTTGAGGAACTTACCGGCATCGATGCAAAAACAATTCCGATGGATGATAAAAAGGTTATTTCACTTTTCCATGGAACGGAAGCACTCGGAATTAAGCCTGAAGACATTATGGGAATTGATATGGGTTCGCTTGGTCTTCCGGAGCTCGGCACAGATAATGCCATGAATATGTTACGTGAAACAAAGCCCGACTGCTTTTCGGACATGGTTCGTATTTCAGGCCTTTCACATGGTACTGATGTTTATGCAAACAATGCACAGTTGCTTATTCAGAATGGCACGTGTAACCTTAAACAGGCTATATGTACCCGAGATGACATCATGCTGTACCTCATTAATAAAAATGTTGACCCCGGACACTCTTTTAAAATAATGGAATCCGTCCGTAAGGGAAGAGGACTTACCGAAGAACAGGAAGCCGAAATGAAAGAACACGGTGTTCCGGATTGGTATATTTGGTCATGCAAGAAAATTCAGTACATGTTCCCGAAAGCACATGCCTGTGCATATATTATGATGGCTTTCCGTGTTGCCTGGTTTAAGGTTTATAAACCGCTTGCATACTATTCGGCATACTTCGGCATCCGTGCGGCAGCCTTCAACTATGAGCTCATGTGCCTCGGAAAGGATAAGCTTATCAAGAACATGACAAAGATTAAGAAGGACCTTGATGAGCACAAGGGAACGGCAAAAGACGAAACAACATACATGAACATGAAATCCGTTCTCGAAATGTATGCAAGAGGCTATGATTTCATGCCGATCGATCTTTTCCGTGCGAAGGCTCATGCTTTCCAGATTATCGATGACAAGATTATGCCTTCCTTTGATACGATTGAAGGCCTTGGAGAAAAAGCTGCAGACCAGTTGTTTGAGGCTTGCAAGGATGGTCCGTTTACATCCAAGCAGAATATCAAAGACAGGGCACATATTCCGCAGAGTGCAATAGATACAATGTCAAGGCTCGGCATCATCGGAGATATTCCCGAAACTGACCAAATCAGCTTTTCGGATTTGTTTCAGCTATAAAACTGATACAATTTGTCGTTTGAAGCCGCACATTCTGACAATTTGCCCGAATTCTCCTTAATGTTTTACTTGATTTTTTGCAATTTATAGTGTAATATAACGTCTGTTCGACAGAACAGACAAAATGGCTCGTTGGTCAAGAGGCTAAGACGTCGCCCTCTCACGGCGAAATCAGCGGTTCGATTCCGCTACGAGCTGCTAACTGTAATTATACAGCCCAACCCAGATTGAACTCCAGTGATGGAGTTTTTTTCGTTTTACGGGTATTTATTACCTTGACCTTAATTTTCAAAAGGTTATAATGAACGGAGTATTCAATTTCGGGGAGATGTTATTTATGAAGATGTATTTTTACTATGGTGTTATGGGCTCCAGTAAAACAGCAAATGCCCTTATGACAAGATTTTCGTGGGAAGATAAAGGCAAGAAGGTTGCACTTTTGAAACCCAGTCTTGATACGAGGGACGGTGCCACAATCGTTAAGTCGCGAGCCGGTCTTTCTGCTGAGGCACTTCTTGTTTATCCTGATTCAAAGATAGAGGATGTTCTTCCGGATCCCGTTGAAACATATGACAATATTATTGTTGACGAAGCGCAGTTCCTTACGGCTGTTCAGGTCGAAGAGCTCAGGGCAATCGTTGATGAAAATAAGTGTTTTGTTATGGCTTACGGTCTTAAAACGGACTTCCTTACACATACATTCGAAGGTTCAAAGCGACTTCTCGAGCTTGCCGATTCCATTCGTGAAATAGTAACAATGTGTCCTTGCGGCAAAAAAGCCATTATGAATGCAAGGTTTTCCGGAACAAAGATTCTTTATGAAGGTGAGCAGGTTGCGATGGGAGGAAACGAATCATACATCGCTCTTTGCAGCTCCTGCTATAAGAAGGGAGTTATTTCCAAAAAGACCGCCAATATTTTCACTGTTCCCAAAGATTGATTTTTTGATTACATTGTCAAAGAATAAAGTTGAAAAATAGACATTGCTGTTCTATAATCTATAAAGTTTTTTGACGAAATAAAAATATCAGGAGATTGTTATGAAGACATTTACTTCAAAAGAACTCAGAAATGCTTGGATTAAATTCTATACAGAGCGTGGTCATGTTGACTGCGGTGCTGTTTCTTTAGTATCCGACGGCTCCACAGGTGTACTCTTTAACGTTGCCGGAATGCAGCCTCTTATGCCTTATCTGCTTGGTCAGAAACATCCTTTGGGAACAAGACTTTGTAACGTACAGGGCTGTGTCCGTACAAACGATATTGATTCCGTCGGCGATACAAGCCATGGTACTTTCTTTGAGATGATGGGAAGCTGGTCACTCGGTGATTATTTCAAAGAAGACCGCTGCAAGTGGAGCTATGAGCTTTTAACGGAAGTTTTCGGTTTTGACAGAGATCATCTTGCTGCTACTGTTTTTGCAGGAGATGAGAACGCACCTCGTGACGAAGAAGGCGCTAAGTGTCGTATAGCATCAGGCTTTAAGCCCGAAAATATTTTCTATCTTCCCGCAGAAGACAACTGGTGGGGACTTGAGTTCGGTCCGTGCGGTCCGGACTCCGAAATGTTCTACGTAAAGGATATTCCTGCCTGCGGCCCCAACTGTGGCCCCGGATGTCATTGCGGAAAGTACACCGAAATCGGAAATGATGTTTTCATGCAGTATGAAAAGCATCAGGACGGAACACTGACACCTCTTTCAAAGAAAAACGTTGATACAGGCTGGGGACTTGAGCGTAACCTCGCTTTCCTTAACGGCTTCAGCGACGTATATAAAACAGACGTTCATTCTGCTACCATCGAATACATTGAAAAAGCTTCAAACATTAAATACGAAGCTGATGAAAAGACAACAAGATCGATGCGTATTGTTGCTGACCATATTCGTACTGCCGTTATGCTTATCGGTGACGAAGCAAAGCTTACACCTTCAAACGGCGGAGCCGGATATGTACTCAGAAGACTTATCCGTCGTGCCGTTCGTCAGGGAAGACTTCTTGGCCTCAACAAGGCTAATCTTGTTGACTGCGCAAACATCTACATTGACAAGGTATATGGCGAAGCATATCCGAACCTTGTAAAGAACCATGATTTCATTGTAAAAGAACTCACAAAGGAAATCACTGCTTTCGAAGCTACAATCGAAAACGGCATGAAAGAGTTCAAAAAGCTTCTTGATGCAAAGAAGGCTGAAAATGCTTCCGTATTTGACGGCAAAGACGCATTCTACCTCTACGATACATTCGGATTCCCGTTTGAGCTTACTGTTGAAATGGCTGAAGAGGAAGGCCTTAAGGTTGACGAAGCAAGCTACAAAGAAGCAATGGAACAGCAGAAGGAGCTTGCCCGTGCCGGAAAGAGCTTTGCACAGAAGAGCACAGCTTCCGTATTCGATACACTTGATGAGAGCGTTGTTACAAACTTCGTAGGATATGAAAGCCTCAACGCTGATTCAAAGATTGCCGCTGTTGCAAATGACACTGAGCTTGTTGATTCACTTAAAGCAGGCGAAGAAGGTACAATTATCACTTTGTGCACACCTTTCTATGCAACAATGGGTGGTCAGAAGGGTGATATCGGTGTTATCAGAACAGCTTCAGGTGTTTTCACTGTAACCGATACCGTTAAGGTTCCCGGAGGACGTGTGGGCCATATCGGAAAGGTTACGGAAGGCTCTATCAAAGCAGGCGAAGAAGCAAAGCTTGCCGTTGATACGGTAAGCAGAAGCAACACATGTAAAAACCATTCCGCAACTCACCTTCTTCAGGCAGCACTTCAGAAGGTACTTGACAGCGATGTTCATCAGCAGGGTTCATACCAGGATGAGAGTCGTACACGTTTCGACTTCTCTTATGGTCAGGCCATGACGGCAGAGCAGATTGCAGAAGTTGAAAACATCGTTAACGAAGCTATTGCTGCCGATTATCCTGTTGTTACAGACGTTATGGGCATTGAAGAAGCTAGGAAGACAGGCGCCATGGCTCTGTTCGGAGAGAAGTACGGTGATACTGTAAGAGTAGTTTCCATCGGTGACTTCTCCAAGGAGCTTTGCGGCGGTACTCATGTAAAGCATACAGGCGAGATTGCCAATTTCAAGATTCTTTCCGAGTCAGGTGTTGCCGCAGGTGTACGTCGTATTGAAGCAGTAACGGGCACAAACGTTATTGCATACTATAAAAAGCTTGAAGCTGAGCTTAACGAAGCTGCTGCAGCTGCAAAGACACAGCCTTCGGGACTTGTTGAAAAGATTAATCATATGCAGGCCGATTTAAAGGCTATGGCATCCGAAATAGAGGCTCTCAAGGCTAAAGCAGCAAAAGATGCTCTTGGTGACGTAATGAGCGCAGTTATCGATGTTAAGGGCGTAAAGTTCCTTGCAACAACGGTTCCTGGCGTTGATATGAACGGTTTAAGAGACCTTGCGGATTCGCTTGCCGAAAAGATGGGCGGCGGCGTTGTTGTTCTTGCATCGGATACCGACGGCAAGGCAAACCTTGTCGCAAAGGCTACCGATGATGCTATGGCTAAAGGGGCTCATGCAGGTAACCTTATTAAGGCTATTGCTCCCATTGTTCTTGGTGGCGGCGGCGGTCGTCCCAACATGGCTCAGGCCGGTGGTAAGGATGCTTCAAAGATTTCCGAAGCTGTCGAAGAAGCAAAGAAGATTATCAATAGTCAGATTAAGTAATTGATTTTCGGCTTTTTTCCTTATAAGTGTTGACTTTTACCGGTAGGAATGCTATAAGATAGAGGTAATATTTGACTAGTTAGAGAGTGGGTGTGAATCCACTCTCTATTCATTGTAAGGGATATTTGTTTCCGAATATCCCAAACGGAGGCTGTATGGGAAAAAGAGATGAGTACGCAGCGCGTACCGAAAAGCTTGCAGGACCGATACTTGAAGAGCTTGGGTTTGAGCTTGTGGACTGTGAGTACGTTAAAGAAGCAGGCACTGATTACTTAAGGCTTTATATCGACAAAGAAGGCGGTATAACTATTAACGAGTGCGAAAACGTCAGCAGAAGGATGTCTGTTCTTCTCGATGAAGAAGATTTTATCCCTGATGCATACATTTTTGAGGTCAGTTCGCCGGGACTCGGAAGAACATTAAAGAAGGACCGTGATTTTCAAAGAGAACTCGGCAGTGAGGTTGAAGTTAAGCTTTTCAAGACCATAGACGGACAAAAAGAGTTTACCGGCTTTCTTGATGACTTCGACGAAAGCACAATTACAATCGGCTTTGAAGACGAAACACAGATTACATTCGAAAGATCTGATATTGCAAAGATTAATCTTGCAGTGCATTTCTAAATAGAATAAAAAGCAGTATAGGAGGATTAATAAAATGGCAACAGCAAGAAAGAAAACTACAGCAAAGGCTGCGCCGACAGAAAACACAGAACTCATTTTAGCTCTTGAGATGATTGAAAAGGAAAAGGGTATCTCAAAGGAAATTATGCTTGAGACAATCCAGAATTCCCTTATCACAGCATACAAAAACCAGTACGGAAAGGCTGAAAATGCCAAAGTTACAATTGACCCCAAGACAGGTATCTTTAAGGTTTATTCCGAGAAGGAAGTAGTCGAAGAAGTTGAAGACGATGTTCTTCAGATTTCCAAGGCTCAGGCAGAAATCAAGATGGGTCATCCCTATGAAGTAGGTGATTTTGTAAACATCGAAGTTACCCCCAAGGATTTTGGACGAATTGCGGCTCAGAAGGCTAAGCAGGTTGTTGTTCAGAAAATCCGTGAGGAAGAACGTAATGCTTTGTTTTCAAGCTATGCCATGAAAGAAAAGGATATCGTTACAGGCGTTATCGAACGTTTCCAGAATCCTGATATCGGAAACTACAACATCGTTGTTTCTCTCGGTAAATTAGAGACAATTCTTCCTGTTACCGAGCAGATTAAGGGTGAGGAATTCTATAAGAACGAAAGAGTTAAACTTTACGTCACAAAGGTTGAAAACAGCCCCAAGGGCCCCAGAATTTCCGTATCACGTACCCATCCGGAGCTTGTTAAGAGATTGTTCGAAGAGGAAGTAACCGAAATTTCCGAGGGCATCGTTGAAATTAAGGGCATTTCCCGTGAAGCAGGTCAGCGTACTAAGATTTCCGTATATTCCCATGATGAGAATGTCGATCCTGTAGGTGCATGTGTCGGAGTAAACGGAGCAAGAGTCAATGCTATCGTTGATGAACTTCACGGTGAAAAGATTGATATCATTGTTTGGAACGAGGATCCCGCAATTCTCATTGAGAATTCATTAAGCCCCGCAAAGGTTGTTTCCGTTACCGTTGAGCCTGACGAAAAGACAGCAAGAGTAATCGTTCCCGATTATCAGCTTTCACTTGCCATCGGCCGCGAAGGTCAGAATGCAAGACTTGCTGCAAAGCTCACCGGCTACAGAATCGATATCAAGTCCGAGTCACAGAACGACGGAACATTTACAGACAATGAGGAATTTACCGAAGAAGGTTTCGGTGAGACCGAAGAACAGTAATTTTAGAGGACAGGGATATGGCAGAAAAGAAAATACCTATGAGAAAATGTACCGGATGTAATGGTGTTTTTCCTAAGAACAGCCTTATCCGTGTAATAAGAACTCCCGACGGAGAAATAAAAATCGATAAAACAGGAAGACTTAACGGAAGAGGCTCATACCTCTGCGATTCCGTTTCGTGTTTCGAAAAGGCTAAGAAATCAAGAGGAATAGAAAAATCATTATCGACGGCTATTCCTGCTGAAGTTTATGACAGCCTTCTTAAGGAGATGATTTAAGTTGATTGATAACAAAGCCGAAAAAAGCGTTCTTTCCCTGCTTGGCATTGCCATGAAGGCAGGAAAGGTTCAAAGTGGCGAATTCTGTTGCGAAACAGCCGTTAAAGACAGCACGGCATGTTTGGTTATCGTAGCGGAGGACGCTTCGGACAATACTAAAAAGCTGTTTTCCGATAAAAGTAATTTTTATAAAGTTCCGTGTGTTTTCTTCAGTACGAAAGATGACCTCGGACATGCAATAGGCAGGAAGGAGAGAGCTTCTGTTGCGGTAACGGATGAGGGCCTTGCAAAGGCCATAATCAAGAAAATCAACGACCTTAAGAGTATAGAGGAGGAGCCCGTTTAATGGCAAAAATGAAGATATTTGAGTTATCAAAGGAATTAGGTGCAGAAAATAAGGAAATAATTGAATTCCTCAATAAAAACGGTGTGGAAGTCAAGAGTCACATGAACAGCATTGAGGATAAAGAAATCGAAATGGTAAGAAATCGTTTCGGTAAAACTTCCGCTTCTTCGGAAAACAAAGGCGAGACCGCTAAGAAGACGGATGCTGCCGATAAGCTTGTTAAAGCACCTGAAAAGCAGGTTAAGTCTGCCGTAAAAACTGATAACGTTGTAAAGAAACCTATGGAAGGACAAATGCTTCGTCGTCCCGAGGCGCAGAAACCCATTCAGGGTCAGCCTCAGCAGAAGAGAGTCATGCTTGACGGCCCTCAGGACAGAAGAACAATGCCTCAGCAGGGACAAATGTTAAAGAGACCTGATGGTCAGCCTCAGCAGCAGAGACGAATGCTCGATGGTCCTCAGGACAGAAGAACGATGCCTCAGCAGGGTCAGATGTTGAGAAGACCTGACGGTCAGCCTCAGCAGCAAAGACGTATGCTTGACGGCCCTCAGCAGGGTCAGCGCCGTCCCGGCAACGATTCCAATAACAGAAGAACTGATAACAGAAATCAGCAACAGAAGCCCAGAACGATTAATGGCGTTACCATTTCAAGTGATGACGGAAACCGTCTTATTCATGGTTCTCACATGTCTGAAGCTGAGCTTGAAGCAATCAAGCGTGAAAAAGTAAAGGAAAATCAGGCAAGACGTGAGGCTGAAAGAATAGAAGCTGAAAAACATGCAGCCGAGGAAGCAAAGAAAGCTGAAGAACTTGCAGCAAAGGCTCGCAAGGAAGCAGCAATTATTGCTGAAGACATAGCAGAAAGAAAGGCCGAAAAGGAACAGGCTGAAGCTTTGGAAAGAGCAGCTCAGGCTGAAGCTGCACGTAAGGAAGCCGAGAAGGCTGCCAAAGAAGCAGAGGAGGCTGCAAAAGCTGAGGCTGCCGCAAAGGCTGAGGCTGCTGCAAAAGCAGAAGCTGAAAGAAGAGCCGGCGGTACACCTCTCAGCACGGATTCGGCAATTAATTCCGATTCCGAAAAGAAGTTTAAGACTGTCGGTGTTCCCGGACGTCCCAATATCGTAAGCCGTGTAAATGTCAGCGGATTCATGAGAAATCAGAATCAGGGAAACAGAAACAATAACGATAACCGCAATAATGACAGAAACGGTCAGAGACCGCAGAATAATGGCTTTGACAGAAGAAATAACGATAACAGAAACGGTGACAGAAATCAGCAGCGTGACAGAAACCACTTCCAGGAAGTAGGTTCCCGTTATGACGGAAACAACCGTGGTCACAGCAACCTTTTTGAAAACCAGAATAAGAGGGATTTCGGCGGAAACAATAATCAGAATCAGAATCGTGGAAATCGTCCTTCATCCGGTTTTTCACAGAGACCTCAGAATTATGTTCCCGGTAAGGATGATGAAGAAGAGAAGAAGCTTGTTTCTCACTCCAGAAATCCTCAGAAGAAATCCTCGGGACCTGAGATTGCGGAGACATTAAAGAATACAAATAATCGCCGTTCCGACAAGTCAAAGGATAAGATTAAAGCAGATAAGCGCTTTGGCGACTATGAAGAGATGAACGGCAAGAAAGGCAAGGGCAGCAAGGATCCCAACCGTGCCGGTGCTTTCCACAGACCTGAGCCTGTTAAGGCCGAAGTGGTTGAGGAGACAATCAAAGTTATCTATCTTCCCGATGTTCTTACGATTCAGGAACTTGCCGATAAGATGAAGATTAAAGGCAGTGACATCGTTAAAAAGCTTTTCATGGCAGGAAAGATGGTTTCTCTCAACTCCGATATTACTTTTGAAGATGCCGAAAGCATTGCAATCGATTACGAAATCATTGCAGAGCATGAAGAAAAGGTAGATCGTGTTGCCGAACTTCTTAAGGAAGATGAAGAGGACGTTGAAAAGTTGGTTAAGCGACCTCCTGTTGTCTGTGTAATGGGTCACGTTGACCATGGTAAAACATCACTTCTTGATGCTATCAGAACAACTTCCGTTACTTCAAGAGAAGCAGGTGGTATTACACAGCACATAGGTGCTTATATGGTTACCGCTAAGGGTGAGAAGATTACATTCCTTGATACACCCGGACATGAAGCTTTCACCGCAATGCGTATGCGTGGTGCAAACTCAACGGATATAGCTGTCCTTGTTGTTGCGGCAGACGATGGTGTTATGCCTCAGACGGTAGAAGCCATTAACCATGCAAAGGCTGCAGGAGTTGAAATCATTGTTGCAGTCAACAAGATTGATAAGCCTACAGCAAACATTGATAAAGTTAAACAGGAACTTACCGAATACGGACTTATTTGCGAGGAATGGGGCGGTAGCACCGTATTTGTACCTGTTTCCGCAAAGACAAAAGATGGTATCGACAAGCTTCTTGAGATGATTCTTCTTACCGCAGATGTACTTGAACTCAAGGCAAATCCGAACAGACAGGCAAGAGGTATTGTTGTTGAGGCAAAGCTTGATAAGGGCCGTGGACCTGTTGCAACAGTTCTTGTACAGAAGGGTACACTTAAAGTAGGTGATAACATTGTAATCGGATCATCAATGGGTAAGGTACGTGCACTTATTAACGATAAAGATGAAAAGGTTAAGTGCGCAACGCCTTCGATGCCTGTTGCCGTACTTGGTCTTAATTCTGTTCCGGATGCCGGAGAAATTGTTGTAGCAACCGAGTCTGAAAAGGAAGCAAAGGAAATTGCCGAAGCTTACATTGAGAAGAATAAAGAGAAGCTTATTGCCGAAACAAAGGCTAAGCTTTCACTTGATGATCTTTATTCGGAAATTCAGGCCGGTAACATTAAGGAACTTAATATTATCGTTAAAGCCGATGTTCAGGGCTCGGTCGAAGCAATTAAGCAGAGCCTTCTTAAGCTTTCAAACGATGAAGTTGCCGTTCGAATCATACATGGCGGCGTAGGCGCCGTAAACGAGTCCGATGCGACTCTTGCAAGTGCTTCAAATGCTATTATCATTGCATTCAACGTTAAGCCGGATAACACAGCAAAGGATATTTGCGAAAGAGAAAAGGTTGACCTTCGTCTCTACAATGTAATTTATAATGCTATCGATGATGTCGAAGCAGCCATGAAGGGTCTTCTTGATCCTATATTCGAGGAACAGGTTATCGGTCATGCTGAAGTACGTCAGACTTTCAAGGCTTCAGGTGTCGGCATTATTGCAGGTTCCTTCGTACTTGACGGTAAGGTTATAAGAGGCTGCAAGGCAAGAATCAACAGAGGCGGCAATCAGATATTTGACGGTAATCTTGCTTCTCTCAAGCGTTTCAAGGATGATGTTAAGGAAGTCAATGCAGGCTATGAATGTGGTCTTGTGTTTGAGAAATTCACCGACCTCCTTGAAGGCGATTCCATCGAGCTCTATCAGATGGTTGAGGTGCCCAGAAAATGAGAAAAAACAGTATTAAAAACGAAAGAGTAAGCCAGGAAGTGCTTCGTGAGCTTTCAAGTATTATAAGAGATGAAGTTCATGATCCGAGAATTGCTCCTTTTACAAGTCTTGTGGATGTTTATTGTGCACCGGATCTTAAAACATGTAAGGTCTGGATCAGTGTACTTGGAGATGAGCAGGCTCAGAAGGACACGCTTAAAGGACTTAATTCCGCTAAGTCCTTTATCCGCGGCCAGCTTGCTCATCGCATGAATATGAGAAACACTCCCGAGCTGACTTTTGTTATCGATCAGACAATTGAGTATGGCGTTAATATGTCAAAGAAAATTGACGAAGTTATGGCATCCATGCCCGACAGGTCTGACGAGGAAGAAAACACAAGCGAGGAGCTTTAATGGTAAACGGAATAATCAACGTATACAAAGAAGCGGGATTTACCTCTCATGACGTTATTGCCAAGCTCAGAGGCATGATCGGCTTCAAGCATATTGGTCATACCGGAACACTCGATCCCATGGCAGAAGGCGTTTTGCCTGTATGCATCGGTTCGGCTACCAAGGTTTGCGATATGCTTATGGATAAAGAAAAAGTATATGAAGCGGAAATCCTTTTCGGAACCGCTACCGATACCGAAGACATAACAGGAAACGTTACAAAAACGCTTCCTGTTTTTGCCTGTAAAGATGATTTGGAAAAAGTACTTCCCGAATTTCTTGGTGAAATAGATCAACAACCTCCAATGTATTCGGCTATAAGGCTGAACGGACAGAGACTTTACGATCTGGCAAGAGAAGGCCGTCAGGTTGAGATTGAAAAAAGGCATGTCAGAATTGATGAAATAAAGCTTCTTGACTGTGTTTGCGACTCGGAAGGGAAGCTTAAAGAGGCCAGAATTGAAGTACAGTGCGGTAAAGGAACGTACATTCGCTCTCTTTGCAGAGATATCGGAGAAAAGCTTAACACATGTGCTTGTATGAAGTCGCTTTACAGAACCCGTACGGACTGTTTCTGTATGAAGGACTCTTTTACACTTGCACAGCTTCAGGAATTTAAGGATAACGGTACTTTTGAAGAACACATTATGCCGATTGATTTGTATTTCAAAGAGTATGACGTGTTCACAACACTTCCTGAATTCGATCATCTTGTTGACAATGGAAATCCGATAAGAAAAAGAGAAGCGGTTTTTGACAGACCTGTAAAAGATTTATACAGGGCATATGATTCTAAAGGACAATTCTGCGGAGTATACCGTTTCAGAAAAGAAAACGGTAAATTCTTCCCGGAAAAAATGTTCCTGGAGGTTTACAGCTGATTTGGAAGTTATAAGAGACTTCTCAAAACTTAATAACGTGCCGACGGCCGTCATTATCGGAAAGTTTGACGGTGTTCACATGGGCCACAGAAGCCTTGTGAGAAAGCTTATTTCGGTTAAAGGGGACAACAAAACTGTTGTCCTTACTTTTGATTTGCAGGAGTCTGTCGATAAGGTTGTGAGCCCTGAACCATTATGCTCGGAAGTTGAAAAGGAAAAAGCATTTGAAACACTTGGTATTGACTATTATGTTCTTTATAAATTGGATGAAAGAAGTTCGAAGCTTTCACCTGAAGAATTTATCGGCAAAGTGCTTATAGATGGGCTGAACTGTAAGGTTATAGTATGCGGAAATGATTTTCGTTTCGGAATAAACCGTACAGGTGATACGAAGCTCTTAAGCGAACTCTCCGAAAAATACGGATACAGTCTTTACGTCATCGAAAAAGAAAAATATAAGGGAGAGGAAGTTTCCAGCACGAGAATAAGAAAATTAATTTCGACCGACAAAAGTGCCGCAATGAAAATGCTTTGTGTTAAGAAGGAAAATATGATATAACATTCTTGTGTATGCATTATATGCACGGTAGGGGTGGATTAATGAAAACGAATTCAATGGGTATTAAAATAGCTAAAGCGTTTATAGGCCTGCTTTTTTACGGCCTAGTTTTTTTTCTTTCAGGTCCGGTAAAAACATACGCAGAACGCCAGTCAATATTTTATTATCAATTTCTTGATGGTTCCTTTTTCGGACCGGCTCTAAGCGGGGATGGGGACAGTCAGTCAATAGCTGAATTTCTTGAAGCACTTTCATCAGGTGATTCAATGATTGTTTCAGACTATTACGATCAGTATTTTGCTTTGTCAAACGGTGAACAGCTGGGAAATACCATACTCGCAAAAGATGCCATTATCGGTTCTCCTGCGCATAATCTTGGTTTCGTAGGCGTGGGTAACAAGTGCGCCGGACTTGAGTGCCCGCCTGAAAATATGCAATTAAGTGCTTTTCATTTTCAGAAAAAAGGTAAAAATGTTTATATTTATTTTCTCCTTCGCTACAATAAAAACTATGCAGAGAAGCTTTATTTAAATATAAACAGAAACACCGGTACTCTTGAACTTAGTAAATCAAGTAAAACAGAATGGATTGTGTGGAGTGAGGGGGTTGAAAGCAGAAAATACTGCTTCCTTGACAATAAGAGCAGGGATTATTATCTTGCCATAACAGAAGACGGCCTCGGTCTTGTGGAAAACGGGCATGAATCAAACGGAGGTTATCTGACCATTCATACATACGACTCAAGCAGAGTGTATAACTATGTTCGCTACCATACAGACGATAAAATTCAATATGTTGTGGATGATGGCTCTGCAAGACGTTCAACGGATTTGAATGGCACCGATGTTATCGGCTGGTCAACTGACAGTGTCATAATGTCATTATCTCCGTATAGCTCTGTTCCTGCGGAACGTGCCATAAATTATATTTCATATATTCCTTACGAGAATCCGTATCAACCCTCTTACAACTATACAAGCTACGATCTTTATCCTGTTTATGCAGGAAAACTTCATTTTACAATTGTTGATGAAGAAGGGAATACTTCAACACAATATATCAGAAATCGTTATTGCCCTCCGAACGGCATAGGAAGCATTGCAGATGATTTTACAGATGGTCTTGTTATGGCTGAACACTGTTGGGCTGCTTTTACGGCTCCGAATTCCAATCAAACCGGAGGAAAGATTATTACATTTTCCGATGCAATGTTTTGTACGGATGATACGTACTCTGCAAAAGATACCTCGATTGATGAATCTCAATTCGAGCTTTCGTATCTTGATGGCAAAACAACACTTGTTGTTAAGGAAATTCCTGTTAACAGGGAAGTGTACCTTAAAATCGTTCTTAAAGAAGATGCAGCCGATGTCTGGTATAACGGTGTTTCGCATGCATATGTCGGAAGCGCAGATGATGTCGAAAAACCGGCACAGTCGTCGTTTGTTTCTTACGGGACATCAAATATTAAATTGATTTCTGAACCTCCGATTATTATCCCTGATATGGAAAATCCGGACACCGCAACCTATGATTACCACACATACTGGTATATGAACATTGCCGGAACAGCTTCTTTCCTGGGAAGCAGCAATTCTTATGAAAGCCTCACCGTAAAGCTTCCAGACGTTTGGGACGTTACGGAAGCGGACGTTTGGGCCGTACTTCGAAGGACAAATGTTGACACGGGGAAGTTTGCAGAAATCGAGTCCGAAAACCACTTGACGGTCACAATTAAACCTTTTCGTCCGGCTGTTCGTGACATAGACAACGAATCCTTTGTGCGCTTTGACAATATTTTTGTAAGTTCTCCCCGTGACTCTCTTTGTTATGTAAGTGTTGATGGCGGTGAACCGCAGCAGTTGTCTTCTTCGTCTTCATATACACCGGATATACAGCCGAATCCCCCTATTACAATTACATTTTCCAATCTATATGGCTTCAATTATAAAGTAACCAAAAACGGAACATATACATTTATTGTAAGGGATTCGTTAAGTACAAACGGTGCATATAAGTCGTGCTCGATTACATATGATAACATTATTTCCGAAGATGATGTTTCAATCAATGTTTCGGATGTTTTCACAGGGATTTGTTCAAGCGACAATATTCTCATAGACACCGGTACGGGACTTATGAACGGTGTATATATGGAATCATTTATCAATGGCTGCTATGTGAAC
The DNA here is from genome assembly GCA_045598045.1 of Lachnospiraceae bacterium. Taxonomy (GTDB): domain Bacteria; phylum Bacillota; class Clostridia; order Lachnospirales; family Lachnospiraceae; genus RGIG3528. The sequence goes on along the minus strand of JAZLLG010000055.1, from coordinate 8,371 downwards.
CATGACGATACCGGCTGGGTTTCGGTCGGTGCGCCTGTTATTTCATTTATTTATGATAATCCCGAATCAGGTGCAATTTACAGTTTTGCCGATGGTTCAAATGTCGGATATACATATAAAGTTACTGAAAACGGAAGCTATCAATTTAAATTTGTTACTTCGTCAGGAAACGAACTTATATCAGAAACTTTTACATATACGGGCATTACCTCTTCACATGATGTCAGCTTTGAAATGAACGGCCACGGATATCCCATTGATTCTCAGAATGTAATTTCAGGTAATAAAGCAGTTCTGCCGGAAGAGCCTTTCGAAGAAGGGTGGGATTTTGAAGGGTGGTTTTCTGATTCCGCTTTATCTGAAGCATTTGATTTTGATACGGCCATTTCCGAGGACACGGTTATTTATGCAAAATGGACGCTTAACAGTATGACCCCGCAGGACCCCGTGATTTATAATATCATTTTCGGTGCGGGAAGTGAGTGGAAAAAGGGCACATCGTCCGGTGCGGTATTTATTTCAGACGCGGATTTCGCGAAACTTTCGGGGGTTAAGACAGACAATATTACTATCGATGAATCCGAGTATACGGCATCGGAGGGCTCAACTAAAGTTGTGTTGAATGCATCTTTCCTGGAAGAACTTAGTGTCGGCGTTCACTCCATAACCATTGTTTCGATTGACGGAAGCGCATTTACCACATTCACTGTATTGGAAAACAATCCGACATATGTTGTCAGCTTTGAAATGAACGGACACGGAGAGCCGATTGATTCTCAAAATGTAATTTCAGGTAACAAAGCTGTTGTTCCTTCCGAACCTTCACAAGAAGGATGGATTTTTGATGGCTGGTTTACGAATGTTTCTTTATCCGTTCCTTTTGATTTTAATACGGTAATTTCCTCGGATACTGTCATTTATGCAAAATGGAGGAAAAACAGTTCGCAAAGAGAGATTTCAAAACAGGTCTATGTTTCCGTTGATTTTGGTGTCATTTTCAAGATGAACGGCCACGGTGAACAAGTACCCGAACAGATTGTCAAAAACGGCAGCAAAGCCACAAAACCTGAAAATCCTTCCGAAGAAGGATGGACTTTTGACGGATGGTATACAGACGAGTATTTCACAAAAGAGTATAACTTTACTGCGTCAATTTGCATGCAAACATATATTTATGCAAAATGGACAAAGAACAAAGCCGTAACTGAGGCTGATGAAATTTCGAAAGCAGACTCTAACCATGATCCTGAGAAGGATTCAGCGTTGCAAAACGATCCGGTTCCCGAAAAAGTTGACGAGACTGTTGTGAAAAAAATCGTAAGCATTGCTGATCTTCGTAAAAAGCGTAAGATACTTGTTTTTTCGGGAAAAGATATTTTCTATGCCCAATATATAAATAACTTCGTAACAGGTTCTCTCTCTATATATACCCGCTATCAAAGCTGGTTTTATCCGTGGTGCATAGAATAATTTTTCCTGTAAAGAAAAAAACTTGACATGATGGCTTTTCTGTGTTAAAATTTCGCGCGTAAAGAAAAAAGCTTTACAGGTGGAAGTATGGACATTCTTGATGAAAAAGTAGAAGAAGCGCTTTTATTCGACTTTTACGGTGAACTTTTAAAGAGCCCAAACAAGGAAATGTACGAGGACTATGTTCTTAATGATTTATCGCTTTCCGAAGTCGCTGAAAATTATTCCGTAACACGTCAGGCAGTCCACGACGTAATTAAGCGCACCGACGCAAAGCTTAAAACGTACGAAGAGAAGCTCCAGCTTATCAAAAAATATAATTTATCTTCCAAGTGTCTTGATGAAATCATTAAGCTTTCCGAAAGCCTTGGAGAAGATGGAAAAAGGATTAAATCCCTTGCGGATGAAATTAAAATAAATGGCATTTGAATCATTATCCGAAAAACTTCAAAATGTTTTTAAGGGCTTGAGAAAAAAAGGAAGACTTTCCGAAGAAGACGTTAAAGCGGCAATGAAAGAAGTTAAAATGGCACTTCTTGAGGCTGATGTTAACTTCAAGGTTGTCAAGAACTTCATCGGAAGTGTTACCGAACGTGCAGTCGGAAGCGATGTTTTAAATTCTCTTACACCTGCACAAATGGTTGTTAAGATAGTTAACGAAGAACTTATTTCACTTATGGGCTCTGATGAAGCTGCTCTCAAGTTCCTTCCTTCAAATGAGATTACAACAATCATGATGGCCGGCCTTCAGGGTGCAGGTAAAACAACAACTGCCTCCAAACTTGCCGGACAGCTCAAAAATAAAGGCAAGAAACCTTTGCTTGTTGCCTGTGACGTTTATCGTCCCGCAGCTATCGAGCAGTTAAAGGTTAATGCCGAAAAGGTCGGTGTTCCTGTTTTTGAAATGGGAACGAACGTCAAGCCTTTGCAGATTGTTTCCGAAGCGCTTGATTTTGCTAAAAAGAACGGTCACAATCCGGTCATTATCGATACGGCAGGCCGTTTGCAGATTGATGAGGATATGATGAATGAGCTCATAGGCATCACTGAAAAGTTCCCTATGACAAACATTCTTCTTACCGTAGATGCAATGACAGGTCAGGACGCCGTTAATGTTTCCGAAACCTTCAATGCAAAACTTCCTCTTACCGGTGTCATCCTCACAAAGCTTGACGGTGACACAAGGGGTGGTGCGGCTCTTTCAATAAAAGCCGTTACCGGTCTTCCCATTCTTTATGCAGGTATGGGTGAAAAGCTTGAGGATCTTGAAGTCTTTCATCCGGACCGCATGGCAAACAGAATTCTCGGAATGGGCGATGTGCTTACTCTCATTGAAAAAGCTCAGGCTGAAGTAGATGAAGAAAAAGCGAAAGAAATGGCTAAGAAGCTGAAGAAAGCCGAGTTCGACTACGAAGACTACTACGAGCAGATTCAGCAAATGAAAAAAATGGGCGGCATAAGCAAAATTATGGGTATGCTTCCCGGAATGGGCAGTGCTCTTAAAGGCGTTGAGCTTGATGACGATGTTTTTAAAACAACAGAAGCCATCATTATGTCAATGACAAAAGAAGAGAGGTCCAATCCTAAAATTATGTCTCCTTCGAGAAAACGCCGTATCGCAAAAGGTGCGGGCGTTGATATCGTAGAAGTAAACAGGCTTGTAAAGACTGTTGAAAATCAGAAGAAGACGATGAAACAGCTTTCCGGCATGATGAATCAGAAGCACGGAAAACCTAACTTTGGAAAACGCGGAGGATTCCCGTTTTAATCACACTTTCCGATAAGTTCGGATTATGTGAATTATACTAATATTTTTTAATATTTGGAGGAAATATCATGGTTAAAATCAGACTTAGAAGAATGGGCCAGAAGAAGGCACCTTTCTACAGAATCATTGTAGCAGACGAGAGATCACCTCGTGATGGACGTTTCATCGCTGAAATCGGCACATACGATCCCTGCAACAGCAAGGGTGAGGGCGCATTCCAGGTTAACGAAGAAGAAGCTAAGAAGTGGATTGCTGCTGGTGCTCAGCCTACACAGACAGTTGCTAACATCCTTAAAAAGGCAGGCATCAACAAATAATTAACTTTATAACGGGACACCCGGGAAGGAATGCATCATGATGAAAGAACTTGTAGAAACCATTGCAAAAGCTTTGGTTGATAATCCTTCGGAAGTCGTCGTTACAGAGGAAGACACAGGAAAAGCAATCGTTGTTACGCTTAAGGTGGCCGAAGCAGATATGGGTAAGGTTATCGGTAAGCAGGGACGTATCGCAAAGTCGATCCGTACGGTCGTTAAGGCCGCTTCCGCCAAGGACGACAAAAAGGTTTTGGTTGAAATTCAATAATTTCTCATATAGAGCGCTTGTTATTCAAGCGCTCTGTTATTGAGTTTAGCAGATTTCAGGGCGGAAAACAGGAGTATATGTTGAATAAAGATGATATGCTTCGCGTGGGTGTTATTTGCAATACCCACGGCGTACACGGCGAAGTAAAGGTGTTTCCCACTACGGATGACCCGAGCCGTTTTGAATACCTTAAAACGGTGTTCCTTGATACAAAAAAAGAGCTTGTTGAATTAAACGTTACGGGGGTAAAGTACTTTAAAAACCTTGTTATTCTCAAGTTCAAAGAGTTTGACACACTTAATGATGTCGAACGTCTGAAACAGATGGATCTTCTTGTTACAAGAGAGAATGCCGTTCCTCTTGGAGAAGGAGAATATTTTGTATGCGATCTTTTGGGACTTGATGTCTACGAAGATACAGACGATAAAACACCTCTCGGTGTGCTTGATGACATACTTGAAAATGCGGTTAACAATGTATATGTCATAAAGACTCCGGACAATAAAGAGATTCTTGTACCGGCCATTGATGACTGTAAAAGAGTAATCGACCTGGAGAATAAACGTATTACCGTTCATCTTCTTCCGGGTATGAAGTAAAGGAAAACATGAATTTTTATTGTATGACACTTTTCCCGGATATGATTGAATTCTGTATGAAAGAGTCAATTACCGGAAGAGCACTCGAAAAAGGGCTTTTAAAGCTTACAACATTGAATATTCGTGATTTCACCCTTGATAAACATAAAAAGGTAGATGATTATCCTTACGGTGGCGGTGCGGGTATGCTTATGCAGGTGGAGCCTGTTGTAAGGTGCTACGAAGAAGTTAAACGCCTTTCGGGAATTGAAAAGCCTAGAGTTGTTTATCTTACCCCTTGGGGCAAGACTTTCACTCAGGAGGATGCCAAGGAACTTTCAAAAGAAGAAAACCTTGTTTTCCTTTGCGGTCATTATGAAGGCATCGATGAAAGAGCTTTGGATATTGTTGCCACAGATTTTTATTCTATCGGAGATTATGTGCTTACAGGTGGAGAACTTCCGGCTATGGTTATGATGGATACAATTTCCAGACTTGTTCCGGGAGTCTTAAATAACGATGATTCTGCCGTTTATGAAAGTTTTTCAGACGGGTTGCTGGAACATCCTCAGTATACCCGCCCGGAAGTCTATAACGGTATGGCAGTGCCCGAAGTGCTGCTTTCGGGACATCATGCTAACATTGAAAAATGGAAGAAGGAACAGAGTATTGAAAGAACTAAAAAATACCGTCCCGATCTTTTAAATAAATGATTTTGCAAGTTTTACTTGCAATTTAAACAATTCGGTTGTATAATATTTCACCGTACGACGAGCTGGTCCTCTGTACAGATGAACTGTAGTAAGAACGGCTTTTATTTATAAGGAGGTCGCAAAATGAGCGATATTATTAAAGACATCGAAGCTTCACAGCTTAAGAAGGAGCTTCCCCAGTTCAACGTAGGCGATACTGTTAAAGTATACGCAAAGATTAAAGAAGGAAACCGTGAAAGAACACAGGTTTTCGAAGGCACAGTTCTCAAGAGACAGGGCGGCGGCGTAGGTGAGACATTCACAGTCAGAAAGTCTTCCAACGGCATCGGCGTAGAAAAGACATGGCCCATCAACTCCCCTCAGGTAGAGAAGATTGAGGTTGTTCGTGCAGGTAAGGTTAGACGTGCTAAGCTTAACTACCTTCGTCAGAGAACAGGTAAGAGTGCAAAGGTTAAGGAAGTAATCAGATAATAAACATTATTATCAAATGAGAAGAGGACGTGTTTACGTCCTCTTTCTTGTATGGTAAAATAAATGCATTATGGCAGAAGAATACTTATATACCAAAAAACCAAATATTTTTAAAACGATAAGAAAAATAATTTTTTTTATCCTTGAGTCGGTTCTTGCAGTTGTTCTTGGCTGGCTTGTTATCAAATATGCAGTGGAAAAAAACGTCATGATTGGTGATTCCATGGCTCAAACCATTGAAGACAAAGACGTTCTTATTATTAACAAGCTTGCATATAAGCGAAACGAGCCTGAACGCTTTGACGTAGTTGTGTATAACCAAAGCGAATCTGAACATTCATTTTATACCGTCAGACGAATTATCGGCCTTCCCGGCGAAAAAATATGTATTTCCGACGGAATCGTTTATATAAACGGTGAGCCTCTGGAAGAAAAAATAAATGTTGAGCCTATGCGCCTTGCCGGCATTGCCGAGGATGAGATTGAACTTCAGGAAAACGAATTCTTTGTCCTTGCCGATAACAGAAATGATGCGGAAGACTCTCGTTTTTCCAATGTCGGATTAATATCCGGAAACAGCATAATCGGTAAAGCAATCATACGACTTAAGCCGACTTTGTCGATAGTTGACAAGCTTAACCTTAAAGAAGAACCCGAAGAGGAAGAGTAATGGAATATCAATGGTATCCCGGCCATATGGCCAAAGCAAAAAGAGAAATAGAAGAGAGCCTTAAGCTTGTTGATTGTATAATTGAGCTGATAGATGCAAGGGTTCCGTATTCATCCAAAAATCCGGATGTTGACAGCTTTGCAAAAAACAAGCCAAGAGTTTTACTTATAAACAAAGCCGATCTTGCCGATGAAACAGTTACAAAGCAGTTCAAGGCTTTTTATGAAAATAAAGGTTATGTAGTTGCAGTTACAAACGCCAGAGGCGGTAAGCTTGACAATGTTATGAACAGTGTCAGACTTGCCTGCAAAGAAAAGATAGAACGTGACAAGGCGCGCGGTATGATTAACAGGCCGATTCGCGCAATGATTCTTGGTATACCGAATGTCGGAAAGTCCACATTTATCAATTCTTATGCAAAAAAAGCCTGCGCCAAGACAGGAGACAAACCCGGCGTTACAAAAGGTAAACAGTGGATAAGGCTTTCAAAGGATTTGGAACTTCTCGATACGCCCGGTATTCTCTGGCCTAAATTTGAGGACCAGACAGTAGGTCTTCACATTGCACTTATCGGTTCCATAAACGAAAATATACTCGATACACAGGAACTTGCCGATAAAATACTTGAATACGTCTTTACAAATTATCCCGGATATATTTCTGCCAAATATGGTATTGAAGAAGGTGGTACGGGGGAAGAAATGCTTCTTAGGATTTGTGAAAAACGTGCCTGCAAGAAGAAGGGCGGAGAATATGACACCGAGAAGATGTCCAATATGCTTATGGATGACTTCAGAGGCGGTCGAATCGGCCGTATAAGCCTTGAAAAGGTGTCTGATTTTGAATAAGAGGGTTTATGGAAAGTATTTCAGAGATTAAAGCAAAGCTTTCAGCATTAAATGAAAATGAGTTTTCCGGATTTATTTCGGAATATTCGGAAGATGAACGTGCCGGTGTTGTTAAAATGGTTGAATCGGCCCGTAAAAAGCAGGCAGCGTATGAAAAAGAGCTGTTAAGGCTTGACGATATGCTCATTTATGAACGCAAATATTTCGACTTTCATGCAATTTGCGGTATAGACGAAGTAGGCAGAGGACCGCTTGCAGGTCCGGTTGTTGCTGCTGCGGTAATACTTCCGCCCGAAACAAAAATCCTTCACGTTAATGATTCCAAACAGCTTTCCGCAAAGCAGCGTGATGAACTTTATGAAGAAATTACCGAAAAGGCTGTTTCATATGGAATCGGTTTTGCAAGTCACACACGCATAGATGAGATTAATATTCTTCAGGCAACCTTTGAGGCAATGAGAAATGCAGTTTCACAGCTTAATCCTCAGCCTGATATACTTCTTAATGATGCCGTTGTAATTCCGGGGCTTAATATGCGTCAGGTTAAGATTATCAAAGGCGACTGTAAGAGTTTATCTATTGCTTCCGCAAGTATAGTTGCAAAGGTTACAAGAGACCGGCTTATGGTGCAGCTCTCCGAAAAATACCCCGAATATAATTTCGCAGGAAATAAAGGATACGGTTCTGCCGAACATATTGAAGCTCTTAAAAAATATGGTCCTTGTGAGATTCACAGGCGTTCATTCATAGGAAACTTTATCTGATGGCCGAAAACGATGAAAAAAAGCTGAAAACCGCCGTTGCGCTGGAGTATTCCGTAGGACAGGAAGCTCCTTCCATTGTTGCGTCCGGAAAAGGTTATGTTGCTGATAAAATCATCGAAGTCGCTAAGGAAGAAAATGTCCCCATCCATAAAGACGAAAAGCTTGCCGGAACTCTTTCAAAGCTTGAAATCGGTGATTATATTCCTTCGGAACTTTACGGTGTTGTTGCTGAGATTCTTGTTATGGTTGACAGAGCGGAAGCTAAAAGTAAGCTTCATTAAAAGATAAAATAAATTTCGAAAATTTTCGAAAAAAGTGTGGAAATTTTGATTTGAATCTGCTATGATACTTAATCATAGCAGTTTTTTATGGTGCGCCTAGCGGCGCACGTTTCTAACGGGTTAAAGTCCCGATTCCGCCCGGTAGTGGGAAGGATATAGCCGAAGGCAAGGGTGTCGAGGGCGACCTCGAATCTGAAGGAAGCTGGATGTGGGGAACATACTA
>JAZLLG010000054.1:0-32772 GCA_045598045.1 Lachnospiraceae bacterium | reverse complement strand
GGACTTGTTGGCTTCGATGATTGTACGAGCGCCCGGGAGTGGACTCCGGAAGCTGTTCATACACTGTTTATGGCGGCGAGTCTTCTCGGTTTTGTCCTTTTGAGAGAAAGGAAGAGTGCTATCTTTGAAGATGCTTTGAATGAGCAGAGAAACCAGTTCAGAAACGCCCTTCTTGCCGATGCGGAGTATTATTACGTTGCGGACGTCACCGATGACGTTATTGTCAATCCTCCGTCTTTCAGAACAGACAAAACGGGAATGAAGGCATTGAAACTCAGTTTTCCTATGAGCTTCGATGAATACATCGCATCCTGGAAAACCACTTTACAGCCCATATACAAGGAAACATCCGCGTTCAGGGCTCAGACACGTGACGAGCTTATTGAAGCTTATGACGTTGGCGAAAGAAACATTCAGGTCGACTATAAACTTAAAGACAGAGACATATACTGCCGTAAAACCACCTTGCTTTATAAGCGCAGGAGCGACGGACACCTCATCGCAACGGTAGTAATACACGATATCACAAGCGAGCGTATTGAAGAAGAGAATCACAGAGCACTTCTTGAAGCACTTCAAAACGTTTATTCGTCCATATTCGAAGGAAATCTTGTTGAGAACACTGCGAGAGAACTTAGAAGCTCTCAGATTGTTTCAATGTTTGTCCCGACTGTCGGTCGTATGGATGACCTTACGGAAATATGGGCCGGGCGTTCTCTTTCGGAAGAGGGGTACGAACAGAACAAAGACTTCTGGGACAGAAAGCTCATACGTAAGCGCTTAAAGAATACGAATATTATTTCCCGAGACATTGAAACCACCAATTCCGGATGGGTTCAGATAAGCATTGTTGTTTCGTCAAGGGATTCCAAAGGCGACGCAGTTAAAGTGCTCTGGCTTACACGCGTCATAGATGCCGAAAAGAAAGAACAAATCAGAACAAAAGCTGAGCTGAAGGCAGCTAAAAAGAGTGCGGTACATGACGAGCTCACCGGTATCTACAACCGTCATGGCTTTAATGAAAAACTTAAACGCATCATGAATGACAAGCGCATTCACCGCGGTGCGGCCATTATGATGGATATTGATGATTTTAAAATCATCAACGACACCTACGGTCATGATGCAGGTGATCAGGTGCTTAAGGTTATTGCGCAGACGCTTATCGGAATCATTCGTCACGACGATGTTTTCTGCAGATGGGGCGGCGAAGAGTTTAACGCTTTCATTTGCTCGGATGATGATGCGGAAGCCATTGCAAAGAGAATTCGCGAAACGGTTGAAAGTACTGTCATTAATTATGAGGGTAAAGATATCCGTATAACAATAAGCATCGGTGTATGCGTAGCAGAGGACATCAGAGCCGTCACGACGGCTGACGTCATCAACAGAGCCGACAAATGCCTCTATATTTCAAAATGTAACGGTAAGAACCGGATTACCGTAGAAAAAATCTGATTTAGTATAAAATAATCCCCCTGTCATTTGACAGGGGGTGTTTTTTAGCTTACTTCTTCTTTTTGAGCATTGTAGAGTCTGTAGTAGTAGCCCTTCTTCTTTAAAAGCTCCTCGTGGGAACCGCACTCAACGATTCCGCCATCGTCAATGTACATAATCTTGTCGCAATTCTTTATTGTGGAAAGACGGTGTGCAATGATGAAACTTGTTCTGCCTTTAAGCATATTGTTGAGACCTGCCTGGAGGGCGCGTTCCGTCTGTACGTCGATGGAGGAAGTGGCTTCATCAAGCACAAGGATGGAAGGATCGGATATTAGCGTTCTTGCAAAGGAAACAAGCTGTTTCTGACCCTGGGAAAGGAGACCACCGCGCTCCTTTACTTCTGTTGCATAGCCGTCCGGCATTCTGGAGATGAAAGGATCGGCACAAACAACTTTGCTTGCATTAACGATTTCCTCATCTGTGGCATCAAGCTTTCCGTAACGGATGTTGTCTGCTATCGTACCGGAGAAAATGAAGCTGTCCTGCAGCATGATGCCCATCTGAGAACGGAGTGAAGGGATTGTAACTTTTGAAATATCAACTCCGTCAATAAGTATTCGTCCACCATTCAGGTTGTAGAAACGTGAGATGAGACTGACAATCGTACTCTTGCCTGCACCGGTCGGGCCAACAAGCGCAATGCTTTCGCCGGGCTTAACTGTGAACGAAACATCCTTAAGAACGGTTTGGCCTTCTTCGTAGCCGAATTTAACGTGGTCGAAGACAACTTCACCTTTGATTGGAGGCATTTCTGTGGCATCCTCTGCATCATCGACGGTAACAGGCTCATCCAGAGTTTCGAAAATTCGTTCGAGGTATGATATGTTATTGAGGAAGTTGTTGAAAATGTTGCCGAGTGACATTATTGGCTGCCAGAAGCGGGATGCATATGAGGACATCGCGATGATTGTTCCTGCTGTGTAATTACCGCCTGTGAAAACCACAAGCCCGAAAATGTAAATTGCTGCACGAATCCATGTACCGATGTTGTCAATGCCGGGCCACATAAGGTTTGAAAAACCAACTGCGCGCATCCAAACTTTTTTGCACTTTCCGGAAAGATCGGAGAATACTTCGGCGTTTTCATCTTCACGTGTGAAAATCTGAGTTACTCTGGCGCCGACAATGTTTTCCTGAAGGTAGGCGTTGAGATTTGAATTTTTATTTGAAACCTGCTGCCAAGCTTTACGCTGTCTGTTTTTGATAAAAAGCATGAACGCTGCCAGGATGGGAACACCGCACAATACAATGAGAGAAAGCTTAACGTCAACCATGAACATAAAGATGACTATGAATATCAGGTTGAAACTCTCAAGGATAAGATTGATGAGGCTGTTGGAAAGCATGTCGGAAACGGAGTTTACATAGTTTACGACACGAACGAGAATCTTTCCGTGAGGTCTGTTGTCATAGTAGGTGAAGGAAAGCTTCTGCAAATGTTCGAAAAGGTCCTTACGAATGTCGTAAATGATGTTCTGGCCGACTTTGGTCATTATTTTGGAACGGGTCGTATTGAAAAGGACCGTTATAATGTATGTAATGACAAGCAGAATTGCGAGCCATATGAGCATTTTTTTGTCAGCCTGAGGAACCGCTTCATCAATTGCTTTTGCTGTGATAATGGGAGTGAACAAACCTGCGATGGCACCGATGGCACTGAGAAACAGTGCAAAGCCCATCTTTACGGCGTATTTTTTAACGTATATCCAGGAGCGGAGCAGGTGCTTCACATTAAATGGGGTTTCGAGGATTTCGTCTTCTCTGTATGTGTTTCTTCTGCTCATAATTACACCTCCTCCCCTGTCTGAAGAGCAACGATGCTGTAGTAATAACCATGTTTTTTGACAAGCTCTTCGTGGCTGCCCATTTCGGTGATGCGGCCGTCCTGAAGAACGAGAATCTTGTCTGCGTTCTTTGTGGAGGAAATTCGCTGGGCAATGATAATTTTGGTACAAGGGAAATCAAGATGCTTCAAACCGTCCTGAATTTCTTTTTCCGTTTCAAGGTCGACAGCGGAAGTGGTGTCATCAAGAATGAGGATTGAAGGCCTTACGGCTAAAGCACGTGCAAGAGAAATACGCTGTTTCTGACCGCCGGAAAGGCCTACGCCACGTTCACCGACGATGGTTTCATAGCCTTCGGGCATCTTTGCAATGAAGTCCGAAGCAGCTGAGTAACGGGCAAATTTGACAACTTCTTCCTTAGAAAGCTGGTCGTCACCGTAGGCGATGTTACCGTCGATGGTGTCAGAGTAAAGAAGAACATCCTGTGTTGCAAGACCGATGTTTTTTCTGAGCTGCTGAAGCTTTAAGTTACGGACGTCCACGCCGTCAACAAGAACCTGACCGCCTGTAACCTCGTAGAATCTGGGAATGAGGTGGATGAGAGACGTTTTTCCGCATCCCGTTTCACCCATTATGGCAATGGTTTCGCCCGGCTCGGCAGTGAAGGAAATATGATCGAGAACGGGAAGCTTTGAACCTTCATATTTGAAGCTGACGTCCTTAAACTCAACCTTTCCTTTGAAACGCTCGGGCTTATCAAGAGCATCCGAAGCGTCTTTTATGCTTGCTTCGGAGAAGTAAATCTCCATAACCTTTGTTGCGGCAGCCTTGAAACGCTGGAACTCGTTGATAACGCCGCCAAGGTTTCTCATAGGGTTTGCAATGGCCCATACAAGACCGGAGAAAGCTGCATATTCACCGACGGTAAGGGAACCGTTTATGATGAAGAGACCGCCGACAACGAGGAGAACCACCGGCATGAGAGAAGCAAATGTCTCAATGTAGGGATAGTACTTAAGCCAGGTGAGGGCTGTTTCTTTGTTCATTTCATTGTATTCTTTGTTACATTTATCAAACTTGTCTATTTCGTATGGCTCACGTGCGAAAGCTTTAACAACACGGTTGCCGGAAATGTTTTCCTGAGATGCGGTGTTCAGACCGGAAAGCTTTTCACGGAGAATCTTGTGCTTCTGTCCGACGTTGTTCTTGAAAAGAACGATAACGAAAAGAATGAAGGGAGCAAGCACAAGGATGGCAAGTGCAAGACGCCAGTCCATAATGAAAAAGTAAACCATTGTTGAAAGGAAAAGCGAACATGACTCAACGATGGTTTTGATTACCCATGCCAGCATATGACGAACAGCGTCAAGGTCACCGGTAAGTCGGGTCATCAGGTCACCGGTACGGAAGGTGTTGTAGAAGTTCATATCCTGTCGCTCAACCTTGTTGAAAAGGAAGTTACGGATTTTGTAGAGGAACCACTGGGAGACATTTTCGAAAATCATCGTTGAACCGTAAACAATGGCCGTACGGATGAAAGTGAGCCCCACCATGGCAATAATGTAGGTGTAAAAAAGCCTTTTGTTGTTTGCAAGGTTTTCGGCGGCATTTTCACCTGTTATGAAAATGTCGATAAGCTTGGATACAAAAAAAGGAACAGTGAGCTGCATGATGTTGTACACGACCGCGCCCAAAAGACCGATGCAATAAATCAGTCTTCGCCCTTTAAGATTTTCCCAAACCCATTTTGTTCTTGAAGTCTGCATAAAAATCCTCGTAAAAATGTAATTTTTTTTTATTTCCCTTCAGTTAAGACTACTTTTTTACTATATTTTATGATATAACTTTTAGTGTTCAAAAGTTGTAAATATCTCTTTATCATGAGGCGAATATGTTTGATTTGTTTGAGCAGGGCGATTTGTTGAACCGCCCCATAGAATGCTTTGAATTTAAGGCCGGAGCAAACAATTTCCCGGTCAAGTCACATTGGCATTACTATATGGAAATTATCTATGTTATATCCGGGACCGTCCTGGTTGGCGGAGGAGAAAAAGAATTCACCGTTAAGACAGGTGAAATGTATGTAATTCCACCTAAGGCTCTTCATTCCTTTTTCTCCGATGAACCCGAAAAAATGAAGTTCATTGCTTTTAAATTTGATATCGGCAAATTGCAGATGGCACCGAGGTACGCTCCAAAGCTTAAGAGCATCTTCAAAAGTGCCGAGGCGAAAAACATGCGAATGCTTTTCAATAAAGAAGAGGCAGATGAAATGAACTGTCAGATGCTTTTTGGCGAAAGCATTACGGAAGTACGCAAAAAGGAATATGGCTACGACCTTTTGCTCAGAGTAAACATATGCAAGCTCCTTATGAAGATTCTCCGCCTCTGGCAGCAGGAAGGTTTCCGGATAGACAGTGAAACGTTTGCTTTGGATGAGAGACAAAGCATTGACAGTATTACCGAGTATATCGACAGTCATATAAACGAAAACCTTAAAGTCGCCGAACTTGCGAAGGAATGTGGCATGAGTTATTCCTATTTTGCAAAAAGCTTCTTCAAAATGTACGGAAGATCGTGCAAAGATTATATAGAGCAGATTCGTATAGTTAAAGTGGAAGATTATCTTCTTTTTACGAATTTCGATCTTACTTACATCAGCCAGGAAACAGGTTTTTCGGATTGCAGTCACCTCATAAAGAGTTTCAAAAATTACAGAGGTGAAACCCCGGCGCAGTACAGAAAGAAAAGAACAAGTCCGGAAGGATAAAAAGCTTTTGCAAAGGTGCATTATGAAAAAGATAATATTTGCCATTACATTTTCAATTATGTTGACATTGCTCAGCGGAATAAATACCGCAAAAGCAGATGAAACAACTGTCTCACCAATAACGGAAAGGACTGTGTACACATACAACGAGAACATTGGTGAGAAAAACACCACCTTGGATGTGCCTGTTGTGCCGGGTATCAATTACACTGTTTCGGTGACCTTTACGGGAAGACCTGAGGACGAAGGAAAAGATTCCGTGAAGCCTGTTCGTATTTACTACGAGGATGTCGATGCGGACCAGTGCTATGCGAATATACAAAAGGCATACGAGGCACAAGGTGTTGACGACAGAAGCGCTCTTCTTTATGAAATCCCAACAATAGGGGTTACTGATGAGAGAACGTTTACCGTTGCGGCGATTGATGATTCTTTGAGACTTATTTTTGTCGGTGATGCAAAGCTTTTGCAGGTTGTCGTCACACCGGAAGAGCCTAAGACAGCAGGAGAGAAAAGAACAATCTTTGTCATCGGTGATTCACTTGTCCAGACATATAACGCATCAAGCTATCCTATGAACGGATGGGGACAGAGGCTCGCGGAGTTTTTTACCGATGATATAAATGTTTCAAATCACGCTTTGGGCGGAAGAAGTACAATGAACTTCATCAAACAGGGCAGGCTTAATCAGGTACTTATCAATGTCAGACCCGGAGACTATGTTTTTGTCACTTTCGGTCATAATGATGCGGGGAGTGTTGCCGGCAGAGCCTGCACTGTTGATAAATACCAAAACTACCTTGAAAAGTGGTACATTGAAGGTGTTCGTCAGCGAGGCGGTATTCCCGTTATGGTTACGCTTGGCAATCAGAACATTTTCGGCCGCACCGACGGCATAATCATTCCAAGCTTTCCCGCTTATGTCGCTGCGATGAAACAGGCGGCGGAGAATACGAATTGCGCACTTATCGATCTGAATGCAAAATCACAGGCACGCTTCCAGAAAATACATGATGAGCTCGGAACGGTCGGAATGAGCGATCTTGTGTTTCATGCATTCAAACCCGGTATATATGAAAACGCCTTAACGGGAGCTTCGGACGGAACTCATTTTCAGACATACGGCGCCTGGGTTCTGGCAAGTCTTGTGGCAGAAGGCGTTAACGAACAAAAGCTTGAAGGACTTTACGAATATTATGTCGGGCCAAAGGTTTACGACAAAGTACCTCAGCGCGTCAGCAATTTTAAGATAGATATCGAAAAATTTGAAGAAAAGTATACGCATATGGACTGGAGTGCCTCGGAAAATGCGGAATACTACGTGATTGAAAGAGCGATGCTGCTTGAGGACGGCAGCTTCGTTGACTTCGAACTTCTTGGCTATTCTCCTGTTACAAGCTATTCGGATCCGGAAAGACCGGAAGGCGCTACCTGTGCTTACAAAGTCTATGCCGTAAATAACTGTGGCAAATCCGGAGAGAGCAAGGATTTGCCCGTTTACGGAGAGAAGAAAGTCGAACTCGTCAAGATGCTCATCAAAGATGATTTGCCGACGCCGAAGCCGGCAATCGACCTTGAGACGATGGTGAATGAAAACGACGTTGATTCCAAAGACGGTAAAGCAAATCCGACGGTTATTATTGCAGCTGTTTCGATTATTGTTCTTGTGGGAGCGGCAGGTACTCTGTTAATTTTAAAAAAGAAGAAATGACTTTTGTTGGACTTTTATGATATAATCGATAAAAAGGAGGTACAGCTATGAGCAGAGTATCATACTATAACAATTTATACAGCGCTCTCAGCAAGATGTATGGCAGCGGTTCAAACTCATGGTTGAACTCATCCAAAACATCCGGCAAAAAGAATTCTTCCTTGAATTCCATTTCGGATTTACAGGGGCTTGCCGCAGAGTACAAGCAGATTCGTTCCGGAAGCTACAAGAAGCTTCTTACCAAATACTATGAAAACGGTGGGGCTGAAATGGAAAACGGCGGAACGATTTACGATGAGATGACAAATCTCCGCACCGTTTCCGGCAATGCTTCACAGCTTAAGAGCACGGTTTCTTCAATGAAACGTTCGGACTTCAAGAACGATGTTGAAGGAACGCTTCAGCAGGCAAAGAGCTTTGTCGACAGCTATAACTCCGTCATCGACAATTCCGTTAAGGTTGACAGAAAGGGAGTGCTTCGTGATACACTTTCCCTTGTAAATACTACAAAAGCAACCGCCGGTCTTCTCAGCGAGGTTGGCATCACCGTAGGCACCGACAACAAGCTCACTCTCGATGAAGACAAATGGAAGAGTGCCTACAGCACCACAAAGCAGACACTTTTCGGCGGAACATCAAGCTATGCTTCACAGGTTATGTACAAAGCATCGCAGATTTCCTCGGGTGCGGCCGCAGGAACAGGCCTTACGACAAAGAGTCCTTTCTACAACAACACAGGAAATTATACAAAAAACAATACGAACAATTCATTTTTGGATATGATGTTTTAAAATGAAATAGTTTATGGCCTCCTTGCAAAAGGAGGCCTTTCGTTTTAGAATGGTTCATTGGGAGAGCGAAGTCCTCGAGACGACGCAATCAATGTGAGAAAGAAGGAATTTATATGGCTCAGCAATGTGATACATGCGCATACTACGCGTACGATGAAGAATATGAGGAATACTACTGCACCGTTGATATGGATGAGGACGATGCCGCAAGAGAGTTTTCGGAGGAACGAAACACCTGTCCGTATTACAGAAACGGAGATGAATACGCAGTAGTAAGACACCAGATGTGATAACTAAAAAAGAAACGTTTTTTAACATTTTTTAAAGCATTTTTCCTCTTTGTTTTTTACTCTATTTATGCTATCATTTTTTTTGATACTCGAAAACGTTTTCGAGTCGGGTTTATTTTACTTTATGGAGGGACTTTATGCAGTACGGTTATTTTGACGAAAAGGCGAGAGAGTACGTTATCACCCGTCCGGACACCCCGGCACCTTGGGCAAACTATCTCGGAAGCCCGGCTTACGGTGCAATCATTTCTAACAATGCAGGCGGCTATTCTTTCGAAAAGAGCGGTGCAAACGGACGTATTCTTCGTTACGTTTTCAACCAGTTTGACCAGCCCGGTCGTTACATCTATCTTCGCGATAATGATACAAAGGATTTCTGGTCCGCAAGCTGGCAGCCGGTAGGTAAAGACCTTGATTCATATAAGAGTGAATGCCATCACGGAACAGGCTATACAGACATCCGCGCAGAGTATGCCGGAATTACAAGCTCTGCTCTTTACTATGTTCCCGAAGGAAAAACATACGAAGTATGGCGCCTCAATGTAAAAAATACAAGTGACAAAGCGCGTAGGCTTTCAGTTTTCGGCTACTGTGAGTTCACAAATGACTGCAACTACGAGCAGGACCAGGTAAACCTCCAGTATACACAGTTCATCACAAGAACATACTTCAAATCGAATAAAATCATACAGACAATTAATGAAAACGTTTCGGGCGGATCCATCAACGGAGATTCCTCCAAGACACGTTTCTTCGCACTTATCGGCAGCCCCATCGCTTCATATTGCGGCGACAAGGAGAGCTTCCTTGGCAGATATCACGGCTACGGCAACCCCGAAGCGGTGATAAACGGTAAATGCAGCAACGTTCTCAACTACAACTCAAACGGCTGCGGTGCGCTTTCCACAGACATTACTCTTGCTCCGGGTGAGGAAAAGGATATTGCTTTCGTGCTTGGCATGAAGCTTGAGCCTGTTGCAGACGAAATCATTAAGAGCTATGCGGACGTTAAGAAAACGGTTGACAGTGAAGTTAACGAAATCATCACCCGTTGGCATGCAGAGCTTGCGCATCTTATCGTTAAGACTCCTTCGGACAGCTTTAATCAGATGCTCAACACATGGAATGCATATCAGTGCTTCATGACATTCACATGGTCAAGAGCAGCCTCTTTTACATACTGCGGACAGAGAAACGGTTATGGTTATCGTGACACCGTTCAGGACATCCAGGGCGTCATCCATCTTGATCCCGAAATGGCAAGAAAACAGATTACTTTCATGCTTTCGGCACAGGTTGATAACGGTGGCGGACTTCCTCTTGTTAAGTATTCACACAATCCCGGTCATGAAGATACACCTGATGATGCAAGCTATGTAAAGGAAACAGGACATCCCGCATACAGAGCGGACGATGCCCTTTGGCTCTTCCCCACTGTATTCAAGTACATTGCTGAGTCCGGCAATCTTGCATATGTTGATGAGGTTATCCCCTATGCAAATAAGGACGAAGGCACCGTATACGATCACTTAAAGAGAGCTATCAACTTCTCAATGGAAAGACTTGGTGCTCACGGACTTCCCGCAGGTCTTCATGCAGACTGGAACGATTGTCTGAGACTTGGTAAAAAGGGAGAAAGCTCCTTTGTTGCAATGCAGCTTTACTATGCATTCACCATCATCCGTAAGTTTGCGGAGTACAAGAACGATACAGAATACCTTGCTTACATCGACAAGACACAGAAAGAAGTCGGTGACAAGATTCAGAAGTTCTGGTGGGAAGATGACAGATTCTTAAGAGGCTTCAAGGAGGATGGAACCGTTATCGGTTCAAAGAAAGATCCCGAAGCAAATATGTGGCTGAATCCTCAGTCATGGTCCGTTATTTCCGGCCTTGCTTCAAAGGACCAGGCTGAAAAGGCACTTGAGTCGGTACACAGAGAACTTAACACCAGGTATGGTGCAAGAGTTATGGCTCCTTCATATAAGGAACATGCGTTTGATGGCGCTCTGGCGCTCCTTTTCAATGGTTCCACAAAGGAAAACGGTGGTATTTTCTCACAGCCTCAGGGATGGATTATCCTCGCAGAAGCTCTTATGGGACATGGTAATCGTGCATTTGAATATTTCACGGAGAGCTCACCTGCTTCCATGAATGACAAAGCAGAAATCAGAACTCTTGAGCCTTACTGCCACGGTCAGTTCACTGAGTCGGTTGATTCACCTTTCGAAGGACGTTCACACGTTCATTGGCTCACAGGTACGGCATCAACGGTTATGGTAGGTATGGTTGAAGGTATCCTCGGTCTTCGCCCGGATTTCAACGGCCTTCGTATTGCTCCTTCCATTCCTTCCGAGTGGGATGGCTTTACAATGGAAAAGGACTTCAGAGGAAAGCACCTTTCCATCAAAGTCAACAATGCTTCACATGCTGAGTCCGGTGTTAAGAAACTCACATTAAACGGCATGATTATGGACGGAAATTATATCCCTGCAGCAGAGCTTAAGGAACAGAATGACATCGTTATTGAGATGTAGTGATAACTAAATCTTATAGCTTACATAACAAATTAAAATTTGAATTTTGAATCTTTAAATGCTACTCTTTACAAGTGCTCATATGTAAAGAGTAGCGATTTTTTATGAGGAGGATTCACATGCAGACAATTTCCCTTTTAGACGATCTGAAGAGCAATTCATACCCCGGACGCGGTATCGTTATAGGCCGTTCCGAAGATGGTAAATATGCGGTTACGGCATATTTCATTATGGGCAGAAGTGAGAATTCCAGAAACCGTGTCTTTGTTACAGACGGTGAAGGTATTCGCACGCAGGCCTTCGATCCTTCAAAGATGAAGGATCCCAGCCTTATCATCTATGCTCCCGTACGTGTGTTAGGAAATAAAACCATCGTTACAAATGGTGACCAGACAGACACAATTTACGAAGGCATGGACAAGCAGCTCACTTTCGAACAGTCCTTAAGAACACGTGAGTTTGAGCCCGATGCTCCCAACTATACTCCTCGTATTTCAGGCGTTATGCATGTTGAGAACAATATATATAATTTTGCACTTTCCATTCTTAAGAGCAACGACGGTGATCCGTCATCCTGCAATCGTTTCACATTTGCTTACAATGCACCGAAAGCAGGAGAGGGCAGATTCGTTCATACATACATGGGAGACGGCAACCCGCTTCCTTCCTTTGAAGGCGAGCCTACAAAGGTTTCGATGAGTGGAGACATAGATACATTCACAAATGATGTATGGAATGCATTGAACGAAGATAACAAAGTTTCACTTTTTGTAAGATACATCGACATTGAAACAGGTAAGTACGAAACAAGAATCGTAAACAAAAATAAATAAAAGAGGAGATTTATCATGAAAGAAATGGAATTGAAATATGGTTGTAACCCCAACCAGAAGCCTTCAAAGGTTTATATGAACGAAGGCGAGCTTCCCATCAAGGTTTTAAACGGCAAGCCCGGCTACATCAATCTTCTTGATGCTTTCAACGGCTGGCAGCTTGTTTCTGAGCTTAAGCGCGCAACCGGTCTTCCCGCAGCAACATCTTTTAAGCATGTTTCTCCCGCCGGCGCAGCAGTAGGTCTTCCTCTCAACGACGTTGAAAAGCAGATTTATTGGGTTCAGGAGTACGAAACGCTTTCACCTCTTGCTTCAGCATATGCAAGAGCACGTGGCGCAGACAGAATGTCATCCTTCGGTGATTTCATTTCTCTTTCGGATGTCTGTGACCTTGACACTGCAAAGCTTGTTAAACGCGAAGTATCCGACGGTATCATTGCTCCCGGCTACGAGCCCGAAGCACTTGAACTTCTCAAGTCAAAGAAAAAAGGAAACTATGCCGTAATTGAAATCGATCCTTCCTACAAGCCTGCTCCCGTAGAGCATAAAGAAGTTTTCGGTATCACCTTCGAACAAGGCAGAAATGAGCTTGTTATCGATGAAAACATGCTCACCAACATTGTAACAAATAATAAAGATCTCCCTGAATCAGCTAAAATCGATCTTGTAATTGCACTCATTACACTTAAATATACACAGTCCAATTCAGTATGTTATGCAAAGGGCGGACAGGCAATCGGCATCGGCGCCGGCCAGCAGTCAAGAATCCATTGCACAAGACTTGCGGGCAGCAAGGCCGACAACTGGTATCTTCGTCAGTCACCTCAGGTACTTAACCTTAAGTTTAAGGAAGGCATCGGACGTCCCGACAGAGACAATGCCATTGACCTTTACATCGGTGAGGACTACATGGATGTTCTTGCAGAAGGCAAGTGGCAGAACATTTTCGAAGAAAAGCCTCCTGTATTCACAACAGAGGAAAAGAAGATGTGGCTTGCAGGCAACACAGACGTTGCACTTGGTTCTGACGCATTCTTCCCCTTCGGCGATAACGTAGAGCGTGCATACCGTTCAGGCGTTCGTTACATTGCTGAACCCGGCGGTTCCGTACGTGACGAGAACGTAATCCAGGCCTGCAACGACCACAATATCACCATGTGCTTTACAGGAATCCGTCTGTTCCACCACTAATTCAGAACACTATCGCTGCACGCGAAGCGCGCAGTAAAAAACATAACTGCCTAAATGAGAATTCGTTCTCATTTAGGCAGTTTGTTTTTTTTACTGCAGCCGCCTTGGCAAGACGGCTGCTGCGGCAGTGTTCTGAATTAGCGGCGTTGCAGCCGGATGAACCCCATCGCAACGAGCGGACAAGTCCGCGAGATGCGGCAGAGAGCTTGCTCTCGGTCATAGATTTGCTTGACAAATTTTGATTTGGAAATAATAATATGCATAGTCCGCATTATTTGTGACGTGATGCGGACGGAAACATCTTGTTTATCTGCTTAGTCCGCGTTTATATGGCAAAACTCGGACTGAATATCAAATCTTTCAAAATAGTCCGTCTCGATTTTGAGCTTCCACGGACTAAATATCAATTTTATTTTTTATTGTCTGCTTTGGGCGGGCAAGACAGCAGACTAAAGTGCATAACCGTTGGCTTTAGTCCGACAAGCTAAGGCAACCTGACGGACAGAATAAGCTTCCGCGTTGAATCAGTCTGCTTCGGGCGAACAAGAAAGCAGACTAAAATGAACAGCAGGCAGGATTAGTCCGACAAGCTAAGGTAGCCCAGCGGACTAAAAAGGCTTGCGGGGTGAATCAGTCTGCTTCGGGCGGGCAAGAAAGCAGACTAAAATGAACAGCAGGCAGGCTTAGTCCGACAAGCCCGGAAAAATGTGCGGACAGACATATAAAGAGGCAAAATATATCTGAAACAGAAGGAAAATAACACAGAATATGAGCAGGGTGTAAAATGAATAGGCTACTATCAGAATTAACACAACAAATTAATGAGACGAAAGCACTTATCCGTGAGGCAGACAAGTATATTATCGGAAAACAAAAAGGACAAATCCGCATATCAACACGTGGAGATAAAAGACAGTATTATTTGCGAACGGACGAAATTTGTAAGAATCACATAAACGGTAAATACATAAAAAATAGTGAAAAACAGATTGCAATTGAAATTGCACAGAGAGAATACTGCGAAGAAGTAAAACTGGCTGCGAAGAAACAACTTAATGAATTAATGAAGCTTCGTGAGCTTTTATTGGAAGAAGGGATTTCAAAAGCATATACTACTCAAAACTACCTTCGAAAAGAACTGATAACGCCGGTTTATTGTACGGATGAAGATTTTATAAGCAATTGGGAAAGCATGACCTACGAAGGAAAAAGGTTTGAAAAAGATTCAGTGGGGTTTATCACAAATAAAGGAGAGCGTGTTCGGTCAAAATCCGAGAAGATTATTGCTGACTTTTTGTTCGCAAATAACATTCCATATAAGTATGAGAAGCCTTTATGTCTTAAACTGAAAAACGGTGAGGATATTACGATATACCCCGACTTTACAATTTTGAACGTTTATGACAGAAGAGAAATATATCATGAACACTTTGGAAAAATGGATGACCTTGATTACGCTCAGAATGCTGTGAGAAAGATTGAAACGTATGAAAATAATGGAATCTTCCCGGGAAAGAATTTGATAATGACTTTTGAAACGGCGGCAAGACCTTTGGATACGAAGCTTATGCAAAATGTCATTAAAAGAGCACTGAATATCTGATTTCAGTCGTTAAAAAATG
Source organism: Lachnospiraceae bacterium (assembly GCA_045598045.1). Classification (GTDB taxonomy): domain Bacteria; phylum Bacillota; class Clostridia; order Lachnospirales; family Lachnospiraceae; genus RGIG3528. The sequence goes on along the minus strand of JAZLLG010000054.1, from coordinate 17,743 downwards.
TAGACATGGGGACGGAATTTGATAGAATATTATTTGGAATATGATTTCAGCTTGAAAAAGGAGATTTGTTATGAGAAAAGAATGTAAACTTGCTGTGGTACTGCTCTTTATCCTTCTCGTATTTGGTGCATGCAGTGAAACACAAAGCAAAGTTGATAACGTGAATAAAAATGAAAATAGAGCTTCATATACTACTGCACCCGGGAATGAAGCAACGGACAAGCCGACATTGGAACAGGAATTAAGTGAAAGTGTGACATCTCAGCAATCGTTGCTAAATGAGGAAAATGAGAAGTACGGCGAAGAGGAAATCATTATTGATTCTGAGCTCGTGGCTACATTTACTGTAGAAGCTACTTCAACGCCTAAACCCGAAAAACGCGAATGGAATGGTGAAGCACCGTCATTAGCGGATAAATGGATTGGATATTACTATGATAATCCGGATATGAAGGATGGCGACGAGGCGTTTGTGCTTGTCCTTAAACATAATTTTTCAAAGCAGACAGGCGAAGGATATTTTGAGGCTGAGTACCAGTATGTTTATTATGACAATGGCGTAGAGGATTTATTAACATATAGCCAGAATGAATGGGGATCTTTCTCTGAAGATGGAGGAGAAGGATATTTCCGAGACTATGGAGATGCCGATGGCCAAACAATGCCGACCATAAAAAAGGCAGGCCTGTATTTCAATGGGAATACCGTTGAATTTGGCTTTTGCTTGTCGGGAGACACATCGGTTATATATGATACATTATACTTGAAGAAATTATATTACGAATAAGCGGACAAAGAATTTCAAAACCATTAATAAAAGCGGGCTGCGAAAGCAGCCTGCTTTTAACGAGCAACAGACTCCATAGATGCGTCTTCAGGAAAGAAATAATCATCTGAAGATAGAAGTACCTATGCCTTTATTCCAATGCTCCGGTTCTCCGATAAACTGATCCATCGCATAGGTAACGTAATCACAGTCGAGATAGAACCGAGATATCGAAGTATATATCAACTGGAGCAATGCGGTTTCGGAAAGCCGGACTATTCCTCAAACGGTAGGTGCCATGGCGCTATGCATGCAAAAGCAACCTACGCTGACGTATGAAGCGTTCGTATCATTAGCCGGGTAATGCCCGGAGAGGACGGTTACGTTATTTTTAATATAGACAGTATTGTCTCCCGAATGGGTAATTGATCGGTTACATATTCTGATATAGAAAATATATTGTCATTGAGCGCCTTGATAGTCACCGAATTCTTTATTGACTGGCTTTTTTCTTTCGTTTATAATGTAAGGAATCCCTTTTGGAGGTTTAGAACGAATGATTACGATACTTTCAAAGCTTTTTATAAAGAACAGGACTGATGTTAAAAATCCTGAAGTTAGAACTGCTTACGGTGTGCTTTGCGGCGCAGTCGGCATTTTTCTTAACATTCTGATTGCAGTTTTCAAGCTTGTTGCGGGCAGCATTTCAGGTTCTGTCGCAATTGTGTCGGATGCCGTAAACAACTTGTCGGATGCGGCATCTTCGGTAATCGTTCTTTTGGGGTTTAAACTCAGTAACACGGAACCGGATTCCGAACATCCTTACGGACATGGAAGAATAGAGTATATATCCGGGCTTCTTGTGTCGATGCTTATCATATTCATGGGCTTTGAGCTTATCAAATCTTCAATCGACAAGGTTGTTCATCCGGAAATTCCCGAGTTAAGTACGGTCATAATCATTATTCTGGCATTTTCGATACTTGTTAAGGTGTATATGTTCTTTTACAATCATCTTACGGCAAAGAAGATTAACAGTCCTGCTATGGATGCCACGGCTTCCGATTCCCTAAGCGACGTTTTCGCAACAGCAGTGGTTCTTGTGTGCACGATTATCGGAGCACGTTTTAGCATAGCTATCGACGGATGGTGCGGTATTCTCGTTTCATTGTTCATTTTCAAGGCAGGCATTTCATCAGCCAAGGAAACAATCGGGCCGCTGCTTGGTATGCCGCCTGAACCGGAATTTGTAGATGAAGTGGAAAAAATCGTAATGGCTCATCCCGAAATTCATGGCATTCATGATCTTGTTGTGCATAACTACGGCCCGGGAAGAGTGTTCTTAAGCCTTCACGCAGAAGTGAGTGCGGATGGCAATATACTTGACCTTCACGAGGTTATGGACGTTACCGAGCATGAACTAAAGACAAAACTTAAATGTGAAGCAGTCCTCCACATGGACCCGATCAGTATTGATGATGAGGCCACCAACGTATACAAAAAAGCCGTTGCGAGAGTCATATCAAAGATTGATGCAAACATAACCTTTCACGATTTCAGAATTGTCCAAGGCCCGACACGTACAAATGTGATTTTTGACATAGTTGTTCCTTTTAAGTACGAATATAGCGACGAAGAAGTGAAAAATGCAATACAGACGGAACTCCATAAAGAGCATCCCGAATGTTTTTGCGTAATCGATGTAGATAAGGATTTCGTAAACAAAAATGGAAAAACTTCAAAAGACAAATAAATACGATGATATTATAAATATGCCGCATCCTCGGTCAAAAACGAGGCCGCACATGTCTTATCATGACAGGGCGGCCCAGTTCGCGCCTTTTGCTGCGCTGACGGGGTTGGATGAGGAAATGGATGATGCGGCAAAGGTGAGCGAAGAACAATTCATTAATGATGTTGAAAGAATAGAGCCGGAAGACGTTTAGTCGTCCGGCTCTTGGTTTCTATTGGCATCTTTTGGACTAAGTAACTTAATAATATGATACTTTGGAAGCGTAGCCCATTTTGGTAGCCCATTCTTCCGCAAAAGAACCTTGTTTAACATAAATGAATTTTAAATTGTCACAGAATCCAAAGGAACCACTGCCTATACTTGTTACACTTTCAGGAAATGTGATTTCTTCCAAATTGCAACAACCATTAAAGGCACAAAGACCAATACTTTCAACACCGTCTGGAATGAACAGACTACTTAGTTTATCGCAGTCAAGAAAGGCATCATCTCCTATTGAAGAAATTCCATCTGGAATACTTACTACCTCCATTTCTCGAACGTCATAATCGTAATAATAACGGATAAGGCAGGAAGGTGCTTTAATATCTGCATTTGGATTACAACCGAGAAATACAGTCAGAGAATAACCTGAGACTGAGTCGGGGATGGTTATTTGGCATAAATTAGCACAACCGCTAAAAAGGTGCGACCTGACATTTGTAAGACTTTTTGGTAATTCTATTTTAGTCAGGCCTCTACAATTAGCGAAAGCGTATCTTCCAATGCTTGTTACACCATTTTTAATGATAATGTCTGATAGCGAAGAACAGTTGCTAAAAACTTCACTGCCGAGTGATTTGACACTTTCAGGAATAGTAAGTTCGACTAAGCCTGTACAATTGTAGAAAGCCTTATTGCCGATTTTTTCTATACTACTAGGAAGGACGAGATTTGTTAACTTAGAACAATTGGAAAATGCTTCTTCACCAATTGATGTTACAGTGCTTGGAATTGTAATATACGACAAATTTATACAATTATTGAAGGCACCATCATCAATGATAGTAACTGCGTTAGGAATGACGATATCGGTCAGATTTGTGCAGCCGTTAAATGTATTATATTCAATGGAATGTATTCCGTTTGGAAGAGTAATGCTTGATAAACTAGTGCAATCCTTAAAAGATGAATCCCCAATACTTGTAATGGTATTTGGAAATCCGATTTTTTTCAAAGAGGTACATCCGGAAAAAGCAAACCTACCTATACTTGTTATATTATCAGGTACAATTATTTCGAATACACTTGAACATCCGGCAAATGTGAATTCCTCTATATTAGTGATGCTGGTGGGGATTGTTATATTTGTTAGACTTTTGCAACTATTGAAAGCATTATCGCCTAAGAGAATCAAGTTACTCGGAATATGTACATTTTCCAATTTATGGCAGGCCATGAATGCTTTGCTTTTTATTGATGTTACTGTGCTTGGAATATATATGTCGGTAAGATTAGTACAGTATGCAAATGTGAATTCATTAATATCCGTTATTCCTTCAGGAAGAGATATGGATGTAAGCCCTTTACACCAATAGAAAGCACTACTACCAATGGATGTAATACTATTCGGAAGTATGACGTTCGACAGCTTTTCACAATTACTGAAAGCATGACTACCAATAGATGTCACACTGTTTGGAATGAATATGCTTTTTAAATTCTCACAATAATAAAAGGCTTCGTTGCCAATATACGCTACTTTATCGGGGATAGTTACATTTGATAAATGTTTACAATTTGTGAATCCATTATCTGCTATTCCTGTAACGTATGAAGGAATAGTAACGGTTGTTACATTATATAACTCATTTTCGGTGAAAATGTGTAACAAACAATCTGGTGCATATATTTTTACGCTTGGATTACACCCGATAAACACGGTAAGTGAAAAACAAGACAAGGAATCAGGGAATGTAACACTACGAAGCCGTTCACAACAATTGAAGACGTAGCCGCCAACGTTTGTTACCTTATTTGGAATAGTAACGTTTGTGAGACTTTCGCATCCCCAAAATAATTTTGGACTTATATATGTCAAGTTATCTGAAAGATTTATATCTTTTAGTTTATTACACCAAGAAAAAGCTCCGACGCCTATATTTGTTACACTATCCGGAACAGATAAATAAGTTAATGAACTACAATACGAAAAAGCACCATTGCCTATTTCTGTTAAACTGCTTGGAAGATTAATTTCAGAAAGGTTGGAGCAAAATGAAAAAGCGTTTTCACCGATACTTGTCAATGAATCTGGGAATTCTATATTTTCTAAGTTATAACAGCTGGCAAATACTGAATTGCCTATGCTTTTTATACTTTTCGGAAGGGTAATACTTTTCAGATTTGAACATGATGAAAAAGCACTACTTCCGATATATTCCAAACTGGATGGAAGGGAAATGCTCACTAACCCCTTACATCTGGCAAATGCATTGTAACCTATTTTTTTTATGCCTTCAGGAATAAATATACTTGATATATTTTCTGCCTCCAAAAAGGCGTTGTCATCAATACAAGTTACGTCAATGCCAATGATTTGATTAGGAATAGTGATATCTCCAAATGCTTTGTCGGGGCGTATTCCGTATATACATAATGAACCATCCTCAATCTGCCTATATCCGAAGGTACCATCGCTACCGGATATTGGTGTTGGGGTATTAGTTGGAGTAGGCGTAAAAGTTGGAAGAGGTGTGGTTAGTGATACACTGAATATTGACGCGTCAGAATTACTTAACTGATTTGAAGAATGAGAATCATCAGAAGAAATTGCAGACGCATCGTCTTTAAAAACACTTTTTGTAGGAGAAAGAGAGGCGGAAGAGGTGCTTGATTCAATTGCTTTTGAAGTGTTCTTTTTTTCATTACAACCACACATGAAAATAAGTACAATTGATAGAATAATAACGAATGATAGGCGTTTGCTCATAATAACTCCTTAATTAATTGAAGAGCATTATATCCTCCTTGATTAAGCAAAAAGGAGGATATAATACTTACTATATGTACGTTATATTTTATAGCGTTCACTAAGATTTTCCGTTTTGTTGTCTGTTTGATGCTTACGAGCGATTCCGTTGTGAATAGAGTCGGAAATCTTATTGGATAATTTGCGACAAAGGGCATTAACCACAAAACGGATTATCATTAAAATTACTATTGCTGCAATTATTATTACTATAATCAAAGTATCGTTATTCATTTTTATCACCTCAAATTAGTTTACTGCGAGTTTTTAGTTCACGAGGAACTGATGAAACTGTAGTGGAAGAGTCAAAAGAAAGGAACATTTTTTCTATAGCGGTAATAAGCTTGTTTGTGTTAACTAAATCCTGTGGTATTCCACGATATTCACTCCAATTAGTGAATTCAAACCGGTAAAGGCCTCTTTCACCGACAGAGGATTTCCTTTCGAGAAGCGCCTTCCATCCGGGACCTGTGAATGAATATATCTGGCTTTCCTTGTTGCCTTCCATGCTTGTACCCATATCGCCATAATTGAAAGCTAATATAGCTTTTTCAAGTTCTTCAGAGGAAACTTCTCTTAAATGAAATTCCTCTGCATTTTTAATAAACTTAAGATCCCGCTTAATGATTTTTCCTTCCTCAATCATTTTATTTTGCTTGTTGCGGGCACTTATTCCTGCAATACATCCGATAATGAGGGCAACGATAATTACTCCAAAAGCAAGTCCCATAATGTATCCTCCTTAGTTAGTTTATGTTAGTCAAACAATAAAGTCTTTATTTGGATAATAGTTTTTTCTTAAGAAGCATAAATAACCCAAGCCCCACGCCTCCTCCGCCTACTAAAGAGGAGAGAGCAACAATAATATAAAGGACTGTAGGATTTACTTCGTTTGTTTTTGCTTCTTTAGAAACGGTTTCCCCGGATTGTGATGTTACTTCAGCAGATTTCATAGGCACGTTGGCTCTGTCCTCATCTGCTGCGATAGCATAAGGAACAGAGGTGGTAAGCGGCTCTTGACCTGTAGGGTCGGATGAATCGTTCGTAACATCAGAATCTAAAAATGTAGTGGGAAGAGGTGTCGGTGTGTTATCTTGTGATAAATCCGATTCTGTAATATTTGCCTGAGTAGGAAGAGGCGTTGGTGTATCTGTGGCAGTTGGCATCGGTGTATTTGTTGCTGTTGGCGTTGGTGTATCTGTAAGCATCGGTGCCGGAGTGCTCGTAGCAGTTGGCTCCGGCGTATTTGTTGCTGTCGGAACCGGTGTGCTTGTAGCTGTCGGCTTTGGCGTATTTGTAGCCGTCGGCTTTGGCGTATTTGTAGCCGTCGGTTTAGGCGTGTTGGTAGCCGTTGGTTTAGGCGTGTTAGTAGCTGTTGGTTTTGGCGTATTTGTAGCTGTCGCTTTTGGAGTGGGAGTGTTGGAAACAAACACGGCATAATAAGTCTTTTCTGTTGGTTCTGCAATTCCGGATATTGTATAATTTGCAGAATTTGAGACATTTATTACGCTTGTATTATAATAATCATCTGTTATCTCTTCTTCCCAATGTGAAAAGTGATATCCGGTGTCGGGCGCAGCTCGTAAAATAATCTCATAATACAAGTCGGAATCACTGACGTATCCTTTGTAAAGATATGCTTCCGGGAGAAATTCGGTTATGTTATTTGTAGCATTTGGAGAAGCATCCCTAATGCTGACTTTTCCTTCACCGGAGCCAACCTTGGCATTAAAAATAATATCAAATGCTGAATATGGATTTTTGGCTCCGATTTTTTTTGTTTCAACGGTGTAGTGTTCAGGCGTTGAAGTAACGGTCGCGATAGGAGTGTTAGTAGCAATGGGAGGTTTAGTAACGGTTGTCTTTTGAGTTGTTATGGGAGTCGGGGAAACAGATTTAAGCGTATAATCGGTATAGGTTTGCTGATATACGGGAACCCTGAACCACCACCAGCTGCCATCCTCGGGATTGTCCATCCAACAGTAGAAAACATCAGGGTCATAGGCACCATATTTATCTGTGTGGCCATATTCTTTGGAACTTTCGAAAGCTCTGAAATTGTAGTATTCGTATGAACCTTCCCATTTGTATGTCTTACTTACGTATAAGTTATATGTACTACGTTCGTATTTACTCCACGTCCAATGATAGTAAATGTACGTGTAAAACTGCGAATCGGATACGACTCGTTTTTTCGAGTCGCTTTCTGACGATACAAGTGGATTACAATCATATTTATTGTAAATAGGATGATTTGAATAAAACCCCTCTTGATCAGGACAATAATAGTAAATTCCTGAGTCAGTTTTTTCCCATTTGTCGGTGTCGACATCGATAACAGGCGCTTGAGTGATTGGAACCGGGGTGATTGGTGTCTTGGTTTCCTGTTTGAAATTCGGGCGAATGACATATTCTGCTGTTAAATATGTCCATCCTGTCAGCTTTCTGACTTGCTTTATTTCACTAAGGTTTTGATGATAAGTGACATTACCTTCACCCTGAATCCATACATGTCCCCATTCACCGGATGTGTTTACACATATATCTCCGGGTTGCGGAGAAGCACCTTTGATTCGCGTAAAACTACCTGGTACGTAATTTGTAGCATAATCTTTTGCATTACCCCTGATACCGGAATGTCCTCCGATGAGGTAGTCATAATATTTCAAAATCAGGTCTACACATTCTCCTGGATAAATGCCGTCCGCATCGAGATTATAAGTGCCTACCATTGACTCAACCCATGCCAATGCCTCTGCCTTGGTGTGATTAACGGTTGATGCGGCATTAACAGAAGTGCATGGGATGAGGGATAATATCATCACTACACAAAGAAGAGCTCTAAGATATACGTTTTTACCTTTGGTCAGTACAATCATACATAACTCCTTTCATTGTCTGTCTTTTTCGGATTGAACATATTTACGGCAAGTTATGTGTGATTATACTTGTGTTTTTTTTTTTTTTTTTCAAGATAGATATATAAATGCGAGATAAATTATCTGATAAATTATTGTGATTTCATTATGAATGTTGGGAAACTACTTGAATTTAGTGCATCAATAGAAAATGCATAAAAAAATCCCCTGCCGTTTGCAAAGGCAGGGGACTATAATTTACAAGTCCTTAATTTTTTGACTGTACTGAATCTTGAAAAGCACCGCACTTATAATTCCAGAAGCTGCTTCAGCAATGGGGAAGGACCACCATACGGCGTTGACGTTTCCTGTGAGGGAAAGAAGCCATGCTGCGGGGATGAGAACGACAAGCTGTCGGCAGATGGATACGATCATGGAGAAAACTCCGTTGCCGAGTGCCTGGAACATTGTTCCGGTTATGATACAGAAAGCTGCAATGACAAAATGAATGCCGATGATTCGTAATGCGGGAATGCCCATTTCAAGCATTGCATCGGAAGCGTTGAAAAGCGAGAAGAGTACCTGAGGAATGAGCTCAAATATGAGACATCCTACGACCATAATCATGATTGCGCCTGCAAGCCCCGATTTGTAAGCCTTCATGAGTCGGTCTTTACGCTTTGCACCATAGTTGTATGCGACAATGGGAACAAGGCCGTTGTTAAGGCCGATAACGGGCATGAAGAAGAAGCTTTGAAGCTTGAAATATGCACCGAAAACGGCAACTGCCGTCGAATTGAACGTCGAAAGAATACGGTTCATAAGATATGTCATAACCGAACCGATGGACATCATGATGATGGAAGGAAGTCCTACGGCATATATCTGACCGATAACGGGAAGCTCTGGAATAAGGTACTTGGGAGTGATTTTTATGTCGGGATTCTTTTTAATATTAAAGAAGAAACCGAGACACATCGCGCAGCACTGACCGATAACCGTTGCTATGGCTGCACCCTTTATTCCGAGCTCGGGGAAACCAAAGAGACCAAAAATGAGGATGGGGTCCAAAATGATGTTGATTACTGCACCGAGACCTTGCGACCACATTGAGAAGATGGTACGTCCGGTGGACTGCAGGAGACGTTCGAAAACCATCTGGCCGAAAAGGCCGAAGGAATACATCATAACTATGGAAAGATAGTCACATCCATATTCCAAAATAACGGGATCGCTTGTCTGAGTTGCGAGGAAGGGCTTTGTGAAAAGAAGACCAAGGAAAAAGCATATTACAAAGTTTACAAAAGCAAGAAGAATACCGTTGCCGGCTGCTTTATTTGCGCGTTCAAATTTCTTTTCACCAAGACTTCTGGAAAGCAGCGCGTTAATTCCGACGCCGGTGCCGGCACCGAGTGCAATCATAAAGTTCTGCATGGGGAAAGCATACGAAACGGCTGTAAGTGCGTCTTCTGAAATTTTAGAAACAAATATACTGTCTACGATGTTGTAAAGCGCCTGGACGAGCATGGAAAGCATCATTGGGACACCCATACTGACAATAAGCTTTACTATGGGCATAGTACCCATTTTGTTTTCCTGAACGGATTCTGACATAATAACACCTCAATTGCATATAGCGTTTTCGCAACGCTTTGAAAATAACCTTTTGAAAATTCAAACTTTGATATTATAAAGCATAACGTTTGATTTGTAAAGCCGAAGGGGCTGTGATATAATCATTGGGTCACGGAGGTGGATTATGCTTAGAGATTATGCTGAAGAAACTAAAAAGAGAGTTGAATTTATACGTGGTAAGCTGGCTGAGGCTCATTGCACGGGAATTGTTTTCGGTAACAGCGGCGGAAAGGATTCCGCACTTGTAGGTATACTTTGCAAGCTTGCCTGCGAAAACACTGTCGGCATTATTATGCCCTGTGCATCAAAGAGAAACTATGGTGAAGATACGGATCATGGCAACGAGCTTGCCGACAAGTTCCATATCGAAACAAGGACAGTAGACCTTACACCTGCAAGAGACGCCCTCGTAGCGGAACTTGAAAAAATAACGAAACCCACTGTCCTTGGTCTTGCAAACATCGGTCCCAGACTTCGCATGAATGCACTTTATTGCATCGCTTCAAGCGAGGGAAGGCTTGTGGCAGGTACAGGCAACAAGAGCGAACGTTACATGGGTTATTTCACAAAATGGGGTGACGGAGCTTTCGACTTTAATCCCATTGCGGATCTGACCGTTCAGGAGGTTTACGAGTTCCTTGAGTATCTCGGATGCCCTGAATGTATTATTAAAAAAGCCCCTTCCGCAGCGCTGTATGAAGGTCAGACAGACGAGCAGGAAATGGGCATTTCGTACGCTGATATTGATAAGTTCCTGTTTACGGGCGAAGCAACTGAAGAGAATCTTGCCATCATAAACAGATATCACAACGGAAGTGAGCATAAGAGACATATGCCGGCAGTTTACGAGGAGTAAAATGCTTCTTTTAATCAAATAAAGTCGATTCCGAGGACATTCTGAATCTGCTCTTTTGTTGCAGAAATGTTTCCTTGAACCATTTGAGGCTTGCCGCCGCCCTTTGCTGAAAGGGTGTCGGCAAGTTTTTTTGAAAGCTCACGTGCATCCTTTGTCGACGAAGCAATGATAAATGTGTAGCCGGTTTCATCGTTTCCGGAGAAGAAACCGCAGAAACCATCATGCTTTGCGGTGAGATAGTTTACGGCGTTTCTCATAATGAGGCTGTCCGTTTTTTCACGACACAAAATAACATCGGAAAGCTCTGCGGGGAGAGAGTCGAGCTCTTTATGAAGCAACTCCTGCTTTGCGTTAAGAAGCTTTGAGGAGAGAGAAAGGTTTTCGGATTTGAGTTTTTCAACGTTCTCAAGGAGATTTTCACGACCGGTGGTGAGAGTGCCGGTGAGAGAATCTATGAGAGACAGGCTTTCACGATAGTATTCAAGGGCACGGAAGCCGCAAAGTATGTGGATACGTACGCCTCCTTTATAATTTTGGGAATGAATGATTTTGAGCATACCGATTTCACCGGTGTGCTTTACATGCGGAGCACAGCAGGCACATGTGTCAAAGCCGGGAATGGTGACGATGCGTACCGGGCCTTCGAGTTCTTTTTTGCTGCGGTACGTAATGAGTTCCAATTCTTCTTTTGTATAGTAACGAGCGGTGACTTCAAGATTGCGGGAAATGGCTTCATTGACTTTCGTTTCAATCATTTCCAGATCTTCTTTCGTTAGAACACCGTCGAAATCCATCGTGACGGAATTGTCGCTCAGGTGAAAACCGACGTTGGAATATCCGAAGAGCGTGTAAACGAGTCCGGAAAAAATGTGTTCTCCGGAATGCTGCTGCATATTTGAAAAACGATGATTCATATCGAGCTTCATACATACGGAACGGCCTTCGTCAAACCTTTCGGTAACATAATGCGTTATGATGCCGTGGTCAACCTGTACATCAAGAACCTCAGCGTTGTCTATGAATCCTTTGTCAGGACTTTGCCCGCCTTCTTCGGGGAAGAAGATCGTGCTGTCAAGAACAAGAGCAAAGCACTTTTGCCCGTTGTGCTCCTCTTCGACACAAGACACCACTGTTCCATAACCTTCTGTTTTGTATGCATCATTGTCAAATAAACGTACTGTAGCCATAGTAAACCTCTTTATTTTGATACTGGGGGACGGGGATGTGTATTCATTTTTTTATAGGGGATGTAACAAAATGTGCACAACCCCTATGATAAAAATTCGTAATACTCACATAATTATTCGGATTTATAGCAATTTACTACTCGATATACCGTTGCTCTTGATATGCCGCAATATCTTGAAATCTGATTGTATGACAGGCTGTTTTTGTAGAGCAGTCTGATTAGTTCATTACGATTTGCCCTTGGCATTTTTTGCACGTCGGAAGGTGAGGCGCATCCGCTTAAGTGCTTGAAAACAGTCAGAGCTTTTTCGTCAACGTAGTAGAGCGGCTGAGACTTCGAAAGTTCGAAAGCTTCGTCGCTGCCAACCGGTTGTTCGTGCGAAAACATATTTAATAATAACTCTTTTGTTCCAATAAGGCTACATGCAAAATCGGTATTTATTATACTATTTTTCTGACCGTAGTAAGCACTCGCGCTGCTCCACCTGTATTCGGTGATAAATCGGCACATATTCTCCTTTACAGGATTGTTATGGATGTACAAAAGGACATTAAAAAAGTAGGTGTTATCCTCGATGGGGCAACTAAGAAAGCGCTCCTGGAACAAATGACCGAAACGATTGTATTTTTGATTGTACCATCTTGCAAAACGACCTTCAAGGCTTTGAAAAATGGAACTTAACTGATGTGACGGATCCATCAAAAGAAGATGAATGTGATTGGACATTATACAGTAGGCATAAAGATCAAAATCATATTTTTTCTTGCAATCAGATAAAATATAGAGAAATTTCAGATAATCGGACTCTTCCTCAAATATGATTTGCTGATTTACGGAACGCAGTATGACATGATATATGCCGCTCGAACTGATAGTACGTGCTTTCCTTGGCATATAGTCTCCTGATTAAAAGAATTATAGTTGAATAATAAACCATAATTCCCATAAATGCAAGGGTGAGAAAAAAATGAATACACATCCCCGTCCCCTAGTATCATTTTGCTATGGCAAAGTTTGCGCATAGCAATTATTGCTGTGTTTTTTACAAGTGGTAAATTCTGATAAGCTGAAAAACGATTATCAATTTTTGCTTAGAAGAAGCTTTTAAATTTGGTGGATTTATACCGACAAAGCATAAAAATGTTGCTTTTTCGTCTTTTTCGCTGTTTTTTATATAGAAACAAATGAAAAAAATTACTTTTCATTGACAAGATATGACAATCGATTATATAATAACTTCATTGAGAAAAACATTCTTTTTCAGCAATAACAGAGTAATTTACTTTAGAAAGGTTTCTTCGTAGTTAGTCATTTTGTTGCAAGGTGTGAGGAGAAGGGTATGCCTAAACATGAAAAAGAGCTGCTGTACTCAACAAACAGCGATTTCAAGGGGAGCATTGAATACACTGACGGAGACCATGAGGTTGTAGACTTTCACAACAACTCTTCGGTAAGAATATGGTTCAACCGTGAGCCCGGAGGCTTTAAGCCCCATTGGCACGAAGCTATGGAGATACTTATGCCGGTTGAGGGACCGTATGATGTCGTTATCAGGGACGAGGAACTCCGCATCGATCCCGGTGAGATTTTCATAATTCCATCCGGTTGCATGCATGAATATAAGAACCCACCCATGGGGGGCTCCAGATTCATTTTCCTTTTCGATATGTCCTTCATAAAAGGAATGAAAGGCTTTGAAGGCCTTCAGCCTGCCATCCTTTCACCGATACATGCCACAAAAAGCTCATATCCTCGTATTTTCGATGAAGCTTACAGCATTCTTGTTCAGATGCGTAATGCCTACTTCTACGGAAGCTCCTACAGTGAACTTTCCGTGTATTCACTGTTCATTAATTTGCTCGTGCTTTTCGGTGAGAATCATGATACCGATGAAAAGCTTTTCAGTAATGCGAAACCGAAGAAACAGCAGCAGTATGTTAAAGAATTCAATCAGCTCCTGGAGTATATAAACGAGAACTACATGCAACAGATTACCCTTGAAGATGCTGCGGTCAATATCGGCTTCAGTAAGTACTATTTCTCAAGGCTTTTTAAGCAATATACGGACTACACGTTCTGTGACTACCTTACATTAAGACGCATACGTGCAGCTAAGGAACTCCTTAACAATCCTGAGTATTCCATTATGGACATTGCCATGAACACAGGCTTTGCAAGCATCTCTACCTTCAACAGGGTTTTCAAAGACATTGAAGGATGCACACCGAGCGCATTCCGCACAAAGAGAAGTTCTTTTGAGCTTGATTAATTGCATAATAAAGATATGAAAACAGCCGGCGCAATGCGTCGGCTGTTTTCGTCAAAAGAGGACATATTGAATGTATTTGCTTATTTGATGTACTTAAAGTCCGTGAAAACGGCTTTTCCGCCGGCTCTTCTCGTGGAATAGTTGAAGAGGGCAAAACGCGAACCGCAGAAGTGATCCAGTCTGAACATCATCTTGTGAACAAAGGGGAACATTTCAAAACGCTTGCCGGTTTTGTAAGAGAAACGAGCGATATCTTTAAGTCCTTCGAAGTCTACATCAATCCTTAAGCGGACAACGGGACTGTCGAGGCGGATTTTTTCGATGATATTGCCTTGCAATGTATCGTGACGCCCGTCAAAATTTTCATCCGGCTCACGGGTAATGAGACAAAGATAATATTCACCAAGCTCCCGTGTGACAGAAAGCTGACCGTAACAAGAGGCAAAAATCGAAAGACCTGCATGGTCAAAGTCGTTAATTCCGGAAGCATCAACCGTAACTTCGGCTGCACAGCCGTCCCAATAAGTGCGCTGTGTCAGAGTGTTTCTTGCCTGAGTGATGTTTCCGCACAGCTTGTCTGTTGTGATTGAGTAGCTGTTCTCGGTAAGCTCAAGAAACCTGTAATCCGGAGTGTGATTCCACTGCCACTGCTTCTTTAATGCCAAAGTGCCGTCTTTGGACTTTACGGTAAAATCGGAAGTGAAAAGCGGCTCATATTTATAATCAGGCCTTGTGGAAGCGGGAGCGGGGAAGTCGGGAATCTTTCCACCTTCGCCTACAAAAGGGAAACCATCTTTCCATGTGACGGGGGTGAGGAAGGGAACTCTGCCGCATGCACCCTGATCTCTGAAGAAGAAACCATACCAGTTTCCGTCCGGAGCTTCAACAATACCACCCTGGGCAACTCCTTTTCCGCGAAGCCCACATTCATCCTGAATAAGGAGACGCTTCTCATAAGGGCCTTCTATCTGAGCTGCACGGTGAACGACCTGTGTCCTTACGCAGCCTCTTGGCCAGTGAATATTGAAAACATAGTAGAAACCATTGATTTTGTAAATGTGTGAACCTTCATAGCCGAGTCCGGAATCGGAAGTATCGGAAAATGCCTCAATATCCAGACCACCTTCTTTGGCACAAAGATTGTCAAGGTCAAGCTCGGTGATACGGATGGTTCTGTTGCCGTGTACGATATACACCTTGTCCTCATCAAATAGGAGAGAGGCATCATAGAACATGCCGATTAGCGTGTGCTTTTCCCAAGTTGCAAGAGGATCACTGGCTGTGAAAAGGTATGTCCTCTGCATTCCGATGGAAACGAAGAGCGCATAGAAAGTGCCGTTGTGGTAGCGAAGTGTGGGAGCCCACATACCATGACCGTAAATGTTCTGCTCAAATGCAAGGGCTTCGTCACTTGTCCCGTCCAGCTCATCGTTATAGATGTAATTAATGACTTCCCAGTTTACAAGGTCGTATGAACGAAGGAGCGACCCACCCGGGAAAAAGTGCATAGTTGTGGAAAGGAGATAATAGGCGTCATCGACACGGATTATGTCCGGATCCGGATAATCTTGTTTTGTTATAGGATTGAAATCAAGCATATTTTATTTCCATATTCTGTAATTCCCACTAAGTGCAAGGAAAGCGAAGAAATACAGGCAGTTATCATAGTATCGCCTGTCTCCGAGACGGAGAGGCGTGTTGTAGAAGGAAAGTACCCAGTCCTTGGTAAACTCATTATCGGCTGCAAGTGAACCTTGAGCTATTGTTGCGGGAAGGCCGACAGGGTGAAGCGCAGTTGTGTCTGGAACAACCGTTCCGTCTATTTCGTAGATAAGGTACTCATTTTTTAAGCGGGAAGCGTTCATAAAACGCTGAATGTTGTTACAAGCCTTAACCTGGCCGGCATCTTTGCCGAACCATTCGTAGTCGAGAGCAATGTTTGCCACTGTACGATAGGCGTCGGAGAAGAACCAGTCATGGCGGTCTCTTGACCACGGGAGAGGAGCACGCATCGGCGTCCCGTCAAAGTTCGCATATTCAGCCGAAAAACCTGTCGCAGGGTGACAACTCTTGGCAAGATACTCACGGCTGACTTTGGCGGCTTCGGCAAAGAAAGGACGATCTTCCTCGTCTGCCCAAAGGGCAAAGAGCTCATAAAAGTGAGGAAGATGATATGACGGATCGGTGAAGTTGCTTCCGGGAACGAAGAGAATCTGATGATTCTCCTGATTAAACATAGGGTCACCGGGACGTCCGTTCGAACCTTTACGAATCATTGCTTTAAGAATCTGCTTTGCCTCGGCACTGTAGTTGAAGATGCCTTCACCGTCGCCCCATCTGTGTGAAGCGAATAAAAGAGACATGGCAAAGAATTCTTCACCGTCGGGAGCGGGACCGTTGGCGTTCTTGTTGCCGTTTGTGGCACAAGACCATGCAAAGTAGCCCTCGTTCCAACCTGTGTTCATGTACATATATGTTTTCGCCCATTTCCAAAGGCGGTCGAACTCATTTTTCATGTTGAGCTGTACGCAAATCATCATGCCATAGGACATACCCTCGGTGCGGGCATCGTGATTACCGGTGTCCTCAATGTAGGCCATGTCGGAGCCGGCCTCATGATATACGCGTTCTTCTTCGGTTCCGTAGAAGTAAAAGTCACGGATTTCCGCAAGACGTTTTTCTATATCTGCTTCGTTTATTCCATATTCTGCAAAAACGTTTCTATATGAACCGGTTTCAAATGCTGACATATACAACTCCTCCATATTATATGCTACGTCGTGGATTTTATCATAAAATATACAGAAAAATCACTTCAATTATTGCCCCAACAGACACAAATATTGCGAAAAAGATTACTGTTCACGGCATAAAAAATGATACTGGGGGACGGGGATGTGTATTCATTTTTGAAAATGTCAAAACGCTGAAAGGCGCAAAAAAACGGGGATGTGTATTCATTTTCTGTAAAGAAAATGAATACACATCCCCGTCCCAGACTGTAGACAAACCCAGCGGATATCGTCGCTGGGTTTTCTCACTTTTTAGTAACAAAAAGTGGCTTAAAGCCTTGATTTTACTGGCTTTAGGCTACTTTTTTTGATATAATTATCTTATCAAAAAACAGGTAGGATAACCTCTATGATGTCTCGTGAAGGCGATAAATTCAATAATGAACTTCAGATAGTAAATATGGATGACCTTGTGCCAAGAGATCACTTGCTTAGAATAATCGACAAGGCCATTGACTGGAACTTTATTTACGATCTTGTCGAAGATAAATACTGTCTCGATAACGGACGCCCAAGTATTGACCCGGTTGTTCTGATTAAGATTGCGCTTATTCAGTATCTGTACGGAATAAAAAGCATGCGTCAGACAATTAAGGACATTGAAGTAAACATTGC
>JAZLLG010000053.1:0-8230 GCA_045598045.1 Lachnospiraceae bacterium | reverse complement strand
AAAAAGCAGGCTTTCGCCTGCTTTTTAGTGGACCTGAGGGGAGTCGAACCCCTGTCCGAAAACCTATCCGCTATCATTTCTCCCATCACAGTCTGCTATTTTGCCAGAGGCCGTTTCCTCACCTGTCTGCAAACAGACGCGCGAACAGGTTTGGTAGCTTCATAATACGCCCGCGCGGGCAAAGCTTACCGCGTGTCGTTTCCTACGTAGTCGACGCCGGTATCTCAGTGCGTAGGTGCACTAAGGCCGACGGCCGCCATTTAGGCAGCGAGTGCTAAATTATCTTCAGCGTTTATTTTTAATTTGGTGTATTAACGTGTCGCCTCCACGGATGGCTACAATAGGTTCAAAATCCCCGTCGAAACCGGAACAAGCCCTTACTGTACTCAGCAACAGATTAGTGTTGCCGGGTTATTATATACCGAAAGTTCACTTTTGTAAATGAACCTGAGGTTACTTATGCTTTTTCTCTTTAAACACCCACGCCTGCTGAATGCGGAAGCTTATAAAGAAAAGGATTACATCGACAACGGCTTTGCACACCGTGCGCAGGAAACTTCCGGCAGAAAAAAGCACGGAAAGAAGCGACACGAGCATAGCCGAAACCGAAAGCTGAATAACGGCAAGAATGTAGTAGCGAAGCACACATCCCTTTGCTTTTGACTTAAACACTACGTTTCTGTTTACTTTGTAGTTGAAGACAGACGATACCACCCTTGCACCGAGTGTTGCCAGGAAGCATATCGAATAGTCGGGTTCAAACACATATGAAAGCAATGAAAAGTTCTCCGTAATGAGCCTTGTGAAAAGCAGGCTCAAAAGGAAAAACATAACAAGGTCAATCAAAGAAGAAACGCCCGAGCTGAAAAGGTACTTAAGAATAACCTTGTAAATCTTGAAGGAATCTCTGAAGGGATGAAAATGAGAAGTTGAATTCTCAATATCTTCGTAAAGAGTCTGTATCTTAACTTCACTCATGGGAATGCCTCTGCTGTGAATTTCAAGAAGCATGTTCGTTTCATATTCAAATCGTTCTCCCTCTGTTTCAAGCATATCGGGAATATATTTGAAAGGGATGGCACGAAGCCCCGTCTGTGTATCGGAAATCTTTATTCCACAAAATGCCCTGAATACGAATTTTGTGATGTTATTACCGTTTCTTGATTTCCACGGAACGTTATCCTGTGTGAAGTCCCTGCATCCGAGAACAATGCTGCCGCTCTTCTCCATCGCATCGGTGCATGCTTTAATGTCTACAGGTGCATGCTGGTTGTCACCGTCAATGGTAACAACACCGTCACAATCCGATATGTTTTCAATGACATAAGAAAAAGCCGTTTTAAGAGCGCGCCCTTTTCCTTTGTTCACCTCATGCGTAAGCACCGTAACTCCGGGCTTTTCCGAAGCCTCCTTAAAGGGTGCGAGGTGTTCTTCGTCACTTCCGTCGTTGACAATCACTATTCTTTTAAACCCTTCCTTCAAAACCCCGTCGACAACAAGATTCAGCCTGTAATCCGGATTGAGTGAAGGAAGGACAACTATTGTATTTCCTGCCATATCAGACTCTTAATTTGTAATTTCTTTCCATTTCACGGTTAAGTTCTTTCTTTGCCGTGCTCTCACGTTTATCGTAGTTCTTCTTACCTCTTGCGAGACCAATCTCAACCTTTACAAGGCCGTTCTTGATGTATACCTGAAGCGGTACAAGCGTATACCCCTTTTCGTTTATTTGTGCAGTCAGCTTGTTTATTTCATATCGATGCATAAGAAGCTTTTTGGGTCTGAGAGGATCTTTATTGAATATGTTTCCCTGTTCGTAAGGACTTATGTGCATTCCGTAAACAATAACCTCGCCTCTCTCGATTTTAATGAAAGACTCTTTTATTGAAACTTTTCCCTGCCTTACAGACTTGACCTCTGTACCGAAGAGCTCGATTCCCGCTTCATATTTTGCTTCGATGAAATAGTCGTAATAGGCTTTTTTGTTGTTTGCCTCAAGGACAAACGATTGTTTATCAGCCATTTCCGGTCCTTTCAGTCACCTTCCGTCAGTGACTTGTATTTCTTTTCTCCGATTATGGAGAACTCAATTGATTTGTCCGATTTGTCGGTGTCCAGAACAAGCACGTAGACTTTCTGACCAAGCACATATGTTTTATGCTTTTTTTCACCCTCAATCAAGTATCTGTCAGAGTCAAAAACATAATAATCATCCGTTAAGCCCGACATCGGAACGACACCTTCAACCGTGTTCGGAAGTTCAATAAAAATGCCTCTTCCCGAAAGCCCCGAAATAACGCCTTCAAAAGCTTCACCGATTCGCTCCTGCATATACTCGACATGCTTGAACTTGACAAGATCTCTTTCGCAGCTTTCGGCATTCCGCTCACATTTGCTTGTTTCTCTCGCAACGTCCTCGAGGATTTCATTATAATGATTTTTTCTGTTTTCATCAAGATTGCCGTGTATATTTTCCTTGATGATACGATGAATCTGAAGGTCGGGATATCTTCTGATGGGGCTTGTGAAATGACAATAGTACTTTGCCGATAGGCCAAAGTGTCCGTCGCACTCCGTCGTGTATCTCGCCTGTCTCATGGAACGAAGAGCAAGCCTTGAAATGACGGGCTCTTCCTTTGTTCCTTTTATCGCGTTAAGAAGCTTTTGAATTTCCTTCGGGTGAATATTGTCCTTCTGACCCTTTATTGTATATCCGAAGTTCTTTGCAAAAAGGGAAAGCTTTGTAATCTTCTCCTCGTCCGGTACTTCATGAGTTCTGAAAAGGAACGGAAGCTCCTGCCAGTAGTAGCTTTCAGCCACTGTTTCATTTGCGGCAAGCATAAAGTCCTCGATGATTTTCGAAGCAACATTCCTTTCCTCCGGAACAATATCATAAGGCTTGTCGTTGTCATCAAGCAGCACTTTGCACTCCGAAAATTCGAAATCCAGCGCTCCGCGCGCACTTCTGTTGTCTCTGAGCTTCGTTGAAAGCTCCGTCATAAGAAGGAACATGTCCACGAGTTCCCCGTAGTCTGCCCTGTAAGCATCCGGAGCCGCCACGATTTCAGAGACCTCGTCATAGTTCATTCGTCTGGTGACATTAATCAGTGTCTCTTCAATGCTGTACCCGTAAATCTTACCATTTTCATCAATGTCCATAATACAGGAAAGAGCGAGTCTGTCCTGACCCGCATTTAAAGAGCATATTCCGTTTGAAAGCTTCTTCGGAAGCATCGGAACAACTTTGTTAATAAGATAAACACTTGTTCCGCGCTTTAAAGCACTCTCGTCAAGAGCCGAGCCTTCCGTAACGTAATGAGACACATCAGCAATATGTACGTAAAGCTTGTAGCCTTTATCCATGCGATTAATGGATATGGCATCATCCAAATCCTTTGCGTCTTTTCCGTCTATTGTTACTGTGAGAAGGTTTCTGTAGTCTGACCTGCCCCGTTTTTCCTCTTCCGTAACAAAATCAGGAATGGAGTCGGCCTCTTCTGCAACTTCCATAGAAAATTCAGGGAAGATATTATATTCGCGGATAACGGATTTATAATCGGTTTTAGGGTCGTTTGCATCTCCGAGTATCTCAACAACACGTCCTTCCGGGCGTCTCTTTTTTCCACCGTACTCGGTTATTTTGCAATAAACCTTCTGACCATCCTTTGCGCCTTTTGTGTGTTCTCTTTGAATAAAGAAATCAGCTTCGATGCGCTTGTCGTCGGGTATAACGAATCCGCTGTTTTTGCTTTTCTTAAAGGTTCCGATGAAATGTGTAAGTCCTCTTTCAAGGATGCGTACAACCTCTCCTTCTGCCTTATTACCGGCAAAAGCAAGTTTATTAACTTTAACAAGAACCTTATCTCCGTCAAAGGCATCTTTTTTGCCGGCTGCGGGGATAAATATTTCTTCGGGCTTTGCAACTTCATCCTCTTCTTCCGGAATGACCGCAGCAAAACCGAACCCTTTCATCGTAGCTCGGAAGATACATTCGACAAATCGCTCAATATTATTTTTTGTATTTTCGTTTTCCATACCTAAAAAGAAAAAAGGCACATCTTTCAATGTGCCTTAATTGAATCATTACCAGTTGAGGTTAAGAACAATGGAAATCAATACGAAGAGAACTGCAAGAAGTCTTGTGACTTTCTTAAGAGTACCTTCCATTGAACGGCCCTTGTTTTTTCCCCAATATGTTTCTGCCATTCCGTTGATGGAACCTGAAAGACCCTGAGTCTTGCTTTCCTGGAACAATACGACAACGATTAAGGCAAGGCATATAAGAACATAAAGTATTGTAACTGCCACTCTTAAAGCAACCATTTAATTACACCTCCAAACGCGAGAGTATTTATGCGAATATCTCGCACTGCAACAAGAGACATTATACAGAATAAATCTCATTTTGTAAACAATTATTTTTTACAGGTCATACTTTTTTGTCTTGATGTCTTCGGCAACTTTCTTCACGAATTCATCAAGCGCAACAGTTACGGATTCCTGCTGGCCGTGAAGTCTGAATGTAACAGTCTTTGCATCCTTCTCGTTGTTTCCGAGGACAAGGATGTAAGGAATCTTCTGCATCTGCGCTTCACGCATCTTGTAGCCAAGTTTCTCGGAACGATCGTCATACTCAACACGTACGCCTGCGGCATAAAGTGCATCGTTAACTTCCTCTGCATAAGCTGAAAGCTCGGGATCGTCATTCTTAACAGGAAGAACCTTAACCTGTACAGGTGCAAGCCAAAGAGGAAGGTTACCCTTTGTCTCCTCAAGGATGTATGCCATGAAACGGTCAAGAGATCCGAGAATTGCGCGGTGAAGAACAACCGGTGTCTTCTTTGTGCCGTCTGCATCAATGTATGTAAGGTTAAACTTCATGGGAAGGCAGAAGTCAAGCTGACATGTGGAAAGTGTATACTCATTACCTACGGCAGGCTTAACGTTAATGTCAAGCTTCGGTCCGTAGAAAGCAGCTTCGCCGATTTCCTCGGTGTATTCGATATTAAGCTCGTTAAGAACCTCACGAAGAGCATTCTCAGCTGTATTCCACATTTCATCGTCCTGATGATACTTCTTTGTGTCTTTCGGGTCACGAAGTGACAAGCAGCAACGATAGTCTGTGATATTAAAATCCTTATATACATCCTTGATGAGAGCAACAACACCTGCAACCTCATCCTTAATCTGTTCGGGTGTAACAAAAAGGTGTGCATCGTTCTGGCAGAAATGACGTCCACGCTCGATGCCCTTAAGTGTACCGGAAGCCTCGAAACGGAAATCATGGGCAATCTCACCGATACGGATGGGAAGTTCTTTGTATGAATGAGGTCTGTTTGCATAGATCATCATGTGATGAGGGCAGTTCATGGGACGAAGAACGAATGTTTCGCCTTCAACTTCCATTGCGGGGAACATGTTCTCTTTGTAGTGATCCCAGTGACCGGATGTCTTATAAAGATCAACGGTACCTACACAAGGAGTAAGAACGTGACGGTATCCGAGAGCAAGTTCCTTATCGCGGATGTAGTTTTCAAGTTCGCGCCAGATTGTATATCCTTTGGGAAGGAACATGGGAAGGCCACGTCCGATGAGGTCATCAACCATGAAAAGCTGCATTTCCTTACCAATCTTACGATGATCTCTTGCCTTTGCTTCTTCAAGCTCTGCAAGATAGGCATCAAGTTCTTCCGGTGTAGGGAAGCAGACACCGTATACACGCTGAAGGACCTTATTCTCTGCATCACCCTTCCAGTATGCTCCGGAATGCTTAACAAGCTTGAAGTTTTTGCAAAGCTTTGTATTTTCAACGTGAGGTCCGCGGCAGAGGTCTGTATACTCGCCCTGCTCGTAAATTGTAATCATGCCGTCTTCAAGGTCCTGAATGAGGTCAAGCTTGTATTCATCGTTCTTGAACATTTCGAGCGCATCAGCCTTGGAAATCTCTTTACGAACAATGTACTTACCTTCCTTACAGCACTTCTTCATTTCCTTTTCGATTTTCTCAATGTCTTCGTCTGTAAGTACTTCATCGCCGAGGTCCATATCGTAGTAGAAACCTTCTGCTACAACAGGTCCTACCCAGAACTTTGCCTGGGGATAAAGACGCTTAACGGCCTGTGCCATAACATGAGCGCAGGAATGGTTAAGTGTATTAAGTGCTTCGTTTTCTTTGAAATTAACCATGATTCCCTCCGTTTTCTACACTTTTCAACTCATGTGAAAATGTGTGATAAATAAAGTAAGCACCCTTAGGATGCTTCCGTATCCCAAGGGTGCATTATGCACGGTTCCACCTTGTGTTTAACTCATTAGGCCGTAACGAGGCTAACGGCGACGTTCATCACGTGCAGCTCGGGAGTGGTTTTCGTGAATCCGGCCATGGGCAGCTCTCACCATCCTGCCCTCTCTTTGACGCCTTGATGCATTACTCTTTCCGTCAACGCTTTTAACTTTCACGTATGTTAGCACATCAGAGCCGGTTTTTCAAGTACTATTTCATAAGGAGATATATCTAACTCTTACAACAGTCTTAAACAAGGGGATTTCATAAATATGATGACTATAAATTGCCATAATAAAAGGGTGGGGTAATTAAGCGGTGGTGTTACAAAAATGCTTGACCACTACAAGAGACACGCATTGTGACAAAAGAACCGTCTCTGATGCGTCGTAATTCCCAACGGTCCCGTTGCGGCTATAGCAATACCTATTGCTGCGGTTGTGATTGATCCGCCTGCCACAGTCATGAAAAAGCCTTTCATGCTGTCCCAAAAACCTTCGGATATTTTATCGCTGCTTTTTTTACAGTACCCGCTGGGATCGGTGTATTTCAGAGGATTACTTCCGACGTAGACGTAAAGGTTTCTTCCGTCACCATGGTACTTGTCCTCGTTCAGGAATCTTCCTTCCGCAGGGCTGTAGTTTCTTGCCCTCAGGTAGTAGGTTTCCGTTACTTCGTCATACTGCTCGCCGGCATAGAGAATGTCATTAAGGAAGTGGGGTAATGCATCCGTCGATTGCGCTGTGCTGCCTGCTACGGATGTCCTTTCGAAAAGGTTTCCGAATGCATCATACGTGTATGATTCTATCACATTCGCTTTCACGTCCGCAAGGACTTTCACGTCACCGTGTGATGCTACTCCTGTAGGCTATACCGGCAAGCTAAAAAGGCCTTCCGTTTTTGTGGAAAGCCTTCATGGGAGCGGATATTTGATTTTGAAGATAGAGACTATTTACACCTTAGCCGCAAGACAAAGTGACACTCCTTGTGACAAAAGAACCGTCCCTAATGCATCAATCCAAATAATCTTCAAATTTATAAGAAACCAAAAGTGATTCTTCCTTATTCAATATCATAATTATTTTAGAAAAATACCATTCGAAATTAGTCAATGAATCTCTTCCAACTCCTATTGTTTTTCGATTAATATCAAGTGAAATGGTCACTTTTTGTGTGTCTCTTAACAAAAGAGAGATTCCATGAGAACTTTCTCCATAGAACAAATGGATACCAACAAATTCGTTCCTCTGTTGTTTCATTTCTACTATATTCCTAAGTTCTTCATATGAAATATTATCTTCTTGCCAGCAAAAATCCTCATCATCTCCAATAGGTAAATACTCTATATTTTCATTTTCATTATATACAGTCCACCCTTCGTTACACAACAAGTCTATTAAAAACATAATCTCTCTTCGTTCACATATACAATTTAATTCTATAATTGCCTCTCTTGCCATAAGTCATATCCTAATCTAAAATTTCAGTAAATGGAATTCCTTTTTTTGTAAGCCATGTTTTTATTGAATCTGGAATAGGTGTATTAGAAATAATTTCATACGATGCATTATTTTCAGTTGCAATTCTCAACCTATCTCCCATATCCGACTTGAACTTGGCTATCTTATTAGGATTATTCTCTAACATATCCCAATATTGACCTGATTTAGCCTCCCACCAGCGATTGTCAATACCACCATCAAAATCACGACCACCAACACTAAACGAACCATTTCCCCCAATATTTTTTGTTAGATAATTCTCAAAATCATGTCCTACTAGTCCCTTAGCTGAATTTGTACCACCCTCTGCCGCATTTCCACTGAACCCGGATTTAATCGTCTGGCTAATTGTTGTCTTTTTGTATTTCAGCCACTGCTTTCCCTGTTCAAAAGCATTCTTTGACCATGCATCAAAATCTACGCCCGATGCCCCTATTTCTGCTAT
>JAZLLG010000052.1:0-3259 GCA_045598045.1 Lachnospiraceae bacterium | reverse complement strand
CATTCCGATTGCAACAAAGAACATGCCAAAGAAAAGACCGTTAACAGTTGTGATAAATACTTTAAGATAAAGGTTCATTATAATGGAGAAGAACGGAATTCTCTGGGAGGTAAAATAATAAGAATCTCCGAACATGCCGAGGAAATATAGTAAACCGGAGATAATGAGAATATGCAGAGGACGAATATTATAACGCAGCAGTGAGGCGATAAAAAGCAAAGCAAAAATAAGACTGCTGAGATACCACAGCTGAACATATGAACCAAAGAAAATAAATCTGCGGATATAAAGGACAGCTTCAATAAGAACGCCTCTGCCGGACTCGAGCATACCCAAATAGGAAAGTGGGAAATAAATAATACTCCAGATTACATACAGACGGAAGATTCGTTTTATATAGTTGTATATAAGTGTAAAATCCACAGACCGGAGATCTGTCTTTCTGAAAAGAAAGTAGCCGCTGCATATAAAAAAGAAAGGAACCGGAAGTCTGCCGAGAAAAAATCTGAAAAAGAAATTAAGTGTACCTAAAAAGGAGTCGGCGGGATGTATACCGAAAGGAACAACATGAACGGAAATGATAATGAGAGAAGCAATAAACTTTGCAAGGTCAATAGCATGAAATTGTTTATGATTCATAACTTACCCCGGTAAAAAAGAATAAGTTAATACTATAGACAAAGCCGAAAAAAGTCAATATACAGAGAGAAAAAGAAAGGTGAATTCCCAAAGTAAATACCACCGTAGTAAGGATATGGAAATAAGTGAGGGAAATCAACGGAATTTAAATTGAGAAGAGGCAAGAAACGAGAGCAAAAACGCGGTAAAACAGGAGGAAATGGCAAAAGAAGGCGCACGAAGGCAAGCCTGAGAAGAAGATTTCCCAGACTAAATTCCATGTCGGCGGAATTTACTTTAAGAGATTTTTGAGCAACTTAGGAGTTTGGATGACTTCAGTTGGAGGAATATAAGAAATACCGAGCGTATTAGCCAAAAGAGTAGAATAGGTAAAAGTAAACATATCGTATGCGCTTTTACCATTAAACTGTTTTCTGGCAACAGCGTTCACATGAGAGAAAATCAAATTCACGGTTTCTTGCGTAAAACTGTCAAAGGAAACGCCTTTCTGAACAATACAGCGAAAGAGAGTATGATTGTTTTCAACATGCGGTTTTTCGTAAGGAGCGTTCGGGTGGCAAAAGAACAGAGATGTTTCTTTTTCGCCATCAAGACTATTTTCAAAAGCAGAAACATTACTGAATTCTCCGCCATTATCAGTTAATATGATTGGAAAAACTGATCCAAAGCAAAATTCTGCATCCCGAAGCCGCTGTTTTAGTTGAGTTATCTTGTTTGCGGCTTCAGCAGCGGATTTGTTATCCAACAAAATACCGAACATGAAGTCCACATTTACGAACTGAAATGTCATGATTACCTTGCCGCCAACACGACCGATGACGGTATCCATTTCATTGTAGATTGCATTAGGATTTTCTTCCATGCAAAGAAGAAAATCCTCGTATGAACGACCAATTTTAACGCCTTTAGGCACATAGTCAGGCGAATTTTGCTTTCGTGGTTTGAATTTAACGGCTCTTGGCAGATCAATCGGAGAAATTGTGTAGTACCCCTTAGCAATATGCCTATACACGGTTGACTTGGCTACTGTCAGATTATTTGCTTGAATCGCGTGGTAGATATGCTGACCGGCACGAACCGCATTTGAGATTGTATTTTCATTTTTGTAAAATTCTTCCTTGTTGAGAGGTATTCCTTCCCTTGACTCGGTCAATACGGTTTCGTATTCTGCTTGTGCTTCTTTTGCGATGTATCGTCTTCGAGGAAATCGACAGTTGCTATGATTTCGTTTGGGGCAGCCGTTGCATACAAATGGAGCCTTGAGCAGCTTTGGACAGCATTCGTCTGTTTTCACGAAGCTGTTTGTATATGTCCGGCTATGAAGTTTTACTTCCTTTGATACGGTAGTTGGATCTTTACAGATTCGCTTTGCTATAGCCTTAAATGTCATCCCTTTGCTGAGACATTCTTGAATCTCAATTCTGTCATCCAATACCATATGTTTATTCTTTTTATTATTTGTCATTGTCTGGGCCTCCTTTCCCAGACTTAATTCTACCATCATTTTCTTCCCATACTAAATTCCACTTCTAATTCCACTGTGGAATTTACTTTGGGAATTCACTTTCAAAAAATTTTTATCAAATCTCCTGTCGCAGATGTTTACAATTTGACGAGTTAATGTTAAAATACAAATGTTTATATCTATGCTTATAGGTAAATCTTTAAATGGAGATGAATGTAGTCATGCAGAGACACTTCAAAACCATGGACGGTAATACTGCTGCCGCCCATGTGTCCTACGCTTCCACTGAAGTAGCAGCTATCTACCCCAACACCCCGTCCAGCCCCATGGCCGACTATGTTGACCAGTGGTCCGCTGCCGGCAGAAAGAACATTTTCGGTTCTACTGTTAAGGTACAGGAGATGCAGGCTGAGTCCGGTGCTGCCGGTGCTGTTCACGGCTCCCTCAACGCAGGCGCTCTGACCACCACCTACACCGCTTCTCAGGGTCTGCTTCTTATGATCCCCAACATGTACAAGATCGCAGGCGAGCTGCTGCCCGGCGTTTTCCACGTCAGCGCACGTACCCTCGCAAGCCACACTCTGAACATCTTCGGTGATCACTCCGACGTTATGGCATGCCGCCAGACCGGTTTCGCTATGCTGGCTGAGACCAACGTTCAGGAAGTTATGGACCTCGCTCCCGTTGCTCACTGCGCAGCAATCAAGGGCCGCGTTCCCTTCCTCAACTTCTTCGACGGTTTCCGCACCTCTCACGAGCTGCAGAAGATCGAAGTATGGGATTACGATGACCTGAAGGATATGGTCGACATGGACGCAGTCGCTGCATGCCGCGCACGCGCTCTGTCCACCGAGCATCCCACCATGCGCGGTTCCCACGAGAACGGCGATATCTTCTTCCAGAACCGTGAAGCTTCCAACAAGTACTACGATGCAGTTCCCGCAATTGTTGAAGAGTACATGGGCAAGGTCAACGAAAAGCTCGGCACCAATTACCAGCTGTTCAACTACTACGGCGCAGAAGATGCAGACCGCGTCATGGTTGCAATGGGCTCCATCTGCGACGTCGCAGAAGAAGTCATTGACTACCTCACCGCACAGGGCGAGAAGGTCGGTCTTGTAAAGTGCCGCCTCTACCGTCCCTTCTGCCCCGATA
>JAZLLG010000051.1:0-43992 GCA_045598045.1 Lachnospiraceae bacterium | reverse complement strand
TATTTACTATCTGAAGTTCATTATTGAATTTATCGCCTTCACGAGACATCATAGAGGTTATCCTACCTGTTTTTTGATAAGATAATTATATCAAAAAAAGTAACCTAAAGCCAGAAAAATCAAGGCTTTAAGCCACTTTTTGTTACTAAAAAGTGAGAAAACCCAGCGACGATATCCGCTGGGTTTGTCTACAGTCTGAAATGGCCATTATATAATGACCATTTTATGATTAATGAAAATATCAGATTATCTTGAAAGCTTTGCCGACATTGAAAGAAGGAACGGATCAAGTGCTTTCTTCATGGAAAGTGCTTCATCAATGTCAAAATCTACGAACTCACCGTTCTTATATGCCACTACTCTGTTTGTCTTACCGTCGCAAAGGAGTTCAACTGCCATCGAACCCATAGCGGATGCGAATACTCTGTCCTTAGCCGTCGGGCTGCCGCCACGCTGAATGTGTCCGATAATTGTAGCTCTCGTCTCAATACCTGTTGCAGCTTCGATACGATCTGCCATACGATAGGAATTACCGATACCTTCGGCATTGATAATGATATGATGCTTTTTGCCGATTCTCTTTCTTTCGAGAATGCTGTTTACAATCTTTCTTTCATCGTAGTTGTCGAGTTCGGGAAGAAGGATTTCTTCAGCACCGTTTGCAATACCGCACCAAAGGGCAATGTAGCCTGCGCGGCGTCCCATAACCTCAATGATTGAAACACGCTCATGGCTTGTGGATGTATCACGAACTTTGTCGATAGCGTCCATAGCTGTGTTTACTGCAGTATCGAAACCGATGGTGTAATCTGTGCAGGCAATATCAAGATCGATTGTTCCGGGAACACCGATTGTGTTAATGCCACGCTTTGCCAGCTCACGTGCGCCCTTAAAGGAACCGTCGCCACCGATGACAACAAGTCCTTCAATGCCGTACTTTTTGCAGACTTCCGCACCTCTGTCCTGGCCCTCGGATGTTGTAAATTCCTTACAACGTGCCGTAAAGAGTTTCGTACCGCCCTTTTGTATAATATCCGAAACGCTCTTTGCATCCATGTCCTCGATATCTTCCTCAAGAAGACCCGCATAACCACGGTTGATAGCCTTGACGGAAAGACCGTTTGAAAGTGCTGTACGCACAACTGCACGGATTGCAGCGTTCATTCCGGGTGCATCGCCACCGCTTGTAAGAATGCCGATTGTTTTAACTTCGCTTGCCATAAAAACCTCCTGGAATTTCCTTTTTGGAATTTCCTATTCAAGTAAAACATTGTAGAGCATATATCGTCATTTGTAAAGAACAGAAGTAAAATTTTTAGGGAAAAGTCGGTTACAATTGAGTAAATAAGGTAAAAATCAGAATAAATTAACTGAATTCCAACAGTTTTGTTTGACTAAAACGTCACTTTAACCTGTTCATCACCGTATATACTTATGAGTCTTGCATAAAGATCGCCGGACAAATCCACGGATATATTTCTTGGAAGATTGTTAATAAGCCGCCCCTCTTCGATGTATATTGTAACGGATGACTTTCCGTCGCTTGACTTTAAAATGTTGAGAAGATTCTGTTCACAGGCATCATACTGAGATTTTGTCTTGAATTTAATCCAAAGTTTTCCCGGTATGTCATCAAGCCTCTGAACCTTTGAAGCAATGAGCTTTGCTCCGCCCCTCTGCTCATCGTAGGATACTCTTCCTGTTATAAGCACTTTTTCATCAGGCACGAGATAAGCCCTGTTCTTTTCGTAGTCTCTCGGAAATGCCACTACTTCCATTGAGCCGTAAATATCGGAAAGGTTAAGTATGGCCATCAGCTGGTTGTTTCTGGTTGTTTTTTTCTGAACGTCAACAATCATTCCGCCGATTGATACTTCGGTTCCGTCGCTCAGCTTAATGTCTCCTGTTTCTTCATCAGCCTTAAAGTCACGCGTTGCAGCATTGGAATACTTTTTAAGAAGCTCTTCATACTTCTCAAGAGGATGTCCGCTGACATAAAGGTCAAGCACTTCTTTCTCGAGAGCAAGCATTTCGTCCTTTGAATACTCTCCCACATCCGGAAGAGGTGTTTCCATTGCTTCTTTTTCTTCCGGAGACATAAAATCAAAGAAAGACATCTGACCTGTAATTGCCTGTTTATTGTCCTGCACAGCTCTGTCCATTATAACCTGGTATACGCTCATAAGCTGTTTTCTTGTGCCGGGAACAGAATCAAAAGCACCGGCTTTAATAAGGTTTTCTACGACACGTTTGTTGACCCCGATGCCGACTGTTCTTTCAACAAAGTCCTTTAAGGAAGTAAACTGACCGTTTCTTTCCCTCTCCGCCTTGACATCAAGAATAACCTGTCTTCCGACACCTTTTATGGCAGACATGCCGTATCTGATGCAATTACCTTTAACGGTAAAGCCCACATCGCTTTCATTGACATCCGGCTGTAAAACGGAAACGCCCATTTTTCTGCAGGAAAGCATATATTCGGTTACTTTCCCGGTATTGTCCATTATGGAAGTCATAAGCGCGGCCATATACTCAACGGGATGATAATATTTGAGGTAGGCTGTTCTGTATGCGACCACGGCATAACATGCAGCGTGTGCTTTATTGAACGCATACTTTGCGAAATCCGTCATTTCATCATAAATCTTGTTTGCAATTTCTTCGGAAATACCGCGAGCTTTACAGCCGGGCACATTTGCCTCCGCATTTCCGTTTACGAAATTAAAACGCTCTTCGGCCATAACCTTGGCTTTTTTCTTTGCCATGGCACGTCTTACAAGGTCACTTCTTCCGTAGGAGTAACCTGCCAGGTCACGTACAATTTGCATGACCTGCTCCTGATATACGATACATCCGTATGTTCCCTCAAGAATGTGTCTGAGTTCCTCACATTCATATGTAATGGAACTTTGATCCTGCTTTCCGGCAATATATTTCGGTATAAAGTCCATAGGACCCGGTCTGTACAGGGAAATGCCGGCGATGACTTCCTCAAGCGAAGACGGTTTGAGGTCCTTCATGAATCCCGTCATGCCACCGCTTTCAAGCTGGAATACGCCATCGGTCTTTCCCGATGAAATCATATCGTAAACATTTTTATCATCATAGGAAATTGCATCTATGTCCAGAGGTTCTTCTCCTGGTTTTTTGTTTGCGTTGACAAAGTCCACCGCATTTTTTATTACGGTAAGTGTTCTGAGTCCAAGGAAGTCCATCTTGAGAAGACCAAGCTCCTCAAGCGTTGTCATGGTGAACTGTGTCGTAACAGCGCCGTCACTTCCGCAGGAAAGAGGCACGTAATCCCATACAGGCGCATTACTGATGATAACACCGGCGGCATGCATGGACGTATGTCTCGGAAGGCCTTCAAGTTTCATGGCCATTTTCAGAAGATACGCCACCTGCTCGTCCGAATCACGCAGCTCTCTGAGTTCGCCTGAATGCTCCAAAGCAATGCCTATTGTAACTTCCTTGACATCCGGAATGGCATTGGGAATAAGTTTGGCAACAGCATCCACCTGTGCATAAGGCATGTCAAGAGCACGGCCGACATCTCGGATTGCGTTTTTTGCAGCCATGGTACCGAAAGTAACAATCTGGCATACCCTGTCGGAACCATATTTGCGTACAACATAATCGATAACTTCCTGACGCCTCTCATAGCAGAAATCGATATCGAAATCCGGCATGGATACACGTTCGGGGTTAAGGAAACGTTCAAAAAGAAGGTTGTATTTAATAGGGTCGATATCCGTAATGCCAAGAGCGTAAGCAGCTATACTTGCGGCGCCGCTTCCTCGTCCCGGGCCTACCGGAATACCGTTATCCTTTGCAAACTTAATAAAGTCATAGACAATAAGATAATAATCAACGAAGCCCATCGTATGGACAACATTTAATTCGTAGTCAAGTCTCTCCTGAAGCTCTTTTGTAACCGTGCCATAGCGTCTGACCATTCCTTCGGCACAAAGATGCTGAATGTATGTCCAGGCGTCGTAGCCTTCGGGGACATCAAACTTCGGCAGTTTGTAGTGTCCGAACTCGTAGTCGTAATGACACCTGTCGGCAATTTTCTGCGTGTTTTCAAGCGCTTCGAGGCAATAAGGGAAGAGCTCTGCCATTTCTTCGGCAGATTTAAGATAGAACTGCCCTCCCTCGTAACGCATTCTGTCCTCATCCTGCACCTTTTTCTGAGTCTGAATGCAAAGGAGAATATCATGTGCCTCCGCATCCTCTGCGTAAATATAGTGGGAATCGTTCGTACACACAAGGTCGATGCCGGTTTCCTCATGCATACGCATAAGCATCGTGTTTACCGTTTTCTGTTCAGGAATGCCATGGTCCTGAAGTTCAAGGAAAAAATTACCCTTGCCGAAGATTCGTTCAAATCTGAGCGCCGCTTCCTTTCCTTCTTCATACATGCCGCGTTTAAGGTATGTGGCCACTTCTCCGGCAAGACAGGCAGAAAGACAAATCAAGCCTTCGTGATACTGTTCCAATACCTCAATGTCAACTCTTGGTTTATAGTAATAGCCTTCGGTGAAGCCGATGGAAACGATTTTAATAAGGTTCCGGTAGCCTGTTTCATTTTCAGCAAGAAGAATAAGATGGCGGTATCTGTCGTCTGACACTGAACCGCTTTTCTCAAAACGTGACCCCGGAGCAACATAAACCTCACATCCTATAACGGGGTTTATGCCTGCAGCCTTACATGCGCGCCAAAAATCGACACAGCCGTACATAACGCCGTGATCGGTAATGGCCAGTGCAGTCTGACCCAGCTCCTTTGCACGGGCAACAAGCTCATTTATCTTTGCCGAACCATCCAAAAGAGAGTATTGTGTATGTACATGTAAATGACAGAAATTCATAAAAAAAGACCTCACACAAATGTGAGGTCATTATATATCATTTTGAAAAAAAGTTCAAAAGGGAAAATTAACAGCCAGTGAGGAGCTTTTCAACTTCAGAAATAGCTTCTTTCTCATCTTCACCGTTTGCTGTAACGGCTACAACTTCACCATCTATGATTCTGAGAGTCATAACGCCCATAATGCTCTTTGCGTTAATCTGCTTTTCCTGCTGCTCAACATACACTACGGATGAATATCTGCTTGCTGTCTGCACAAGAAGTGCTGCAGGAGCAGCCGTAAGTCTTTTTGTCTTTGCAATGGTAATTTCTTTTCTTAACATTTAAG
The DNA here is from genome assembly GCA_045598045.1 of Lachnospiraceae bacterium. Taxonomy (GTDB): domain Bacteria; phylum Bacillota; class Clostridia; order Lachnospirales; family Lachnospiraceae; genus RGIG3528. Next base: position 38,794 of record JAZLLG010000051.1, on the reverse strand, counting down.
TGCCTCCGCTGTCTCGATAATCTTTTCCATTCTGTGATTAACCCCGGACCTGCCAAGTTTGGGCTCCATGAGTTCTCCAAGCTCAGAAAGCGACTTCTCAGGATACATTAATCTAAGATTTGCTACTTCCCTTAACTGTTCATTAAGAGTATCAAGCCCAACCTTTTCCTCGATAAGATTTATGGCTTCACGCTGCTTCTGTGAAGCATTAACAGTCTTTCGAAGGTTAGCCGTTTCACAATTGCACTGACGGTTTACGTTTCCTCTCACGCTTTTGTAAATGCGCTCATTTTCAAATGTCATAAGGGAAACATGGGCCTCCATGACATTCAGCATATCGCTGATTTTGTCGGCGTCTTTAAGGTAGGCACTGAACTTTCCGCGTCTGTCCGATACTTTCCCGTCAATATCAAACTCCTGCATCAAAGTGCAGATAAGCTCAGCTTCCCAACGGGATGAACATTTTATTTCGAAATGATAATCACCTTTGGGGTTGTTGATTGTTCCTCCCACGCTGAAAGCACCTCGTAAAAAACTGCGCTTGCAGCACGTTCTCTGAAGGAAGGAATCTTCGAGTTTAACGCTTGGAAGTTCATCGGTTAATGATTTTATGTCAGAGATATCAGTTTTGTCAATATCAATTTTCCAAAGCTCCGGTTTGTCCTCACCGTGAGACATCAAAACCACTCCCGCCGTTTCGGCAATTTTGCAATGCCTGGACAGTGGGGTAACCGTTAATAATTCTCTTTTTACTTCATCCGTAAATGACATTACTTCGTTATATCTCTATGGTCCGTCTTCACCGAAAAGTCTGATTTATCAAGCTCTTTCGACAGTTCCAAAGCCACCGTGACGGAACGGTGTTTCCCACCGGTACAGCCTATGGCCACAACAAGACCGTTCTTTCCTTCTTCGATGTAATTGGGAATAAGAAACTCTATAAGGTCGGTAATTTTTTTTATGAATTTGTTATAGCTTTTTGAGGCTGTAACATAATCCCTGACTTCTCCCGTTTCACCCGTAAGCTTTTTAAGTTCGGGAACATAAAACGGATTATTTAAAAATCTTACGTCCAGAACTATATCCGCATCAATGGGAATGCCATATTTATAGCCGAATGACAGAACGGTAACAATGAAATTTTTGAAGCCCTTATTCTCAATAAAAATGTCTTCAATACGCTGCTTAAGCTCTCGAATAAGAAGATTGCTTGTATCAATTATGTAGTCCGCGCGCTCACGAAGAAAACCTATATGAATTCTTTCTTCCTGAATACCGTTTTCTATGCGTCCCGTGCCTGCCAGTGGATGTGTCCGGCGTGTTTCCTTATAGCGCTTAATAAGCGTTTCGTCGGCAGCATCCAGGAAAAGGATTTCCACCTTGTTTTTTGAGGAGTCAAGCTCAAGAAGCAGTTCTTCCGCGTCGAAATCGGGATTATTCATAAAGCCGCTTCTGATGTCTACGCCAATTGCCACCTTTTCGTAATTGGACGAATTCTCGGAAATGATACGGATAAAATCCCTGATAAGAGGAATGGGAAGATTGTCAACACAATAGAAGCCCGCATCCTCCAACATATTCAAAACCGATGACTTTCCCGCGCCGGACATGCCGGTAACAACCACTAAACGCATAAATGCCTCACTTTAAGAGTTTTATCTCCGTTTCAAGCTCGAACCCGGATGTTTCCTTAACCTTTTTTTGAATATGCTCTACAAGTGCAAGAACATCCACACAAGTAGCGCCTCCTTTGTTCACAACAAAGCCCGCGTGTTTTTCCGAAACACAGGCTCCACCGACACTGAAGCCCTTGAGCCCTGCCTGCTGGATGAGAGCCCCCGCATAGGCACCTTCCGGCCTTTTAAACGTGCTTCCGGCGCTCGGAAGCTCCAAAGGCTGTTTTATCATTCTGGCTTTTTTATAGTTTTCCATAACGGCTCTTATCAATATTCGCGGATAAACCGTAAGCCTGAATGATGCTTCGAGAATGATATCCTTTGTGTTTGAAAAACGGCTGTGTCTGTAGGAAAGATCAAGCTCATCTTTTGTATACGTGACAATATCTCCGCTTTCCGTGAGTACTTTTGCATCAACGATAATCTGCTTAATTTCACCGCCGTAGGCACCTGCATTCATGTATACGGCGCCGCCCACCGTTCCCGGAATACCATGAGCAAACTCCAGTCCCGTAAAGCCTCTTTTTAATGCATAAATGGACACCTGCGTGAGCATTGCACCCGCACCTGCCGTAATAAGGCCTGTTCCTTCGTTTATTTCGTCAACATAGCAGAGCTTTGAAAATTCGGCCGTAAGTTTGATGATAACGCCGTCATATCCTTCATCGCCGGCAAGTACGTTCGAGCCGTTACCGAGAATATACCATTTAACGTCTTCATTTTTGCATATTTCAAGAACAGACCGTAGTTCTTCGACATTTCCGCAGTCAACGAAAAATGCCGCCGGACCGCCTATCCTGAAAGTAGTGCGTCTGCTTAAAGGCTCATCACGATATACTCTTTCTCCACTGAGTACCGACGTCAATGATTTATATAGTTTTTCCTTTTTATCATGCAACATCCAAAATCATCCTCGCACATCCGAAAATACCGGCATCATTACCAAGCGTAGCCAGCTTGATTTCGGTACTTGTGAGTGCGTTCAACATATTATTACCATAGTGCTTTTTGAGGCAGTTGATAAGGATGTCTCCTGCCTTTGAAACACCGCCGCCGATAACAAAACACTGCGGGTCTGTAACCGCTGCCACATGTGAAAGAGCAAGCGCAAGCGTTTCACACATTTCGTCAACAACAGCCAAAGCGGTTTCATCTCCTGCCTTGGCACAGTCAAATACTGCCTTCGCAGTTATTTCACTTTCTTTTGCAAGCATAGATTCAGGATGCTTCTTTGCAGCTTCTGTTCCAAGATATGCCACGCCAGTAGCCGAAGCATACTGTTCAAGATGACCGTGTCCGCCGCAGCCGCAGCTTCGTGTCTCATTTTCATTGACACGGATATGACCGATTTCTCCGGCACCGCCATGCTCTCCGGCACGGATTTTGCCATCAAGAATGACTCCGCCGCCGACACCTGTTCCGAGGGTAACCATAACGATATCTGAATAGCCCATTCCGCCACCCTTCCACATTTCTCCGAGAGCAGCCACATTTGCATCATTTCCTGCTCTTACAGGGAGGCCGAGAAGCTTCTCGAAACGTTCGGTGACATTAAATACACCCCATCCGAGATTCGGACATCCAAGTACCGTTCCGTCGGCCTTTATGGGGCCGGGAACACCAACTCCGAGACCGAGTACATCACTCTTTGAAACACCCTTCTCGGTGATTTTAGCTTCGACGGACTTTACGATGTCAGCGGGAACGTTGATGCCTCCCTCGCTTCTGTCCGTTTTTATTTCCCATTTGTCAAGTACCTCTCCGCTCTCGCTGAAGAAGCCAAGCTTAACTGTAGTACCGCCTATATCTGCGCCAAATAAGTATTTCATTATTTGTTTCCCATCCCATTCATTATATTTTCGGTTACTTTTCTGTACAGCTCCTGTGCTGCATTGTAGCCCATCTTCTTCTGACGATGATTAACCGCTGCAGACTCACAGATAATAGCCAGATTTCGGCCGGGTCTGATCGGAAGCTCATGACAAACGACCTTGTTGCCAAGATACTCTGTATACTTGTCTTCAAGTCCCATTCTGTCATATTCTTTATCTTTATTCCAGTCTTCAAGACGGATAACGAGATCAATCTGCTGAGTGTTTTTAACGGATTCAACACCGAAAAGAGCCTTAACGTCAATAATACCTATACCACGAAGTTCGATAAGATGACGGGTTACTTCAGGTGCGGAGCCGATAAGTGTGGCATCGCTTACTTTTTTGATTTCAACAACGTCATCAGCAACAAGTCTGTGGCCGCGTCTTATAAGCTCAAGGGCTGCCTCCGACTTACCAATTCCGGATTCGCCTGTAATGAGAATGCCTTCGCCATATACATCAACAAGAACACCATGTATTGAAATGCGGGGAGCAAGCTCAACTTTAAGCCATCTGATGATTTCACCCATAAAATCCGTTGTGGACTTGGATGTAGTGTATATAGGGACCTGCTGTTTTACGGCAATTTCCTTGAAAGTATCTGAAACGGCCAGATCTCGGCAAAATACGATGCAGGGGATTTTGAAGCTGAAAAGTTTCTCAATGATAGCGGCGCCACGGTCTTCCATCTGCTCCATGTATGCATGTTCCACGTTTCCGATAATCTGTACTCTTTCGTAGTTGAAGTAATCGAAAAAGCCTGCCAGCTGCAATGCCGGTCTGTTTACTTCAGGCTCGGTAAGCACCTTTCCCGTAACGTCCACTTCCGGAGTGACAAGAGTAAGCCCCATTGCTTCTGCCATTTTTGTAATCTCAACAGTATACATTCTATTCTCCTTCCGGACTTTCCTTTACTTTAAGAAAATCCTTCACGGCCTCAGCCGCTTTAGTATTCATACCTTTAATGCTTGCTATCTCTTCGATGCTCGCAGCACGTATTTCATCCAAAGACCTGAAATTACGCATAAGCTCAATACGCCTTTTTTCTCCGATTCCCGGAATGTCATCGAGGATGGAATGTGTCTGGTCCTTTCCTCTTAATGCCTTATGATATTCAATGGCGAAGCGGTGAGTTTCATCCTGAATTCTTGTGACAAGATGAAATCCTTCACTATGCTGGTCAATGGGCACTTCCGCGTCGTCATACCATAGCCCTCTCGTACGATGGCGGTCATCCTTAACCATACCGCATACGGGAATATCCAGCTTGAGTTCTTTCATTACGGCCTTAACGGAGTTGCACTGACCTCTGCCGCCATCGATAAGCAACAGATCAGGAAGTCTTTGGAACGAATCCGCTTTCTTTGTTTCGTCATCACGCTCGCGGAAATAATGTTCAAACCGCCTTGTCAGTACTTCCTTCATACTGCCGAAATCATCCGCACCGATAATTGTCTTTGTTTTAAACTTTCGATAGTCCGATTTCTTTGCCTTACCGTTTTCAAATACAACCATGGAAGCGACATTCTCGAAACCTTGAGTATTTGAAATATCGTATGATTCTATTCTAAATAACTCCGGAAGGTTTAGCAAGTTCTTTATTTCATTAAGTGCTCCCGTAGTTTTCAATTCCTGGTCGGACAGTCGGTTTTCATCGTTTTCGAGGACCATAAAAGCGTTTTGCTGAGCCATTCTGACAAGTCTCAGTTTGTCGCCCTTCTGAGGCACCTTAATGGAAACTTTATGACCTTTTAGTTCGGTAAGCCAGCCTTCTATCGCCTCAATGTCTTCGATTTCCTTTGAGATGTAAATTTCTTTCGGAATATGCGGCGTTCCGGAATAAAACTGCTTAAGAAATGCCTCCAATATTTCTCCGCGGTCCTCGCTTTCAACATTGGAAAGATAGAAATTCTCTCGTCCGGTAAGTTTTCCTTCCCGCATAAAGAAGCAGGAAGCCACTGCTTTGTCATTTCGAGCTGCAACGGCAATAAAATCCCTGTCGTTAAAATCAAGTTCATCTGCCTTCTGTTGTTCATCAAGTTTCTTTACGCTCCTGATGACATCCCGGATTTCAGCGGCCTTTTCAAATTCAAGTTTTTTCGAAAAGGCTGTCATCTCCTCTTCCAGCTTTTTAATAATGCCGTCATAATCGCCGTTCAGAAAAGCAATAACGTCATTTACGTTTTTTGCGTATTCATCTTTCGAAACATTTCCCTGGCAGGGCCCCGGACACTGCCCCATGGAATGATACAGGCAAGGTCTGTCGCACACCTTTTCCCCGTTCATCTTTTTTGAACATCGCCTGATGTTATAGGATTTAAGAATAAGCTCGTAAATGTTATTTACAGCCATTCCCGTAGTGTAAGGCCCGAAGTACCGCGCCCCATCTTTTTTTCGTTCTCTTGCGATTAATATGCGCGGATACATTTCGTTTGAAAGCTTTATGTACGGGTACTGCTTGTCATCCTTAAGCATCGTATTGTACTTGGGCCAATACTTTTTAATAAGCGTACATTCCAAAACGAGTGCTTCCCGTTCCGAATCGACAACAATATACTCGAACCAGGCGATGTTATGAACCATCTCCTGAATCTTTCGTGTCTTGTTTCTGTCGCTTTGGAAATACTGGCGCACTCGATTTTTGAGCACAACCGCCTTACCGACGTAAATGACTTCGTCGTGTGAGTTGTGCATTATATAAACTCCCGGACGTGCCGGGAGTTTTTTAAGTTCTTCCTGAATGTTAAATTTCATCTGAGTCCGAAGTTTCTGTCTTCGCGTCTGTTGAGGAATCGCCTTCTGTATGTTCGTCGGAAACGATAACGTCTTCTTCATTACCGTCAACACGAATACCATGCTTCATATCGTTGAAAATATTCATAAACTCTTTGCCCGTAATGCTTTCTTTTTCAAGGAGCACGTTTGCAATGGCATTAAGTATGTCTCTGTTTCCGCTGATAAGCTCTTTTGCCTTTTCGTAGCACTCACCGATGATTCTGCGAACTTCAATGTCAATCTCAGCTTCGGTGGTAGGTGCACACATTGAGTACGATCTGCCGTCAAGGTAACGGTTTTCGATGTTTTCAAGCTGTACAAGACCGAACTTTTCACTCATGCCGTAACGGGTTATCATTGAGCGTGCAAGGCTTGTTGCCTGTTCGATATCGTTTGAAGCGCCTGTTGTTACGCTGTTGAAAACAATCTCCTCAGAAGCACGTCCCGCAACGAAAGTGACGATTCTGTCGACAATTTCGTCCTTCTTCATGAGATACTTTTCTTCCTCCGGAGCCTGCATAACATAGCCAAGGCTTCCTTTCGTTCTCGGAACAATGGTAATCTTCTGTACCGGCTCCGTGTTCTTTAAAAGAGCCGTAACAAGAGCATGGCCTGTCTCGTGATATGCAACAACTTCTTTTTCTTCTTTTGAAAGAATGCGGTCCTTCTTTTCTTTTCCGGCGATAACCACCTCGACGGACTCAAAAAGGTCGGCCTGAACAACATACTTTCTGCCTTTTTTAACAGCAAGAATGGCAGCTTCGTTTATCATATTTGCGAGGTCGGAACCAACAGCGCCGCTTGTTGCAAGCGCAATTTCGTTGAGATCGACGTCTTCGCCCATATTTACTTTATTTGCATGAACCTTAAGCACCTCAAGACGGCCCTTAAGATCCGGAGTGTCAACTATGATACGTCTGTCAAAACGTCCGGGACGAAGAAGCGCCTTATCAAGGATTTCCGGGCGGTTCGTTGCTGCGAGAATAACAATACCCTTGGAAGTATCGAAACCATCCATTTCGGAAAGGAGCTGGTTAAGTGTCTGTTCTCTTTCGTCATTACCGCCATACCTGGAATCTCTTGATTTACCGATGGCATCGATTTCATCAATAAAGATGATGCAGGGAGCGGCTGCCTGAGCCTGTTTAAAGAGGTCTCTCACACGTGAAGCACCAACGCCCACGTACATTTCAACGAAATCCGAGCCTGAAAGTGAGAAGAAAGGCACCTTTGCTTCACCGGCAACTGCCTTTGCAAGAAGAGTTTTACCTGTTCCGGGAGGGCCTACAAGAAGCGCACCCTTAGGAAGCTTTGCGCCTATTTCCGTGTACTTTCCGGGCTCATGTAGGAAATCAACAAGCTCTATGAGACTTTCTTTTGCTTCATCCTGACCGGCAACATCCTTAAATGTAACGCCTGTCTGCTTTTCAACATATACCTTTGCGGTACTCTTTCCGACGCCCATAATGCCGCCTGCGTTTTTGGACGCAAGACGGTACATAAGAAAGACAAAGATAAAAAGCCCGCCGAACATAATGACAAGGTCAAGTATCGTACGCCATATTATGGAAGAGTTGTCATCGGCAACCCTCTTGTATTCAACACCTGCTGCTTCACATCTTGCCTGAAGAGCATTACCGTCTTCAAGAATACCTGTGAAGTATGTAACGGTGTAGTTGTTTATTTTTTGTTCCTTCGGAGTAACAACAATCCTGCTTTCTTCGGAATAAATCTCAACCTTTGAAGCTTCACCTTTTTCAAGCATGCTTACAAACTCGTTGTAGGAGATTTCCTTTGTTGTGCCTTCCTGGATGGATTTATTGATGATTCGCCACCATATAAGCATAAAAAGAGCCACAACTATGCAGATAATCAGTCCGGTTCTGTTCGTTTTTTTATTTTTGTTATCTTCCGGCCCAAGGCCGTCTTTGTTCTGATTAATGTCCATTTTTTACCTAAAGCCCCGTATTTCAAGGCTCTCCAACCTTTTTAAAATCAAGTGATTTTAACATTATACGGTATAATTGTCAAACTTTTGTGACCAAACGTAACTTTTTCAAATCATGCTCTGTACCTTACGCACACGTAGGTTTCATCTGTCTTTGATGCTTCAAAATAACGCTTTGCTTTTTCGACATCTCCCTTTTTTTCAAAAAAGCTTCCAAGCATGTAATCAATATCTGCCGGTTTTTTTGCAAATTTCCGGAATTCTTCCTCAAACTCGAGTATTTCTTCCGTCTCATCATTTTCAAGACTGCATTTTACGACAACACACAGTGCCTCCAAAGAAGTAAAGCTTTCCGTATCGGAAATTCTTTCGGAGAAATAGTCCCTTGCCGCATTAAAATCTTCTTTTGTGCCGCTGAAAAGAAGTTCCTTGGCATACATGGAAAACAGCCTGTCTGACATACTTCCGTTGTTCTTTCGAAGCACTTCAAGAAAGGCTCTGAAGTCTCTGGAAGCATGATTGCACTCCGGATTATGGTTTATACGGATATCGGAGTCAAATACAAGCGGCGCAGTCTGCACGGTTTCATGAATCGGGTCTATCCACCTGAAGGTACGAAGCCGTCTGAAAAGCTTTGGCCTGAGTTCATCGAGGTCATTGTATGCCATATTGATGTCAGGCGGATTAATGTAGTGCATCTGAACGATTTCTATTTCCGGAAGCAGGGCAGCTTTAAGCCTTTTAAACTGCTCAATGTTTGCTCTGTCTATTGTTTCATCCGCATCCGCAGAATATATGTAATCGCAACTGCAAAGCGAAAAAGCATAGTTTCTTGCAGCCGCAAAATCGTCAATCCACTCAAAGTCGTATATTTTATCAGTAAAAGCCTTTGCTATTTCTTTTGTGTCATCTGTTGAACCTGTATCTACGATAATAATTTCGTCGGCAATCGGTTTGAGACACTCAAGGCACTCTCTGAGTCTTCTATGTTCGTTTTTGACTATCATACATACCGAAATGGTAGTCATGCAAGTTCCTCCAAAATCGCTTTCATGCGTCGCATAGCCTTACCCCTGTGACCGATCTGATTTTTAATTTCCGGGCCCAGCTCCGCATCGGTCATATTATACTCCGGCACCATGAAAATCGGGTCGTAGCCGAAACCGTTTGTTCCTCTCTGTTCAAAGCCGATGTAGCCTTCAAACGTCTCTCTGACGACTTCACTCCTTCCGTCAGGCCATACAGCAGCAATTGCGCACACATAACGTGCCGTACGCTTTTCAACGGGCACCCCTTTAAGCTTTTCAAGAATGTATTCGTTTTTTATGTCATAGCTTGTATCATGTCCGAGAAAACGGGCCGAATGAACCCCCGGTTCTTTTCCGAGATAATCGATTTCAAGACCTGAGTCATCAGAAAGAGTAAGACAGCCGGACGCTTCCGCAACTGCTCTTGCTTTGAGCAGCGCGTTTTCTTCAAACGTCTCGCCTGTCTCATCAACTTCAATGTCAAAGCCGGCGTCCTTCATGGAAATTATTTCGTAGTCGGTGCCGGCCAGTATTTCGTTAAATTCTTTTAATTTACCTTTGTTTCCTGTTGCAAAGATTATTCTTGTCATTGAGGATTCTCCTTAGTGTCAAAGGCCTCAAGAATCGCATCGTATATACTCTGTGCTGTCAATTCACGGCCTTCTTCACCTTTGATTTTAGCGAAATCCTTTTCATTTGACAAGTAGCATATTTCAACAAGCGCAACAGGCATTTCGGAAAGTCTTACAATCTTAATGTCATCTGCGGGATAAAGTCCTCTGTAGTCTGTTTTCAAAGCGCCCGAAACGCTCTTTCCAAGAATACCTGCAAGTTTTTTGGAGTTGAAGGCTTCATCAACGCCCTGATTTCTGTTAAAGAGCACTTCCGTACCGTTCTGCTTTTTGTTTTCGGAACCATTGCAGTGAATGCTTACGAACATATCCGCTTTTACACCGTTTGCAAGATTAACACGCTCATCAAGTGACGGATATGTATCATCGGTTCTTGTATAGAAAGCAACTATATCGGGATTGGAATCAAGTCTTTCTTTTAATCTGAGAAGAACATCAAGGTTAATGTCATCCTCCCATGTTTTCTTATCGCTTGCGGGAGCCCCGGGGTCCTTACCGCCATGACCTGCATCAATGACAATTATTTTGTCGTATACGCTCTTCGGCTCTCTTAATGTCACTATGTAATATTCGCCGCGGATATGTCCTTCTGCCACAAACCATCCGTTCAGCTTCATTGAGACCGCAGCAGTATTGCCTTCCTCGTCAAGAGTAAGTACCATTTCATTTACAACATCGTTTTCCATTCCTGTACAAATTCCGTTGTAAGCTGTCTGACCGTTGATTCGATATACATCGTCCGGGGTGATGGAAAGAGCCGCATCCTTAGGGAGGGTAAATGTTAACGTACTGCTGAGCATATCCTGCTCAAGAGAAACGCGCTTTAGCCCTTCGGGGATTCTTATGACAATGTTCATGTCGCTGACAAATTTCATCACGTCGTCAACATCATCACCAAACATAACGTCAAAAACGGTTCTGGTCTCCGTTTCATGTTCCTCGTCAATTTCTTCAAAGTCCTTCCAGACATCGTCTTCAAGAGCAAGCTCCCACTTTTCAAATGCTTCGGACTCAGGCTCATCCGTATCGAATTCCTTTGCTCCGCCCAAAAGCACTTCTTCCTTTTCCGTAGCGAAGGGGCTCGTTTCAAAGGTATCCGTGTCAGCGATTTGCGACTGTGCAAGCACTGATTCCGGCTGAATTACAAGTCTGCTGCTTTTAACGATTGCAACCAAAACAAGCACCGCCAAGGTTGCGAGCAGGTACAACATTATTCTTTTGATTGAAGGTTCGTTTTTCATAAGTCATCCTTGACAAAAAAACATATTTGATATTAAAATGCTTTCGCTTCTTAATGTGTATATCGGCAAAGAAAGGGCATTTATGGAGAGGTTTGAATTTATTTGTCCATGTCATTTCGGACTTGAATCGGTTTTAAAAAAGGAAATCGTCGATCTCGGCTACGAGGTAACTACTGTTGAGGACGGAAAGGTTTCATTTGTCGGAGACCTTACCGCGTTTGCGCGTGCAAACATTTTTCTCAGAACCACCGAGCGTGTGCTTCTTAAGGTTGGTCAGTTCAAGGCCGAAACCTATGAGGAGCTCTTTCAGGCAACAAAGAAAATCCCCTGGGAAGAATACTTTCCTTCCGATGCCAAGTTCTGGGTTGCTAAAGCAAACTCCGTAAAGAGTAAGCTTTTTTCTCCTTCCGACATACAGTCAATCATGAAAAAAGCCATGGTTGAAAGAATGAAGGAAAAATATAAAATCGAATGGTTTCAGGAGACCGGAGCCCAGTTTCCTCTCCGCGTATCCATTCTCAAAGATATCGTCACTATAGGTATCGACACATCAGGCGAGTCACTTCACAAGCGCGGCTACAGAAAAATGATTGCCAAAGCCCCCATTGAGGAAACCCTCGCTGCCGCTCTCATAATGCTTACACCCTGGAATAAGGACCGCATTCTTGTGGATCCGTTCTGCGGTTCCGGCACATTTCCCATCGAGGCAGCCATGATCGGTGCCAACATTGCTCCCGGCATGAACCGTGAGTTTCTTGCCGAAACGTGGACAAACCTCATTCCGAAGAAAGTCTGGTATGCTGCCGTTGAGGAAGCCAATTCCAAAATAATTACCGATGTTGAAATGAACATCCAAGGCTACGACATCGACAACGAAGTCATCAAAGCCGCCCGCAGTAACGCCATCGACGCCGGCGTTGAGCAGTACATTCATTTCCAGCAGCGTGATGTTAAAGACTTGCGCAATCCCAAAAAGTACGGTTTCATTATCACCAACCCGCCTTACGGCGAGCGTCTTGAAGATCAAAAAACTCTCCCGGCGATATATAAAACAATCGGGGAGAGCTTCCATGCGCTTGATTCCTGGTCCATGTTCCTTATAACCAGCTATGAAGATGCGATAAAGCATATCGGCATAACGCCCGATAAAAACCGTAAAATCTACAACGGAATGATAAAGACTTATTTCTACTCTTTTATGGGGCCAAAGCCTCCGAAAGGCGGAAATCGTTAATTCTTATCAAAGAATCCGATAAAGTCCTTAATAACCTGTTCCTTGTCGAACTCATTCAGGAGCTCGTGTCTGTCACCCTCGTAAAGCTTCATGCTTACATCGGTGAAGCCGAGCTCTTTATATTTTTCAAAGCACGCTTTAATGCCTTTTCCGTAGCTTCCGACGGGGTCATCACTTCCGGACGCAAGTAAAATCGGAAGATTCCTTCTTGTGGCAGCCATCCCCCACTTTGCGGTTCCGGTTATGTGGATAAGGTCGTGATAAAAGCTTGCGGTGCAGATGAAACCGCAGTACGGGTCTGCACGATATATATCAACAATCTTTTCGTCCTTTGTAAGCCAGTCGCTCTTTGTACGCTTACAATTTCTTAAATACTCTTCCGTTTCAAACATAATCTTGTTAAGTAACGGTGATTTATGTCTTGCTCCGCAGAAGAATGTAACGACTGTGGAAAGGAAAAGCCCTCCGCGGATCATTGCTTCCCCCTGGAAGCCGGTGCCGCAGAAAAGAGCACCGTCAATATCGTCAAAGCGCTGTATTACGTTTCTACCGATGAGCGAACCCATGCTGTGTCCGAACAGAAACAGCTTATTTCCGCGGTTCTGTGACTTAACGAACTTAAGAGCTTCAACAGCATCGTTAATGACAAGTTCATAGCCTTTATGCTTGGCAAAGTATCCGAGGTTTGCATCCTTAACGTCGGTGCCATGGCCTCTGTGGTTGTAGATGTAAGCATCATAACCGTTTTCGGCAAGTGCTGTCAGAAAGCCCTCGTATCTCATGTAATGCTCTGCCATGCCATGAAGCAAAAGAACAGCCCCTTTTACAGGTGCTGTCTCTGTCTTGTAAACATGCATTTTAAACTCTTTGCCATTTGAACCCTTGAATACAACCGTTGATAATTCCATTTGCCATCACCCCAATGATTTAGCTTTACCCGCTGATTGTTTCCTTAACCGCGTCCTTTGTAACCGGTTTGATTATGTAGTGATTGACATGGTGCATCCACGCATCTACCGCATACTGCTTATCTTCCGCAAGCAGATTTACACGGATATCTTTGTTGATGTCACGCAGTTCCTGTGTAAGCGCAAGCCCTGAACTTTTCTGAAGAAGAACATCCGCAAAACACATATCAACATTCTTTGTCTCTGCATAATCAATTGCATGCTCGGGATTGTCGAACCCAACAACGACATCCTTCGGGCATACGTTTGAAACACAATTCATCAACTTCTTTAATTCTTTTCTATCGTTTTGAACAAGCATGATTACCATGCCGGACACCTCAGTTTAACAAAAATTCCCATGGTTGAATTTCAACCTTCCCTCTGATGTCCGATTATAGAGTACCGAGTCCACCAAATGTACATCAAAAGTTATCTGTGGCTCTTCTCCATAAGGTCTGCATTGGTCATCTCTGCCCAGCTGTACTGGGCCATATATTCGCCTCTGTAAGAATTGACGGCAATGGCATCACCCTTGTAGAAATCATATACATCGCACTTGAGTTTGGACGTATCGATTGCGATATGGTTCCATGTTTTAATGATGATATTGCCCGCTCCCAGTTCCTTTAAAGTCTTTTTAAGGCTGGAAATAATGGTGTGAGCCTGATTAAGTGTTGTTTTATCGCTTGGTCTGTCTTCCCACAGGATACTGACAATCTCACCTGTTGTAATGGCAGCTCCGTTTCTGTCTATAAGGTATGCAAAAAGCTCTTTTGCTTTTTCCCTTTGGAAAGCCACCTGTTTGTTGTCGATAAAAACATCGAAATTGCCGAAGGTCTGTACTCTTATATCCTTCGGAGCAACGTTCTCGCTGTTTCTCCAGTCTTTATCGATTGCCTCAAGTGTTTCCACAATCTGCGCAGCCTCAACAGGCTTGAGGAGGTAACCGCTTGCATGCATTTTGTACGCATCGTAAGCATATTCACTGTAAGCAGTACAGAAAACGATTTTAGTCTCGTGCTGTACATCTTTCAGTTTCTTTGCGAACTCAATGCCGGTTATACCACGCAAATTTATGTCAACAAAAGCGTAGTCCAACGTTGCACCATGCGCCTCAAGATCGTTCGCATAGTTCATCGCGGCCTCCGCTGTTTCAAACCCAACTATTTCGTCTTCGTCGAAGACTTTTACCAACTCGGCAAGCATATCGTCGAGAATAAGTCGCTCATCGTCAAGCGCCAGGATGTTCATTCTGTTCCCTCCGCTGTCCCAATAATTTATGATATATTAGCATGACAACAAAGGGTACACAACCTATTTTATACTTATTTAAGACAACTTTTAGTCGGCTTTTACCTCTTTCCTGTTTTCGACGAAATCATCAATTTTTCTGCGTAATCGGCGGAATGGTTTTGCAATGAGGAAGCCCAAAACCGAGCCGAAAAGATTAAGAATGATATCATCAACATCAAAGTATCCGCGCAGCGAAAACAGCTGTGCGGTCTCGACTGAAAATATGATCAGAAAGGCGGTAAAGAAGAACCGCCCAAACTTACGGAAGCGTCTCCATATTGCTGTAAGAAGAAGTCCCAAAGGAACGAAAACGAGTACGTTGCCGAACAGATTTTTATACACTCCCCAATCCGCAACGCCGTTTTTTATTGCATAAACGTAGGACTTTATTGTGCCAAAAGGCTTGTACTGTAAATGATACTTAACATTTTCCCAATAATCGCTTGTAATTATCCCGATACGGTCACCAAAGAACAAAAGATACAGCATGATTGCCGTATAGATTATGAGAAGTATTTTGTAAACAAGTATCCTTTTTTCTCTGTTCACGCCTTATGTCCTCCGATTTGTCCGTTACGTTCGATGGTTGTTCCGCCTTCAGACAGATTCATCCCTTTTAAAACTGCATTTTTGCCAAATTTATTGCGTATATCAATGATGGCTTTCTGCATGTTTTTTTCTTTTTTATGTTCCCGCTCGAGAGCTTCCTTTTCTCTTTCGCTCTCGGAATAATCGGTAAAGAAGTCAAGCTGTTCGCAATTATCCTTTTCTGCTTTTTTGATTTTCCAGTCTCTTTCCGTAAGCAGATTATTTGCAACAACATTCAGCCTTCTTACCGTAAGCCCCGGGTCGGCAATTTGGGAAAACAAATCGACTGCCGCCTTCATGATTTCCTTTGTCGATGAAGTGTACTCCGGAAGGTTTATCGACCCGTGAACCGGCTTCGGCACCGCTCTTCCGTACCTGTCGGAAACAACTTCTCCACGATACTGTTTTACTCTTTCGCCATCCAGAAGATTATCCGTATCATAGCCGATATTCAGCACAATCTGATTGGTCACCACTCTCTTCTCAACCAGGTCAAGCACAAGCAAATCCGTCATTTCCTTCACTATGAGCAGAGTGTGCTCATAATCGTATGGTTCTTTCAGCACCTGTCCTGTGCTCAGGCTTCTGTTTTCAGGCTTATATGACTTTATCTCAGCCATACCGACGGGTTCCCACCCCCAGGCATGGTCAATTATCAGCTCGGCATTGATTCCGAAAAGCTTATATAAAAGGTCCTCGTTGTAATAGCTGTTACTGTCTCCAACAGAGCATCGGCATACGTCACCCATAGTGTGCATGCCGTATTTTTCAAGCTTTTTTGAAATACCGGGACCTATACGCCAAAAGTCCGTAAGCGGCTTATGGTCCCACAAAAGTTCTCTGTAAGAATGTTCATCAAGCTCCGCAATGCGCACACCATCTTTGTCGGCAGGCATATGTTTCGCTACTATATCCATGGCAATCTTGCAAAGATACATATTTGTTCCCACGCCTGCAGTAGCCGTAATACCGGTCGTTTCAAGCACTTCGCGTATCATCTTTATTGCAAGCTCATGGGCTGTCATTTTATAGGTTTTCAGGTACGCCGTCACATCCATAAAAACCTCATCCACGGAATAAATGTGGATGTCTTCCGGCGCAACGTACTTGAGATATATTCCGTATATGCGCGCACTGTAGTCCATATAAAGTGACATGCGCGGAGGAGCCGCTATGTAATCAAGTTCCAAAGATGCATTTTTGTCCAGTTCCGAGCCCAGAAAAGACATACCGGTAAACTTATGTTTCGGCGCTGCGGCTTTTCTTTCGCCGTTAACTTCCCTGACTCTCTGAACCACCTCAAAAAGGCGTGCTCTTCCCGGAATGCCATATCGTTTCAAAGAAGGTGAGACCGCAAGGCAAATGGTTTTTTCCGTTCTTGAAGTGTCTGCCACAACAAGACATGCATCAAGCGGGTCAAGTCCTCTTTCCACACACTCAACAGAGGCATAAAAGGACTTCAGATCTATTGCTATATAGATTCTGTTCTCGTCCATTTATGCCTCCGAAATGATTACAGTTCAATTAATTCTTTTCTTGAATGAGTAAAGTTTTCACAGCCGTCCTCTGTAAGAACAACCATATCTTCAATACGAACGCCGCCGAAATCGGGAATGTAAATACCGGGTTCAACAGTGATAACATTACCTGCTTCGATTATGTCTTCTTCTGTTACGGAGAAACGGGGATTCTCGTGAATCTCAAGACCGACGGAATGTCCGAGACCGTGTCCGAAGCAATCGCCATAGCCTGCCTCGGCAATGATGTCTCGTGCAATCTTGTCGTATTCCTTTCCCTTCATACCGGGTTTAAGAGCGTCAAGCACTGCCGTCTGAGCCTTAAGAACAACATCGTAGATTTCGCGCTGTTTTCTGTCAGCCTTTCCCACAACGACCGTTCTTGTCATATCGGAGCAGTAGCCGTGGTACATGCATCCGAAATCCATTGTAACAAAATCGCCGGCTTCGATTTTCTTCTCACCGGGTTCGGCATGAGGCTTTGCACTGTTAAGTCCCGAAGCAACAATTGTTTCGAAGGAAAGCTTTTCAGCACCGTTGCATTTCATGATATACTCAAGTTTTGCGGCAATCTCAAGTTCGGTGACACCGGGCTTAATGTGAGAAAGAATCTCTTTAAAAGCAATATCTCCGATGTGCTCTGCTTTTCTGAGGCAATCGATTTCGTCAGCTGTCTTTACGCGACGAAGTCTTGCCAGCTCGTCAGTCAGCGGAACGAGTTCCTTAACTTCCAGTTTTTCCTTGAAAGTGAGAAATGTTGAATATCTGAATTCATTTGCCTCAAAGCCGAGCTTCTTAACCTTTTCGGCTTTAAGCACTTCGTTAATACATGCTATGTAACCTTTTCCGACGGAAATCTCTGTCACGGTAAACTCGGGAGCCTGCATTTTGGCAGCTACAGTGTATCTGGAATCCGTAAACAGATTTCTGGAATTTCCCGTAATAAGCAGGTATCCCGTAGCTCCGGTAAAGCCGGAAATATTACGCATATTGAAGCCGTCGGAAACAAGAACAGCATCCAGATCCTTTTCCTGAAGTATAGTCTGTACTTTCTCTAATACGTTTGTCATAAATAACCTCTTTTCTTATAGCTCTTTCTATCGCAAAAAGCACCTCTTACCGCAAAAAACTCTGAAAGCGGCAAGAACAGGCTTTTCAAGAATCCTTTTAAGATAAATCTGAATTTCCTCCCTGAAGGCCACCTGACGTACCAGGAAGCTTTTCATGCCGGCTGCATTCGCCCCGACTATGTCTGTGAATATCTGATCCCCGACGAATATCGTATTGCCGACGTCGGTGTGCATCACGTCGCAAGCCTTAAGATAGCCGTCTTTTTTGGGCTTTCCGGCTTTGTGGATGTAGACCGCTCCGATATTCTCGTTGAAGCTTTTTACTCTCTCCTCACGATTGTTCGAAAGGAAGCAAATTGAAAATCCGATGTTTTTAAGCTCTTTCATCAGTACAAGTGCTTTCTCATTTGCAGGCGCTCCATGCCCTACAAGAGTGTTGTCGATGTCAAAAACAACTCCTCTTACACCTTTGTCAAAGAGTTCTTTATACGGAATGCTGTATGCTGATTTATAATAAAAACTCGGAAATAACCCCGCCATTTCGCCCTTCCAATCCTTTTTGTCAAGCTGGATTTAAGTATTTTAACACTATTCCGGCCATAAAACAAGATAGCCGTTTTTGCAATGTATTCGCAGATTTTTAGCATGTTTTGCATCTTGTTTTTTATTTTTCCCGTTGATATAATTTACACAGCAATGTAAATACTTACATTTTTCTTACGGAGGACATTATGGACAATAATTTTATCAATTTCTCTTTAAAGGGGAAGGTTGCATTGGTTACAGGAGCTTCCTACGGTATCGGTTTTGCCATTGCCAGCGCATATGCACAGGCAGGCGCTACCATCTGTTTCAACGACATCAAGCAGGAGCTTGTTGATAAGGGTCTCGCAGCATACAAAGAAGCCGGCATCGAAGCACATGGTTATGTTTGTGACGTAACCGACGAAAATGCCGTCAATGAACTTGTTGCCAAAATCGAAAAAGAAGTCGGAGTTATCGACATTCTTGTAAACAACGCAGGTATCATCAAGCGAATTCCCATGACAGAGATGACTGCCGAGCAGTTCAGACAGGTTATCGATGTTGACCTCAATGCTCCTTTCATCGTATCTAAGGCAGTTATACCTTCAATGATCAAAAAGGGTCACGGAAAGATTATAAACATCTGCTCAATGATGAGCGAACTTGGTCGTGAAACCGTTTCCGCATACGCAGCTGCAAAGGGCGGCTTAAAGATGCTCACAAGAAACATCTGCTCCGAATATGGTCAGTACAACATCCAGTGTAACGGCCTTGGTCCCGGCTACATCGAGACACCTCAGACAGCTCCTCTTCGCGAGCTTCAGCCCGATGGTTCCCGCCATCCTTTCGACCAGTTCATTTGTGCAAAGACACCTGCAAACCGTTGGTTAAAGGCCGAAGAGCTCACAGGTCCCGCTGTGTTCCTTGCTTCCGAAGCTTCAAACGCAGTCAACGGTCACATTCTCTACGTAGACGGCGGTATCCTTGCTTACATCGGCAAACAGCCTTCATAAAGCGATTTGATAATAAAAAGTGTCAGTGGGTTTCATTCCCACTGACATTTTTATTTTCTGTTCTTTTTAACGCCTCTGACTTCGGCGTATTTTTTTGTCATTTTGCTGACAGGCTTTTTGCCGTTTTCGGGCTTTTTACTGCTTTCGGACTTTTTGCCATGCTCATTCTTTTTGCCATACTCGATTTTTCTCGGCGGTATGAGGCAGTTTTTCTCGAAACCTATTAAATCATTCCTGCCCGCCTTTATAAGTGCTTCCTTAACAAGATCGTAATTTTTCGGATCACGATACTGAATCAGCGCCCTCTGCATTGCCTTTTCACGAGGCGAGTCCGGAACATAAACCTTTTTCATTGTTCGCGGGTCAAGCCCGGTATAATACATACACGTTGATATTGTGGACGGCGTGGGATAAAAATCCTGTACCTGCTCGGGGCAATATCCAAGGTCACGAATATATTCAGCCAGCGCAATTGCATCCTCCAGCGTAGAGCCGGGATGCGACGAGATAAGGTATGGCAGCACATATTGATTATGGTCGAGTTTGCCGTTCCTTATAAGTCCGCCGTTTATCCTTGCAAATTTCTCCACGAAGCGCTCATATACGGCATTGTCAGGCTTTCCCATAAGATCCAGCACACCATCGCTGATATGCTCGGGTGCAACGCGAAGCTGACCCGAAATATGGTATTTGCAAAGGTCCTTGAAGAAATCGTCGTTTTTATCGGCTATAAGATAGTCAAAACGTATGCCCGAACGGACAAAAACACGCTTAACACCCGGAACAGCCCTGAGCTTTCGCAGTAAAGAAGCATAGTCCGAATGATCGATTTTCATATTTTTGCAAGGCTCAGGCCACAGGCATTGTCTGTTCATGCATGCTCCCTTGGTGCATTGCTTTTCACAGGCCGGACCGCGGAACTGTGCTGTCGGGCCTCCGACATCACTTATATTGCCTTTGAAATCCTTTTCTTTTGTAAACCCTTCTGCTTCGCGTATTATGGATTCATGACTTCTTGCCTGCACTATGCGTCCCTGATGGAAAGTCAGTGCACAGAATGAACAACCGCCAAAGCATCCGCGATTGGACGTAAGAGAATACTTAATTTCATTTATGGCAGGCACTCCGCCGTCTTTTTCATATGAAGGATGATAGTTTCTCATATAAGGCAGATCGTAAACATCATCCATTTCCTGCATTGAGAGCGGCATTGACGGAGGATTCTGCACCACAAACTCATAGTCCTTGTATTTTTCCACAAGTGTCCGTGCCTGAAAAGGATCCGTGTTCTGATATTGGGTATAGAAGCTTTTTGCGAATACTTCCTTACTTGAACAAATCTCGTCGTAAGAAGGGAGCATGACAAAATCCGTCAGATTTTCGGTGTTTCTTGCCTTGTAAACCGTCCCCTTAACGAAGGTAATTTCTTTAACGGGTATGCCGGCGTTGAGCGCATCCGCAATTTCCACAACAGAATGCTCTCCCATTCCGTAACTTATTATATCGGCTCCCGAATCAAGGAGTACCGAGCGCTTAACCTTATCGGACCAGTAGTCGTAATGAGCCAGTCTTCTGAGCGATGCTTCAATACCTCCGATGATAATCGGGGAGTCCTTAAACGTATGCCTTATAAGATTGCCATAGACCGTTACACACCTGTCCGGACGTTTTCCCATAACGCCTCCCGGGGTGTAGTAGTCGTAGCTTCTGTGTTTCTTTGCAACCGTGTAATGATCGACCATTGAATCGATGTTGCCTCCGCTTACAAGGAAACCCAGGCGCGGCTTTCCGAGCACGGCTACACTGTCATCTTTTGTCCAGTCCGGCTGTGCAATGATGCCGACCCTATATCCGTGGCTTTCCAACACACGGCTTATTATGGCAGGTCCGAAGGATGAATGATCAACGTATGCATCTCCGATAACATACACAAAGTCGCATTCCTTCCAGCCCCGCTTTTCCATATCCTTTTTACAAATTGGTAAAAAATCTCTCATATTACTATTTCAGAATGCTCTCCGCATACCTGACAGTCTCCATTGCATTTGCGGCGTACTTGTCTGCACCAATCATATTTGCGTACTCTTCGTTAAGCACTGCCCCGCCTACACAGACCTTCACATCTGCGTTAAGCTTTTTCAGTGCTTTTATTGTATAGGCCATTGCGGGAACTGTGGTTGTCATAAGTGCCGAAAGCCCAACAAGCTTAGCCCCGGTCTTTTTCACCGCTTCACACACATCCTCCGCGGAAACGTCCTTTCCGAGGTCTGTTACATCAAAACCATAATTCTTTAACAAAGCAACAACAATATTCTTGCCGATGTCATGAATGTCGCCTTTTACGGTTGCCATAATAACCTTAGGCCCTTTGTTTTCCGATGAAGGGAAAGCCTCCTGAATCACGGCAAATGATGCTTTTGCAGCTTCCGCCGACATAAGCAGCTGAGGAAGATAAATCTTTTTATTTTCATATCCTGTTCCGACTTCGTCCAAAGCGGGAATGATATAGTCATTGATGATGCCCATTGCATCAGACTTTTGGATAAGCTGCCTTGTTTCTTCTGCCGCCTTTTCACTTAAGCCTCTGATTATGGCAAACTTCAAATCCGAAACGGCTGTCTCCGGCTCTGCTTTCTTTTCGTTTACGGCACTGTTCTCAGCTTTAACGACCGAGTCATCGGCTTCCTGGATCCCGGATGCATATTCAATGTATCCGAGGCAGTTTGCGTCCTGTCCCGAAAGAGCCAGATAGCTCTTGTAGGTTTTCATCATATCAAATGAAAAAGGATTCATTATGGCAGCGTTAAGCCCTGCCTGCAAAGCCATTGCAAAAAATACGGAAGTGATTATCTGTCTTTTCGGAAGTCCGAAAGAAACATTAGAAACTCCGAGTGAAGTAAGGCATCCGAGCTCTTCTTCAATAAGCTTTATTGTATCTAACGTAATCTTTGCCGCATTGCAATCGGAAGATACCGACATGGCAAGAGGGTCAAAAATCAGTTCACTCTTTGGGATACCAAACTCCGCAGCACGATTAACAATTTTCTTTGCTATTTCAAGCCTTCCCGCCGCTGTATCCGGAATGCCCTTCTCATCAAGAGTAAGGCAGACAACATAGCCACCGTACTTTCTAACAAGCGGGAACACTTTGTCCATCACTTCGTTTTTACCGTTAACGGAATTTATCATTGCCTTTCCGTTGTACACACGAAGGGCGGCTTCCATTGCTTTTTCGTCGCCCGTGTCGATTTGAAGAGGCAGTGAGGAAACCGCCTGAATTTCCTTTACAACCTTAACCAGGAGCCTTGTTTCGTCAAGCTCGGGAAGGCCGGTGTTTACATCAAGAACCTGTGCACCGAACTCCTCCTGACTTATTGCTTCGTTAAGGATGTAGCTCATATTTTCATCCCTTAAGGCAACCTTTAAAAGCTTCTTGCCGGTGGGATTAATGCGTTCGCCGATAAGCACGGGAGCTTTTCCGAACTCCACACACTTTGAAGCAGAGCATACTCTGCCGGGCTGTTGCTTTTTTATTTCAAGAGGCTTCATCCCCTTCGTTTTCAAAACAGTCTGACGTATATGTTCGGGTGTTGTTCCGCAGCATCCGCCAAGCATTCTGGCGCCACGTTTAACAGCTTCAGCAGCGAAATCACCGAACTGTTCGGCATCGATATCATAAACGGTTTTCCCATCCTTTGTTGAGGGAAGACCTGCATTGGGCATGAATATTACGGGTAAAGATGAATACTCATACAACTCGGAAACCATCGGAAGCATCTGCTCGGGACCGAGCGAGCAGTTTGTACCGACAGCGTCTGCGGAAAGGCCTCCGAATACGGTTGCGGTAATTAGCGGTGATGAATTGGTCATTGTTCTGCCCTTATCATCAAAAACCGTGCTTACGAACACCGGAAGACTGCACACCTCATGAGCTGCCAGAACGGCTGCCTTTGCCTCATAAACATCATTCATTGTCTCAATGAGGACAAATTCAGCGCCGCATTCCGCTGCAATGGAGATTGTTTCCTTGAAGAGTTCCACCGCAGTTTCGAATTCAAGCTCACCTAAAGGCTTTAAAAGCTTTCCGAGAGACCCGATGTCTGCTCCGACATATAAATCCTTTTGAACAAGGTCACCTTTGGCAGCCTTTCTTGCTTCCATCGCGCACTCCATACCTGCGGAAACAATTTCACGAAGGCTGTAGCGCCCGTCTTTACCATCGTACTTCAAAGAATTGGCACCAAAAGTGTTCGCACTGACTGCGTTTGCTCCGGCCTCAAAGTACGATTTCCCAAGCTCGATTATATCTTCTCTGTGTGTTATGTTCCATGTTTCAGGGAGTTCCCCGGGCTTAATGCCTTTTTTCTGAAGCTGTGAACCCGTAGCCCCGTCGAAATAAAAAAGTCCCTGATTTATTTTATCCAAAATGTTCATATTCGTCCCATCCTTTATCGTAACATCTTATCATTCGCTTCGTTTCTTTTCAACATAACCCACAAAAAAAATCGGCCGCGTAAGCCGACTTTTTGATTTACTTTAATTCAGATGTGCAATGAGGGCACTTTGTTGCGTCGATAGCAATCTCACTCTTGCAGTAAGGACAAACCTTTGTTGTGGGCTTCTTGGGCTCTTCGGGCTTTTTGTTCTTCTCGTCCATCTTTGCACGAAGTTTGTTGATTCCGCGAACAAAGAGGAATACGATGAATGCCATGATGATGAAATTGATTAAGCCGCCGATAAATGAGCCGTACTTAAAGCATGCAGCACCTGCAGCTTCGGCGTCGGCAAGAGTAGCATACTCATTTCCATCCAGGGCAATGAAAAGCTGTGAGAAATCAATCTTTCCGGTGAGAAGACCAAGCAAAGGCATAAGCATGTCATTTACAAGTGAAGAAACAATTGCGTTGAATGCCGAGCCGATGATCATACCAACAGCAAGGTCAATCATATTGCCTTTAATCGCGAACTCCTTGAATTCTTCGATGATTCCCTTTTTTCCTTTTTTTGCCATTTCTATTCTCCTTTTAAAATTTATGTCTGACCCCTACAAACGCCGTAACCGACTTCGTCGGCGTCATAAGCAGAGAATCCAGAAGTGATACCCCTATCCTTCTGTTCGCATCCAGAATATCAAGAATGTCTTTTTGATAATCCAGCGAAAGATCACCATACCCCGGTGAGAAACGTGGAGTCAGCTCACCAAACGACTGCTCTTTAATGTTGCAAAAAAGATCACATACACCTTCAATACCTTCCGTTCCGAGAGCATCATTTATGAGCTCCAGCAGCGGAGAACCCGCAGCGGCACGCATGCGCAGCCTGTCTGCCTCCGTTCCCAAAGTAGCTGCCATCATAATGACTTTGCTGCAGCCCTCAAGATGCTTTGCCAAAGCAGGCGACTTGAAGTGAAAGCCTCCCATAACAACCTCACTTTCCGTAAGGCTGTCAATATCAAAGACTTCATAGCACACTATTCCGTCGACCTGACTTGCAAAGATGCGCTTTGCTCTGGAAATTTCATCAAGCAGAGCACGTTCCGCGGCCTCGGGACGCATCCCCATATAACGCAGGACGTTGTCGACATTTATTGAACCTGTACCGAATCTTTCGATGTCCACTATATACTAAGTATCCCCTGTAAATTATTCTTAATGCTTTCAGCTACGCCTGCATTGTTCATTGTGTATAGATGAACAGCAGTAACTCCGTTTGCTATAAGATCTATAATCTGTTCGGTGGCATAGATGATGCCCGCCTGTCTCATGGCTTTTTCATCGTGTCCGAACTTGTCTACCATATATTTGAACTTTAAAGGAACGGCTGCGCCCGACAGCTTAAGTGTACGTTCCACCTGACGCACGTTTGTTATGGGCATTATGCCTGCAACAATGGGAACATTTATTCCTGCGTCTCTGACCTTATAAAGGAAATTCCAGTAAACATTGTTGTCGAAAAACATCTGAGTTGTAAGGAACTCACAGCCCGCATCGACCTTCTTTTTCATGTTCAGAATGTCCTCTCTTTGGGAAACCGACTCGGGATGGCATTCCGGATAACACGCACCGCCTATACAGAAATTCTTGTCAAAGTCTTTTATTTCTTTAACAAGCTCACTGGCGTAATGATAGTCCCAGGACGCATTGTACTCAACTCCCTGGGGAATATCTCCGCGAAGAGCAAGAATGTTTTCGATGCCTGCAGCCTTAATTGCTTCGAGCTGTTTTCTTACCCCTTCCTTCGTTGAGCTTATACAGGAAAGATGAGCAAGCACGGGAAGCTTGTATTTTTCCTGAAGTTCCGAGGCTATCTTAACGGTAAATTCGCTCGTTCCTCCACCTGCACCGTATGTAACACTCATAAAATCCGGTGAAAGCTCCGCAACCTTTTCGGTTGCACTTTTGATGGATTCGAATTTATCGGCCGTCTTGGGAGGGAAAACCTCAAAAGAAAGCGATATCTTTTCGGATTTGATTTTATCTATAACCTTCATAATGAAATTTATTTTCTCCTGATTATCTTTACGTATTTGTGTATTCTACTACATACACGGAAAAAAAGAAAGGGGTCTGCATTACACAATGTCATTAAGTTAAGATTCCAAAGGCATAACAAAAAGACTTCTACCATGTTTCAAAAATCTGGTAGGGGGTCTTTTTTTAATCTTTCGATAGACACAGATACTATGTTATGTTAGACTGTACCCGTTGACGCTTGCATAAGGAGAAATTTTAAAATGCTGATATGTATTGACGAATCTGGTTCAGTAAACAACCACAATGAACATCATCCCTACTTTGTGATAACTTTAGTACGAGTCTTAGGAAAAGGAACCTTAAAGGGTAAATACCAAAAATTTTGTAACAAATACATAGATAGGCTTAAAGAATTAGATGTTAATAGTAAGATGTTTGATGGCGATAAATTGCTTGAATTAAAAGGGTTTTATTTTGACGACCAATTAAGACACGAATTTATAGAATTTTTTAAGAATAGTGCAAGTTATGAGATATATTATATTAAACTGGTTAACAATAGACTTACTGACACTTTTTGCAAAAATAAAGAACGAGCCTTTAATTATCCTCTCAAAACAGCTCTTTGTTATTTTATACGCAAAGGTCTTATGCCTAATGAAGACTGTCGTTTGAATTTAGATAATAGAAATCTAAAAACAGACTCTAAGATGCAATTGGATGAATATATTAATACTGAATTAGTGGGTGATATCAATTACAAAGGAACTTTTGTTGCTGAGTATTTTGATTCAAAAGCAAACAGATTAATACAAATAGCTGATGTCTTCTCAAATATTTTTTATTGTTCTCTCTTTAATGGTGAGTTTAATGAAGATATTAAGGAGCTTAAACGATTGGGAAGGATTAAATGCGTCTTTGAATTTCCATTGGAAAATCGCTATGTCCCCAACCTTGAAGATTTAATATATTGATATTTTATATGTAAAAAATATTGACTTTTATTTTGTTATTGGTATAATATAATTGAGTTGAGGGTAAATCCTACGGAAAGCGCCTTAACTTGGTAAGTGGTAATTTTAAGACCACCGCCCGTAGGTTGCAACTCATATAATAGTGCAGAACGAGGGCTGATTGCCCTCGTTTATGTTTAACCGCCGCTTTACGATAATTTATCGGTTGAGGTGGATAAACATTAAAACTAAAAGCAGTTATCAATCAAATGATATTCAGAGTTTATTAAGTGATGCTATCAACATCACTTTTTGTTGTTCTCAAAAATATTCAAATAATCCGCATACCGATTTTTCTCGCACTCGTAAACTCCCTATTAGAACACTTATAAGACTATTACTCAATATGGAAGGTAACTCTCTTAATGCTGAGATTTTTAACAACTTCCCTGTTAAAGAAGAAAGAATGACGGCCTCTGCATTTGTTCAGCAGAGGGCAAAGCTAAAGCCAAAGGCACTTAAAGACTTATTATACGCATTTAATGATACCTTTCAGAACCCTAAGTATCTTAAGGGCTTAAGGGTCTATGCTATTGACGGCTCCGATTTCTGCACTCCTCGTAATAAGAATAGCAAATGGTATATCCCAAATCACTATGTCCGCAAAGATGGGCAAGAAGCAAAAGGAACTTGCTTGCTTCACGGGAATTTTCTATACGACATCCTCAATAAGCAGTATATGGATATCAACGAGACCCGTGACGAAAGAGATGGTGCAATCAAGCTTATTAACGGCATTAAGGATAAAGAACATAGTTTATCCATTTTGGACAGGGGCTATACGGGATTTAATATGATTGAACACTGTAACCGATATGGCGGATACTATGTGATAAGAAGTTCCCTTACAAATACTATTAAGGAGATTTCTGAACTTGCTGATGAGGAATGCGATATAGATGTTGAAATAAATGTTTCTACAAAGTCGCCACAGTTTTGCGATATATATGGATATAGAAAATTAAATGTCCGTAAAGGCAAGAAAATAGCTTATTCTGAAAAGACATCGGCAACAGAATGGGACTTTGAAGATAAATGCACAGTAAAATTCCGTATTTGTAAATTCAAGATTAATGATACTGACAGTGGCAAAGAAGTCTGGGAAGTAATAATAACAAATCTTCCGAGGGATAAGTTCAGCCTCAAAGAGATGAAACATATTTATCATCTTCGATGGGGCATAGAAACCTCTTTCAGAGAGCTTAAATATGCTCTTGGTGCAATAAACTTTCATTCAAAAAAAGATGAATTTATTTTACAGGAATTATATGCTCATTTGGTAATGTATAACGCTGCTTCAAGGGCAGCGGCGAACATCCCTGTGACCAAAAGTGAGTCGGGATGGGCTTACGCCGTTGATTTCAAAATGGTAGTCCACATTTTTAGAACCTATTTCAGGAACAAAGATAAAGCTCCGCCAGAGAATATGTATGCCGAGATGTCTATGTATCGCCACATGATTAAATATGGGCGGCACAATATAAGGTTGCTCAAACCGAAATCGGCAGTTTATTTTACATATAGAGTTGCATAAGATTGGATAAAAGGCCAGTCTATTTGTAATGCATCAAAGCATGAGATTAACACGAAAAAAGTGCCAAGATAAGAATTTTAATCTTATTCTTGACACTTTTTCTTTTTACTCAGCTTAACTTAATGACCATTTCGGCTTCTGATAATATATTTTGATTCAGAAATCCTTAACTTAATGGTATTGCTGCATTACAGACCCCCAAAACTTTTACTCTTCTGTATTATTTGTCATCTGAAGCATTCGCTCTTTGACATTACCGGAAAGCATCGACAATGTATCCGTAACCGCACTGATTTCCTCGGACCTTGCAGCGAAGCTCTCAAGGCTTTCGCTCTCACTCTTAAGGAGCGCCAGAAGTTCATTGCTCTGCTTATCAAGTGTCTCGATTGCACTTGAGATCTTGTCCTTATTCTCGATGGAGCTCTTTGCTGCTTTATCTGAAGCTGATGAAAGCTCTTTAATCTGTGAAGCAACAACAGCGAATCCAAGCCCTGCCTCTCCTGCTCTTGCTGCCTCAATGGATGCATTAAGTGCAAGAAGAGTTGTCTTCTTTGAAATGCTTGTAACATCTTTATTGTTGTTTTCGAGTGTTTCAAGAAGATCCTGGATATCATTAAAGATTCGAACGAAATTCTCGCATACTTCTTTAATACCTACCATATTGCTCTGTAGTTCTTCAGCATCGTGAGCTGACTTTCTGTTGCCGTCGGCAAGCTCGGTGATGGAAGTATTCAGCTCGCCGATGTCCTTGTTAACGAAATCGGCAATAACGCCCTTTCTCTTCTTTTCGAACCATACACAGTTGTCAATAATGTTAAGCTTGTTATGAATAGCCTTAGCCATGTCACGGCATCCGGAATATCCGCAGGCGCCACAGTCTACACATCGGTCAGCCTGCTCTGTCTTAAGCATTGAACCGAAAATCTTGTCATAATCAGCTTCCGTAGGCTCTTTAATGAAATGAGAAACCAGAGTGGACTTTTCAGCATAATGTCTCATAAAATCTCTGATATCAAGTCCCTCAAAAGTCTTGTTAAGAAGCGCGAGCCTCTCGGCAGGTGTCATGGAAGCATCAGGTCTTGCTCCCTGTCTGCTTTCCTTGGAAGTCTGCTTAATCGTTGTTTCAACTTCCATGAGACGATCATCAATTGCCGCCTCACCATCTTCCGTGGCTGTACCGTAAATACATCCCATTGAGCAGTTAAGGGCATCTACAAGAACGGGTAAATCCTTGTTGCTCTTTACGCGGCGCGCATACTCTTTAAGATATTTGTAAACGTGCTTTTCGCCTTCAATCTGACGAACAAATACATCATCACCGAGGAACCAACGCACATTTTCTTTAAGTCCGCCGGGCATAGGATAAATTGTGCCAAGTCCCGCTTCTATTTCATCCTTAACATCATTTCCGTAGAGATTGTTTCTTCTCATATACTCTACAAGATGTTTGAATGTTACGTTGTACTTGATGTAGTTATCGGTATTGGGGGATGAAATTTCTTTTTTCTTCGAAATGCAAGGGCTGATAAATGCGAGGTTATCCTTGCAATCCTGGTACTTCTTTACGTA
Organism: Lachnospiraceae bacterium; assembly: GCA_045598045.1. Lineage (GTDB taxonomy): Bacteria > Bacillota > Clostridia > Lachnospirales > Lachnospiraceae > RGIG3528. Next base: position 8,841 of record JAZLLG010000051.1, on the reverse strand, counting down.
TACTGCCGCACACATCATAGGAGAATGAATGGGTACAAGCTTCGGGATAAGCTCGGGAATATACTTTTCGACGTAATCGACAACAGCCGGACAAGGCTGTGAAACACCACCGTAGAAGTTGTGTTCTGTAATATATTTAATATATGCCCATGTTGTAATATCCGCACCGAAGCCTACACTTATAATGCGGTTAACGCCGAGCCTCTTTAAACCGCCGAGAATGCGGTATGCATCTCTTGGATAATCGGCAAAGAATGCCGGCGCAACAAGAACGGAAATCTGCGCACCGGTTCTGAGAGCACGGATAAATTCTTCGGTATCGTCATTAAATTCACGTGCATCGTGCTGACAGATGTCGAAGCATGAACCACATCCGACACAGGCGTCTTTGTTTACTTCGATTCTTGCTTTTCCATCGGGACCAACGGATGCAATGTTAGCTGCAAGAACAGGACACTGTGAAATACATCTGTTACATCCGACACATTTGTCATTGGTGTAAACCAATCCTTTTTCAAAATTAAATCCAGCCATATTAATCTCCTTTGTTAATTTGTCCCTCATATGAATGGATTTTAGCAAAAGGATATGTCAAATACAACAAATGCGCCGTCATTTAAGAAAACTTTTACAAGACTTTACACCCTTTAAAGTAGTATTCAATTATTTCTTTATAATCTGCTCCTTTTTCAGCCAATCCGGCTGCTCCGGTCTGGCTCATCCCTACTCCGTGACCGCTGCCGAGACCGTAAATCCAGATTTCATCCGAGTCCTGAGGTGCCTCTGAAGGAAAACCGGAAATATTTGAAGCCGATTTAACTATAAACTGGCCTTCTTCCCCTTTTACACGTTCCGTACCAAGCGCAGATTTAGCATATCTGCCATCCAGGTCAAGCGAGACCGTTCCGGATTCATTTTTCACAAAAACAACATCAGGATTATCTCCCGACTTAACAATCTTGATTTTAGTGCTCATCAGCCCAAGCACATTGCGGATGGAACTCGACTGAAAAGCGAGGCTTCCGGTTTCTCCAAGGACGCGGATAAGTGAAACCCTTCCGCTGTCCGACTGTTTAACCGCAACAACGTCCTTCACAGTTCCGACGTTTTGGGAATAGCCGGAAATGATATTTGTAAGTTCGGAAATGCTGTATGCCGTGCGCCATGGAGCCACAGCATATTTTCCCTCCTGAAGGTCGGCTTTTGCCATAAGATAAGGCAAATCAAAGCCCCATACGTTTTGCGCGCTTTCCGTCGATCCTGCACCCGATGAAAAATAATAAGTAGCAACAATTTTATTGTTAAAGGCAACAAGCTCACCTCTCGTGGCATTAACCGCCTCGGTTGTTTTTGCCTTTTCGTACATTGCCCCGCGGTAAACTTGTGAATCCGTCGTATCGTTAATTTTATAGCCGTTCTTCGCGTCGGACTTTCCTCCGATTCCGGCCTTGACAATAGCATAGCTTCGTGAGCATACCGCTTGTGCTTTAAGAGCTTCCTTCGGCCATGTATCAGGCATTTCCGAAGCCACAACGCCGTAAAGATATTCTTCAAGCGGAACGACGTTTACGGCCGTAAGTGTACTTTTCTGGTACCGCCCGACCTCAAGCCTTCCTCTGTAAATTCGGCTTCCCAAATCGATGCAAAAGCCGATGTCCCCGTATTGTGAAGCAGCTTCGAACTGCGGATACTCGAGACTGTCATCAACGTCAAGAATTATTGATGACGTTCCAAAACCGAAGCTCACCCGGTAGTTGTTCCCTCCGAGGACGTAAGCGTGCACTGCCCCGGATTTTCTGAATGCCGAAACTGCATCTTCAGCCTCTTTATAAGTCTCAAAAGGTCCGGAATAAACATTCCATTCGCCCGTACCGGTAACCGCTCCGACAATGGGGCTTTCACTTAAGAAATAGGTTTTCCTTTTTGAAATCGTTTCGGCATAGTTTTTGCATGATTCACCCAGGGAAATATAATAACCCGGTGCGGGTCTGAAAACGAATCCTGTTTCTGAGGACAATGTTGCTTCCGGAACAAATTCTCTTTCCGCATTCACGTAGCCCATCGTAAGCTTTGTGTTATTGACCTTAATCTCGCTTTTGTCAGCAAAAAGAGAGGTAAGCCCCACCCTTATTTCCTGTGAAGGGGACGCATTAACGTTCCTTTCCGGAATAAGGGCAAGAAGAAACGCCGACAACAATATTATGTTTATAAGGCGATTCTTCATTTGCTTACCTCTCTGTGTTATTCAATTATTCCTCGGTCTCTTCGGGAAGTTTTTCCACAAGGAGCTTTTCAACGCGGAGCTCGTCAGACTGTACAACAGTAATCTTGTAATTTCTCCATGTGAAATTCTCACCTGCTTCGGGGAAGTGCTCCAATGTTTCTATTGCCCAGCCGCCTACTGTTTCCGAATCAATATCCTCAAGTGCTTCCTCGGGAAGCTCAAGTGTCTCAAGGAATGTTGCTATCGTTGTATCTCCGTCAAGTTCGTATTCGCCGTCCTCGCGTTCAACAACTTCTTCCTCAATTTCATCGGTTTCATCCCAAATGTCTCCGACAATTTCCTCAAGTACATCCTCCATTGTAACAATACCGAGTGTACCGCCGTACTCATCGGTAACAATGGCAAGGTGCTGTTTTGCTCTTCTCAGTTCACTGAGGACCGTAGGAAGCTTCATTGTCTTATAGACATGCTTTGCATCCATCATGAGCTTTCTTATATCAGGTTTCTCTGTTTCGAGAGAAGCACGCAAATACCGGTTCAGGGAAAGAACACCGATTATACTGTCGATACTTCCTTCGTAAACGGGTATTCTTGTGTATGATGAATTTCTGATAATGTCCCTTATTGATGCATAATCGTCTTCAATGTCAATGGCAACGACATCAACTCTTGCCGTCATAACTTCACTGACCTGAACGTCACTGAAATCTATGGCTGCCTGAACAAGCTCGGATGTATCCTCATCAAGCACCTGCTCCTCTTCGGCAGTTTCAATGATGTCCGTAAGTTCATCAACTGCCTCGTCTTCGTCAACTTCTTCTTTCTCCCCCTTCAAAGGCAGGCAAAAGAGCTTAACGAGCGCCACAATAGGGATGACAATGGGCTTAAGAACGATATTGAGCGCCTTGATGATGTAAGAGTATTTCAAAGCCTTGCGGTTCGCAGACTTCTTTGCACAAATTTTCGGAATGGTTTCACCGAAGATGATAATCAACGCAGTAAGCACTACGGTAGGGAGCCATGTCGGCGCCTTTTTGTCCGGAAGAAACTGTTCCCAAATGCTGATAACGAGCACGGTACCAAGTGATGAGCACGCGATATTAACAAGGTTGTTGCCTATCAGTATTGTTGAAAGCGTATCATCAAATTTTTCAACAATCTTTGTTGCAAGCTTTGCACGTTTGTCTCCGTCCTCGGAAAGATTGTCAAGACGTGTTCTGTTACAGGAAGAGAACGCCATCTCGGAGCCCGAGAAAAAGCCGGAGAATATGATGCAGGCAAGTATGCCGACAGATGAAAGGATTATAAGTATCATTCTTCTTCTCCTTCCTCTGTGACGTTTTTGGTGACACACAGTGAAACAATTCTGTTATGGTCCATTTTAAATGCCTTAACGGTTATGTCATGGTATTTGAACTCTTCGCCCTCTTTGGGAATTGCCCCGAAAGCTTCATATGCCCATTCACCCATAACCTTGTTTAAAAGGTCCTCGTTTTCTTCGGGGTCTTCATATTCGAGGAATTCGAAAACATCCTGCACCTGTACATCATCATCACATATGCATGTTGTCTCGTCGAGAAGTCTGATGGGTTCAAGCACTTCATCATCCTCGTCCCAGATTTCACCGACGAGCTCCTCAAGAATGTCCTCAACGGTAACAATACCTCTTGTTCCGCCGTAGCTGTCGGTAACGATGGCCATATTCATGCGTTCCTTGCTCATTCTGGCAAGGAGATCGTCAATTTTCATGCTTGAATGGACAAAGAAAGGCTCATCCAAAAGTGAACGAATATCTATTTTTTCTTTGTTGTGAAGATACTCACGAATATATTTTCGTATCTGGAGTACACCGATTATGTTGTCAACCGTCCCCTCATATACGGGAATTCGGCTGTGTCTGATGTCTTTGATGATTTCAAGAACCTTTTCCGGCTCTTCTTCAACATCAATCATACAAACGTCCATTCTGGAAGTAAGTATGCTGTTTACGGTGATATTACCAAACTGAAGGGCAGACGAAATCAAGTCACCATGTTTTTCCTCCAAGGTGCCTGCTTCTGTCATGTCTTCAATTATGTCATACAGTTCGTCTTCGGTTACGGATACTTCCGGGTCTTCTTTTGTGAAACCCGCTGCGAAATTACCGATTTTTGAAAGAAGCAAAGATACCGGCTTTAAAATAACCATGAAAACCGAAATAACAGGAGCCATCGCGTAGGAAAGCTTTTCACTGTATTTCTTTGCAATGCTCTTCGGAAGCATTTCTCCCAGGAAGAACACCACAACGGTACTTATGACGGTACTTATTGTAACCGCACTGAGCCCCCACTTACGGGTTACTACAGCGGTTACAATACCTGCTGCAGAAAGATGAACGATATTTGTAAGAATAAGTATGGTGGTAATGGCCAAGTCAAAATTGTCCAGAACCTTTAAAACTCTTTTCGAACGTTCATCGCCTTTTTCGGCGCGTGCACGTATTTTGTTTACTTTAACAGATGCCAGTGCTGTTTCCGTGATAGCAAGCATTGCCGCACAGAAAAGCAGAATAATAACGATTATCCATGACAATCGACTGTCAGGGTCCATTGAAAAAAATCACACTCCTTGTAATGTAATAATGAATTATTATACCATATTGAATTAATATTTCAACTTTTTGTATCAGTGCATGAACATAGCGTCTTTTGTCCCAAAGCTCCGCTTTGGGACCATGAAAGCGTTAATGTATGAACATAGCGTCCCCGAAGGAAAAGAAGCGGTATCTCATTTCCACAGCCTCTTTATAAGCATCAAGCACATGATCCTTTCCTGCGAGAGCCGAAACAAGCATAATCAGCGTGCTTTCCGGCAGGTGGAAGTTTGTGATAAGGCAGTCAAGAGCCTTAAACTTATACCCGGGATATATGAAAATCTGCGTGTCGCCCGAGCCCGGATGAATGATGCCGTTCTCGTCCGCAACCGTTTCTATCGTACGTGTGCTCGTTGTTCCGACACAAATCAGTCTGCCGCCTGCAGCTTTTGCATCGTTGATTTTCTTTGCCTCTTCCGGAAGTACCTGGTACGTTTCCGTGTGCATAAGATGATCGAGAACGTTTTCTTCCTTAACCGGACGGAATGTACCAAGTCCGACATGAAGGGTAACCTTAGCAATAATGACGCCCTTATCCTCAAGCTTTTTAAGGAGTTCGGGAGTAAAGTGAAGTCCTGCGGTAGGTGCCGCAGCAGAGCCTTCATTTTTCGCGTAAACCGTCTGATAACGGTTTTTATCCTTAAGTTCGTGAGTAATATACGGAGGAAGAGGCATCTGTCCGAGCTTATCAAGTATTTCTTCGAAAATACCCTTGTAGCTGAATTTGACAAGTCTGTTGCCGTCTTCTTTACACTCGATGATTTCGCCCTGAAGGAGACCGTCTCCGAAGCTTATCAACGCACCCGTGCGGGCCTTTTTACCGGGTTTTACGATGGTTTCCCAAACATCGTTTTCCATACGCTTAAGAAGAAGCACTTCAATCTGCGCGCCAAACTGCCTTTCGTAATTGTCAACCTCTCCGGTTTTTGTGCCGATGAGCCTTGCGGGAATAACCTTTGTATCGTTGATAACAAGGCAGTCTCCGGGATTAATCATATCGAGAATATCGGTAAAGTGCTTGTGTTCTCTCTCTCCCGTGTTTTTATCAAGGCATAAAAGTCTTGACGAAGACCTGTCTTCAAGAGGATCCTGCGCAATGAGTTCCTCCGGAAGGTCGTAGTAAAAATCTTTTTTCAGTAAAACTTCTGACATTTTGTTGCTTACCTTACTTTCTTTATATGCCTGTCAGGCATTCTATTACATACGGCTTTTTGCCGTTTTTTACTGCTTTCAGTGCTTTGCTCAAAGCTTTTTCAAAGGATTTGATGTCCTCAACCCGTACAGCCTCCGCGCCAAGTCCTTCGGAAATTTTGACAAAATCAACGTTGTCAACTATGTCGGTGCAGTAATGTCTTCCTTCGCACTGTTCATCCTGCATTTCCTTCACAAGCCCGAGAGCTTTGTTGTTAAAGATGATTTCAATAACTGCAATTCCATATCTTGAAGCGGTAGCAAGCTCGGACATGTTCATACGGAAACATCCGTCCCCGGCAAGATTAATTACGATGCTTTCAGGCTTTGCCAGCTTCGCTCCGATAGCCGCTCCGAGTCCGAAGCCCATGGTTCCGAGTCCGCCGGAAGTAAGAAGAGTACGTGGCTTTTTAAAACAATATTCATCCGCAGCGAGCATCTGATGACTTCCGACCTCTGTAACAATAACGGCTTCACCCTTAGTGGCTTCGTACACCTTACGGATTATCTGTCTCGCAAGTCCGCCATCACCGTCCTTTACGGAAGTTGAAGCTTGAATCTGCTTCATGCGTTCTGTCCAAGCGGGATGATTTTTCTCTTTAATAAGTTGATTGAGTGCATTCAGAATATGTGATGCATCTCCGACAACAGACTTCGTTACATTAACGTTTTTATTGATTTCTGCGGGATCGATATCGATGTGGATGATTTTGCATTTTTCACCCGGAACACCATGTCCTCCGGAAGCCCTGTCTGAAAACCTTACACCGATTGCAATCAGACAGTCACATTCCGAAACGGCTGCATTTGCCGCCTCTCTGCCATGAATGCCCGTCATTCCGAGATACTTAGGCGAACCCCCGGAAAAAACTCCCTTTCCCATAAGCGAGTCGCATACAAATGCATCGCACTTTTCGGCAAGCTCCGCAATCTCTTTATCCGCGCCTGAAATAACCGCACCGCCTCCGACATAAATCAACGGGCGTTTGGCACTGTTTATAAGCTTTGCAGCCTGTTTAACGTCATCATCGGTGTATCTGTCTATTTCCCTGACAAAGAAACGATCGATATCGACGTCTTCGCACTCTGCCGCAATAACATCTGTCGTGATATCAACAAGTACCGGGCCGGGACGTCCGTTTCTGGCAATTTCAAAAGCACGGTAGATTGTTTCTTTAAGCTTTTTTACATCCTTAACGATGAAGTTATGTTTCGTTACAGGCATCGTAATGCCGGCAATATCGACCTCCTGAAAAGAGTCCTTTCCAAGCTTCTGTGTTGATACGTTTCCGGTAATGGCGACCATCGGAACGGAGTCCATGTAGGCAGTGGCAATACCCGTTACAAGGTTTGTGGCACCGGGGCCGCTTGTCGCAAGGCACACGCCAACACGGCCCGTAGCTCGTGCGTAGCCGTCCGCCTCATGCGCTGCCCCCTGCTCATCGGAAGTGAGTATGTGATTTATCGTGTTGTCACGATAAAGAGCATCATAAATATCGATTACGGAACCTCCGGGGTATCCGAAAATCGTGTCACAGCCTTCTTCTTTTAATGCTTTTATCAGTATATCTGCGCCCTTCAATATTTACTCCCCTGCTTTATGCAAACTTCGCCGGAATCAAGTACATGAATGATTCCATTGTCATCTGTAACGACAAGTCTGAACTTTTCATCAATCGATGTTGCTTTCGCACTGTAAAGCGGCTTTTCACCGTCACGCTCGCATATATTGTATACATCAAGGATTTTTCCAATAACACAGGACTTTTCCGTGTATTCTTTAAGAATCGCGGAATCCTCTTTTTCATACATCGATTTAAGTTCGTTTACAATGTTTCGAATTACTTTTCTTCTTAAATTATGTAAATACAGGTTACGTACCGCAAAAAATAAATTATCCACGTGCCTGCCTGCTTTGTCAAGCTCTATTAAAAGACTTGTTGCTTTATTTGCAATCATTTCGGGGAAATTAAAAACCGATACGTTAACTCCGATGCCAACCACAATGTATTCAGGTGTACCATCAGACGAAAACTCACCTTCCGCAAGTATGCCGGAAACCTTATGACCGTTAATGTATATGTCGTTTACCCATTTTATGCCTATTTTAAGGCCTGTCGTCTTTTCAACGGCACGCGAAACAGCCACCGCAGTCATCGCAGTGAGAACGTTAACAGCCTCTTCACGCTTCGGACGTAAAACAATACTCATATACACACCGTATTTATCTTCAGAATAGAAGGAACGGTCCATCCTGCCGCGTCCTTTTGTCTGTTTTCGCGCCGAAACTACTGTCCACTCCTCTGCTCCATCCTTTGCAAGCTGTTTTGCAACGCGATTTGTGGAGTCAGTTTCGCGAAGTTTTATATGTTTACTCATTATTCAGAATATTCTCCGTTTTTCGCACAAATGTTCTTCAATAAAAATGCTATTTTAGCGTTGACTTTTGTGATTCCCGGTGGTATTATAACACTCGTGTTCAGCAATGGCAAACACAAATGCGCGAGTGGCTCAGTTGGTGGAGCGCGACCTTGCCAAGGTCGAGGCCGCGGGTTCGAGTCCCGTCTCGCGCTCTTTTTATGCCAAAAGGGTGGTACATAGTATATGTACCACCCTTTTGGCATAAAAGCGAGGCGGCCTAATGCCTCAAACGTTCGAGGTCTCGGCGGGCGGGCCGCCTCGGTCGGTTCAGCGGGAAAAAGGTCCACCGGACCTTTCAGACTGTAGACAAACCCAGCGGATATCGTCGCTGGGTTTTCTCACTTTTTAGTAACAAAAAGTGGCTTAAAGCCTT
>JAZLLG010000050.1:0-44394 GCA_045598045.1 Lachnospiraceae bacterium | reverse complement strand
CCTGCCTTAAAGTTAAATGTTGCCTGTGCGTCATAAATTTCTTCACGTACCGAAGACATTTCGGTATCAAGCTGCACAATGGCTTCCGCAGCCCTATGCAGTCTTTCGGATGTACTTTCGGGCATATTGCCTTTATATTTGTACTGAAGTGAATGCTCAACAGTAGCCCAGAAGTTCATGGCAAGCGTTCTGATCTGGATTTCAACGGGAATCTCACGAGGGCCCTTATCGGTTTCAACGGTGTAATATACAACCATATGATAGCTTCTGTAGCCCGATTCCTTTTGATTTTTGATGTAGTCCTTTTCCTTTTTAACTCTCATGTCGGAGCGAAGTCTGATGAGGCTTACAACCTCATAGATATCCTCAACGAACTGGCAGATGATTCGTATACCCGCAATATCATCCATATTCTTTTCGAATTCCTCAAAAGGAATATTTTTCTTTTGACATTTCTCAAGTATTGATGAAATCTTCTTAACACGTCCGTCTACGCGTTCTACAGCCGAATACTGGCCGTTGTTGCGCTTAGCCGATATCATATGCTGGAACTTGACCACAAGCTCGTCTACGGCAAGCGAATAAGGTTCAAGAATTTCTCTCCATAATTGAATTTCCATTTACATAACCTCGTACATAACAGTCTTTTGCTTAAACCATTCGGTAACGTATGAATCCCATAAATTATCCAGTGTCTTTGAGAGGCTGAAACCGCTCCTGTATACACCGGTAATAACAAAAAGTTTTCCTTCTTTGAAGCTGATACTTAAATTCAAAAGAACCGTTTCCCCGGGAGTCGAGTTCTCCTTTTCAAGCAGTGTCTGCGTAATCTCCTTCGGGGCAATGAGCTTAAACTGCATGGCAAGGGGAGTATGGCTTCCTTTAATCAAGTCAAAAATATGCCCGCGTATGCTTCCCCAGTCAACATATTTTTGAAGAGACAGTTTCTCAAGCTCTGCGGTATCGTACCATTCGGAATGAAGCTCCCCGTCAAAAGAGTAGTCCATATAGTTTCTGACAAGACCTTCCTTCAGAAAAAAGCTGTCGAAGTCTTCACTTTTCAGGAGCATCCCCATAAATTTGTTCAGCTCGCTTATATTCAGTTCTATCATTCAGACCACCCCTGATTTTTTTAAGTACATTACAACGATAATATATGCAAGAGGGTAAAGCGCATAGCTCATTGCTCTGGCCGCTTTGCTCTCCTTCCCTTTTTCTCCGTTATAAAACCAGGTCACAATCGTCCCAAGAACCGGGGTGTACATAAATAAGCCCGAAGCTTTTCCGAGCATGACAATCTGAAGTACCGCAACGGCAATAAGAGTGAGATATGCATTGCCGTAGAAAAAATACATGGCAAATATCATAAGCACGCCGACTCCTCCGTGCTCAAACCCCGCAAAATACGCAAGGACAACACCTGCCAAAACAATAAGAAGATTAAAAAGGTTATAACGTATTGTCCCCTGCTTAAACTTCCTTGCAACGACGTATTCCATGAGGGAAATGCAAATCAGCCCGATGAGCAGCGTAAAAAAGAAGTTTGGAGTGTTTGTAAGAGCCTTATTTCCTCGTATTCCCTCCGAAAAATCAAAAATGCCGTCTTTTCCGAACTTGGCCCAGTCAAACACTATTTCAACAATCAACGCACACAAAAAGAGTCGACGGATAAACCTGCCGATATTTTTTGTTTTCATACAGCCTTCCACAAGAAGGAAGCATGCAATCGGGACGCCGATGTAATAGATGTTGTACCCAAGCTTCATAAGGGTCTCGGTCTTTTTGGATATACTCCAGCCGAGTTCCTCGATTTCCTTGTAGTAAGGGGAATTAAGCTGAACAAGAACCATACCCGTAATCATCGTCACAAGGCAGATAACCTTCAGCGTAAAGCTTGAGAATATTTTTTTGAATTTACTGTTATTCATGCTTAATTCGTTCCAAGAATAATTACAGAGCGCGGTTCCGCAATTACGGAACGATCGCACAATGTGCCTGTTTTGAATTTTTTGGATGTGTCAAGAACAACGAACAAGTCCTTGCCTTTTCTTTTAGGAAGCACAAAATTATGCTCTGCCCAATGCATATTATAAATTATATAGAAATCACGGAGAGATTTCTCCCCATCCTTTTCATTGCAATAATCTCCGCAAAGGTAAACGCCCGCAAGTCTGTTGTAAGCCTGATAATCCGCAAGCCATGGGCTTGTGCCGTGAAGAGAAATCTCGGGTATGCCAAGTCCTCTGTAATCGGTCTCCCTTGTGCAGCGTGCTTTTCCTATAGCGGGATTTTCTTTTCGAAGAGAAATCATCTTTTTTACAAATGAATAGAACTCTTTATTTTTGTCTTTCAGTGACCAATCAAGGTAGGAAACATCATTATCCTGACAGTAGGTATTGTTGTTTCCCTGTTTTGTACAGCCGAATTCGTCTCCCGCACAGAGCATCGGAATTCCACCGCACAGCATAACGGATGCAACCGCGTTCTTCATCATCTTGAGACGGAGACTTTTTATCTTTCTGTTTTGCGAGTCGCCTTCCTCACCGCAATTCCAACTGTAGTTAAAATCTGCTCCGTCACGATTGTTCTCACCATTCTGTTCATTGTGCTTAAAGTCGTATGAATACAGATCGTTCAGGCAGAACCCGTTATGATCCGCTATTGCGCTCACATAGCTTCCGCGACGTTCTTTCATGTAGTCGTAGAAACTTCTTACCATTCCCTCGTCGCCTTTAAGATAGCGCCTCATATCGTTTTTAAAACCGTCATTATGCACTATAAGTCTTTCGGGGTATTTTGACATAAGGCCTTCGTCATACTTCGAAACAAAGAACCGGCAGTTTGCAATTTCTGCGTCCGAAAGCAGAATATAAGGCGGAATAACGTCCTCGTTGATTCTGAAACCGTCAATTCCGAAAGTGCACGCATAATAGCGTATACACGACTGCATTAAGGATATCGGAACGTCCTTTGTGAACATCAGGTCCATATATACGTCGATTCCGTTATCGTGAAGCTTTTCAACCATCCCGCGGAATTCTTCCGAAGCTCTGCCTGTAGCAGAATATGACGCCTTTGGAGCAAACCAGAATGTATTCCTGCATTCATAACCCCAGAGGTTAACTTTACCTTGTGTGCCCGTCTCATCGAAATCATACACCGGCATAAGCATAACACCGGTGATGCCGAGTTTTTTCAAGTATTGAATCTTTTCACTTACTCCGAGAAATGTACCCGGATGCTTAACCCCACTGCTTTCGCCCATTGTAAATGTGCGAACATGCAGTTCATATAAAATAAGGTTGCTTAAGGAATTGGCTTTATAAATGTCTTCATTAAAACGTGACGTGTCTGCAAGTCCGGCCCATACTACATCCTTCTCATTTTCGAAGTCTCCCGTCCTGCCCTTTGCAAAGCCTTTTTTCGTTCTTTTCCCAAAGCATTCCCTTCCGACGATTGTTTTTGCCTCAGGATCAGATATCATCACTCCGTCTGCCAGGAAAGCATACTTATAGGCATCGATGTCACCTAATATGCAGACATCCAATGTAAACATACCGTTTTTATGTTTATCCATTTCATAGGAGCTGTTAATTAATCCGCTTTCTTTTTGATACACAACAAGGCAGCACTCCGCGGTTCCGGGAATGCTGACCTTAAAACTGTATATTTTTTCCGCTTCCTTTTTTTTCAATATCAGTCTTCCTCTTCTACAGCAGAAGTAAGTACCTGACGCTTTCTTGCCATTTCATCGCTTTCGAGATACTCGTCGTATGTTGTAACCTTATCAATCATGCTTCCGCCGGGAACGATTTCCACGATTCTGTTCGCTACAGTCTGAATGAACTGATGGTCGAGGCATGTAAAAAGAACTACCGACGGGAATTTGATAAGTGCGTTGTTAAGCGATGTAATGCTTTCCATGTCAAGATGGTTTGTAGGCTCATCCATAAGAAGAACGTTTGCGCCGATAAGCATCATCTTGGAAAGCATAACTCTGACTTTCTCACCACCGGAAAGAACGTTAACCTTTTTAACGCCCTCTTCACCTGCGAAGAGCATACGTCCAAGGAATCCACGTACATATGTAACGTCATCCACGGTTGAATAAGGCATAAGGTGATCTACGATGTTCTCTTCACCCTTGAAGATTTCGGTATTGTCCTTCGGGAAGTAGCTCTGCGAAGTTGTAACGCCCCACTTGAAAGAACCTGAGTCAGGCTCCATCTCACCCATAAGGATTTTGAAAAGTGTAGTTGCCGCAATCGTGTTGCCGCCAACGAAAGCGATTTTGTCGTTTCTTCCAACATTGAAGGAGATATTGTCAAGAATCTTTACGCCGTTGATTGTCTTTGAAAGGTTCTTAACTTCAAGTACTTCATTACCGATTTCACGATTGGGTCTGAAGTCGATGAACGGATATTTTCTCGAAGAAGGCTTGATTTCATCAAGCTCGATTTTCTCAAGGGCACGCTTACGTGATGTAGCCTGTTTTGACTTTGAAGCATTTGCCGAGAAACGCTGTATGAACTCCTGAAGTTCTTTAATCTTCTCTTCCTTCTTCTTATTTGCTTCTTTCATCTGGCGAACCATGAGCTGTGAAGATTCATACCAGAAGTCGTAGTTACCTGCATAAAGCTGAATCTTTGAGTAGTCGATATCGGCTATCATTGTGCAAACCTTGTTGAGGAAATAACGGTCATGGGATACCACGATAACCGTATTGTCGAAGTTAATGAGGAATTCTTCAAGCCATGCAATGGCATCAAGGTCCAGATGGTTTGTAGGCTCATCCAGAAGAAGGATGTCCGGATTGCCGAAAAGAGCCTGTGCAAGAAGCACCTTAACCTTTAAAGGTCCTTCAAGCTCTGACATCTGTGTATAATGATATTCGGTTCCTACACCAAGGCCGTTAAGAAGAGTAGCCGCATCGCTTTCGGCTTCCCATCCGTTTAACTCGGCAAACTCAGTTTCAAGTTCACTCGCACGGATACCGTCTTCCTCTGAGAAATCCTCTTTAGCGTAGATTGCGTCCTTTTCTTTCATAATGTCGTAAAGACGCTGGTTTCCCATGATAACAGTGTCAAGTACGGGGAATGCATCGTACTTGAAGTGGTCCTGCTGAAGGAAGGACAGACGCTGTCCGGGTGTGATGATTACTTCACCCTTTGTAGGTTCCAGCTGTCCGTTCAAAATCTTGAGAAATGTTGATTTACCGGCACCGTTTGCACCGATAATGCCATAGCAGTTGCCCTCGGTGAATTTGATGTTAACGTCCTCGAAAAGTGCTCTTTTACCGAGACGCAGTGTTATGTTGCTTGCCTGTATCATTTTATTACCCTTTCAAAACATATATATTTCATGCCGCCAAAAACGGCAAAATGACTGAATAAATTTATACGAAAGCCTATCAGATTTCAAACATGAGATCTTCATAGGTCGGAACCGGCCAGAAGCGCTTGTCGACGATAACCTCAAGAGAGTCGACCGGTTTTCTGAGTGCCTTCATAGCGGGAACAACCTCTGAAGCGTAAGCAAAAGCACGTTCTTTTTCACTTTCGATCATTTTTGCCTTGCTGTTCTTTGTCTGAAGGTCATCAAGCGCGTCGCTCGTTTCTTCAAGCAGCTTTGAAAGCTCAGAAAGCAGTTTTGCCTGTACTCTCGTTGAAAGACCGAGGCCCGTTTCTTTGATGGTGTTGATGGAATCAGCAAGTCGCTTGGAGTAGCGGATTACTGCGGGCATGTACAGCCTTGTTACCATTTCAATCATCGTGTTTGCTTCGATGTTTATCGTCTTTGAATAAAATTCGTAGTTGATTTCTTCACGTGCCTGAAGCTCCGTAAGGCTCAAAACATGGTGCTTTTCAAAGACTCTGACGGTTTCCGGAAGCGTCAGTGCTTCGTTCGCATAAACCATGGATTTGGCTGAAGGAAGCCCTCTCTTTTCTGCCTCCGCACGCCATTCTTTGGAATAACCGTCTCCGTTAAAGATAACACGTGAGTGCTTTTTAAGGCTTTCCCGAATTGCCTTCATTGCTTCTTTTTCGACATCTTCTTTCGGAACCTTTTCAAGTATGTCCGCGAAATTACAGAGTGCATCGGCAACGATTGTATTGAGAACGGTATTGGGTGATGCAATCGACTGCTGTGACGATACGCTTCTGAACTCGAATTTATTTCCGGTAAATGCAAAAGGAGAAGTACGATTTCTGTCCGTAGCGTCCTTATGAACCGCAGGAAGAGAAGAAACGCCCATGTTCATGACCGTTCTGCCCTTGCAGTCATGTGCTTCACCGTTTTCAATAATCTGGCGGATAATGTCATCAAGCTGTTCGCCGAGGAAAATCGAGATGACGGAAGGCGGTGCTTCATTTCCGCCAAGTCTGTTATCATTTCCGGGTGTGGAAGCCGACTCACGAAGCAAAAGCGCATGATCGTCCACGGCAGAGATGACAGCCGTAAGGAAAAGTAGGAACAGCGTGTTCTTATTTGGCTCCTTACCGGGCTTAAGAAGGTTTTCACCCGTATTGGTCACCATTGACCAGTTATTGTGTTTGCCGGACCCGTTCACGCCGGCAAAAGGTTTTTCATTAAGGAGGCACTCAAGATCATGACGTTTTGCCACTTTCTTCATAGTGTCCATAATAATCTGGTTGTGGTCGACGGCAATGTTGGCAGTGGTGTATATGGGCGCAAGTTCATGCTGTGCCGGAGCAGCCTCGTTGTGCTGTGTCTTGGCGAAAACACCAAGCTTCCACAGTTCTGTATTAAGCTCCTTCATATAGGCCGCAATACGCTCTTTGATGGTACCGTAATAATGGTCATCCATCTCCTGTCCTTTAGGTGCAGGAGCGCCGAAAAGTGTGCGTCCTGTAAAGATTAAATCTTCGCGGCGCATATATTTTCTGTGGTCAACGAGGAAATACTCCTGTTCCGCACCTACAGAGCAGGAAACATGAGTAACGTCTTCTTTTCCGAGTATATGGCATATTCTGACTGCCTGTTTTGAAATAGCCTCCATAGAACGTAAAAGAGGCGTTTTCTTGTCCAATGCTTCGCCTGTATAAGAGCAGAATGCAGTAGGAATGCAAAGTGTAACTCCGGCCGCATCCTCCTTGACAAAGGCAGGGCTTGTGCAGTCCCATGCCGTGTATCCCCTAGCCTCAAATGTAGCTCTCAAACCGCCTGAAGGGAATGAGGATGCATCACTTTCGCCTTTTGTAAGTTCTCTGCCCGAGAACTCCATAATGACTTTGCCGCCCTCTGTCGGAGCAAGGAAAGCATCATGCTTCTCGGCTGTAATGCCGGTCATCGGCTGGAACCAATGTGTATAGTGGGTTGCTCCTTTTTTGAGTGCCCATTCCTTCATGGCATTGGCAACCACATCGGCAATGGCGGGATCAAGCTCGGAGCCTGCTTCCATCGTCTTCTTAAGCGATGCGAAAACAGCCTCGGGAAGCATTTCCTTCATAACCGATTCGTTAAATACGTCTGTTCCAAATACTTCAGAAATAACATCTGCCATATTTCTACCAAAACCTTTCGAAAAGATTTTTCCCCGCCCTAAAAAAACTTATTTATCACTGACAACCGTAACATCGATCTGCTTGTACGGTATTTCGATGCCTGCTTTATCAAATTCCTTTTTAATGCTCTCGGTTACTTCAAACTTTGCAGACCAGTAGTTGTCTGCCGTTACCCAGAATCGAAGATTGAAAACAATCGCGCTGTCCGCATATTCACTGATAAAACAGGTCATCTCTTCGTCCTGCTTTACAAGCGCGGATGCTTTAACGACGGACAAAAGAGTTTCTTTAACCTTCTCAATATCGGAATCATAGGAAACTCCGACAACAATATCGTGTCTTCTCTTGTTCTGTGCCGAAACATTTACTATAGACGAATTGGAAAGCTGTCCGTTTGGAATCACTATGTCCTTATAATCCGGTGTACGTATTTTGGTATAGAAAATGTCGATGGAGACAACAGTTCCCTCCTGACCGCAGGCCACAATGTAATCACCCATGTGAAAAGGTTTAAGAATGAGAATCAGAACACCACCTGCAAAATTGGAAAGGCTTCCCTGCAGTGCAAGTCCGATGGCAAGTCCCGCCGAACCGATAACAGAAACTATTGTAGCCGTTCCCACTCCGAGTATCTCAACAATTCCGGCAATGAGAGCTGCATAAAGAAGAAACTTGATTATGCTTGCAAGAAAGTTTTCTACGCCTTCATCCCATTTGATCTTTTTAAACAGCTTTTTTACAAGTCTCATAATGAGCCTGATAAGAAGTCTGCAGACAAAGAACACTACTATAGCGATGACAATCCTGACGATAATGGGAAGAACCGAATCCACCGCATAATTGCTGAGTTTTGTAAAGAAATTTGAAAAAAGAAACATTGTCAGTCTCCTATTGCTGTTTTATTTCAAAAATTGCACATCCAAGAGGCGGAAGCACCATTTTTATGGAATTGTCTTTCCCATCCTTCGGAACCGCCTTTGAATTGATCTGTCTTCTGTTCACAAAGCCTTTGCCGCCGAACTTAACGTCATCGGAATTGAGTATTTCTTTATACTTGCCCGGACGCGGAACAGCCTGAATAAACTCCTCATAAACAACAGGTGTGAAGTTGCACACAAACAGAAGTTGTGAGCCGTCATCAGCCGTTCTGACAAAAGATACGATTGAATGATCGGCGTCCATGCAGCTCATCCATTCAAAGCCTGCCGGCTCGAAATCCATATCATAAAGCGCAGGCCTTTCAAGATACAGCTTATAAAGCTCGCGGCAGAAATCATTAAACTGTCTGTGGGAATCATACTGTTCAATAAGCCCCCAGTCCAAGGACTTGTTTTCGTTCCACTCTGCAAACTGTGCAAAATCCTGTCCCATGAAAAGAAGCTTTTTACCCGGATGCCCTGTCATGAAAGAATATGCAAGACGCAGGTTTGAAAACTTTTCTTCATAGCTGCCCGGCATTTTGTTTATAAGAGAACCTTTGCCGTGAACAACTTCGTCATGCGAGAACACAAGAATGAAATGCTCGCTGTATGCGTACATCATTGAGAACGTAAGGCATCCGTGAACGCCCTTCTTAAACAACGGGTCACTGCTCATGTATTTGAGGAAATCATTCATCCAGCCCATATTCCACTTAAGGTTGAAGCCAAGGCTGTTATTTTCCTCAACAACACCTGTAACATTCGGCCATGCCGTGGACTCTTCGGCAATCATCATGACATTCTTGTTACGTTTTGCCATAATTGAATTCAGGTGTTTAAGGAACTCAACGGAATCAAGATTCTCTCGTCCGCCGTATTTGTTCGGAACCCACTCGCCGTCGTTTTTACCATAGTCAAGGTAAAGCATGGATGCCACCGCGTCCATACGTATTCCGTCCGCATGGAACTGTTCCACCCAGTAGAGTGCGTTGGAAATGAGGAAATTTGAAACCTCAGGACGCTCAAGATTGTATATAAGCGTCCCCCAATGAGGATGCTCTCCTTTTCTTTTGTCCCAATGCTCATATAGGCATGTTCCGTCAAACTGGGCAAGTCCGAACGAATCCTTCGGAAAATGAGCCGGTACCCAGTCAAGGATAACTCCGATACCGTTCTCATGCATGCAATTAACGAAATATCTGAAATCATCGGGATTCCCGAAACGTGAGGTAGGTGCATAATATCCGGTCACCTGATATCCCCAGGATCCGTCAAAAGGATGCTCCATAATCGGAAGCAGCTCGATGTGGGTATATCCCATTTTTTTGATATATGAAGCAAGCATAACCGCAAGCTCACGATAGTTGTAGAAGCTGCCGTCCTCTTCTGTCGGCTTCTTCCAGGAGCCCAGATGTACTTCGTACACATTCATGGGCTTTTTCAAAGGATTATCCTTTGAACGCATCTTCATATATTCTCTGTCAGACCACTTAAATGTCGATTCGAACACAATTGATGCATTGTTCGGACGTTTTTCCGAAAACGATCCGTAAGGGTCACTCTTAAGAATCACTCTGCCGTCCGTTGTTTTAACGGCATATTTGTATACCGTACCTTCTTTAAGTCCGGGAACAAACAAGGTGAATACTCCATGATTTTCGCTGAACTCCATGGGATTACGTCTTTCGTTCCATAGGTTAAAATCACCTACGACACTGACAGCCGCAGCATTCGGAGCCCATACGTTAAAAAGGACGCCACGTTTTCCGTTTACGGAAGATTTATGAGCTCCCAAAAGCTTGTAAGCTTCGTAATTTACTCCGCCATTGAAAAGAGAAAGCGCAAACTCGTCAAAAACCGGTTTATAAGCATAAACGTCATCTGTTGTAAAAGCAGTTCCGTCCGCATAATACAGCGTGAGTGAATACTTAAACAGTTCTTCGGCATCGATAACCGTGCCAAAAAAGCCTGCTCTGTTCAGGCACATCATCTCATACTTCTGCTTTGTTGCGGTACGGTTGACAACTGCGCCGACAGCATCCGGATAAAAGCAGCATATACGCACTTTCCCATAGCACACATGTGCGCCAAGCACGTCGAAGGGATGTCTGCATGTGAAGCTGACTATTGAATTAATGTCCTGTTCCGAAACAAAAACGGAAATTCTTTGATCCATAGACCCCAATGCTCCTTTAAGCGATGTTTACTCTACGTACCACTCGTCTCTTGATTCGTCCTCATGTCCCGTTGTATCTGTGCCTTCCGAAGCTTCAATTTCTCCTGTTGACTGTCTTTCGTCAAGCACCTGCTTTACATATTTCTTTAGAATCTTTTCCATCATGAGTGACTCAACATATACACCGGCAGCAATGCCGAAAAGCAATACAAAACCGTAAGTAATATATGTGGCAAGGAAGACAGCAATCCAAAGAAGAATTGAAAGAATGGTTGTTCCGAGGTGCTTAATTGCGGATCCGAAAGAGAATTTGAAGCAATTGCCGAGCCTCATCTCAAATCTTGAAATAATCGGGCAGAAAAAGATGAATGTACCGGCTGTAAGGAAGGAAATTGCAATATAGCCGCCCAGCAAAATGGTCTGTTTTGTTGTTCCTGCATTAAGTACATCCGTAACGGCATACAAAAAGCCATTATTAATGACATATTCCAAAACGGTTGTATTGGCGTTTTCCGGCATACAAAGGCCGATAAGGTAGAAAAGATCAAGTGAAAGGAAAGCAACTATCGAAAGGAAAATGGCCGATGCAATTGCTCCTTGTTTAAAATTGCTTACGAATGAACGGAAAAACTCTTTTGTAACATAGCTTCTGTTGTGTCTGACTGATTTTACCATACTGTAATACAGAGCCACAAAAGAGGGCACAACCACAATAAGTGAAAGAATCATCGGCACGAGCCAGAAAATGATACCCGTGGTTCCGAAAATGTAAAGGAAAACAAAGAAAGGTACATAAAGCAGAAGCCAGTAAATGTTCAAAAGAATTACATCAAATACCTTTCCCATGAAAGTAAAAAACTTGTTGTCAGGATTAAAAAAATTGCCCATAGAACCTCCAAAAAAAAACATAGAATCAGCTTTTTGTGACACACCAAAAAGAGCGTCAGCCAAAGCTGACGCTGTAATTTTAGCCTATTCCGTGCAGAAATGCAAATGTTATTTACTTATGGAACTTAATAGCTCCGGTTAATTCTTACTGCTGTTTTTCCGCTGTCTGACGGGGCTTTTCTCTCTTCTCCTCTTTGGAGTAAAGGAATATCTCGTTTCTGCCTGAAATATTAAGAGAACCCTGTACCATATAAGAGTTTGCCTGTGTCTTTGAAGCAACGCTTCTGAGTTCTCCTTTTAATACACCTGTTCCGATAAGCCCTATAAGAAGGCCCGCAACAACAGCAATAATGATCATTGTAGGTATACTCATTGCCAAACCTCCTTAATTAAGCAAATTGATAAGTAGCAAAATTGCAAATGTAACAACTGTTCCTATTCCCGCATACTTCCAGAAATACTTTTTAAGCAGTGACTTGTCGCAAGGGAGGTTTCCAACCATACGACCTGTCTGGCCGTTCATTGCAAAAGTATACTTCTCACCTTCGTATGTGGTGTTAAGAAGCCAAACCGGAAGAAGAACATATTCGGACTTGCCATCACTTGTCTGAAGGCTTCCAGCTTTAACGCTGACTCTGTCGAAGCCTGTAACCGTCTGGAGGAAAGCAGCTTCGGTAGTTCCTTTAATACGTGTTGTGGCACGCGCCATGCTGTCTTCTTCGGTTACATCGTATTTATCTGCAAGATAGCCTGCAAGATAAGCTGTCTGGAACGGTACAGCATCCTTCATGTCAAAGGGCTCAACGGAATCCATAAGGTCATCCGCCATCTTTGTGGAGCTGTCTACGGGAATGCCCTTAAACTCAAGAGTACCTTTCCTGAGAACACTGTAGAAATCAGACTTTTCATAGTCATAATTCTCATCGCTTCTGCGTTTAATCTTTACAGCGTTGTAGGTGAAATTAGCGTTTGCCTTGGCATCAATAAGCCAGAAAGGCACATAAACACCTTTGATTTCATCGATATGATTTCTGTCTTTAAACTGAGGCGGAAGAAGCTTTTTCCCGGAAATATGCTGAAGATATGCAGCCTTGGCAGCTTCTTTATCCTTTTTAAAGGGAATAATCCTTGTGGGTTTTAATCCGCCTTTAAACTGGCCCATCATAACAACAGGGTTGTCACAATAAGGACACTTTGTAGCTCCTGTTGTAGAGTCGGCAACGATTTCACCGCCACATGACTGACAAACATAAAGCTGCATGCCATCTGTTTCGCTTTCGGTCCATTCTCCGCCGGTAGCCGTTTCAAAGTTTACGCTGTCTTCTCCGACTGCATCAAGCTCGGCATCAACAGTCATAAGTGCTTCCATATCAAATTCTGTATCGCAGTACGGGCACTTAATCTTCTGTACCTGACTGTTAAACTCCAGTCCGCCGCCGCAGCACGGGCATTCGAACTCATGTAAACCTGCCATTTAACCCTCCTGGTATCTTATCGGGTAGGCTGACTCCTACTCGATTATGTGCGAACATGTCATCTCGAGAGCAAGTTCTCTCGATGAACGTTTGCTTCAAAAATGCCGGGCAGGTATTCCCGCCCGGCAGTATCATCGGACTTTTAATACTGTAAAAATCCTAAAACTGTTTACTGAATGTCCTTATCATCAAAAAGGTCGCCGCACTCAGGGCAGAACTTCGGAGGATTCATGGGATCCTCGGGTGTCCAACCACACTTATCGCACTTGTAAAGAGGTGCGCCTGCGGGCTTCTTTGCGCCACAGTTCTGGCAGAACTTGCCCTGATTTACTGTACCGCATGAGCATGTCCAGCCACCTGCCGGAGCCGGCTTGGGTGTACCACACTCAGGACAGAACTTTCCGCTTGCGGGCTTTCCGCATGTAGGACAAATCCAGCTGCCTGCTGCAGGAGCTGCTGCCTGAGGAGCTGCCTGCTGAGCCTGTGCCTGCTGTTGCTGACCCATTGCGAAGAGATTCTGAGCGTTCATGCCGCCCTGATTCATTGCCATACCCATTCCCATGAAACCGGTCATAGCGCCTGCTGTGTTGCCTGCAGCTGTCTTCATAGCGTCTGCCTGAGCTGCTGCTACTGTAGCTGCTGCGTATGTAGGATTCATGAGCATAGCATTTCTCTGAGCCTGTTTGATGAGTTCTGCATCTTCTTCAGGAAGAGTAACGGAACCAAGAGCAATGCTGACAACCTTAAGACCACGCTTCTCGCCCCAGTCCTGTGAAAGCTCATTGTTAAGGGCATCCTGGAGTTCCTTGTTGTGAGCAATAATCTGATTGGGACGGAGTTCCATATCGGAAAGTGCTGCAAGTGCAGGCTGAAGAGCTGCAATAAACTCTGTCTTTAACTGAGAATCGATTTCGGAACGACGATATTCCTGAGAAACGTTACCGCAAACATTTGTGTAGAAAAGGATAGGGTCTGCGATTGTGTAAGAATAAACGCCTGAGCAACGAAGAGCTACATCGAGGTCAAGACCGATCTTGCTGTCAACAACTCTGAAAGGAACAGGATTTGCTGTACCAAACTTGTTATCAAGGATTTCCTTTGTGTTGAAGTAGTAAACTCTCTGATCCTTACCTGTGTCACCACCGTAAGCAATACGTCTTCCCATTGTCTTGAATGTCTCAAGGATGGATGTTCCAAGCTTGCCGGCAAAGATAGAAGGTTCTGAAGATGTATCGTATGTAAACTGACCGGGTTCAGCACAAACCTCAACAACCTTGCCCTGTTCAACGATAATCATACACTGACCATCTGCAACGGCAATGCCGGATCCGTTTGAAATAACGTTGTCGCTTCCCTTTGTGTTGGAAGAACCACTACCGATTCTCTTCTGTCCCTTTACAACAAGAACATCCTTGTCGAGGGCGTCACAGTAGAAGAATTCTTTCCACTGATCTGCAAATGTTGAAGAAACAGAGCTAGCGAGTGCTTTAATAAGTCCCATATATATTTTCTCCTTTCGATTAAGCGCTTTTGCGCTAAAACGTTTATTTTAATGCTTCGAAAAGCATTTTTTCGTAGTAAAGATGATTTATTATACCATAAACCGGAAACAAATTTAATTAAAATTTTTATAAATGTGTTTGCGATTATCTGATAAACCAATCGCTTCCCCAATCGGAATCGAAGGAATCCCAGGAGCCGAAGTCAAAATCCCAGTCATCCGAGTCCCAATCGGAATCCCATGAACTGCTGTTTGAAGAATTGCTGCTTTCATAGTCGTAGTCGTAATCATCGTAACCGCTCGAGTAATAGCCGGAATAGTGCGAAGGGTAAAAGCTGCTTCCTCCGGTTCTGCTTCCCGCCATACATGAGCCGATAAGCAGGACAAAGATTATAACCAGAATCCCGCCAAACTTGGTAAGCAGAAAGGAAAGGCATCCTTTTCCGTTATTCGTAGGTGGAGTTGTCTGCCCGCTCGAAGGCTCCGGACCTGAAATATCTTTGGCCCGCCTCGTCTGAACCTCCGACCATAGCTTTTGGTAAATCTCATTTACGGCGTATGCTTCATCCGTACCACGATATCTGACTGCTCTGGAGCCATCGGATTTGTTCTTATAGACAATGAAATTATCGCCGTCTTTGTATATACCGTAAGCTCTCGGCTGAGTGTAATTCTCTCCGATAAAGAACCGCATTCTCTGAAGGTCCATATTTTTCGACCTGCAGAAAGCAAGAAGTTCTTCGATTGTTTTTGGAATACCGTCGCTGCTGCGCATTACATTTGCATTGACAGCGCCGCAGTTCGGGCAAAAATCCGCGGTATCATCAATAAATGAATCACAATATTCGCATTTGACTTTCATCTTTTCTCCTGTAAATTAAAGCTTTAAGATGCTGAGAAGTCCGCGCTTGAGCACCTGTCCGCCTGCCTGAATAATCTGAGATTCGATTTTGGATTTACGTCTTTCGGCTGCTTTTTCCTTCTTTTCTTTTTCTTTTTCAGCAGCCTTTTCTTTCTTTTCCTTCTCTTTTTCTTCAACCTTTTCCTTGGCAATGCGTGCTTTTTCTTCTTCTTTTTCTTTTGCTATGCGTTCTTTTTCGGCGAGCTTCTCTTCTTCGGCCTTTGCCTTTTCTTCTTCCTTAAGCCTTGCCTCATCCGCAGCCTGTTCGGCAGCTATTTCAGCCTGTTCCGTAAGAACCTCGTAAGCACTTACCGAATCAACGGCCTCATCATACTTGCCACTCATGGCCGAATGAGACATTATGTAGCTCTTCTTTTCGGGAGAGCAGGGTGCCATAAGGCTTTCGGGGCAAATTACTTTCGTATAGGAAACAATCTGCGGAACACCTTTTTCATCAAGGAATGATGTAAGCGCTTCGCCTGTACCAAGCGTCATAATGGCATCCTCTGTCTTAAAGGAGGGATTTGCACGGAATGTCTGTGCTGCCGTTCTGACGGCTTTCTGCTCCGCAGGCGTGTAGGCACGAAGTGCGTGCTGGACACGATTGCTGAGCTGTGCAAGAACACTGTCGGGAATGTCCGAAGGTGACTGGGTTACGAAGTAAATACCTACGCCCTTTGAACGTACAAGCTTAACGGTCTGCTCAATCTTTGAAACAAGAGCCTTTGGAGCATCTTTAAAAAGTAAATGTGCTTCATCAAAGAAAAATACAAACTTAGGCTTTTCTCCGTCACCGGCTTCCGGAAGTTGCTCAAAAAGCTCGGCCATAAGCCAAAGAAGGAACATTGAGTAAAGTTTCGGAGACTGTACAACATCCACTGCGTGAAGAATGTTTATCATGCCTCTTCCGTCTTCATCAACATCAAACCAGTCGTTAATGTCAAGTGCGGGTTCCCCGAAGAAATCGGTACCGCCTTCATCTTCTATGGGAATGAGAGCACGAATGATTGCATTGATTGATGCGGATGCAACATTGCCGTATTTGACGGAATAATCAAGTCTGTTCTCGTTCACGTGATTAAGAACAGCGCGAAGATCTTTAATATCAAGGATTTTGAGACCCTTTTCGTCGGCAATTCTGAAAACTACGTTCAGAACACCTTCCTGAATCTCGGTCAGATTCATCATTCTTGCAAGAAGGGTCGGGCCAAAATCGGAAACAGTTGTTCTGATGGGATGTCCGCCTTTTCCGTAAATATCCCAGAAAGTTATGGGATAACCTCTGAACTGAAAATTGTCACGGATACCGAACTTATCAATTCGCTTCTGCATGCCTTCGTTATCTTCACCGGGCTCTGCAAGTCCTGAAACATCACCTTTTATATCACATACAAAAACCGGAACTCCGGCTGCCGAAAAAGATTCGGCCATAACCTTCATGGTAATCGTTTTACCTGTACCGCTCGCACCGGCAATAAGCCCGTGGCGATTTGCCTGTGACATATCAAAGAGAACTTTCTGAGGCTGTTCATCATTGGAAAGTCCCATGTAAATCTTCCCGTTTTCGTACATATGTTTTCTCCTCCAGGATGCGCGTCTCACGACCGCGTTTTCTTAACATAAACTATAACATATTTAGAATTTCCTGCAATAAAAAAAAGCGCGAAATAAAGAATAATAATTCGCACTTACGTAACTCATAAGCACGGCTATCACTCTGAAGGAAAAACCGTAACGGTCCATCAGACGCATTCATCTTTCCGCACAAAAAAAGAACAGTGATAATCCATGTGCTTACACTGTTCCGTAATATATTATTAAGATGGATCGAATGATTTTCTACAGGTGTAGTTTATTCTTAGGCTGTTCCTGTCACCAATATATTGTATTGTTGAATGTCGAACAAATGCAATCTCAAAAAAATAGTCATTCCGAGAATGACTATTTTCACTTTTTTCGTTTTATTTCAGTTAAATTGTCTGAATATTATTTCTTAACACATCGTTTTCAGAATTTTAATCATTTTTATAAATCATTTATCTAACGATGCCAAATCCGAGGACAGTAAACTTTTTACCTTCGTCCCCTTTCTGCATTGACAAAGTAACCTTATGCTTTGCGCTTGTTTTCTCATCGATTATGACAGTCGCATGGCAATGTACCCAGCCAACCTTGTGAGGATCAAGAGCTTTAACAAACTTGCCGTCGGCAAAGACTTCAGCAGTACCATCTTCAGGTGAGGCCGAATCCTTGAAAATAACAAGAAGTTTTTTGCATTCGGCTTCGATTGAAATAGGCTCCGTGCCTTCTGTATGATGATAGTTGTACGGAAACTCTTTTGTCTGTACTACATCGTAGTTCATTTCAACAGCCTGCAATGCTTCATCGGTCTTGTTGAAACTTCCTTCGTTAACGATAATGTCGTCATATACATACTTTCTGTCAACAAGGAAAACGTCGGTAAATCCGTCTCCGATGGCTGTACCGTCTCCGTTTTTCCCTTCGGCGGCTGCCTTGAAGATTTCAATGATACCGTCTGCCATAATTCTGTGTCCGAGATTTGTCGGATGGAACTGGTCATAGAAGTACTCATTTCGCTGAACGACAGCTGAAGCCTTGTCGGGATTGTAGAACTCGGGAAGCACTGCATTCTTTGTGCTTACCATGGGAAGGTCATGTCTGTAGCCTACAGGGCTTAAGCGTTCCTGAAGATTGAAATCATCCGCAAATACGGCGAAATCAAGAATAACTGCAGGATTCTTTTTGCCTTTGAGAATTTTCTTTACAAGAGACTCATAGCATGCGCCACGTGTCTCGTCGTCGGCATCATTAACCGCAAATTCAATGACAACAATATCAGGCTCATTCTTTCCGTCTGCAAGAACATCGCGTTCATAGCGAAGCATACCGAGCTCTGAAGGAGTACCACCGACACCGGCCTTAACGTACTTAACGTTTGTAAAAGGCTTTACACCGCATATGTTACAGAATCCTTCATAAGAAAGATATGCATAACACTTGCTGTTGATGGGGATGGCGCCCGCTCCCTGTGTGATGGAGCCGCCTATGCAGGCAAACGTAACTTCTTTTCCTGCCTTGGCATCATCTATTGCCTTTTTTATACGTTCGAGGTTTCCAAGATGCATTACGGACCTGGAAATCATTGATTTATATTTGTCGGAGGTGATATCCACTACTCTGTCAGGAATAACTTCGGGAGCAGTGAATCCGGGATTAAGATAATACTTAACCGATACGTTTGCAGCAACATTCGGAATTTCGAACTCGAATCTGATCTGTCCCAACGCCTTGTCGTCACCTGACCAGCTGACTTCCGAAAGATCGATATACTCTTCTGCTCCCGTCAAAGGAATCTCTTTGGAAATGGTTGTTCCCGAGGCATAAGCGTCTTTTTTTCCATAGAACTGAATGCAGCAAAGAGTCTTTGAGACTTTAACTTCACTGTCCGGAGCAAGTTCACATGTAACGCCGATACCCTTTACGAGCTTTCTGAAGCCGTCAGCATCCTCAAGGAGCTTAAGCATATCCTTGTCTTCAACATTTCCGACAAGTCTGGCGGAAGTAATCATTCTGCCGCCATCCTGATAGAGGTACTGAACATTAAGTCCGTTGGCCTGATGTAAACCAAAAATTGCCTTGTTTCGAATGATGTAGAAAAACTGGCCTTTTGCCACTGCATCAGTTGGTGTTTTTCTTTCCATGAATCAAAATCCTTTCGATAATTACGCCTGCTTCAACAGCAGTAACCGTAAATGTATTTATGCCCTTCCTGATATCTGCCTTTAATCCCGTGCGTCTTTCCTGATTAATGACATCCCTGCACCAGCGGGGATCGGAATTCTCTCCTGCCATAAAATCATTCGGAACAAGATTAACAAGCTCATCCGCTCCGCCGTTTACACTCACTTTTATATTAAGCGCACCGCCAAACTTAAGCGGATTGGTGGGAGCGGTAATAATCTCAATATCGAGACATCCTTCGTAAGGAGACTCGAATTCCCATGTGGCTGAAGGAGCCTCTTCGCCTTCGGTGTAATCGTCAACACGATTCAGCACCTTAAGCCCTGCTTCATACTTTCCGTAGCCCTTCAAAAGAGTGAAGCTCTCTTTTCCGACGTCCTTCTTTGAAGAAACATCCGACGGCGTGAGGATAACGCAATCTTCCTCCGCAAAGCTTCTAATGTCACCGAATTCCGCTCTCTTTGCGGGCACAAATTCTGCCTCAAAGCCAACCGTTTCAACTTCAACAACGGTGCCGTCTTTACCTGTGACAGGATAAATATGATTCTTTCCGTCCGCAAGCTTTGCTGTCACCCTGAAGAGATCCGTTTCTTCCGTCTTCCCACGGAAGCTGTCGCCGATGGAATATTCAATGGCACCCTCACCACAGTTAGAAACTTCAATGAATGTGTCAGGTTTATCAATCGTCATGCGCATCGGACGCCCGTATACCTTCACGTAAACGCGCTCACTGTTTGCTTTCGAAAGCTTGAGGAGCGGTTTCTCTACAGGCGTAAATTCGTAAAGAACCGGCATACGCATATCAAAATCGTTCCATGTTGTGAAACCGATATGTGCTTCAAGTTGCATGCCATGCCATTTACCGGCCTTAAATTTATCAAACTCATCCGCAAGAATCTTATCTTTCAACATACATCTCTTTGCTTCAAGAGCATATTTTCCCGCTTCGCGTTTGCCCTGATTTGCATAGAGATGATTCTTGTCGGAATAAAGCCACATAAGATAAAGATTTGTGGACGCCAGTAACGGATAGAAAATCATGCTGTAATATGCATCACGATTCTCCATAAGCATGTTTTCGTTTATTTCAACCGCGCGAAGAGCAAGTTCTTCGACCGTATTGGTCAGCTTATCATTTTCAAGATTTCTGCAGACGCTGTAAACACCTGAATGGATTGTTTCGGGACGTCTCTGAGAATTAAGCTGATAAGCATCATCTATGAGTGTGCTGAGCTTTTCAAGCTGTTTCTCAGACTCACCCGTAAAGTTTTCCCTTACAAACCTGTCAGTGAATTCCTTTGCGCTGTTAAGATTGCCTGCGCCCCATTTATCGTAGTCATATGCAATCTGAAGGAAGTAATAAAGCGGGATTTCGTTGAACTTGATATCTCCGACATTAACAATCCAAATGTCCTTGACACCGAAGTCATAGGCCTCCGTCATTTCTTCCCAAACCTGATAAAGAGAAGTGGAATTAACCCATTCGTAGGAAACGGGGCCACCATGATAGTCAAGGTGGAAATACATTCCGTAACCGCCTTTATGACCGCGCATCTGCTTTGTGGGGAGGCCTCTCATATGGCCGTGGTTGTCCTCACAGAGCATAAGGATAACATCATCCAGTTCTTCCCAGCCCATAAGTCCGGGAGTGTCTTTATCGCCATAGAAGTACTGCTCTACTTCTTTGTAGATGGCAAGTGTCTGGGGAAGAGTAACCCCAAGCTCATTAATAAGCTTTTTCTGCGCAAGAATAATGCGCTTTAAAGCATTGATATTATCTTCAAGAGTAGCATTTTCAAGCATGATGGAATCATATTCGCCACGCATTCCTATCGTAACAAGATGATTCTGCTTTCCGCTTCGAACAAGAGCGTCACGCCAATAATTCAAAAGCCCCTGCTCGTTCTTATCGAAATTCCATGCCGTACCGTAAGGTGTGTCCGGGCCGTTAACGTGCTTCCATTCTTCGGAAGCTCTGAGACACGGCTCATGGTGAGAGTATGAAACGGTAATACCGAGTTCTGTTGCAAGCTCTTCGTTTTTCTGTCCGGGACCGTCGCAAGGGAAAGAAGACGCCCACATGGCAGGCCAGAGGAAGTTACCTTTCATACGAAGAAGGAATTCAAAAATCACTTCATAGCATTCGGCATTGACACCGTTAAAATGGGATGTTGCCCAAGTGCCGAAGCAAGGCCATTCATCGTTAATGAAGAAGCCTCTGTACTTAACCGACGGCTGTTTTGACTCATATGTAAAATCTTCCGTTTCAAGAGAATCGATTTTCTTGGGAGATACATCTCCGAAGTAAACCATGGGAGTGACTCCGATAAGCTCCGAAACGTGGAAAAGCCCATAAATACCGCCAAGGAGATCGGCACCGATTATTTGAATTACTCCGTCTTTTGAAGATATTTTGTAGCACTGATACTTTGATCCGAAGCACGAGCTGTCAACCGAAACAACAATGTCTCCCGCACCGGCTTCAGCGTTCTCAACAACACCGACTTTACCGCCGAAAACACTTTCGATATCTTTCGCTACCGTCTTTGCTATTCTTGTTATACCGGGATAGCCTGCCGCATTAACAACAACTCTGTTCAGATTTTTACCAAACCTAAAGCTCATAACTTCTTCCTCTCAGAATATATTCTGACACCTGTGTTTTTTCACAGGATAATACACTGTATCATTATAGCACAAACGGGAGGGCAAAACCCTCCCAAAATTTGTTTTGTATTCTTGATTTTTTGCTTTATTCGGCGAAACTTACCTTAATTGCAGAAGGAGCTTTGCCCATAAGTCTTACTGACTCATCATCAGGCTGTGAGAAGCCGAGGAAAACAGTGTATTCACCCTTGTTGATGAAGAATTCGCCCTTTTCATCAACGATTTCAAAAGCATCGCGTGTAAGCTGAACGTCGATATCTTTTTCTTCACCTGCTTTAAGGAATATCTTTTTGAAGAATTTAAGCTGGTATTTCGGAGCGTTTTCAACGCCGCTTGCTACGTAGCCCTGAAGTACCGCAGCACCGTCAACCTTGCTTGTATTCTTTACGGTTGCACAGATGTTAACATTGTAGTCAACATTTGCCTCCGGGCTCTCATCGATACCGATTTCCGAAATTTCGAAATCCGAATATGAAAGGCCGTAACCGAAAGGATACTGTGCTTTCTTTGTCATATAACGATAGGTTCTTCCTGCCATATTGTAATCCGTGAAGGAAGGAAGTTCCTCGGTTGATTCATAGAAAGTAATGGGAAGATGGCCCGAGAAGTTTGCTTCACCGAAGAGAAGCTTTGCAAGAGCCGTACCGCCCATAGCGCCGGGATAGCCTGCATAAACAACTGCAGCAGCCTTTTCCTTTGCTGACTCGATATTGATTGCGGAGCCTGCAAGAAGAACAACGATAACCGGCTTTCCTGAAGCATAAGCAGCCTCAAGAATCTTGTTCTGAAGGCCGGGAAGCTCAAGGTCTTTCTTATCGCCCGATGCATATGCATTACCCTGGTCGCCCTCTTCTCCTTCAAGACCGGAGTCAAGACCGATGCAGCAAATCACAACGTCCGAAAGTTCGTAAACGCCCTGTGCCTCAGCCATTCTGTCGTTTTCGATTCCGAGGTTTTCAACTTTTTCTTTGTAGAGATGGCATCCCTCGGAATAAAGAACACGAACATCGTCTTTAAGGTAGTCCTGAAGACCAAGAAGAAGTGTCTCATATCTGGAAGATGTGCCTTCGTAGTTACCAACAAGAGCACGTCTGTTGTCCGCATTGGGGCCGACAACACCGATTGTCTTTAAATTATCCTTCTTCAAAGGAAGGATGTTATTCTCATTTTTAAGAAGAACCATTGATGCAAGAGAAGCTTCGAGATTAAGCTTTCTGTTTGCAGGTGAATCCGCATCGGCCAAAGTAAGATTGTCGTACTTTGTGGACTGACCGTCCATAATACCGAGTTTGAAACGTGTTGTGAAAAGGTTGATGCATGCTTCATCAACTCTCTCTTCCGAAACAAGGCCCTGTTCAACGGCCGTTTGAAGATTTTCGAAAAGATTGCCGCAGTTAAGGTCACAACCGTTGTTCATTGCAAGAGCAACAGCCTCAAGAGGTGTCTCACAAACCATATGTCCCTTGAAGAAATCCTGAATAGCCCAACAGTCGGACGTAACATGTCCCTTAAAGCCGAACTTGTCACGAAGAATGTCTTTAAGAAGTGTCTTGCTTCCGCAGGCAGGCTCACCGTTTACACGATTGTATGCGCCCATAACCGTTTCAACCTGTGTATTCTCGATACACTTCTGAAAAGCGTAGAGATATGTTTCGCTCATGTCCTTTGCGGATGCCTTTGCATCGAAAGAATGACGAATGTCTTCGGGACCCGAATGTACGGCAAAGTGCTTTGTGCAGGCTGCTGCTTTAAGGTTTTCGGAATCACGTCCCTGGATGCCTTCAATGTAACGTGTGCCCATACGGCTCGTAAGGAAAGGATCCTCACCGAAAGTTTCATGGCCTCTGCCCCATCTGGGATCACGGAAAATATTAATATTGGGAGCCCAGAAAGTGAGTCCCTTATAAATATCGGTATCGCTATGTTTCTGCTGATTGTTGTATTTTGCTCTGCCTTCTGTGGAGACAGCATCGCCAACCTTTTCGGCAAGGTCCTCATCAAAGGAGCATGCCAAAGTGACAGCCTGAGGGAAAACAGTGGCAACACCTGCTCTTGCAACACCATGAAGAGCCTCGTTCCACCAGTTGTAAGCCTTAACATTAAGTCTCTCGATTGCAGGAGCCCAGTTAAGGGTCTGGAGACATTTTTCGGCAAGAGTCATCTTAGAGACAAGCTCTTTTGCCATTTCTCTGTATTCATCACATTTTTCAGTGTTAAAGTTAACGCTGTAATACTTTTCTTCGCTCATTTTATGCGCCTCCGACTATGAAAATTTCACATCTTACCCGAAGTATAACAAATGAAAAAAAAATCTTCTTATTATTCCATTGCAAAGATATATCAAAAGTTGCTATAATGTACAAAACCATTCGTATTTGATAACCGCAATGCAGTTATCAAATACGATATAAGTTACATTTATATAACTTGTAAAGCTGCGACAGCAGCAATGGTTTTGTAACGAGCAAAAAGCGAAGCGTTTGCGAGTCTGCTCAACGAGCAAAAAGCGTAGCGTTTGCTCAAAAGCAAAAAGCTGTGTCGGCAGCATACCAAGGAGATACACTATGATTGAAGAACTGCATGGAACAAAAGAAATAGTACATCACATTGATTATCCCAGCTTCAGAATCTATGTAAACGACGAAAACGAAAGCTATCCTACTCACTGGCACTCAGACATCGAGATTATTATGCCCCTTCAGAATTCCTACACGGCTGAAGTGGATAACAGAATCCATAAGCTGAACGAAGGTGACATCATAATCATTCCAAGTGGCGAAATCCATTCTCTTTCTGCTCCGGCCGAAGGAAAGCGTCTCATTTTCCAGGTTGAGCACTCTCTTCTTCGTGAAGTAAGCGGTTTCGATGCGGCTTACAGCCGTTTCTTCCCTTGCGCAATTTTCGAAAAAAACGAAGAGAACGATGATTACAAAAAGCTCCGCTCTCTTCTAAACAAAATAATCATGGAAAAGCAGGCAAACGACATCCTTGCAGCAGCCAGCATCCACGCACTTACGCTCTCATTCTTTGTTGAAGCGGGACGTGTATGTCTGCGTCAAAACACCGAAAGCACATCCGAAAACCATCTTCGTCAGCAAAGCTACATCGACACATTCTTTAACGTATGCAAATACATTAACGATCACTGCGCAGAAGAACTTTCTCTTGATATGGTTGTTGAGCTTTCCGGTTTTTCAAAATCACACTTCATCCGTCTTTTCAAAGACTTCACGGGTGTGACATATTACGACTATCTCCAGAAACGTCGAATGGCAAATGCAGAGCTTCTGCTCATCGACACAGGCAATTCCATCTCCGATGTTGCAATGCAGTCAGGCTACAACTCTCTTGCCACATTTAACCGTGTTTTCAAGGATTCCCACGGCTGTACTCCTACGGAATACCGCAGACAGGCATGGATGAACTCGATTCCCCATTAACTCAATCCCGATGTGCCTTTTTCTTAATTGGGGCAAGACTCGCTTACAAGTCCGGCAGTTTTCATGCCGGGCTTTTTTAATGCCTTGGCCATAAGGCCCGCAAAACACATTGCTCCTTCCGGACGAAGATGAGTATTGTCTTTCTTTCCATCCGGATAGTTTTCATAAATACCGGCATCAAAATTCATAAAATAATCCTTGCTCTTTTCGATTCCCGCCTCAATAATTGCTTC
Organism: Lachnospiraceae bacterium; assembly: GCA_045598045.1. GTDB lineage: Bacteria > Bacillota > Clostridia > Lachnospirales > Lachnospiraceae > RGIG3528. The sequence goes on along the minus strand of JAZLLG010000050.1, from coordinate 18,905 downwards.
CCGCGTCAAAGCGTTCATGTCTATAACTTCACAGTGTTCTTCGGCTGCCGTCTGCAAAACCGCTTCAATGTAATCCCCGTGAGTATGCTTAAGCTTACCTTCTTCATCAAACTGCCGTCTTTCTATGGCTGTCATCAGAACCGGTATGGCGTTATGCTTTTGCGCTGTTCTTATAAAAAGACGGAGGTTTTCCTTAAACGATCCAAAAGGTGTGGTATACCTCGAAGGGTCCTCGCTTTTTTCATCATTATGGCCGAACTGTATGAAAAGAAAATCACCTTCGCGAAGTTCCTTGTCGATGCGTTCAAGTCTTCCCTCGTCGATGAAGCTTTTTGTACTTCTGCCGTTAACGGCATGATTATGTACAGTAATATTCTCTTTTAAGAAAAGAGGCAGCATCTGCCCTATTCCCGTTTCCGGGAAAGCACACGCTGCCTTTTGTGCCGCAGTCGAATCTCCTGCGTAAAAAACGTATGTTTTGGAATCCATTATCTTATGTCTGTCATAGCTACAGCGTCCATATCATCGAAAGCCTGATTTTCACCAACCATGCCCCAGATGAAAGTATAGTTTCTCGTGCCGCATCCGGAATGAATTGACCAGCTGGGTGAAATAACAGCCTGCTCATTTCTCATAACAATGTGACGTGTCTCGGTAGGCTCGCCCATATAGTGGAATACACAGTCGTTCTCGCCCATTTCGAAGTAGAGATAAACTTCCATTCTTCTGTCATGTGTATGACAAGGCATTGTGTTCCATACAGAGCCTTCCTCAAGGTGTGTCATACCCATAACAAGCTGGCATGATTCAACCTGTCCGGGAAGAATGTATTTACAGATTGTTCTATGGTTTGCATCCTGAAGGCTTCCGCATTCAACCTTGTTTTCCTTCTTGACAATGACAACGCCCTTTTCCTTTTTACCTTCGGGCTTAATAAGCACTGTGGGATATGTCTTGTGAGCGGGTGCACTGTTAAGATAGAACTTTGCAGGCTTCTTTGAGCTCTTTGATGCAAAGGAAATATCCTTTGAACCCATACCGATGTACATACCCTCTTTATATCCGAGGATGTACTCTTTGCCATCGATTGTAATGATGCCCTCGCCACCGATATTGATGACACCCATCTCACGTCTCTCAAGGAAGTACTGTGCACGAAGCTCATCTCCTGCAGTAAGAACAAGTTTCTTCTTTACGGGAACTGCAGAACCTGTGATGATTCTGTCAATGTGGCTGTACACAAGCTTGATTTCGTCTGCCTTGAAAAGGTCATCAATAAGGAATTCCTCACGAAGTCTGTCTGTTGTGTAATTCTTAACGTCCTTGGGTGATGCTGCTGTACGTAATTCCATAATACATTATCTCCTTTAAAACCGTTTTTATCTCTGAACACGACCTGATCCGTCGCCGCCTGCAAGGTTATCAACGTCTGCACGTGAAACCATGTTGAAATCGCCGGGGATGGTGTGCTTAAGTGCTGATGCTGCTACACCGAATTCAAGAGCGCTCTTGAAATCCTTACCATCAAGGAATCCGCAGATAACACCGCCTGCAAATGAATCGCCGCCGCCTACACGATCAACGATAGGACAGATTCTGTATTCTCTTGAATGATAGAATTCCTTTGTATCTCTTGAATATATGCATGCGCTCCAACCATTGTCCGAAGCGGAATGGCTGACACGAAGAGATGAAATGACATATTCAAAATTGAATTTCTCAACCATCTGTTCAAAGATGCTCTTGTATCCGGCAAGCTCAAGAGAGCCGCTTGTAACATCGGTATTGCCGGGCTTGAAGCCAAGAACCTTTTCTGCATCCTCTTCGTTGCCGATGCAGACATCAACGTACTGCATAAGATTTGTCATAACCTTCTGAGCCTTTTCGGAGCTCCAGAGCTTCTTTCTGAAGTTTAAATCGCAACTAACCTTAACGCCTGCCTTCTTTGCAGCCTTAAGGGCAACTTCCGTAAGAGCAGCTGCCTTATCGGAAATAGCAGGTGTGATGCCTGTGAAGTGGAACCAGTCGCAGCCTTCGAAGATTTTGTCAAAATCGAAATCCGAAGGATCTGCTTCGGAGATTGAAGAATGAGCACGATCATAAACAACGTTTGATGCTCTCATTGCCGCACCGGTTTCAAGAAAATAGATGCCGAGTCTCTCGCCGCCGACTGCAATGTTCTTCGTGCCTACGTTCATTTTGCGAAGAGCAGCTACCGCAGATTCACCGATGGGATTCTTCGGAACCTTTGTAACGAATTCAGCATCATGTCCGTAATTTGCAAGAGAAACAGCTACATTTGCCTCTCCTCCGCCATAGCACACATCAAATTCATCTGCCTGGATGAATTTCTCATTGTTGGGTGTGGAAAGTCTGAGCATAATCTCACCCATTGTTACTACTTTTGCCATAATAAAGTCTCCTTTTATTCTGCGGGCAGATTAATCTGCTCCGTTATATTTATAAAGTTACTCCGTTTTTGAAAATAGCCATATCCCTGAAGCCTTGTTCTTCATGACGGACCTTTTTCCCGGAAGCCACCTGAAGGACAAACGAAAACAGTTCATCAGCCAGCTTTTCCTTATCCTTACCTTCCACAAGCACACCGCAGTTAAAGTCAATCCAGTTATTTTTCTTTTCAGCCAGCGCGTTATTTGTGGAAATCTTAATCGTTGGTACGGGTGAAGCAAAAGGAGTTCCGCGTCCCGTCGTGAAAAGGACAATCTGTGCTCCGCTTGCTGCAAGGGAAGTTGCCGCAACAAGATCATTTCCGGGAGCCGAAAGCAGGTTCAGGCCCTTATTTTGTACTCTTTCGGCATATTCCAGAACGCCTGTTACTTTGGATGATCCGGACTTCTGCGTGCACCCGAGCGACTTGTCTTCGAGAGTGGATATGCCTCCCTTTTTATTACCCGGTGAAGGGTTTTCATAAATAGTCTGATTGTTCTTTTTGTAGTATTCTTTGAAATTATTAATCAACAGAACGGTTTTGTCAAACATCTCACGTGAAACGCATCTGTCCATAAGAAGCGTTTCAGCTCCGAACATCTCCGGAACTTCAGTGAGAATTGTCGTCCCGCCTTCTGCAATAAGTCTGTCCGAGAAAAGGCCGACCGTCGGATTTGCGGTGATTCCGGAAAGTCCGTCGGACCCGCCGCACTTCATTCCGATTATAAGCTTGTCTGCAGAGATTGCCGTACGTTCATCCGTTTTAAGGATTGAAATAAGTTCATCAATGATTTTTGAACCTTCTTCGAGCTCATCCTCAACGTCCTGACACTGAAGAAAGCGCACTCTTTCGGAATCGTAATCGCCGATATAGCCTTTAAGGATGTCAATATTGGAGTTTTCGCATCCAAGCCCCACAACGAGTACTGCTCCTGCGTTAGGATGATGAACGAAATCAGCCAGAACTTTTCGGGAGTTTTCCTGATCGTCTCCCATCTGAGAACAGCCGTACGGATGCGGAAACGCAATTATGTCTTCGGCGTTGCCGCAAAGCTTTGACTTGTTCATTTCGGCAAGCTTCGTGGCTATGGAGTTTACGCACCCCACAGTGGGAATAATCCAAAGCTCGTTTCTGACACCGGCATTTCCGTCTTTTCTGAGGAAGCCTTGGAACGTTGCATTTGTACGTTCTCTCTTTTTGATCTCCGGACTTCTTTCGAGATGGTACTCATACTCAAGAAGATCACCGAGATTGGTTTTAATGTTTTGGATGTGTACGTGAGCGCCTTCAGGTACATCCATCGTAACATGACCGATGGGACTGCCGTATTTGATAACGTTTTCCCCTTCTTTGAGTGCATGGAGAGAAAACTTGTGCCCACGCGGAATGTCATCCGTAAGAGTCACATTCCTGCCGGTACAGTTTACAATAGCACCTTTGGAAAGGTCGTTCAACGCAACCGCAACATTATCTTTGTCATTTATGACCATGTAATCCATAGATACCTCGGATATTATGCAAAATACTTTTCAAGAGTTGCTTTCATGCCGCTCTTTCTGATTTCGGAAAGGTATTCGGATACTTTCTCTTCAACTCCCGAAAGCGCTGAAAGATCCTGACCCCAGAAGGACTCGTTTGAAAGAACCGCATGCGCAAAACTCTTTGCATCCTTCGATGATTCGTTTTTAAAGAATTCAAGCACTGCCATATCATCCATGATGTTGTACTCTTTACCGTCACGGAGACCGATAAGGGCCTTATCCCTTATCTCACTGCCCGTATAAAATGCGCAGAGAGATGCAATCGAGAAGCAGAGGTGCTCAGGAACTTTGTCAAACTTTTTAATGTAGCCTAAGAAGCTGGGCATACATCTTGCTTTCCATTTGGAAACCGAATTAAGTGAAATGCTTAAAAGAGCATGCTTAACGTAGGGATTGTCAAAACGTGAAAAGACGGCTTTTGCAAACTCCTCGCACTCTTCCTTCGGAAGGGTAAGAGTCGGAATAATTTCGTTGTAAACCGTATTTTCAATGAAGTTTCTGATGAGCTTATTGTTCATGCACTCAAGGACAATGTCATTGCCGTAGAGGAAGCCTGCGAGTACAAATGAAGTATGAGCTCCGTTAAGAATACGTACTTTTCTTTGTTTGTAAGGATGATGGTCCTTTGTGAATATTACGGGAAGACCTGCTTTGGGAAGCGGGAATTCATCAGAAATGTCTTTTTCGCTTTCAATAACCCAAAGTGCAAAAGGCTCGGCAGTAACGCAGCACTCGTCCTTGTAGCCCCATTCTTTCCATAAATCATCAACCATATCGCGTGGATAGCCGGTAACAATACGGTCAACGAGAGTCTGAGTAAATACGCATGCTTCCTTAACCCACTTAACAAAGCTCTCGGGAAGTTTCCAGTTCTCGCACTGCTTAAGGACACATTCCTTAAGATGCATGCCATTATCATCAATGAGTTCTACGGGAAGCATAACAAGTCCTTTTGACATATCTCCGTTAAAATGCTCATATCTTGTGTAGAGGAACTTTGTAAGCTTTCCGGGGAAAGTCATGGGCGGGCAAAGCTCAAATTTATCGTTTTCATCGTAAACAATGCCTGCCTCGGTTGTGTTTGACACAACAAAACGAAGCGTGTCGATTTTTGCAAGGTCATTGTATTTTTCGTACTCCTCGTATGCTCCCACCGCATCTTTAACGGATGTTACTATACGGTTCTGAACCTTTGCTTCTCCGTTATCGATACCGCGAAGCGAAACCGTATACCGGCAGTCCTGAGTGTGAAATCTGTCAAGAGTGCCGAATTCGATTGGTTTTATAAGAACAATGTCTCCATCGAAAAGTCCTTTTTCATTTGTAATGTCAATCATGTAATCAACGAATGCACGAAGAAAATTACCTTCTCCGAACTGGACAACCTTAACCGGACGTTCTGTCGTTTTTGTCATCACCTTGTTTAATACTTCCATTGTGTGCCTCCACCATTGTCAACATTGTGATTTATATAGGTAATGTAAGCATTTTTTTGTTATACATCACCTGATTCTACATGGCCCAAAGGTCATGTAAGCGTTTACATTTCGAATTCTAATACGCTTTCACAAGCTTGTCAACACTTTTTGAATTATGGCAATATTGTACATTTTTTCTTCAAAAAAACCGCAATAATTGATATGTTTTCGCTTGCGAAAGCTTTTTTCGTATAGTATAATTCGTTTTACCATGTAAGCGCTTTCAAAAAGTCACATGCAGGTTAGGGAGAAAGTATGAACATTTACGACGTTTCGGAAAAATCAGGAGTATCCATCGCAACGGTTTCCCGCGTTCTCAACGGAAGCCCGAACGTTTCGGAAGCAACCAAGAATAAAGTCCTTTCGGTTATGGAAGAGCTCGGTTACACGCCCAATGTTTTTGCGCGCGGACTGGGTTTGAACACCATGAATACCATAGGCATCATGTGTTCCGATTCCTCCGACCCTTTCCTTGCCAACGCAGTATACTATCTCGAGCAGAATCTCAGAAAAAACGGGTATGACTCATTTCTGTGCTGTACCGGATACGAGCTTGCCACAAAGCAGAAATATCTTCAGCTTCTTCTTGGCAAACGCGTTGACGCCGTGATTCTTGTCGGTTCGAATTTTCTCGAGCAAAATGTCGCTGATAACGACTACATTATTGAAGCAGCAAAAAGCGTTCCCGTAATGCTTATAAACGGCTATCTCTCACATCCGAACGTATACTGCACCGTATGTGACGACTATCAGGCCGTTTATGATGCCACAAGCGCTCTCATAAAATCAGGTAGCAAGAATGTCCTTTACGTTTACACGACCAGGTCCTTTTCAGGTCTGCAAAAGCTCTCCGGCTACAAAGACGCCGTTTCGTCCTACGGACTCACCTTAAACGACTCCCTTATTCTTCAGACGGACGGTGACATTGAAAGAACAACAGAGGCCATTGCATCCGTTTACGGGAAAGTCCGTTTTGACGCCGTACTCACAAGTGAAGACAAGATGGCCGTAAGCGCGATTAAATTTGCCAAGCGTAATGGAATTGGTATTCCCGACAAGATTCAGGTTATCGGATACAACAACTCGATTCTTTCCAAATGCACGGACCCGGAGATTACTTCCGTAGATAACCATGTTGAGGCTCTGTCACTGGCAACCGTCACGAATCTCATGCGTGTGCTCGAAAAGAACGATGTTCCCAACAAAACCACGCTTTCAAACGATTTGATTAAACGCGGCACTACAAGCTTTTAATATACAGGAGGATTATCATGAAAAACTTTATGGATAAGGATTTTCTTTTATCTACCGCTACTGCAAAAAAACTTTTTCACGATTATGCGGAAAAAATGCCGATAATTGATTATCACTGTCACATCAACCCAAGAGAAATCGCCGAAAACAGAAGATTTGACAACATAACACAGGTATGGCTCGGCGGCGATCATTACAAATGGCGTCAGATGCGTTCCAACGGAGTTGAAGAAAAGTACATTACCGGAGACGCTCCTGATTATGACAAATTTCTTAAATGGGCTGAAGTTCTTCAGAAAGCCGTCGGAAATCCGCTCTACCACTGGAGCCATCTGGAGCTTCAACGTTATTTCGGCTTCACGAAACCGCTCACTCCCGAAACAGCTAAGGAATGCTGGGACGTTTGTAACGAAAAACTTAAGTCTCTTACCGTCAGGGAAATAATTGAAAAATCAGGCGTTGATATCATATGTACAACCGATGACCCGGTTGATTCACTTGAATGGCACAGAAAAATAAAGGCAGACACATCCTTCAAAACACGTGTTCTTCCGGCTTGGCGTCCCGACAAGGCAATGAACATCGAAAAGCCCGATTATTCCGAGTATCTCGGTAAACTTGAAGCCGTAAGCGGAATAAAGGTTGATTCCTTCGGTTCTCTCATCAAAGCCCTGAAAAAGCGTATGGATTTCTTCGCCGAAAACGGTTGCCTTGTTTCCGATCACGCTCTTGAATATGTTATGTATAAGCCTTCATCAGAAGACGAAATCGAGAAAATTTTCGCAGACAGACTGGCCGGAATACTTCCGTCCAAAGAAGAGGAACTTAAGTTTAAAACAGCTTTTATGAACGCTGTCGGCAAAGAATATCACAGACGTAACTGGGTAATGCAGCTCCACTACGGAACAATCCGTGACAACAACAAGCTCATGTTCAAAAAAGTCGGTCCCGATACAGGTTTTGACGCAATCAACACTTATGGTTCTTCACAGGAAATGGCAGCTCTTCTCAATTCACTTAACGAAACCGACGAGCTTCCAAAGACAATCATCTACTCCCTTAATCCTGCAGACAACGCTGCAATCGGAACAATAATCGGATGTTTCCAGGATTCCTCCGCTGTCGGCAAAATCCAGCAAGGTTCCGCATGGTGGTTCAACGACAACAAGACCGGTATGCAGGAACAGATGACAAGCCTTGCAAATCTCGGACTCCTTTCAAACTTCGTAGGAATGCTCACCGATTCCAGAAGCTTCCTCTCCTACACAAGGCATGAGTACTTCCGTCGTATTCTTTGCAATCTCATCGGCAACTGGGTTGAAAACGGCGAGTACCCCGAAGATTACGATTTTCTCGGTAAGATGGTACAGGATATTTCTTATAACAACACGTTAAAATACTTCGGTTTCTAAAAAAAGCAAAAACAGTAAAAACACAAAGAGGGCTTGTGGCCGCCGGACCACACACCCTCTTTGTTTATGTCCTAAAAGTAAAACAATAGTCTCTTTATTATCCTTCCCCGTCCGTAGCTTCATTACTTTCTACGTCTTTAAAAACAGGAAGTACAATTCCCGCCACGGTCATAATCATTATCATAGGCCCTATGCATAGTCCGATTACGAACAGAACATCGTTAATACCGTAAAACAGGAACACCTCAACTACCAAAAGCACGCCGATAAGAAGAGTCCTGCCGAAGTACTTTATTCCTATACGTCGGGCATTTGTAAATGTATTCCAAAGCTTGTTTTCATACCGTGCTTCAAGCGGAAATACATATATCATATGCAAAAGAGTTACTGCAGTAACGATAATGCCGATTATGAAAAAGAAAACCGCAAACTTGTCGTCGTGTGCTTCGATTTTCAGCGCAAAAAATCCAAAGTCCAGAAGCCTTCCTCCTTCTTCGGAAGGAAAGGCAAAAATGAAATCGATGATTATTCCGAATATAAGCGCTCCGAATATAAATGTCAGTGCTATTCCGTGCTTCAGATTTTCAACATAAGCTGTAAAAAACTGCTTAATAACATGAGCATCGCGTGATTCATATATTTTCAGAGCCACATTAAACGCCGCCGTTACCGAAACTCCTGCAGTAATTACAGGCAGACATCCTACGAGAAAACATAGGTTCAGTACGAACACGTTTGCCAATGTTGTCATAAAATCATTAAATTTTCCGTCCGCCTTAAAAAACTCTTTCATTTGTCACCCTTAGCGAAAAAGGAGGTCAAAACAGACCTCCCTTTCCCTGATTATTTATGAATGAAGTTGCAATTACTTAATCTGGCATGAATATCTGAGAGCAGCAGTATCCTTACTGAACTTAAGGCATTCCTGATAGCCGTATGCGTTACACTTCTTAATCATTTCATTCTTGAGGTATTCGTATTCGCCCTCGCTCTGAGCATATATGCACTTCCATGAATACTGTGTAAGGCACTCGGTTACCTGCTTCCAGATTGTTGTAAGCTCAGAAGACTTATCTTCGGGAGAAAAGCCCTTTGTTGCCGGAAATACAACATAATCGGTAGACTCAAAATATTCATCGGTTGTGTTGAATCCCGTAAAGTCAACCCAGTCTTTCTGAATGGGAGTGAAAGACTTTTCCAACTGGGTTTTCCAAGTCTCTTTATCATAAGTCTCGCCGTGTTTTGAGTCAAGGTTGACCGCTGCTGAATCCCACGTTGTATTGTTAATCTGAATGCATCCGTTATTAAAGTCCGAAGAAAGTACATAAGACTTTCCTGTATCCGGCGAAACGTAGACAATACCCGTCATATCATACTTGGAGTCCTTGTTTGTCTTCTCGCCGAGTTCCGTGAAATATACATATCCTTCTTCATCGTAATCCCATGTAAGTCCCTTAGGTCCGTAAAGAGATGTCATAGCACCTTCGGGAGTGGCAAGCCAGTTGATAATCTGCATGCAAAGCTCAGGATACTTTGTGTCTGCGCCGATGGACCAGATTCTGTTTCCACCGTAAGGGCTCATGCCTCCGACAAGTGTGTGAGCTGTTTCCGGACAAAGAGAAAGCATTGCCTTTCCTGCTTCAAGGTGTTCTGTCGTATTAAAGCCCGAACGACCGGCATAATTGAAAATTGAGAAAAGGACACCTCCGTTTGCAAGCTTTTCAGCCATCATATCATATGTCTGAGACATTGAGTCAGGGTCGATAAGTCCCGCCCTGTAAAGTTTGTTTGTCCATTCAAGCATCTGAAGATAAGGCGAATTGTCATCCAATGCACCATAGAATTCACCGTTTGCTGCATTATAATGACCAAGTCCAACGTCTCCGTCATATCCAAAATACGTTGTTGCAAGACATTTTACATACATGCACATGTCACCGTCCCAGTCAGGCCACATAGAAAGAGCGTACATAGGCTCTCCTGCTTCATCGGTGGGACAGATTTCCTTCATCTTTACAAGTACATCGAAAAGATCGTCCATGTCTTTAACTTTCGGGTAACCAAGCTGCTTGTAAAGATCCCATCTTATATCCCATGTATAGAAGAATGCGGAATGTGAGCTTGCGCTTGGAGCAACACCATGTCCAAAACCGTAAATTGTTGTTCCGTCACCTGAAATCTCACGATTGTTTTCAAGAGCATACTGAAGGTTTGCAAAGATGTAGGGACCGTATTCCTTGCAAAGATTATCCTCTTCCCAATCGTAAAGAAGCCCAAGCTTAATGGCGTTCTGGTAGTCCTCTCCGTCACTTCCCCAAACAACAATATCACCCATGTTCCCGGCTTCAACTCTTGTCTCATAAGTTCCTTCCGAACGTGGAATGATGTTCAGCTGTACGCCGAACTTGTCTGCAAGCAATGCACCGCTCCAGCCGCCCTGGATTCCGGAATAGTTTGCAAGTTCCGAATATACGTCAAGCGTAATGAGTTCCTTATCTTCACTATTACCCGTTTTGTTTCCGGCGCTGTCACCTGTTGTGTTCTGTCCGGAAGCTGCAGGAGTGTTTGACACTTCCGCACCGTTTTTTGTGTTCCCGCAGGCTGCCATCGAAACAAGCATCATCACGCAGAGAACAACACTTAAAAGTCTTTTCTTCATAATTTTTCCTCCCTTTCTCATTAACCCTTAACCGCTCCAAGCATAATTCCTTTTACAAAATAACGTTGCATAAATGGATATACGAGGAGAATCGGTATAACCGTAACCATTGATATCGAGTACTTAATAATTCTGTTTGAAAGCATGCCTGCCGCAATTCTGTCGGCCATAGCCGCATCCACCTCAGAAGTGAGACTCGTTGCCTGATTAAGGTATATGTACAGTCTGTGCTGCAAAGTATACAGACCGGGATTCGAGTTCATAAGAAGCAATGAATCCTGGAATGAGTTCCAGTTTCCTACCGCTCCGAATATTACAATTGTTGCAAGTATAGGTTTGGAAAGCGGCCATATGATCTTTGTAAAGACCTGCATCGTCGTGGCTCCGTCAAGAAGCGCACTTTCCTCAAGTTCGGGTGAAATTGATTCAACATACGTTTTTACAAGAATAATGTTGTACGGTGCCACTATTCCGGGGATGATATATGCCCAAAAGTTATTTGTAAGTCCGAGCATAAGCATGTTCAGATACCAGGGTATCAGTCCGGCGTTAAAGTACATTGTGATTACTATCATTCTGTACCAGAGTTTTCGCTTCCACATATGCTGCTTCGTCACAATATATCCCGCGAAGCCCGACACTCCGACCATAAGTGCGGTTCCGAGTATCGTTCTCCCGATTGTTACAATAAATGACTTTCCAAGATCTGAAATATTTAAAAGAGCTTTGTAGTTATTTAAATGAATTCCTTTGGGAATAAATGTTATCAGTCCCCTGTTTACAAGATCGTTATCGGATATTGTATTGATGAACAGGTAGTAAAACGGAAAAACACAGATGAGCATAAACACAGTAAAAATCACTATGTTAACGATGTTAAATATCTTGTCTCCCAAAGTACTTTTATAAATAATCAAACCGAAGCTGGAATCTCGTTTTGTTTTCTTCTTTGCTTTTGTTGTTTCTTCCATTTTTCCTCCCTCCTCAGATTATGCTCTCACCGCGGATAAGCTTTGATATGCTGTTTGCAAAGAACAGCAAGGTAACGCTTATAAGCGATTTTGCCATGGATACTACAGTTGAAAGAGGAATCTGCCCTCCGCCTATACCGAGGTTATAAACATAAAGGTCAAGAACTTCCAACGTATCTTTATTGATTGCATTCGAGAAGACAAGGTACTGCTCCATTCCGTTCGAAAGAATGTTCGCAATCGAAAGCATAAGCATTACACAGTAAGTAGGAATAAGCGCCGGAACCGTTATGTGCACCATGCGTTTGAAACGTCCCGCACCGTCAACCATGGCAGCCTCGTAAAGGCTCTGGTCAACGCCCGATACCGCAGCTATGTAAACGATGGCACTCCATCCGAGTCCCTTCCAGGTTCCCCAAAGGAGCATTTTCAGCCATGAAAGGTCGTCATTCTGCAAATAGTTTGTATTGGCAACCGCTCCGGTAATCTGTTCTATAAGGTCGTTTACAAAGCCTTCCGTCGAGAAAAGCGAAAACGCAATCGCATATACAAGTACCCAGGAAATAAAGTTCGGGATAGTTGTCAGTATCTGCACTGTTTTTCTGAAGCCGGTGCTTCTGATTTCGGAAAGAAAAATCGCAAATGCAATCGGAAGCCAGCTTGTTAATATTCCAAATCCGGACATTGCCAAAGTGTTTTTCAAAACGCGGAAAATGTCCTGACGTGTCACTTCGCTTTCAAAAAGGAATCTGAACCATTTGAATCCCACAAAAGAATCACGGGTAAGTTCTCCGCCGGCCTTGTAATCAAAGAAGGCGTATCTCCATCCCCACAAAGGAAGGTATGCGAATATGAAGGAAACAAGCAGTATCGGAAGCAGATAGAGAAACAGCTTGTACTTTTCAAGCATCTCCGATTCCTTTTCTTTTTTCTGCTTCATTTCACCAAGTAAAAGGACAATTGACAAAACAAATATCACGACCGTAGCTGCCAGAAGGAACTTGAAGCTCCAGCCTTCACTTCTAAGTCCAAGCTTGCTTTCCTTTCCGGAAGCGGTAAGCTCTGCAGCCACCCTCACATAAGCATTATGAACTCCAAGAAGGCCTCCGCCCATGATTACAGACCCTGATATGGGGAAGTATATTCCTCGGTTTCTCATTTTGTTGTTTCCGAGAGACATGCACCCGCCTATTCCGCAGACAATAACTCCAATCACAATGAGCGCACTTGATATCTGCAGGAGGCGGAACGTTCCTTCCGTAACCCACGCTTTTGTAAAGCCCTGACCAATCTTTGATACAAGGTTGTTATACGAAACCGCAGACGTAAATATCGAACAATATTTGCTTATTTTTTCAATGATTCTCCCCGGATTAAAATCCGGAAGAAACAAAGCAACCGTAAGGAAAAGAATAATCCCACGTAGAAACATATATATTATGTTAAAGGGCTTTGCGGGCCTTGAAAGAGCTGTATTTGAATTAGTTTTCACTTTCTTCCTCCGTTGCATTTATGTCAGAGGAATTATAACCCATATCACTTTTCACTTTTATGATATAAATCCGATTTCATATAGCTTCAATTTTCGACCTTATGACATTTTCCGGCTGTATTAATTATTCTAATGAATGCTATTTCATTGTTGTTTTTCCGAATCGTTTATTATACAATGGAAAAAATTTCAGGAGGCACACAATGCGACACTTAATCAGTCCACAGGACCTTTCAGTCAATGAAATTGAAAACCTCATCACCTTGGCAAAAGACATTATTGCCAACCCTTCAAGTTATTCCGACAAATGCAAAGGCAAAAAATTAGCCACTTTATTCTATGAACCAAGCACACGTACCCGCTTAAGTTTCGAAGCAGCAATGCTTAATCTCGGCGGTAGTGTTCTTGGTTTTTCTTCTGCCGATTCTTCCTCGGCAGCCAAGGGCGAAAGCGTATCCGACACCATCCGCGTCATCTCGGGTTATGCTGACATATGCGCCATGCGTCATCCCAAGGAAGGTGCTCCTCAGGTTGCTGCCATGCATTCCGGTATCCCTGTAATAAACGCCGGAGACGGCGGTCACAACCATCCTACGCAGACACTTACGGATCTTCTGACAATCAGCCAGCTTAAAGGCCGCCTTGATCATCTGACCATAGGCTGCTGCGGAGACCTTAAGTTCGGCCGTACAGTTCATTCTCTCATTACAGCCATGTCCCGCTACGAAGGTGTTAAGTTTGTTCTCATCTCTCCCGAAGAGCTTCGTATTCCCAATTACCTTCGTACTGAAACACTTGACGAAAACGGCATTGAGTACAAAGAAGTTAAAAATCTCGAAGAAGTCATGCCGGAGCTTGATATTCTTTATATGACACGTGTTCAGCGTGAACGCTTCTTTAACGAAGAGGATTACATCCGTCTCAAAGACTCCTTTATACTTGATAAAGCAAAAATGAGACTTGCCCGCGAGGACATGATTGTTATGCACCCTCTTCCGAGAGTAAACGAAATATCAACCGAAATCGATGACGATCCGCGCGCAGTCTACTTCAAGCAGGCTCAGTTCGGCGTATACATCAGAATGGCGCTTATTCTTACACTTCTTGAAGACGCAAAGCGCGAGAAGGAGGCACAAAATGCTTAACATAAGCGGATTGAACGAGGGATATGTTCTCGACCACATCAAAGCCGGAGAAGGCATGGATGTTTACAACTATCTTGGTTTGGACAAGCTTGAGACCGAGGTTGCCCTCATAAAGAATGTTAAGAGCAATAAGATGGGCAAAAAAGATATTATCAAAATCGAAGGTGCCTATGAATTGAACTTTAACATGCTTGGTTGTTTCGACCCGAACATTACCATCGATGTAATCAGGGACGGCAAAATCGTACAAAAAAAGAAGCCCGATCTCCCGGAATTCGTCGAAGGCATCATTAAATGCAAAAATCCCCGTTGCATAACAACCATCGAGCAGGAACTTGTCCACCGTTTTAAACTTACAAACCGTGAAAAAGGCACCTATCGATGCGTCTATTGTGAACAAAGCTTTAAAAAAAGATAAAATGACTATTTTTTGTTTCTATTTTGTTAATGGTTTTACCCCACGCAACTGTGTTAATATTGCGTGGGGTTTTTTTATCACTTTTTTCACAATGCAATATGTATGCTTTGAAAAAAATGAATATTACAATTTCTAACCGGAGGGTAACTATGGGCACAAAGGAAACCGGGGCAAAAGTTCTGAGATTTCTTCTTGACAACAGATATTTCGAGTATCCTGAAGAGATATCTCTCGTTGAAGAAAAGGACGTATTTTACGTCGTCGGCGAGTCTGATTATTCTATTCTTTATGCGAGCGAAGTTCGCAACGGATTTATTATGGGGCGTTGCAACTGCATTTCAGGCACACAGAAGTGTTATAAAGCGCTTTACGGTCTGGATGCACCGTGCGAAGGGTGCACACTTTACAGTAAGGACAAGGATGCATCTTCTTCGTGGCTCAGGAAGGATTCCAATGGTACTCTCACATTTATAAGAAGCCATTACACCCTGAAGGAACCCGAAGGGGAATACAGCAATATAGCAACAACCGTATCCGATACCGAAGAAGCCTTTCGCCACATGCAGCGCATCATCTCCTCCCGCGAACTGGTAATGCGTTGTATTGCTGCAGTTTCGAATGAGTCTCTTTCCGCAGAAAAGAAGTACGATGAAATACTTAAAGGTATTTCCACTTTTTACGGCTTAAATAACGCTTTTATACTCTTTTGCGGAGAAACACCCGAAATTTACAAATACGACACCAATCCCTCAAAGCCACTCGACATTATTTCCGATAGTCTTTCCGCTTCAGATTTCGAATTTATAAAGAGTCGTATGGTTCCTCACAGTGTCTGCTATTTGGACGATCTCGAGGCAATTAAGGATTCATTCCCGGAAATATACGAAGAATTAATCAGCTCCGAAACCTACAGCTTGCTTATGGCCCCAATTTTTAAGGAAGATGAGCTTTCCGGTCTTCTCTTCCTCTGCGGCTTGCAGCTTAACCGTCGTGATATCCCGATTCTCAATTCGATAATCGATATGGTTTCCGCTCTTAAGTATGAAACACAACACAGGCTTATGCTTGATCATATTGCTAACACCGATTCCATGACCGGAATTCTGAATTTCGAAGGTTTCAAGCAGCAGGCTCAAAGAATTATCGCCGAAAACAAATGTCAGCGTCATTCTCTTCTAAGTGTCGACATCCGCGATTTCCGAAACATAAACGACCTGTTCGGATATGATGCCGGCGACGATCTTCTCAAGTATTGGGCAGAACGTTCGAAGAAAATAACAAAGAAAGGTGACATCTTCTGCCGAATTCAGGCAGATACATTCTGTTTCCTGTCCGTTCATAACGACGAAGCAGATGTCTGTAAGTTTTTCAAGCGCATTACCGAAGACCTTCGTGATTACGTTCGTGAAAACATATCCGATTCGCTTTCACTCGATCTTGTGGCCGGAGCTTATTTCATCGAGCCTGACGCCAATCTTACGATGAACGAAATGTTTAACCGTTCACATATGGCACGAAGCCGCGCAAAAGAGTTCCCGGGCACAAAGCTTTGCATATACGATAAAGAACTTCACGATGATTATCGTTTTTCAAAAGAAATTGAAATGTCCTTCAATGAGGCCATTGCCAAAGAAGAAATTCAGGCTTTCTATCAGCCTCAGAAATGCCTTTCCGACCGTGCCAAAAATGTCAACCGTGTGAGGGCCGAAGCTCTTGCAAGATGGTTGAATC
Organism: Lachnospiraceae bacterium; assembly: GCA_045598045.1. Lineage (GTDB taxonomy): Bacteria > Bacillota > Clostridia > Lachnospirales > Lachnospiraceae > RGIG3528. The sequence continues at coordinate 2,355 of JAZLLG010000050.1, read as the reverse complement.
CCGACGGCACAGTCTTTGCACGTCCCGACCAGTTCATTCCGATTTTTGAGCGTACCGGTCAGATTTCAAAGCTTGACCACTTCATTTTCAGACAGGTCTGCAAGACCATTCGTGAATTGAAGAGAAAGGACATATCCGCTCGGATATCCATAAACGTATCCAGATATACAATGTTCAAGCCGGGATTTGTCGAATATTACGAGTCCGTGCGTCAGGAAAATAACATTGATTATTCCGATATTATTCTGGAGTTCACGGAAAGCATTTCCGTAAACGATATGGAAAAATTTTCATCAATCATCAAGCGTCTTCGCGACCTTGGCTTTGTATGTTCCATGGACGATTTCGGTTCCGACTACTCCTCGCTCAATTCGCTTCATCTTCTTGAACTTGACGAGCTGAAGCTTGACCGTGCTTTCTTTATGGGAGATACGGACGATTCAAGGAAGAACATAATCGTTAATAATATTCTCAAGCTTTCCGACGACTTAAAGATGGAATCTGTTGCCGAAGGAATAGAAACGGAAGAACTCATTGAAGAACTTCGTAAGACAGGCTGCGACTATGTACAAGGTTTTGCCTACGCCAAGCCGATGTCCAAGAAAAACTTCCTTTCCTGGATTCAGGATAATAACTAAAAAGATAAAAAAAGCGATGCAAAAACGAGTGTGTGAAAGATTTTCTGTAAATAGAATTTCCTAAGATTTTAGATGAGCCATTTGATGGTGAACAATCATTGAATGGCTCGTTTTGAATATACATAACAGCTGTAAAATAGTCAAGAATTATGTTATAGCTAATTGGTAAAGAACAGGAATAAATCTTAATTTAATGCGGAGGTTTATGGAAATGACATCATCCATATTTGATGAGAGTCTATATAGGATTAAAGGTGAGTGTATTGAACTCCAGCTTATTGATACGTTTGAGGAAAAAGATGGAGTCCTACCCTTTTATTGGTGGAACATTGTTTTAAAGGCAGAAGATAAGGCGATAGGTAAGATAAGTTTTAGAATTGGTTATAATTATCATGCATATTTCAATGGAAATATTGGATATGAGGTTGATGAAGCATATCGTGGAAATCATTATGCACTATTAGCTTGTCAGTTGGTGTTACAATGTGCTCATTTCTATAAAATGGATAAAATATATTTGACATGTGATTATGATAATATAGCTTCATATAAGACAATCGAAAAACTTGGGGCAACGTTAGTTGAGGAAATTGTTCCACCTAAAGATTATATCTTTTATTATGAAGGGATTGCAAAACATAAGATATATGAGTTAGCACTACAAGAGCATTAGAGGGACTATATCTTCTTGCACCTTTTCTCCAAGCCACGCAGAGTAAGAATATATTTCACTTTTCATCTTTTGTAGTGCGATTTCCACGGATTCGCCCCTTGTAAACGCACCTACAAATTCTTCAGCATATAGTAAGGTATCATCGCCGTTATGTTCCCAAATACATTTTATTTTCATTTCACCATTGATATCCTTCCTCAATTCGATTCGTCTCCATTCTCCGACCTTAAAATATGTTCCCTAATTTCTTTCTCATGTTTTACACAATAGGTATAGCTCTCTCTCATAAAATCCGATATCTCCATACGCTTGTACATCGCAAGTATTGTATCTGTTATTGGTGTACCCTCAATCATCATTGTGAAAAAATACGGATAGATACATCCTCCCTGTTCCCTTGGATAATAAGGATTAACAGAGCTAAGTCTTTCATCACTCATCACAGCCTCAACAACCAGTTCCGAAAGAATCCATTTCAATGACGGACTTTCATATTCCTCATAAAAGTCCTTAAACAAAGCATTCCACACTGCAAACCAAACAAAATGCGTAATTTCATGTAACGAGCTTCCAAGCGCACCCTTTTCCGAGTTCAGGTAAAACACATCAAAAGAATGCTCCTTCAAATATCTCGGAGAAATTGGATTTAAGGATATCTTACATACCAAATCATTGAATAGCTCTGAACAATCAATTTCAAATGCATCCGAAAAAGCCTGCGTAATAATTTCCTTATGCATATCCCAATAATTGCTATATGCCAATACTTTCTCTGTTAGCAACAATTCATTTGCTTGATATATCTCAAATAGTTTCTCCTCAAAGTATTCTCTTCGTTTTTCTGTAGAAAGACTATAGGCATATTCTTTATCTAATTCCTTAAAAAAATAAAACAACGAATCGTTCCAAAAATACGTAGAATCATCTTTTTGAAATTCCATAATAGAATCTAACATATATTGAAATCCCGGATTTACAAATTTTACGTGCATACATCTACCTCTTAAATTAAAATTTATTATCGTTCAAGATGAATTATACAAA
>JAZLLG010000049.1:0-14169 GCA_045598045.1 Lachnospiraceae bacterium | reverse complement strand
CAAAATGAATACACATCCCCGTCCCCCGGTATCACTTTTATATTATTTTGTTCCGTATATTCTGTCGCCTGCATCTCCGAGGCCGGGAAGAATGTAGCCGTTCTCATTGAGTCTCTCGTCGAGAGCTCCGATGAAAATGTTAACATCAGGATGAGCTGCCTGAAGCTTTTCAACACCCTCGGGTGCTGCTATGAGGCAAAGGAAACGAATTTTGGAAATGCCACGTCTCTTAAGAAGAGTGATGGCTGCATCTGCAGAACCGCCTGTAGCAAGCATAGGGTCAACTACAAAAACTTCTCTTTCGGTGATATCCTGAGGGAGCTTGCAGAAGTACTCGTGAGGCTCAAGTGTCTTCTCGTCTCTGTAAAGACCGATGTGACCGACCTTTGCGTTAGGTGTAAGCTGAAGAACGCCTTCAGCCATCTGCATACCTGCACGGAGGATGGGAACTACGCAAAGCTTTTTGCCAGCTATTTCTTTAACTGTTGTCTTTACGAGGGGTGTTTCTATTTCTTTGTCAGCAAGAGGGAGGTTACGGCTTGCTTCGTAGTAGATGAGCATTGCAACCTCTGTAACAAGTGCACGGAACTCCTTTGTGGAAGTTTCCTTCATACGCATAATGCCGATTTTGTGTTGGATAAGCGGATGATCCATGATGAAAGTTTTTGACATGATAGCCTCCTTGATAGCTTAAGAACAGAATAATGAAATTTCTTCGGTCAAGTATAGCATACACCTCTATGTGAATCAATACTGTCCGATTAATGCATTGAGATATTCTTTCGCATATTCGGGCCTCTTTGCAAAGAAGTCTTTAACCTGCTCAAGCTTCTCAAGCAGATAGCGATTATCGGTTCCGGTATGTATGTATCTGTTAAGTCCTGCCGAAACAGCAATGCCGTACTCCTCAACATAAGTGTCAATGACCTCATTTACATGTTCGGGAGTGAAGCACTCATCCATTATCTCTATATAGGTCTTGTAAAATTCTTCTCTGAAGCCTTCGTTTTCAAGGAACTTATAGAAAAGAGCCGCGGGATTGCACCATGTCTTTCTTCTGTGGAGATTGTTGAGCAGGTCATATTCGGGCTTTGTTTCTTTTTCTCCGTAGAGATTGCATGAATACTCCGTATCAAAAAGAGCAAATCTCCATTTTCCGTCACCGTATTCATTCCCGTCAACAGGCTCGTTGGCACGCCACATCATGCAGTTGTTTGTATCGGTGCAAAGCCAGTCGTTGTTGTTTATGTAGGTTTCAATGACGAAGTAATCCATAAAGCTCTGCATATCAAACACATCACATGCCTTTTGATAATTGGCTTCGTCCGAAAAATCAGCATACATCGACCAGTTGAAAAACTTTTTATAGTCTTCGATTATTGCATCGTTGCCTTCGTATGCATTGTTTTTGATAATTGTAACGTTTTCCTTTTTGACATCGTAGTGTGACTGGAAATAATAATCTTCCAGACGCTCTTTCATGTGATAGAATCCCCAGAATTCACCATCCAGAAAAAGCATGCACGGCTGATCCGCCTGCGTGGAAACAGCTCTGTCGCAGACAAGCGACTGAATTATGTTATCTCTGATGCACGTGTCTGTTGAATCATTACCTGCGTTTCTTAAAGTTACCTTGTCAAATTTCTTGATTATCTTGCCGTCTATATCAGTGAGGCCATCGAAAAACGTATATCTGAGTTTGCTGTCTCCATACTCTTCTCTGGCGTAAAGCCTTATACTCTTTTGAACGTTCGATCTTGAAACTCTTCCCGAAAGACGGATACCTACAGCCTGCTCGAAAGCAAGCTCTCCAACTTCAAACACCTGTACAACAGCGGGTCTTTCCCATTCTTTTCCGCTTTGGTTGTAGTTTGTGGGATTTCTGAGGTCCCAGTCCGCATATGTAGGATTGTAGTCTTTACTTCTCTTCCATTTTTTGTATGCACTGCCCACAACATATATACCGTATTTGTCATCGAGAATGTTGTAGGGATTTGTAACAAGTGAAACGACTTTAAGGTCTTTATAGAAAGGCTTATCCTTACCGACGAAATAACTCTTCGTCACTGTCGGGCCGTATGTACCGTCAGCAAGCTTTAAGCATGCCCTGACAATAATCCCCTTATCCACATTTTTGTTCGGCGTCATATAATTCGCAAGGGCATAGTCATATTTGGAGCTGAGCTTGTTGATATCTTTTGTATTGTCATATATGCTTATTGGTTCTGTGTATTTTTCGGTAACAACTGAGCCCGCAGGATCTGAGCCGTCCAAAGTATACAGAATCGAGGTCCCTTTGGGGCCGGAAAGAGTCAGTGTAAATTCTTCATCATAGAAACCACTCTCCGCAGAAAACACGGGGACTTCTCCGTCAGTCTTTCTCTTTTCCGCAGCTATTGTGTCATCTCCATACTGGCGTAACTTTATCTTATCTGTGCCTCCGGATTCACGCAACGCAGACACGATTTGCAAAATTATCAGTAGTACGACCGCTATGGCTGCAACCAGAGTTATGTTTATCTTCTTCTTTTTCTTTTCTTCTGTCTTTTCCACGAAAAACTCCTCCATTGCATCCATTGTACGTCAATCCAAATAAAAAAACCACCTTATTATTGCCACGAAATATGCAAAAAAGCACGGTTGCCGAATCAATTCAGCAATCGTGCTTTATGTCAAATTTGTTTTTGTTCTGCGGCACTACCTTCCGTATGAATCTACTTCCGTATAAGTACTATCGAATCTCTTCCAATAATAATAAGATTTTGTGAGAGTATGTTTTTCTGCCCAGACTATTGTAAATGTGTTACCGTTTACCGTAACATACTGCTGGTTTTTGTCACTGATATCATCATAATATCCCATCGGCCATCCGAGTTCGAAATCCAAATCCCAGCATGCATAAATCGGGTCACTGTAGGTATCGCTTTCAACATCATGATACTCGTATCCGATTACAAATTCATGTTCTTCTTCTCTGACATCGGTTACAGGCCAATCACATTTCCAGACATGGTCACCATTTTCCGTCTGGTCAAATTCTATAAGCAAATCATCTGCTTTATTGAAAATTGCGAGAACTGTCCCTTGCTCATTTTCGTATAATACCGCATACTCGTCTTCGCTGACCCATCGTTTGCCCATCCAGTCAGGCCTAACATTTTCCTGTGGCTCTGCTTCGACAGTTTTTGTCCAAGGTCCCTGGAATTTATCCGAAGACCATCCGTCGTCCGTCTCTTCAGTATCCTCCTTGCTGCCTTCGAGGCTGTTATTCGGTTCGGGAGTAGGTGTACTCTCTGTTTTTGCAGGCGTTTCCGTCTTCGCAGGCACTTCCGTCTTTGCTTCTTCCTTTTGCTCCTCACAAGCCGTCAGACCGCAAAGCATCATTGAACACACAAGCGTTGATAAAATCAGTTTCGTAATTTTTTTCATGCTTCTTTCCTCATTCATAAATAATAAGTTCAGCATACCATTTTTTTAGAAAAATATCAAATAAGAAAAGAGCGGGATGCTTTCGCATCCCGTCTTCCGTCTTCTCAATGGTCTTACAATATCACTTTTCTAGTATAAATTGCTTTATATATGAAAAAGGTACATTGAATACTATTTGATTAGCACTTTGTAACGTTTGTTGCCTGAGGTCCCTTAGCGCCTTCTGTGATTTCGAACTCAACAGCCTGGCCCTCTTCAAGAGACTTGAAGCCTTCCATGTTGAGGCCTGAGTAATGAACGAATACGTCCTTACCTTCTTCATCAGAAATGAAGCCATAACCCTTTTGGTTGTTAAACCACTTAACTGTACCCTTATGCATTTTTGAAATCCTCCAAAAAATATGAATCTTTTGTGAACACTATCGTTCACAATTGCGATATTAGCATTATTTGAAGCGGTTGTCAAACAAAATTCATCGTTTAATTATTAACAAGCGAAAAGTTTTGAAAATTAAAGAAAAATATGCCTGCAAAGGGCTCAAAAAGCCTGTTTTGAAGGGTTATTTGCCGTTGTAAACTTTACTTGTTCTGATGTTCTCATATACAACGTCCACACAACGGCGGCGCGCTTCTATTGTAGCCCATGCGATATGGGGCGTAATAAGGAGTTTTTTTGAATCCTTTATGTTAATAAGCGGGTTGTCTTTTGCCATCGGTTCCACAGTGAGAACATCAAGTGCAGCGCCCGCAATCACACCATTTTCAAGGGCTTCGTACAAGTCTTCCTGATTGACGATGGGGCCTCTTCCCATATTGATTATGTATGCACTCGGTTTGCATTTGCGAAGTGAATCCGCATTTATGAGGTTCAACGTATTTTCATTGAGCGGTGCATGTATGGAAATGATGTCCGAGGTTTCAAGAAGCTCATCAAGTCTTACTCTGTTATAGCCGGGTTCATCGTGCTTTCCGCTTGTGGAATAGTAAACCGTTTCGCATCCGAAAGCCTTTGCCACATCAGACACCCTTCTGCCGATTTCGCCAAGCCCGATAACGCCCCAGCGTTTACCGAACATTTCGTGGAATTTCTCTTCGATGTGGCAGAAGAAAGGTGCATTGGCATATGTCCCCGACTTAACGTATTCATCATAGTAGCTGAGCTTTTCGTAAAGGTAAAAGAAGCATGCAAACGTATGTTGTACAACGGACTCGGTGGAATAGCTTCTGACGTTTCTCACCTCAATGCCCATTTTGTCGGTATAGGGAAAATCTATGTTATTCGTTCCCGTAGCAGTAAGGCAGATAAGCTTAAGCCTTGTAAGGCCTCCGATAGTTGTTTCGTTCATCGGAAGCTTGTTGATTACAACAGCATCAGCTTCCAAAAGCCGGTCATGAATCTCGGAAGGCTGAGTAAGCGGATATGTTGTCACCGTACCCAATTCGGAAAAACGGGTGATGTCGACGTCATCACCCAATGTATCTGTTTCAAGAAATACTATGTTCATGTTTGTCTCTCTTTACAGCTCTACGCCGTTTTTCTTAAGAAGTTCTCTTGCACTTTCAACTGAGTCAACGCCTGTCTTGTTCTTGATGGGAGCAAACTCTTTTTCGCGAACGACTTCGAAAGGAAGGCAGCTGTCAAGCTGGTGAATCATATCAAGCACAAGGTTTTCGTACTTATAGCCGTTGGGAGCTTCAGGCTTAACAAGGTTACCTGCTTCGTCAAGATAAGGAATCTTCTTTTCAACAATGTGAAGAGGAAGGCTTGCCATCATCTTTTCAAGGTCCGGAACGAAGAAGAGGTAGTTAAGGATTACGCCGAAGTTGTATGCAGGTTCGCCCTTTTCGTTCTTTGCGTCCATAAGTTCCTGTGTCATATCGTAGTACTCAACAATTGAGGGCTTTCCGTCTTCAAGGCACATAGCGCCTACCTTCTCATCTGGAGCAGCCTTTCTTACAACCTTAGCGCCGACTACGCACTTCTTCTGAATGGTTGCGCCAACGAAGCAAGGATCTGCAATTCGCTGAAGGACATTGTCTACCGCGAAAACGTTAATCCATTCGATGCCTTCTCTGTGAACGAGATCAAGAAGTCCGGCTTTCTTAAGGGAGATGAACCAGCCGCCGTTTCCGTTGGGAGATGCTGCCAGTCTGCCCTTTTCTTCAAGGTAAATCTTGCCGTTGTAATCTGTTGCCGCTGCCATTTCCTGCTTGAAGAAATGAACATACTTCTCGTTGTAGCCGAAGAACTTGTGCTCTTTCATGAAGTTTACTGTTGCATCATTGTTTTTATCACTTGTCATAACGAACAGATGTACCCACGCATCTGCCTGCTTAACAACATCAAGAAGGTTATTGATAAGACATTCGAAAATGTAGAGCTCACGGTTTATGCCGACATTGTACATACCCTTCGGGTTATCGGAGCCAAGTCTTGTACCCATTCCGCCTGCAAGAAGAACAGCACCGACCTTGCCTGCTTTGATTGCATCAACACCCGTTGCCGTAAAGCTTGCCTTGTTGGCTTCGATTTCGGAGAGTTCCATTGCGGAGAGCGGTGCGATGACTCCTCTCTTTGCAAGCTCTTCCATATGCTTACAATTTTCGATGATGTCCATATCTGTTGCTTCAATCTGATCGATAAGTGACTGCTTTTCAGCCTCGCTGAGTTCTTCAAAATACTTAAGAACCTGCTGCTGGCCATACTTTTCTACTTTTGCTTTAGCCTGTTCAAATGTCATTATAATAATCCTCCTGTAATAATCAAAACATACCCAAGTATTATACTCCGCTTTCACTTTCACTGCAAGTACACTACTCAAGTAATGATAGCCTTTGTCCGATAAATATAAAAAGAAACTTGTCGGAAATTACCTGCGATTCAGTTTGTTTAAGGAGATTCCATATGAACCCGAACGAAGAAATGAAGCTTACATATTCATCCGTTGTCGTTAAAGACGGCAAACCCGTGGTTTGCGTGCGCTTTGACCGCGGCAGAGACTTTGCGGAAGGCATACTTCCTTCATGTGAAATAACAAAAAGTGCAGGGTTTACAAAAGAAGAGGTCGATGCGCTCGCTGACTATCTTAAAGCGAATCGCAAGAACCTCCTTGAACGTTCAAAAGCCATATCCGGCATACTGAATATGATGAAATAGTTATTGTCTGCCCATTTCTCTCTCAATTGCCTGCCTTATGGAAAGCATGGTGTCTTTATCAACCTTGCACACCTCACGGTCGTAGGTATACATACCGTTTATTTCGTCTTCAATATCGGAGACCTGTGTGTACACGCATCCGCAGCAGCCGCGCTTTATGCCCGGAATAATCATTTCGTCATACAGCTTTTTTATTCTTGCAGACAGCTCTTTAACCGAGCCGCACGCTCCATATCCGTAAGTATCCTTCGGATTGTAGAGATGTCCCTTAACCGCATACGAATATCCACCGCACTCGGAGACGAAAATCGGTCGTCCCGGGTGTTTTTTATCAGGTTTCAATTTGACAAGCCTGAAATAAATGTGTCTGCTGTCAAAATCACTGTCCATGCCGGCGAACCATCCCGAAGTGGTATCAATAAGTCGTGTGGAATCCAGTTTTTTCAAATATGCATAGTAATGATCGCTTGTATGCTGTCCCCAGCCCTCGTTAAATATTGTATAAGCCACGATGCATGGGTGATTGTAAAGCATTTCCGTCACGTTTTTGATGTGGTTCAGGAAGTTGTGCCGCCTTTTACTGCTGACGGCGCGAAGGCGTTCATTGTCAATTTTAAAGCCTATTGTCGGAAACACCGTATCTCTAAAGTAGCGGTACTTTCCGGAATTGACCATATCCTGAAAAACAAGCATTCCATGTATGTCGCAATAGTAATAAAACCAGTCGGACTCGGTTTTTATATGCTTTCTCAGCATATTGTACCCGAGATTTTTCATACGCAGTATGTCTGTTTCATACTCTTCCTCACACTTCGGAAGATAAAGTCCGTCAATAAAATACCCCTGGTCGAGAACTCCGTGCATAAACAAAGGTTCACCGTTTAAAAGCACCCGGTTTATACCATTTATCACTTTAGTGGATATTGTCCGAAGCCCGAAATAGCTTAAAAGTCTGTCTTCTCCCACTTCAATGGCGATGTCATAAAGCCAAGGTTCTTCGCACGTCCAGTTTCTTATTGCCAAAGCTCGGCCAAGGTTTGTACGAAGCTCACCAAGCTTGACGGAAAGACCGTTTTCGATAATATCATTGTCAATCTTTACCGAATAAACCGCGTATTCTTCTTTTCCTGTTTTTTCTTCCGGAATATCTTCACCTGTCTTGATTTCAGGCGCGGAAATCTTCAGTTTAAGCGTCTCACTCGGAAAGTCGTCGAAATTCATACGGAGCTTAATCTCGGTAAGCCCGGTATCGATTTTCAGTCCGGTGATATGTCTCTCCGGAACACATTCAAGCCACACACTTTTCCATATTCCGCTGCATGTGGTATACCACATGCCTCCGCGCTTTTTCTTTTGTTTGCCGTACGGAAGTGACTTATCAAGCTTATCAACCGCCATGACCTTAAGGATATTATTCCCTTTGGTTTTTATCATGTCGGTAACGTCAAAAACCGCCTTAGTGTATCCATCCTCATGAAAGCCCACAGGGTCTCCGTTTAAAACAGCATTAAGCTTCTGATCGACGCCGTCAAAGTGGAGGAAATAGCGGGACTCTTTCCATTTTTCCATGGTCTTGTCCACTGTAAAGGTCTTTTTATAATACATACGGCCTTTTTTGTCGGTTATTTCTCCCTCGTAGCCTGACAACGGTGCTTCAGGACAAAAAGGAACCTTAATTGCTTCGCCATTCAGCTCCCATTCTCCGTTAAGAGAAATCCAGTTTGCACGTTTTTCCTGCGGATTAGGGTGTTTGGACCAAGGTTCGAAACTTATGTTATTTTGTTCTTTCGCAAGTTTCATGGCGTCTCCGTTTTATTTTTTTAAAGGCGGCGTATAAAACCGCCGCCTTTATGCTTACTTATTTTCAGGTAATTTAATTGCGATGTGTGCTTCATCAAGCTGTTTCTGTGTAACTTCCGCAGGAGCTCCCATCATGATGTCCTGTGCAGTCTTGTTCATCGGGAAAGGAATAATCTCTCTGATGGACTCTTCGCCGCATATAAGCATAACCATACGGTCTACGCCGGGAGCAATGCCACCGTGCGGCGGAGCGCCGTAGCAGAATGCATTGTACATTGCGGGGAATTTGGACTTAACATCGTCCTCACCAAGTCCTACAAGCTTGAATGCTTCAAGCATAATTTCAGGATTGTGGTTTCTGATGGCACCGGAGGAAAGCTCAACACCATTACATACAAGATCGTACTGGTATGCCATGATTGAAAGAGGCTCCTGAGTTTTCAGTGCTTCAACACCGCCCTGAGGCATTGAGAAAGGATTGTGACAGAATTCAAGCTGTCCGGATTCCTCACCGATTTCATACATCGGGAAGTCAACAATCCAGCAGAACTCGTAAACGTCTTTCTTCATATGGCCTTCAGCTGCTGCACCGAGGAGCTTTCTGAATGCGCCTGCTGTCTTCTGAGCCGTAAGAAGGTCACCTGCGGCAAGTCCGACAAAATCACCGTTCTTAAGGCCAAGTGCTTCGATTACGGCCTGTTTTCTCTCTACGAGGAACTTTGAAATACCGCCTACAAACTCACCGTTTTCGTCAACTCTGAACCAGTATGTCTTCTGAGCGGTTGAAACTTCAACATCGGCAATCATCTGATCAATCTGCTTACGTGTAGCGTTGAGCTTGTCGCAGACAATTGCTTTAATCTTCTTACCCTTGAAAGGCTCAAAACCGCAATCTTCCATAACACCTGTTGCGTCCTGAAGGACAAGGTCGATACGAAGGTCAGGCTTATCGGAACCGTATTTGTCCATTGCCTCAAGATAAGGAATACGTACAAAAGGAGCCTTTGATGCTGACTTGTATACGCCGTATTTAGCAAAGATAGGAGGAAGTACATCCTCAATGATGGCAAAAATGTCTTCCTGGGAAGCAAATGCCATTTCCATGTCGAGCTGATAGAACTCACCCGGGCTTCTGTCTGCGCGTGCATCCTCATCACGGAAGCAGGGAGCAATCTGGAAATATCTGTCAAAACCTGATGCCATCAAAATCTGCTTGAACTGCTGAGGTGCCTGTGGAAGTGCATAAAACTTTCCGGGATGATTTCTTGCGGGAACAAGATAATCTCTTGCGCCTTCAGGAGATGAGCATGTAAGAATGGGTGTTGTGATTTCAAGGAAATCATGTGCAATCATTGCTGCACGAAGCTCTGCAACAATTTTGCTTCTAAGTACGATTTTCTTTTTTACTTCGGGATTACGAAGGTCAAGGTATCTGTACTTAAGACGTGTATTTTCATCGGCCTCCTTTGACTTATTGATTTCAAAAGGAAGTGAATTGTAAATACATTTGCCGAGGATTTCGATTTTCTCCGGAACGACCTCGATGTCACCTGTAGCGAGTTCCTTGTTCTTTGAGGAACGTTCTCTGACTGTTCCTGTAACGGAAATTGTTGTTTCTTTGTTGATGGAGTCAATGACATCCATCATCTCTTCTGTTTCGACTACTATCTGAGTCGTGCCGTAGAAGTCACGAAGAATAACGAATCCAAGATTCTTACTGACCTTACGGATGTTCTCAAACCAGCCTACAAGAGTCACGCTCTCGCCAACATTTGCAAGGCGGAGTTCATTACAATTGTGTGTTCTGGACTGTACCATATCTGTATTCCTTTCATAGGATATTCTGACACGATATTATACACATGAAGAGATAAAAATTCAAGAATAATCCGTGGCGAAGTTTAGGTATAGACGAACGATTTCGCCGCGTCTTACCTAAAAAATCGCCGGCGTTAGGTACAGATGGGATTTTCCCAACTTCTATACCTAAAAAATCGCCGGCGTTAGGTACAAACTCTGAATTTCGGTCATTTATACCTAAAGTTTAGGTATAGCAAGCGGGATTTAAACCTCTATGCCTAATCCGCGGCGAAGTTTAGGTACAGACGAACGATTTCGCCGCGTCTTACCTAAAAAATCGCCGGCGTTAGGTACAGATGGCATTTTCCCAACTTCTATACCTAAAAAATCGCTGGCGTTAGGTACAGATGGGATTTTTCTGCCTTCTCTACCTAAAAACTCTTACGTTAGAAAAAGACGTGACATGCAATAAAAAATCGAGGTCACTTGAAAACAAGTAATCTCGAAAAATGGGCAGAGGAGAAGCCCACCAGAGGGGGAGGGAAACTGATGGGCTTTATTTATGAAAAAATCTTGTTAGCTTTTTAGGAAGAACTCTTTTGTTCTTACAAGTTCATTGTAGTACGAAAATATGAACGTGGTATGGTAAAAAATTGAACAAACTGTTAATAATTGCGGTGTTTAGAAAACCTTTATTGTTAGAGCATTGTGTCTTTATAAATGCAATTGTGTAACAAAACATTTTGCTTGTTGTGTTTTGTGAAAAGATATACAATAAGGACATTATATAGGGGGACACTTATGAACATAACTTGGCAAACTAACAATCAAACTTATGAAGGGGAATTGCTTCCGGGAGTCAATCACTTCTACTCACCCGTTTCAAAGGGAGTTGTCCTTGAAAATGTTGTCGCATCCTTACGCATTCCGAAATCGGAAAGAATGTTCTTCAACGGTTATCAGACTTGGACATATTGCCCTGAATACACTGAAAACAGTCATATACGCGGACTTAACGGCCTTCCGCAATTTATTATCGACAAATTCTCGCTTGACAGGTATGCCGACTACCATTTTATGCAGTATCCGAATAAACGGGGCATTCTTCACGGAATATCCTATTGTTATTTCAGAGACGGTGAGCATTATCGCCTTCTGGCATCGTTGGACGAAGTCCCCGGGTACACATGTTTTGTATATAATTGCAAAGCAGAGTCAATGACAATTACAAGAGACTGTAAAGGACTTCTCATCAACGAAGATACCTCCTATCCTGCTTTCGATTTGTTTTACGCCGAGGGAACGGAAGATGAAGTTTTCGATGCGTGGTTTGATGCTTTGGGAATCCACAATAATCCACCGAAAATCAAAGGCTATTCCAGCTGGTACAATCACTATCAGGATATAAGTGAGGAAAAGATTCTTGACGATCTGGAAGGTGCTGAAAAATTATTCGATAAAGATGATTTATTCCAGATTGATGATGGTTGGGAGCCTTTTGTAGGTGACTGGGAATGTGAAGATAAGAACAAATTTGCAAATGGTCTTCGCAGTGTTTCAGACAAAATTCATAACGCCGGTTTAAAAGCAGGGCTGTGGCTCGCTCCGTTTATTTGTGAGGAGCGCTCGGATCTTTTCAAAAAGCATAAAGACTGGCTGTTATCCTACGGCGGCAAGCCTTGGAAGGGTGGTTGCAACTGGAGCGGTTACTACGCTCTCGACATAGATAAGCCGGAAGTCGAAAATTACATTCGAAACGTTTTCAAAAGAGTTTTTGACGAATGGAACTTCGATCTTGTCAAACTTGATTTTCTCTATGCTGTTGCTCCTTATGGAAGTTTTTGCGAAGGCGAAATCTTCAATGGGCCCGACAACAAATCCATGTCAGCATTACGCAGAATATACGAAACGCGTTCTTCAAGGATGCTTCGGGCATTAAAGCTTTTAAGGGAAATTTGTAAAGACAAGCTTATTCTCGGATGTGGTGTACCGGTAATGCCTGCATTCGGACTCGTTGATTACTGTCGTGTAAGTGGTGATGTCGGCCTCGATTGGGACGATAAGCCGTATATGAGAATCATACACCGGGAACGTGTTTCAACAAAACATGCCATTGCAAACACAATAGCAAGACATGGTTTGGACGGACGCGCTCACGGCAACGATCCCGATGTATTCTTCCTGCGTGACACAAACATTTCTCTCAACAAGTCCGAACAGGATTATCTGGCAAGCCTTGATGCCGCTTATTCAAGCGTGTGGCTGACGTCTGACAACCTGAACGCCTATGACGTACAGAAAGCAGAAAGATATCATACTCTTGAGGAAAACAGACGTTCCACTTTTGTAGAAATCAATAAGTGCAGTTACGACATTCATCTTATTACAAACAAGAAAGATATTTATTTAAAGTATCCTCACAGTAAATAAAAATTAATCCGGGTTCTGCAAAGCTTAGGCTTTACAGAACCCGGATTTGCTCTTTCGAGCAGAAAGGATGTGAGATTATAAGGACCGAAGAAGGGGGTCTTCGGTTAATGGGGATGCAATGTGATTAACTGAAGATACGATGTTTTGTGAGAAGGATGAAGAAGCCGGCAGGAATTGTGGCAATTGCTATTCCAAACTCACCTGAAGTCATAACAAGCCCAAGGATTGATATTAAAAGGAGGAATGCGCCTGCAAGCTTCTGCTTGACGAAATACTCTGTGCGTTCACGTCTTTCCTTTTCAGCTACTTCTGCTTTATATTCTGTAATGTACTGTCTTGATTTACGAGCATTTCTCATTGCTTCAAGAGCTGCGTTATAGCCCTCTTCAAAAGCTGAATCATATGAGTAATTTGAAACTGCCTGTGCCTGCATAACCGACCTCCGTAACGTATCTGTTTGATGTGTGTTGTTCTTTATGTCTGTATATTATCATTTGAATAAGGGAAAAATTTCCCCATCTCGTATTATTTTTTATCAGCTTAAAACCTTACCAAGTGTGATGAATGTATCACCTTCAAGAACCTTTATCGGCTTGTAGGAAGGATTCAGGGAGATAAGCGAAACCCCGTCTTCAGTGACGTAAAGCTTCTTGATGTAGGCGTCACCGTTCAGAAGGAAGATGCCAATCTCTCCATCCATGAGGCGTTCGCATTTCTTAACCCAGACAACCTGCCCGTTAAGATAGCGGGGCTCCATACTGTTTCCGGCGATACGCACTCCGAACTGTGCGGAAGCAGGTGTGTCTGACGGAGCATCGATTTCTTCGTAGTCTTCGCCATCAAGGAACTGTCCTGTACCGGCGGAAACCGGAAGATCGTAAAGACGTATGCGACGCACAAGCTCTTCTGCGTGTGAGACAAGTCTCTTCTTTCGGACCTCTTTGCTCTTTTCTTTGGAAGAAATTTCGACAATAACAGGCTCTTTGTGTGTGCGGTACTCGTCGGAAAGTCTGAGAAGCGAAGCATAATCCATGACTTTTTTGATGCCTTCACTGTTCAGTCCGCCAAGAAGACCGCCTTCGGAGGAAATGAACTCGCTGAAGATGTCCTTGATGCCAAGAACTTCACAGATACCGAAAATCTGAACCGCGTTCGGAATACTGACATTCTTTTCCCAGGAGCTCACAGAGGCTGCCGAAGGATTTAAGCCATAAACTTTGAGCTTTTCTGCCAGCTCTCCCTGAGAAAGCTTCTGTGATTTTCTGTATTTTGCTATTGTCTCACCGATGTTTTTCATGTCTTCATTATACAACGTAAAATTGAATTGTCAAGTGCAAAATCAATTTAAAATTGATTTTTAATATCAAAATAAATCATGCTCTCCTGTTTTTGTAGTATATCCAAGTTTCCATAGCTGAATTGGAATCCGAGATTCCAGTTTGCAAGTTTAAGTTCTGATTTTGAATATGCCTTGCAATAGTAAATTCAGGTAAAATAAAATATCTCGATTTTTCTGGAAGTTAGTTTTGCAAAATTCTTCAGAACTGGAATTT
>JAZLLG010000048.1:0-2204 GCA_045598045.1 Lachnospiraceae bacterium | reverse complement strand
GCCGACTCCGGATACTACCTGCGTTATATCCGAAACAATTGCTATGTCCTTTGCATCCGCTCCGCATTCGGTCATTACATCAACAACCACATCACCGACTCCGGATGCAATAAGGCTTACTCCTGCCGCGGTACCTACGCCTGTTACACAGAGTACTGCACCACCGACAATCTTCAGTGCGTCAAGTGCCCATTTCCAGCCGGACACTTTCGGTTCATTCTTACAGTACCCGCTCGGATCAATGTATCTCAGAGGATTGTTTCTGACGTAGACGTACAGGTTTCTTCCGTCACCGTGGTACTTGTCCTCACTTATAAACCTTCCTTCCGCAGGGCTGTAGTTCCTTGCCCTCAGGTAGTACGTCTCCGTTACTTCGTCATACTGCTCACCTGCATAGAGGATGTCATTAAGGAAGTGTGCGAATGAACCCTTTACGGTTGTGCTGCCTGTTCCGGATGTCCTTTCAAGAAGGTTTCCGAATGCATCATACAGGTATGATTCTATCACATTCGCTTTCCCGTCCACAAGGGCTTTTACGTCACCGTGTGAATTTACATGTGAAAGTTTTCGTAAGGATGTAAACAGGCCTTCCGTTTTTGCGGAAAGCCTTGGTCGGAGCGGATATTTGATTTTGAAGATAGGAGATATTTACATCTTAGCCACAAGCAAAAGAGACACGCATTGTGACAAAAGGACCGTCCCTGATGTATCAAAGGTTGCAAAGTATATTGATGAAAGCGAATACGACATTGACTTTTTCTATAACATTTGCGGAACAAACGATACAACCGCATACTGGAGCCATTCCGCAGCAGCAAAGAACATCACACTGTACACGGACAAGCTTATAAACAAGAAAAATTACCTCTGGATGGAAAAATCCGGAGGCCACGATTTCAATATCTGGTATCTCGGCTTTTATAATTTCGCAAAAACAGCATTTAACCCGGATATACCGGAAGAATAATCATAACCACCATTTACATTACCGGGTAAATTTTTGTTTATATGTTATATGAATGAATATTTGCAATTGATGGCTCTCAAGTATACCATTACACATATAGTGAAACTGAAAAAGGATACTGAATTAATTTTATACAAATAATTTCTTCAACAAATATCCCCAGCTTATTTAATTAAGAATAAGCTGGGGATATAATCAATTCGACCGACTAATCTTTAAACCTTTTGTTATGATGCTATGTGTATAGTTTTATTTGTCTGAAAATCTTAAATAATCCTCACACAAATCATGAAGACTTGTAATACTATTAACCACTTCATTGGAATTAATCTCTGTCAATTTATATTTCAAATCCTTATTATAGTATCCATCCATTAATTCAAGTATCTTATAAGTCATTTCATAAGTTACATCTGTAATTATTTCTTCAAGATTATCATATTTATCTTTATTAATTAGTGAAACATTTATTACTTCATCTTGAATATTGTTGATTGTTTTAAAAAATAAATCTATTTGACTGGACATACTCTCACTCCCATTCTAATGATATTTTCCATTATTTAAGTATTCATACAATTGTTTAACATCTTTTGTTGACGGTGATGTAACTCCTCCATTCGCAGTTTTTGAACCGACTGACCCATATACATTTCCATTTAGTGCAACATTACGTTGTGGCTGATGAACATGCGGTGAAACACCACCATGGGATTCAGCTCCAAATCGTTTAAAATCACCGCCTATATTACCATTATTACTATTAAAACCTGCTGAATTTGTATGTAGTGATATTTCAGGATTTGCATTATTTTTTACATAACCGTTCAACGTGCGTTCTCCTGGTTGCGGATTATACCCTTTAGGTGAAAAACCTTGTCCACTATTTGGAACTGAACCAGTACTACCCTCTGTCACCCATTCAACTTTATCCGAACCATACGCTTCTTTAAAGTATTCATTCCAGTCTTCTCCGTCTACATATCCTTCATTGGAGAAATCTGCCTTTCCGGGTGCCTGGGTTTTTGCTCCATACGTCGCGTTCGAATACTGCGCTACTGTCGATACTTCCGAAAGGCCGCATGATAGAAGCGCTTCCATCAGGTAGTAGTCGTCCTCATGGCCTTCAAACATGTTGTCCCTTATAAGGTTTACGGCCTGTTTATCAGAATCACTTGCGGCATATGCAACATTCTGCACGCCCTCAGCTGCATCGGAAATTCCTGCCGCAACCAGT
>JAZLLG010000047.1:0-45161 GCA_045598045.1 Lachnospiraceae bacterium | reverse complement strand
TCATTTATCATGCATGATTCCGTGTAGTTATTGGACTTCGACCTGTATGGCAGCCTTATCCTCATGCATAACCTCTTATGAGATTTCTGTCCGTCAGACCAGAGATTTGCCCGTGAGTTAGTATGTTCCCCACATCCAGCTTCCTTCAGATTCGAGGTCGCCCTCGACACCCTTGCCTTCGGCTATATCCTTCCCACTACCGGGCGGAATCGGGACTTTAACCCGTTAGAAACGTGCACCGCTAGGCGCACCATAAAAAAAGTGCATTGTTCACATTACTGCGGGCAATGCACTTTATATTTTACTTAAGATTAAGTGTTATATGATACATAACAAAAGCAAGAATTCCAAAAATAAGTGTCAGGCAAAGCATGATAACGGTCGAAGGAATAAGTATACCGAGCAGAACAACACCAGCCAAGAGAATCGTTGTTATAATGATATTCGGCAAAACATAAGCGGTAGCTGCGGTGCCTTGTTTAATTACTTCAATCTCATTTTCCCATTCAAGCTTAATAAATTTAACACCGCAGAACATTCCGTATGTGGTGGACCAAAGGCAGAACGCTGTTTCGCAAAGCATAAAACATGCCCACTCCAAAACGGATGTGCGGCACGAAATACAAAACATCGTGACGCCAAACCAGCCGAAAGGAACGCTCATAAAGAGATTAAATAACATTTTGCCCTTATAAAGGTCCGATTTGCTTATCGGCATACTCCGGATTATCCAATAGCTCTTTCCTTCAAGCGATGGTGTAGCGTACGTCGTTGAAGTCATGCCAATGAAAAAGAAAACAAGGATAGGTATTGCGGGAAAAAGTTTTTCCACGTTCAGAACGCTCTCGGGAATTATTGTGCTCAACACACTTCTTCCGTCAAAGAACAAGGACACAATACCAAGAATAACTACCAGAAGTTGTCCCATACCAAGATTAGTCATGCATGCAACAGAGGAGAAAAACCTTTTTGTTTCTTTGCCCAGAACGCTCATGATCACGCTCTTCTTCTTAAAGGACAACTCCTTTTTGCTATGATTACCAGAATAAGACGAAAGCTTCGTGTTGATTTTCCTGTAAGATTTGGCTACAAATGTAAAATAAGCAACGAAAATAAGCAGCGAGACACCGATGAACAGTGCAAACATTAACAAATTGCTGTCGTTAATCGCTTTCTCAAACCATATGGCGGGCCAATACCACGTTTTGGCAGCATCACTTGCTCCGGTAATATTGGCGATAATCGCTTCTCCTTTGGCATTTCTTACAGCTGCTTCAATAATGAACCTGAGCGAAATGCCAAATACGGCAACAATAAAAATCAATATTGTCTGAAGGATCTTTTTACCTTTTCCCGAGCCACCGCCTCTCGCAGCAAACGAAGCGAGAAACGAAGCGATTGTTGTGGGGATAAGCTGCACAAAAAACGTCAGCACAGTCCAAATGATATATACGTAGAACTTAGGTTTAAGAGCGATTCCATAACCGATCATCATTGAAAAAGACATAAGGCAAGGTAAAGCAAGACTCTTTATATACATATAAAGGAACTTGCAAGCTACAATTGTCTTTACATCAAACGGCATGGACATAAGCATATCATACTCTTTAAAGCTATACAGATATGAATTGCTCTTAAGTAGTGTAAAAATAAACGCAACAATGCTGAGCGCAAGTATGTTCATTGAAGGAATGGAACCGCCAAGCCCCATCTTTCCCATAATATACGACTGGAATATTATGTAAGCCGCAATCAAAAGGTATATAAACGCTATACCGATGGTGCTTCCAATCACTCCACCCTTCTTCTTTTTATCGTGTGAAAACTTCAGAAGGTTGATTTTGCTTGTGGACTTCAGCATTACTGCAAGAAGTGTCAACCACTTACTTTTCATCATTTGCAACCTCCATGAATACTTCTTCCAAAGACTGGTCACCGATTAATTCTTCTGTCTTTCCGCTTGCAACAATCTTTCCTTGCTTTATGATGGCTATTTTATTACAAAGCTTTTCTGCAACGTCAAGTACATGAGTTGAAAAGAAAACGGAAGTACCGTTCTTGCACATTTCATGCATAATCTGCTTTATCTCAAAAGTTGCCTTGGGGTCAAGACCAACGAAAGGCTCATCGAGCACAAGAAGCTTGGGGTTGTGAATCAGTGCTCCGATGATTGCAACCTTCTGTTTCATACCATGTGAATAAGAGGATATCTGCTCTTTAAGTGCCTCATAAATGTCAAACCGGTCGGCATACTTTTTAATTCTTTCCTCACGATCTTCCGAGGAAACATCATAAACATCCGCAACAAAGTTCAAATACTGGATGCCGGTAAGGTTTTCGTACAAATCCGGGTTATCCGGAATATAAGCCATTATTTTTTTGCATTCAAACGGCTCGTCCTTAATTGAATGACCGTTAATCAGAATTTCTCCCTCTTCAAAATCAAGAACACCGACAACAGCCTTAATCGTTGTACTCTTTCCTGCTCCGTTGTGGCCGATGAAACCGAAAATGTCACCATCTTCAACGACAAGACTTACATTATCGCAAGCCTTTTTGCCCGAACCATAATCTTTTGTGTAGTTTTTAATTTCCAGCATAACAGCCTCCATGTTTTTTGATATCATTATGATATCACTATAATATTACTGTGTCAATCATGTTTATTCATTTTAACAATACGGTTTCTTTTCTTTTATAATACAAATAACCTTTTCAAGTCAATCTATTCACAATAAAGTTTTTGTTAAAGCGAGCAGGCTTACTCCTGCTCGCTATTCGCACCAAAAAGAAAAAGAGCACAATAGCGCTCTTTTTCAAATAAGTTTACAGTTACTCCTGTACTCTCTGTGCAAGTGTACGTTCGTATGAATATCCTCTGTCGGACTTGATTTCCACAGGCTTAAGTTCAAAATACTGAACCGCGTTCGTCTTAAGGAAGAAATCTGCTTTAACAGCATTTCCGGAGCTTTCAAGAAGTTTACTTGAAACCATAGGCTGTGCTGCGGAACGAAGAAGCTCGTTCAACTTCTCCGAAGGATTTGCTTCCTCTCCGAGGTCGTGCCAAAGCTTCAACGGATTGCATGTTTCCTCGTCAACCGTCTTCAAAACAAGAGAATACATCGGTGCCTTCATATCCTCGAAGGAAAGTGAATACGAAAGTTCCTCACCGTCTTTCTTAATGTCGGGATTCCAGAGGCATCCCTTGTACGTACCGTCCGGAGTCTTCACAACAACAGCGTTATCCGACTTATGGATGCATTCACCCTGAAGGTCCTTATAAAAGGCAAACGTCCAGAATGTAGGCTTCGGAATAAGTCCGTTTGCAACAAGACCAAAACCACCCGAGAAAGGGGTAAATGCAACACCATGCTCTTCGAAAACATCACCGAAGGTCCAGTATGAGTATGAAGCATGCTTATCGCCGAGTCTTGAAAGCATATGGGCAACATAAGCAGCGTTCAGATTTGTATCGTGAATGGGCGCATTAGGTATGTAGGATGTGTTAAACTCGGTGATATGTATCTCCATCCCCTTAAACTCAGGGAAACTGTCAACTATGTCACGTGAGCGCTCAAGCTCGGTAAATGCCTCTTCGGGTTTATGCAGCTCAATGTAGCCGTAATGTCCGTCCGGCTGAGGAGGACAGCTTGTGTAGTGGTGTCTCGTAACAAAATCAATGGGAGCTTTTTCATCACGGACAAATTCAAGGAAAGAACGCAGCCAGCGTGCATCATCCACACCGCATATAGCAGGGCCGCCCACTCTGAAATCCTTATCAACTTCTTTAACTGCTTTTGCCGAAACCATGTAGAGCTTAAAATACTCCTGCATGTCAGCGCCCTTCCAGAATCCGGGAAGGTTAGGCTCGTTCCAAACCTCGATGGGCCATGTAACAACTTCATCTCTGCCATATCTTCCGATGAGATGTGAAAGAGTAGCCTTAATGAGCTTTGCCCATTCTTCGTAATCGGAAGGCGGCGTTGTATTGCCCTTCCAGTAGAAAATCGTCTGATCACCGGAAGCCATTTTTTCGGGCATAAATCCAAGTTCAAGGAAAGGGCGTATATTGTTTTTCAAGTATCCGTCCATAACTCTGTCAAGGTATGTGAAGTTATATTCAATTGTCTCTGTTCCGTCAAAGCCTCTTCTTCTCTGGTAGATTGCCATATCGTCAGAAAAAAGTCCATGACCTCTTATATGCTTGAAGCCGATAACATCCTGGACAAATTTAAGTTGCTTCATGTATTCGTCCTGAAGCGCAAGCCCCATTCTTCCGGTTCCGATGCAGAAATCCGCAGCATTATTGAAAAATGCCTTGGAATCCTTATTTACAACATAATTCTTCTCCATAAAAACACCTCCGAAACGTAATTTATTGTATCAGTCCGATTATGCTTTTGCAATGAGTGACTGTCACATGTATTTTGCAAAATCTATAATTCTTGTCTGTTCGTACTCGATACCATCAAGCAAAGCACTGATTTTCTCTTTGTCTTCACCTGCCTCGGTCAGTTCAACCGATGCATACCACCACAGCGGGCGTATGCACTTGTACAAAAGCGGTGCGGCTTCTTTTTCCAAATCGGAGAATTTGTAACCCCGGCTGACAATCTGAAGCGCATGAATTATCCTTTTTGCGAAATTGTCATCCTTTTCAAGATTATCTTCTCCGTTACTGATATACGGAACCTGCCTGAAGAGATAGTTGATATAGACTTCTCTTCCGCCTATGTTGAAATCATATACACCTTTGAACCGGGCATCTTCGTCCAAAAGAACATTCGAATAATTGATGTCTGCCTGGAACACCGACGTAGGAAGACTGTGATATATTTTTTCAAGTTCGTTTCTGGCAGTAAGCCAGTTTGCCCAAATACGTTCCACACGAGGTTTGAACTCCGCAGGAAGTTTCTTGGCGACGTTGTACCATTTGGTCGCGTCTTCAGTCGTCTCATCCGTCTCGTCGGCGGGGTCGAACAGTTCAAACATGCAGTACGCCGACGGAAGCGTCGTATAATCAAAATGCATCGAAGCGACCTTCGCATCCATCAGAAGTTCGTCCTCGAGAAATGTGTAATACCCATTCTCTTCAAGACGGTTTTCTTTATACTTTTCATTAATGAGCTCTTCTGCGGACCTATACTTTGAATATTCCTCTGCCCAGACAATGCACTGCCTGTCATTATATGTAACGTGCGGGAAAGTCCCGTCCAAAGCACGGATAAACTTAGGACAATAGTACCCAAGATTTCGATACTCATCCGCTATTCTCTCCCACAGGTTAAGGTGTTCCTCATCTGCAAAAGCACTGCCTGCAATCTTTATCACAATCTTTTCATCTTCAAAATCCACAAAGACGTTTTCTCTGTAATCATTTTCTCCGTGGCTTGTGTTTTTAATCATGACATTCACAAAATGCTTCGCCGAAAAAAGCCTCACAATGTCATTTAATTCCATCACCGGTTTCCCCCTGTCTCCGGACCGTTCATACCCTTTACCTCATAAACCGATACAAGCCGTTTCCGTCGATATCATATTACCAAAAAAGGAAGAATTTCTTCTTCCCATTCATTGCTCAATTTACAATATTTCTTCGCTGTCGCCATTCATGCGTCGCCTGCGACGCATGAATCGCGACAGCGCGAGACCTTGGCCCTACGCAGGTTCAAGTCCTGTTATCCACATAAAAATATGGAGAGCCGAAAAGACTCTCCATATTTTATGCGGATAACAGGACTTGAACCTGCACGCTCTCGCACCAGAACCTAAATCTGGCGTGTCTGCCACTTCCACCATATCCGCTTATCCGTATTTACATGTGGTTCTCAAGGAAACAAATGTAATCACCGGCAGGTAACGGCTTTGAGAAATAATAGCCCTGAATGAAGTTTACATCCAGTCTGAGCATCTCATCCAGCTGTGCCTTTTCTTCGATACCTTCCGAAACAATCTCCAACCCCATTTCACGAAGCATCTTTATTGTGGATGCCATAATATGCCTTGCGTTGTCTTTTACGAAATAAGAGTTGGTCATTTCGCGATCAAACTTAACAATTTTAACCGGCATATCCATTACATAATTGAGATTTGACTCGCCGGTACCAAAATCATCCAATGAGAAACTTACTCCATAAAGAATAAGTTCGTTCATGTTCTTAAGAAGAATATCCTTTGCCTGAAGTGACTCGGACTCGGTAATCTCAAGGTTAATCCAGCTTGGATTAATGTGGTTTGCATTCATAATTCCTATGAAAGAATCCGCAAGATTTTCGTAGGCGCACTGAACGATGGAAAGATTTACTTCGATGTAATCAACATCAAATCGCTCGGTTAGTGCTTCTCTCTGAATGAACTTACAAACCTGCTCAAAAACCATCTCACCGATTTTAATGATAGTACCGTTTTTCTCAGCGACCGGAATAAACATTCCTGGAGGCACAATTGAACCGTCCTCACGCCTTATTCTTGCAAGAGCTTCCGCAGAACAGAATTTACCCTTTTTAGCAGAATAAATCGGCTGGTAGAAAACTTCCACACGGTTGTTTTCGATGGCATCTTTAATAATATCTTCCATCTCGTTTTCGGAAATCATACCTTTAACGAGTTCCTCGGTAACATATACAGTATCATTGCCAAGATGAAGGCTGAACTCAGCATACCTTACGGCATGAGCAAGAAGTTCCCAGCTGTCGCATACGGATGAATCCGGGCAGTAAATGTACTGAAGGAAGAAAATCGTATTTCTATGTTCGCCCCATCCATAAGCAAAACGCTCCTGAATAAGCTTCAAAGCATCATCAGCATCAACTCTTTCGTTAAATGCGAGAGCCACTTCTGTTTCACTGATTTTAAATACTTCAACGCCCTTAAGAGCTGAAAAATACGCGTTTATGTCATTGTAAATGTCCTGATTCATTACAAGCTTGCTGACAGAACTTGTATTGGCAAAGCTGCAGTTAATGATGGAAAAGCGTTCTTCCTTGTAGTAATGCTGATCAACGTACTGAATCAAAGCGTTTTTGTTGTAAAAACCGGACAAACGGTCAATATTTGCTTCAGGGTTTTCAAGAGCAAAGTAAATAACCATTACACCGATTGAAGCACCGAAGGAAACGATAAGAAGCACAGGAAAGCACGCCTGAATAACGGCACACAGTCCCCAAAGAGCAACCCAGAGATAAACTGCCTGTCTTCTGTGAGGGTTAACCGAAATCTTGTTTTTCTCAAGGTGATAAACCATCAGAACAACATTTATCACAACGAAAATATAAGTTGCTATCGTCGAAAGGCCATAGGAATAAAGGCCACCGTCTTCGGGATTATAATACACTCTTATAGGCAGAGCGTAAATTATAAGCATTTCCCCAAGAATGGCTATGGTGACAACACGAAGGGACTTCTTATATACCTTCTCGGTTTTGTACATATCCGCACAAATGTACCTTATACCGAATCCTGTAACGATTACGAGGAAACAAATATATGTCTTACATATAATGTCCGTTACTACCTGAAATGCCGACATATCCTTCAGGTAACCCGAGAAAATTCCTGCGGTTTCGGTGACCGGTCCGTTCAAAATAATGAAAACGATGGACAACATGTCGAATACGGCACAGATAAGCGTAACAAGAACCATATGTATGTAGTTACTTCCGGTTCTCAACTTGATTTTCTTTCGCATCGCATTGAAAACAAGGATGGTCACAAGTATCGTGATGGCACAACACTGCGTAAGTATCTTTGTTCCAAAAATTCCCATTCTACTTCCCCCTTGAAAGTCCCGTTATACCGGTTCTCGCAATTTCAAGTATTTTGTAATCTCCAAGAAGATTAATGAATGCGTCAAGCTTTTCCTGATCCCCCGTCAATTCTGCAGTCAGGGAATCTGTTGTAACGTCAACAATTTTCGCCCTGAAAATGTCTGCAATGGAAATGACAGACTGTCTCTTTTCGGCAGTTACTCCTACTTTAATGAGAATCAGTTCTCTGTAAACAGACTCGCTCGGAATAAGTTCTTTCACTTCCCGAACGTCTTCAAGTTTCTCAACCTGTTTCTTTATCTGATCGAGAATCTGTTCATCACCGGTAACAACAACCGTCATTCTTGACCTTTCAGGATTTTCGGTTACTCCCACGGTAAGACTGTCAATATTGTAGCCCCTTCTTGAAAACAGCCCCGCAACACGGCTCAGTACGCCAAACGTGTTCTCAACAAATATTGAAAGCACCATCTTTCTCATACTCTACGCCATCCCTTCTACGTTTTTATCAAAACCTTCTTATGAGTCTCAGCTCATATATAATCTTTTTAAGTGTGTCGACTGCACTGTCTACTTCGGTTAATGTATTGTCTGCGCTTAATGTAAACCTCACGGAAGCCGATGCATCCTCATCCGAAAGCCCCATGGCTGTGAGGACGTGTGACGGTTCATGCTTGATTGCGGTACATGCGGAACCTGTGGACGCACATATTCCCGCTGCCGAAAGCCTTATGATAACACTTTCGCCCTGAACACCTTTGAACGTAAAGTTGGCATTTCCGGGAAGTCTTCTCTCCCTGTCTCCGTTAAGAACAGTATCATCAATCTCCGAAAGAACCCTGTTCACAAAATGTTCTCTCAGTTCCAGAATCTTTGATGAATCCGGACCAAGTGCATTTACTGCTTCATCCGCCGCAACAGACATGCCCACGATTCCGGGAACGTTTTCCGTTCCGGCTCTCATGCTTCTTTCCTGCTCTCCACCGTAAATCAACGGCTCAAGCATTATATCCTGTCTTTTGAAAAGAAGTCCGCATCCTTTCGGACCGCCAAACTTGTGTGAACTTATGCTGAGCATATCCACGCCGAGCTCATTAACATCTGTCGGAATATGTCCAAAGGACTGTACGGCATCCGTGTGAAAACAAATATGGCGTTCGTGTGCTGCCGCTGCCAGACATTTAATATCCTGTATAACTCCCGTTTCGTTGTTCGCGCACATGACAGACGCAAATATAGTATCATTTCTCAGCCCGTTTGAAAAGGCATCAAAACTAATGATTCCATTAACATTTGGAGAAATGTATGTAACAGAAAACCCATCTCTTTCGAGTGCTTTAAAAGTGTTCAAAACAGAAGGATGTTCCGTAAGTGAAGTCACAATATGTCTGCCACGATTACGATTGGCAAGGCAGAATCCGCGAATTGCAAGATTGTTGCTCTCACTTCCGCCTGACGTGAAAATGATTTCATTTCTTTCAGCAGAAAGGAGCGATGCCATTTTGTCACGGGCTTCTTCCACTCCACGTCTTGCCTTTCCTGCCGGGAGGTAAAGTCCCGAAGGGTTGGCATAGTCCTCTTCAAAGAACGGGAGCATAGCTTCCAGAGCAGACTTGCGAAGTTTAGTTGTTGCCGCATTATCGAAGTAAATCATATACCGCTGCCGCCGATAGCCTCCACATCATATGGTGTTGCCTGATATACGTAGTAGTTTACCCAGTTAGTATAAAGAGTGTTTGCATGACCGCGCCATGAAAGCAGCGGCTCATTGTCCGGATTGTTGTCCGGATAGTAGTTTATAGGCATATCAGGATTAATACCCTTTGCCAGATCACGTTTGTATTCCTTATCAAGAGTAACTCTGTCATACTCCGGATGACCCATGACAAAAATTCTCTTTCCGTCTTCGGACATACACAGGAAAATACCGGCCTCGGATGATTCAGCCATAACGATAAGGTTCTTATTGTTTTTTATGGCCTGATTGTCACTTTCCGTATATCTGGAATGAGGTATCTTGAACACATCGTCAAATCCTCTTACAAGAGGCTGCTTTCTGTTCATCACCCTATGCTCGTAAATGCCGGAAAGCTTCTTTCCAAGCTCTTTTTTGTTTATTCCGTAATGATGATAAAGCCCGGCCTGCGCTCCCCAGCATATATGAAGTGTGGAAGTAACATGCGTGGATGACCAGTCCATAATCTTTGTAAGTTCGTCCCAATATGCAACATCTTCGAACTTCATCAGTTCAACGGGAGCCCCTGTTATGATGAGTCCGTCGAACCTCATGTTCTTTATATCGTCAAAGGTGAGATAGAATGAATTGAGGTGACTTGTGGCTGTATTTTTACCTACATATGTGGCCGTTGTAAGAAACGTCAGATCAATCTGCAGAGGAGTATTCGAAAGGCTTCGCATAAGCTGCACCTCAGTGTCCTCCTTTAAAGGCATCAAATTGAGAATTGCAATTTTCAAAGGACGTATATCCTGAGAAAGTGCTCTCTTCTCATCCATTATGAATATGTTTTCGTTTTCAAGTATCTTCTTTGCCGGAAGCTCACTCTGTACCTTAATGGGCATTTTTTATTCCTCTTTTTCTTTCAACTTCATAAATTCTTCTTCTGTGATTATTTTAACACCAAGCTCTTTGGCCGTTTTGTTTTTTGTAGAGCCCGACATGGAATCATTGTTTATGAGATAGTCAGTATTCCTGCTAACCGAGCTGGCTACCTTTCCGCCTGAAGCTTCGATAAGATTTTTCAGTTCGTTGCGGTTCTTGAAAAGGTTTACCGAGCCCGTAATGACAAAGGTCAGGCCGTTCAGCGAAGCTCCTTCGGTATTTTCTTCCGGTTTTTCCAGAATAACCTCTTCAAGCAGGCTGTCAAGGTTCCTGTTGACCTCTTCGTTTTTAAAGAATTCAACATAGTCCTGAGCAGTAACACTGCCTATGCCTTCAATAAGGAGCAGGTCCTCTTCCGAAGCATTTCTTATGCGTTCCATGTCGTAATCAAAATGACGGGCGATAAGCTTTGCGGTAGCGACACCGACATTGGGTACGCCCGTGGCAATCAGCAAACGCACCGCTGTCGTGTGACGAGCCTTGTCCACGGCTTTTATCGTGTTTTCGTAAGACTTCTCTCCGAAGCCTTCCATTGAAACAATTTTATCCTTATGTTCCGCAAGTCTGAAGAAATCCGCAGGTTCACGGATGATTCCGACATCAACCCACTTCTCGATGGTGTTTTCCGAAATGCCGTCAATGTTCATCGCATCACGCCCGGTAAAAAGCGTAAATCCTTTAATCTTCTTCGCTGCACAGGATGCGTTGCCGCACATAAGCACTCTGACACCTTCATCGTCCTGTATGAACGCAGGTTCTCCGCAAACAGGGCATACAGAAGGCGGAACACATGACTTACTTTTCGTGTGATTGGCGGCAATCTGAGGAATAATCATATTTGCTTTAAAAACGTCAAGCTCATCCCCGATACCAAGCTCAAGCCCTTCCATAATGGAAACATTATGAATGCTTGCTCTTGAGACGGTTGTACCTTCAAGCTCAACAGGTTCAAAAACAGCTACGGGATTAATCAATCCGGTGCGTGAAGCACTCCATTCTATATCAATAAGCTTTGTACGAGCGGTCTCATCCTTCCACTTGAAAGCAATGGCATCTCTCGGAAACTTGGCTGTTCTTCCGAGTGAAGCGGAATAAGCCAGGTCGTCATAGCTCAAAACAAGGCCGTCCGAAGGGAAATCATTCTTTGCGACCTGGTTTTTGAAGTATCCGAATACTTCGTCAAAATTTGAGCTGTCGATCAGCCTTTCTTCAACGCATGTAAATCCCATGGTTTTCAACCATTCAAAGCCTTCGTGGCGGGTTTTGAACCCCATATCCGGCTCGGTGGAAATGAGTCCGAAAACGTAAAGAAGAACGTTTCTTTCTGCCGTAATGCGGCTGTTAAGCTGACGCACGCTTCCCGAGCAGAGATTCCTCGGATTTTTGTACTTGGATTCCGCGTCTGAAATCTCTGAGTTGATTCTCTCAAACTCGGAATATGTGATGATTGCCTCACCTCGTATTACAAGCTCACCGGTGTAAGGTATTTTAAGCGGAACATTTTTATACACCTTCGCATTGTTTGTGATGATTTCACCGATTTCACCGTTACCGCGGGTTACTGCCTTAACAAGCTCTCCGCCTTTGTAAGTAAGCACATTTGTGAGTCCGTCCATTTTCCATGAAAGG
Source organism: Lachnospiraceae bacterium (assembly GCA_045598045.1). Taxonomy (GTDB): domain Bacteria; phylum Bacillota; class Clostridia; order Lachnospirales; family Lachnospiraceae; genus RGIG3528. Next base: position 33,146 of record JAZLLG010000047.1, on the reverse strand, counting down.
AGCCCCTCATGTTCGCCAAGAAAAGCTTTTAATGCTTCCGGATCCTTTGTTTTATCCAAAGAAAGCATCGGTGAAGCATGTCTTTCCTTTTGAAGTTCCGAAACGACCTCGTAGCCGACGTTATGCGTAGGGCTTTCCGGTAAGACGTAGCCGGTTTCTTTTTCAAGAGAAAGCAGTTCATCGTAAAGAGCATCATATTCGAAATTGCTCATTATTTCGCGGTCTTCCTGTTCGTAAGCACGGGCCGCTTTTGAAAGGAGTTCCGTGAGCTCCTCTATTCTTTCTTTTTTTGTCATTTGCTGTCCTTTGCGGCAAGCTTAGAAGAGCCTGCCAATATGGTTTTAAGTTTTTCTCTTTCGGCGGTTGTAAGATTTCTGTATCCACCCACCTGAAGATGTCCCAAAGTAATGTGCATTATACGCACACGTTTAAGCGAAACAACACGATAATCAAAGTATTCACACATTCGACGGATCTGGCGGTTAAGGCCCTGTGTAAGAATGATATTAAAAGAGCACTTTCCTGTAGGCTCAATCTTACATCTTTTCGTAACAGTGTCGAGTATGGGCACGCCGCTTGCCATTCCTTTAAGGAATTCAGGAGTTACCGGCTTATTTACGGTAACTTCGTATTCCTTTTCGTGATTGTTTCCGGCACGCAGAATCTTGTTTACAATGTCGCCGTCGTTGGTAAGAAGAAGCAGGCCTTCCGAATCCTTATCAAGGCGTCCGATGGGATATATCCTCTTGGGATATTTTATGTAATCGATAACATTGTCCTTCTCACGTCTGTCCGTTGTGCACACAATACCAACGGGCTTATAAAATGCAATCAGAACCTGATCGTCGTCACGGGATATTTCCTTGCCGTTTACAACAACCTTTTGTCCGGGCTTTACCTTTGTCCCGTTTTCAACCGGAACGCCGTCCACAAGCACTTTCCCGGCTTCAACAAGCCTGTCGGCCTCACGCCTTGAACATATGCCCGAATCACTGAGATATTTGTTTATTCTTACTCCTTCGTCAAGCTCCGGAGTTTCAAATTTCTTGTTATTCATACGTCACCAATAGCTGATTTATGATATTAATCCGTCAACAAGCCGACACGGTCCGCTGTCCGTGTTTTTTCTTGTTTACCTGTAAATAGACATTTTTTAATTATAACAAAATCGCGCACTCAATTTCAAGTGAATAACAGAAATCGTTGGCGTAAATTGAAACTATTCAAGGACTTTGCCAGCCTTAATTCAACCATTTCCGCGCTTGATTATACTACACCAATAGGATATAATTAACAGAAGGCCATGCTATGGTCGTTAACCAATGTCACTGTAACTCAGCGGATAGAGTGCCTGCCTCCGAAGCAGGTGGTCGTCGGTTCAATTCCGATCAGTGACGTTTGTCCGTATTACGGACGTTACATTAATCAATTATTTCACTCCTAAAGGCATCCTTCATGAAGAAGCTTATATACAAACTGAATATCCTTTTGTTTTTCATACTTTTCATGTGTGCCTGCGGAAAAGCACAGGAACAGGCGCCGGCCGCAACTCCGACTGTGACGCCCACGTTTACGCCGACCCCCACACCGACAAAAACACCTCTTGAAATCTGTCTGGAGGCTCCTCTTCAAAGCGGTGAAGGCACAAGCATTCAAAGCTTTGCAGAGAAATATTTAAAAGCTCTGTATTCAAAAAACACCGATGCTTTGTCTTCTCTTCTTCCTGCGGAATTTGTTCCCTCAGAAAGCGAAATCGATTCCATGGTACAGGCTGGTTCCGATATTTCCGAAATATCGGTTTCGTACAAACAGGGTTTAGGGCTTGCGGACTATTTTATCTATGCCTCATACAATGTTCGTCCCGAAGGATGCAACGTATCCATCCCGATTCTTTCGGAATTCTGTATGTCACTCAAAGGTGATTCGTGTACTATATATCCGATTGCACCGGACAACACCATTGAAGAAGCGCTCCTTCTTTCAAGAAAAACCGAAGCCATCAGAAATATGTACATTCGGAACACTCTTCTGAAATACACTTATTCGATTCTTGGAAATTGTGAAGATTTGTATCTTGAAACACTCACGGAAAGCACTCCGGAAGCATTTGCGGCTCTTGTGGAATCAACAAGCCTTATTGATTCCTACGAAGATTTTGAAACAAAGATTTTCAGCCTTGCTCCCACTGCGGATGACGCCGTCTTCCTGGTTCTTCTTACAAAAAAGGTCCGCTTTATAAGCATCGACACACCCGCTCCGGGCGCTGAAGAGTATCTCATAGTGCTTGACGAGAACAATATTCCGTTTATTTTCTTCGGAGAAACCTCAGAGGCAACTGATGCAGCCCGCGACATGATACATAACAGCGAAGAATATAAATCCGTTGTTTCGAATGTTGTTGAAGCTCTCAATGAAGCTCTCGCTTCGGACAGCGACTTGAACGATTTCTACCGGAGAATCAACGTGGAAAACTGATTATGCTATTCTTTTTAATTGCATATTTGCCGAATCAAAGTAGTAGATGCTGTCAGACATTTTGTCGCATGTGTCTACTACTGTTTTATTTATATCGGATACCATGTTTTTAAGCATATACGGCTCTATTCCTTCATTTTCTCCGACAATAATCAGTTCATGAACGCTGGAAGGAAGGATGTAATAGCTTGCTCCGATTCTCTCGGCTATATTCTCCAGGACATCGTCATACATCATCCAAACGGCTCCATAACTGCCGTACTCATTGGTAAGGACATACATCTCGTTTTTGTTTTCGCTCTCCGATGAATTGTAAATTTCTTCAGCCTTATGTCCACCCATCAGCTGGTCAACAAGTTCCTCAAGTCTGAAAAGAGACGGTCTGAAAAGACGTTTTGTATTATTTTTTGCAATTTCAAAGAGTTCGTCTTCACCAATGCCGCTTTCCTGCAAATCCTTTTGCATAAGCGGTGTACTTTTTAATCTTCCCGAGTTATTCACAAGCTTTCTGTATGTCACGTTAATGTCCATAAAAACGTCGTGCGGCATTTGACGAAGCACTTCCTCGTCCGCATCGTCTGAACCTGAAAAGCGCAAAAAGAAAAAGTCCTTCGACTCATTTTCAATCATATTAAGTTCTCCTTAGTCCGGGTATCGCCCCTGCCATGAGGCGGTATGAATTAAGATTGATAAGAAAAAATGAAGCAACCATATAATAGCAAAAAAAAAGACCGAAATCAATCGGTCTTTATAATTTATGCAATCATTGCCGTTGCCACATTGGCGGGCACCGGACAGCTGTAAAGGAAACCTTGGGCAAGATTACATTCCATCTGCTTAAGAAGTCCTTCCTGTTTTTTGTTCTCAACTCCTTCAGCGATAACCGAAAGATTAAGCGACTTTGCAAGATCAATTATCATTTCAACAATGCGCTTGTCTCTGCTGCTGTCAGGAATTTCATCAACGAAGCTCTTGTCAATCTTGAGATTATCAACCGGAAGACGTTTAAGATAGTTGAGTGATGAGTAGCCCGTTCCGAAGTCGTCCAAAGAGAACTTGATACCTATGCTCTTAAGCATATTCAGAACACCTATAGTATAGTCAAAATCGCAGATTGCTGCGGTCTCGGTGATTTCAATTTCAAGTCTGTTGGGATTAATGTCATTTTCAGCTATACGGCTTAATATGAAATTAATAATACCGGGCTCACGGAACTGGCGTCCTGAAAGGTTAACCGCAAGAACAACGTCCCTCTTGTCTTTCTGCCAATCGCCAAGCTGCTTGCATGCCTTTGTCAGTACAAGACGGCCTATGTCGAAAATGATATTTGTTTCTTCGGCAATGGGAATAAACTCTGCCGGAAGAAGAATGCCCTTTGTCGGATGATGCCAGCGTAAAAGCGCCTCAAAACCGGTCACCTCATCGTTTGCAAGATTCATCTGAGGCTGGTAATACAGCTCAAACTGGTTTTCATCAACAGCGCGCTTCATGTCTGCCTGAAGCTGTGCCTTGTCCTCCATAATCTTTTCCATGGAGCTGTCAAAGATTCTGTAGGTTCCCTTACCTGATTCCTTTGCCACATGCAAAGAAGTCTCAAGATCCCTGAGCACGGTCATAATGTCTGATTTGCCATCCTTACGAAGAATGACAACTCCCATGCTTGCCGAGACTTCAGTAGAATGTCCGGCGTAAGTCTTGAAACGGGTTCTCGTAAAAATGTTCATGGTCTCAAGAGCTTTTCTTTCACACTCTTCTCTTGAGTGCAGATGATTGAAAAGCACAATAAACTCATCGCCGCCGACACGTCCGACAAAATCTTCGGATGTTGAAAGAACGGAACTTATCTTCTTCTCAACCGATTCAACAACGTTATCTGCAACAGCGTGACCTAATGAATCATTCAGATTTTTGAAATTATCCAAATCGAGGTTAATCAGAGCAAGAAATTCATCTTGAGCAGATACAGACAATTCATACTCAAGCTTGTTCATTACCTCTGTTATTTTTTCGAAATAAAACATCATATCGCCCCCTAAGGCATTAAAAACGAAAGGCTCTTCGCCCATATACCCTTATACCCGCGTACAGTTTGCCACATTAGGAGAAAATAAACAACAATTCTATCATTTTTTTAACCATTGCAGACAAACCGAAAATAAGCTAAAATAGGCATATACAAGCATGTTTGGGACTATTTTCCCAGACTGTTTCCTGTGAGGTTTCCATGAACAAAATAACAATTGCTGCATACATTGTTTTGCTTTTTGTTACAATCATACATCTGTATGGGACTTACAAAAAAAACACCGAAATCAGAACACTTACCAAAGGTATCCTTATTCCGCTGTTAATTATTGCATACTGCTGTGGAGTTTCGGACCAGAATCTTTACGTTGTTGCCGCATTCTTTTTCTGCTGGGTCGGCGACGTCCTTCTCATGAAAAGAAACACCGCCTTTCTTGCTTTCGGAGGTGTTGCATTCTTTCTCGGGCACATATGCTTCATAGCCGCTTACTGTCGTAACATCAGTTTTAACTCGCTTCCGTATGTAATAGTAATCCCTCTTTATCTGTTGATTATAAGCATAGTGTTCATAAATGTCCGAAGGCTTCGAAACTTCATTCCGAAGACTCTGCAGCCTCCTATGTTCGGATATCTTATGGGCAACGCTACAATGAACATATTTGCCATCATGCAGCTAATGTCAATGCCACGTATTGAAACGATACTCATCGAAGTCGGCGCGATACTGTTCTTTACATCGGATCTTCTTCTTTTCGAAGTTCGTTTTCACAAAGGTGAAACAACATACAAAAAACACACGGTTGAAATGCTCACCTACATCTTTGGTGAAGCGTTGCTGTGTTATGGTATGATACTCTTGAAAATGTAAAAAAAAAGCCGATGGATATTTCCATCGACTTTTTTAGCGGAAGCGGTGGGATTCGAACCCACGAGCCCGTGAGGACTACCTGATTTCGAGTCAGGGCCGTTATGACCACTTCGATACGCTTCCATATATGTCTTTTTTGACTGACGGAGGCGATTATACCAAATCTCCTTCCGCATTTCAAGCCCATTTTAATGTGTTACAAATAGTTCCACAATATTCTTTTCAGAAAGTCTCCCGCTCTTCGCATCACATTCCAACGTAACACCGAAATCCACCTTTTCGCGAAGTTCTTTGAGCGAAAAACGTCCTGCCTGTCCCATGAGCTTGGAACATACAAAAGGGTGCGCGCCAAGAGCATTTACTATATCATTCTTTCCTGCTCCGGCCGACATCATTTCCTTTGTAACATAAAGCTGTGTGAAATGCTTTAAAAGAGAATAGAAAGTCTTAAATACAGGTTCTCTCATCCCAAGAAGTTCTTCATAAACATCCAATGCCTTTTTAATCTGTCCCGCGGCAAGAGCATCCGTCATGTCGAAAATTGCCGCTGAAACCGCTTTGGTGCAGACTGCTTTGACATCTTCGTTAGTAACCGCATTCCTGTCATATGCATACAGCGCCAGCTTCTGTATTTCGGCTGCCAGAACTTCCATGTCCGTTCCAACATAGTTGACAAGATAGTCTGCCGTTGCGCCTGAAACACTTTTACCGCATTTTTTAAGTTCCGAACCTATCCAAAGTCGCATATCGTTTTCCGAAAGCGATTTAATCTCAGTCTCGTAGCCCGTTTCCTTGACTGCTTTAAACAAACGGCTTCTCTTGTCTACATCGTCTTCCACAAAAACAAGAACGGTTGTATCCGGTATCTGTTTAATGTATTCGGTCAGTTTATCTTTTTCCGAGCCTGAGCTTTTACCTGAATCGCTCTCGGAGCCTTCCTCGCTCTCACCGCGCTTTGCTTTAAACAGCCCGCTTCTGTTTACAAGAATAAACCTTCTGTCAACAAAGAAAGGCATTGTATCACAAAGCTCTGTAAGCTCACTGACAGACAACGAATCACCTTGAAATACAACCGAATTCATTGTGTCCGAAGGGTCGGTAACGGCATTACGGAGCTTATCGGCGTAAAGCTTTTTCAGATAGTTTTCCGTACCGTAAATAAGGTAGACTCTTTTGTATTCACCTGTTTTTATGTCCTGTTTGATGTTATTCATTATGCTCTGCAAAATAAAAAAGTATGATGGACTGTCATTAAACCGCATTGCGCTTTAGCAACATATCCATCATACCGCTTAACTTTTTTATGTCAAGTATCAGAACTTACCGGCCTTAGCAGCTTCTTCAATTGAAACAGCTGTAGAAACAGTCATACCAACCATCGGGTTGTTGCCTGCGCCGATAAGACCCATCATCTCAACGTGTGCGGGAACTGAAGAAGAACCTGCAAACTGAGCATCTGAGTGCATACGGCCCATTGTATCTGTCATACCGTAGGAAGCGGGACCTGCAGCCATGTTATCGGGATGGAGTGTACGACCCGTACCACCGCCTGATGCAACTGAGAAGTACTTCTTGCCTGCTTCGATTCTTTCCTTCTTGTATGTACCTGCAACGGGATGCTGGAAACGTGTGGGATTTGTTGAGTTACCGGTAATGGAAACGTCAACGTTTTCCTTCCACATGATTGCAACGCCTTCGCAAACGTCATTTGCACCGTAGCAGTTAACCTTTGCACGAGGTGAATTAGCATCCTTTGAGTAGCACTTTCTGGAAACTTCCTTAACAGTGTTTGTATAAGGATCATACTCGGTTACAACAAATGTGAAGCCGTTGATTCTGGAGATAATCTGTGCAGCATCCTTACCAAGACCGTTTAAGATAACTCTTAAAGGAGTCTTACGAACTCTGTTTGCCTTTTCTGCGATACCGATAGCGCCTTCAGCAGCAGCGAAGGACTCGTGGCCTGCAAGGAATGCGAAGCATTCGGTATCCTCTTCAAGTAACATCTTACCAAGGTTACCATGGCCAAGACCTACTTTACGAGTATCAGCAACAGAACCGGGAATGCAGAAAGCCTGAAGGCCTTCACCGATTGCTGCAGCAGCGTCAGCTGCTTTACGGCAGTTCTTCTTGATTGCAATAGCAGCACCTACAGTGTAAGCCCACTTAGCATTTTCAAAGCAGATAGGCTGGATGCCTTCGATAAGATGGTAAACATCAATGCCTGCTGCATCGCAGATATCTTTACATTCTTCAATAGATGAGATGCCGTACTCCTTTAATTTAGCAAGGATCTGGGGCTCTCTTCTCTCATATGATTCAAATAATGCCATTTTCCATTTCCTCCTTATTTTACTTCTTTGTCAGTTCTGGGATCGATAATCTTAACAGCATCTGCTACACGACCATACTGACCGGAAGCTTTTACAAGAGCAGTATTAGCATCATCACCCTTCTTGATGAAGTCCATCATCTTACCAAAGTTAATGTACTTGTAGCCGATGATTTCGTTAGCTTCGTCAAGAGCAATACCTGTAATATATCCATCTGTAAGCTCAAGGTATCTGGGACCTTTTGCAAGTGTACCATAGGTTGTACCAACCATTGTACGTGTTCCTTTACCAAGGTCTTCAAGGCCTGCACCGATTGCAAGACCGTCCTCGGAGAAGGCTGACTGTGAACGACCATAAGCAATCTGGAGGAAAAGCTCTCTCATTGCTGTGTTGATGGCATCACATACAAGGTCTGTATTAAGTGCTTCAAGGACTGTAAGTCCGGGAAGGATTTCAGCAGCCATGGCAGCTGAATGAGTCATACCTGAGCAACCGAGTGTCTCAACCAATGCTTCCTGAATAATACCATTTTTAACGTTTAAAGAAAGCTTGCAGGCACCCTGCTGAGGTGCACACCAGCCTACACCATGTGTATAACCGGAGATGTCTTTAACTTCCTTTGATTTTACCCACTTTGCTTCCTCCGGGATGGGAGCGGCGCCGTGATGGACACCCTGAGCAACCGGGCACATTTCTTCTACTTCACGTGAATAAATCATGTTGGGGGACTCCTTTCAATGATCCGAATTTATGCTGAGATTTCCTCTCTGCATACCGTGTTGTATTTTCTCATAAAATGTTGTTTAAGTAAAGCAAAAAATACAGATTTTGTTAATTTTTAATCAAACGGTAATATTGTAATTTATTCCAACCAATGCTATACTACGCCGCAGTGATAAAGTTGTGAAACGAGGTACTATTGTGAACATATACGAACAGCCCAAAATTGATTTCCATGCACATATTTTCCCCGGCAAAATCGTTGAAAAAGCGGTAAAGGCAATAGGCGACTTTTACTCTTTCCCCATGGAAGAAAACGGCACACCTGAAACGCTTCTTTCTCTTGGTAAAGTAATAAATACACGCTACTACGTTGTCCATTCCGTTGCAACCACTCCCCGACAGGTCATTTCCATTAATGATTTCATCGCCTCCGAGCAGGCAAAGCACGAGGAATTTGTCGGCTTTGCCACACTTCATCCTCTTATGGAGAATCTCGAAGAAGAAATTGAGAGAGTAATCTCCCTTGGGCTTCACGGAGTCAAAATACATCCGGATTTTCAGGCTTTCGCACTCGATTCCGAGGAAAGTATTCGTATGTTTAAGCTTTTGGAAGGTCGCCTTCCGGTCCTCATTCACACGGGAGACTGTCGATATCAGTATTCAAATCCTGTCCGAATGGCCCGCGCTCTGGACGCTTGTCCCGGACTTGTGGCAATCGGTGCTCATTTCGGCGGCTACAGCGAGTGGGATGAAGCCAAAAAGTATCTGATCGGTCGTGAGAATTTTTACATTGATACATCTTCCGCTCTTTTTAAACTCGATCCCGAAGAAGCATGCAGCCTCATACGCGAACACGGAGTTGACCGCACTCTCTTCGGCACGGATTATCCCATGTGGACTCCCGAAGGTGAACTCGAAAGATTCAAAAAAATGCCTCTGTCCGAAACCGAACAGAAGGCAGTTTTATTTGATAATGCAAAAAGACTTTTAAACCTGTCTTGAAAGCTCCACGTTGACGCTCGAAAGCCAGTTGCTGAGCTTTTCAAGTGCCTGTCTCATATAGTCGGGGTTCTTTTCGAGCACCGAACCGAGCGAATTTTTATCAAGAGCCTTGTATGATTCAAATTCGAATTCTTTGTTGATTCTGGCAACCGTTGCATTGCCTTTGGAAAGTGAAGCCATGGATTTGTCTATTCTTCCGCAAAGAATCTTTATGAGGTTAAATCCGATTTCCGGCTCAATATCAAGTACTCTGTTAAAATTATCCTTATCAAGAACAAGACAGAGTGCCTCATCACTTGTAACAACGACAGATGCCGAACGAGGTAGGTCCGAAAGAAGGCTCATTTCGCCGATTACCGCCCCTACAGGAATTGTAGCTATGGCATTTGCTTTGTTTCTGAAAGCCTTCGGTCTGAAGAAACGTTGTGATTCCGCTGAACGACCGTTGACCTCATATCTGTCACGAAAAGCTTTAATTGTAACTTCAGCCGATCCCGAAAGCAGAAGGAACGCATTATGCCCTTCTTCGCCTTCAACGCAGATATACTCATCCATCTGAAATCTCTTTACTTTTCCCATTTTCTTCAAAACTGCTACGTCCATATATTCCTCCGTTATGCAAGAAATTTCATTCCTTGTACGATATAGGTTTCCACTTCTTTTTTCTTTCCTTTAAGGCTCATTGCACCGATATCTTCGGCATCGATTTTGTCCTTAACCATATCATATAATTCTTTGCTTATAAGAATTTCTCCGGGGTCTGCACCGGATTCAAGTCTTGAAGCGGTGTTTACCGTATCTCCTACCGCTGTGTAGTCCATGTGGCTCGAACAGCCTATGTTACCGACGATTGCTTCACCTACGTGAACACCGATACCAAACGCTATCGGCTCGTGAGCAAAGTCAAATTGTTCATTAAAGTGCTTCCATTTATTTTTGATATCTATGGCCGTCTTAACAGCCGAAAGCGCATAATTCGGTATTTCATTGGGTGCGTTGTAGATGGCCATTACGGCATCCCCGATGTACTTGTCGAGGGTACCGTTATTTTTCTTGATGCACTCGGTAACAAGGTCAAAGTAGCTGTTAAGAACCGTTACAACTTCTTCCGAATCATGATTTTCCGAAAACGTTGTAAAGCCTCGGATATCGATAAAGAATACCGCAATCTGTTTACGTCTTGAAAGGGAAATCATATCATCACCGCTGATGTTTTTAATATCCTCAATGATGTTGGTGTCCACATAAGCCTTTATTCGCTCTTCCGCGGCATTCTTTTCCTTCTGTTGCGATAAAATATACCATAAAACCGAAACTATAACAATAAGCACCGAAAATCCGTAACCCAGAAACAAAGTGAATCGGTAAGCTCTGGTTTCGTATGGCTTACTGTCAATAATAAGCCCTTTTTCCAGTACTATTGCATCACTGCCTTCTCCGATAACCTGATACGTCAGAGCCTCCGGTTTTCCCAAAAGTTCTCCGGCAATTATCTTTTCAATGTCAGATCTGTTCAGAACCGCATTGTTTCCAAGTTTATCCTCAAACACCAGTCGGTATTGGTCATTTTTATTGTATGTGTAACTTGGTACGCCGTCTTTGAGAATCACTTTGGTGATAAGTGTCATAATGCCTAAGCATACGATGCAGCTTGCCGAAGTAATCACATATTTTGTAATGGTTTTTTTGTCTTTCAGACCTTTGTAGTACTGATGGATAATACTTCCCGTCGCCCAGCAAAGCACCACGGTAAGCTGTCGGTCAAGCAGGTCGGCGAACAGCTCGGCGAGAAAGCTGGAAATCCAAAGAGGAAACCCTTTTGAAAGCTGGTAATCAACAATCATGTTTACCCAGAAGTTCTTCGTATATCCATCATATACAAAAAGATTCAAGGGTGTCGAAAGCAGTGCCGAGGCCATTCCCGCTGCTGAAGCGGCAACAAACACAAGTGAAAGCGGCTTTTTTGCAAGGAACTTGAACAACATCGAAAAAATGATTCCGATAAACGCTGCTGCCAACCCGTGAAGAATCAGTATCGGTTCGCCGATGTACATTATCCCGTTTGCCAGAAGTGCAACAAGGAAAGTGCCAATCGGTCCGACGCAGTACGAAGCAAAAGTTACTCCGACAATGTCAAGCCACAATGGCAGGGAAAGGACATTGGCCGCAAGCATAAAAAGGACATTGATGCCTGCAAACAAAATCGTCGCAATCACCCACTTCAAAGCCCGTCTTTTCCCTTTAAGGTTCCAGTCGGACCCGCCGTCCCAATCTATTGTATATTTGATTAGCCACTTCTTGATTTGCAAGAATAGCGCCTCCACCGGTTACATTTATCTTTTTTCGAACGGATATATTCCGTTCTCTTCCATATATTTCAGGGAATCTTTGAGTTTTCTTGTCCCGTTCATTTCGAGAAGGACAGAAATATCTTTCTTCTCTTTCCGGAGAGCCTCGTTATATAAATTCCACTCAATGTTTCCGTCCCCCATGGCATTATGGCTGTCCACACTTCCGCGATTGTCATTTATATGCATATGCTTTACATACTTCAGAAGCGCATTCATCCATACTTCTATGGATTCATTGGAAATATTGGCATGTGCTATATCCAGGCAGATTCCGAATCTTTCTTCGTCTGCCATTTCGCCGGCAAGCTGCTCGATAAGGTCATGGTCCATATCAAACATATTTTCTATATAAATCGAAATATCTTTGTAATCTTCGAGAATCTTCTTCCAGTATTTTGCATTGCCGTACAGCCAATTGTTCATGTAATACGGGAGTTTGAAATTCGCAATACAGTTTGTGTGAAAAATAACCGCCTTAACTCCAAGCTTTTTCGCTATATCCATGCTTTGACGCACTCTTTTGTCCGACGCTTGAAAAATGAGGCTGTCCGTGCTGCTTACGCATATATCAAGAAATGCCCCATGTAAGGTATCTTCCGACATATCTCTTCCAAGGTTTTTGTAAAGGCTGATCAGCTCTTCAACTTTATCATCGTCATCGAGAACATTAGGGTACATAAAATCATCGTACTCAAAAGCCGCATCGTATTTTTCAGCCAGCTCCATGTACTCTTTCAACTCTTCCCTACTTGGATTAAAAAGCAGTTTTTTCATAATGCCCCTTTCACATCTTGAAAAAATCCTCAGCCACGCAAAATGGCAAAAGACAGATATAGATAACTAATTTTATCACAATTGTCTGTTTTATCTTTTAAGAAGCAATAAAAAAAGCCTTAAAAATCAAGGCTATGTTTCAGAAAAAAGATTCAGCATTTCTTCGGTTTTAAATTTGAACCCGGCATATATTTTCGAATACAGGTTTCTTGCTCTTTCAAGCTCTGCCAGCACTTCGTCGGAAACGTTAAACGAAAAAAGATTCGAAACCGGTGATGTCACAATGAACTGCAGTGTATAAACCGCCGATCTTGAAAGTGTCACTCCGCTCATTCCCCCGGAGCAATTCATGCAAATAAGTCCGCCTTCCTTTGCATGGAACAGCGAATGTTCCTCATTTATCATCTCCCGTCCGCACTTAAGACATCTGTGCACTTCCGGCATCTCTCCGCCTTCTGTAAGAAAACGGAATTCATAGATGATTCTTATTAACCGTTTATTCACCTGTTTCTTTTCGAGGGCACGTAAAGCTGCATAAAGGAGATTTATTTCTTTCTTTGCTTCCACGTTTTCACGGGTAAGATACTGGGCATACTCGCTGAAATAAACTCCGTAGCTCAATGCTTCCATATCTTCCACAAGATCCGGAAAAGAAGTTTGTATGTCCGCACCTTCAAGATTATAGCTGTCTTTACCTTCGTACAACACAAACTGACCGAAAGTAAACATCTGGGAGCATCCAAGTAGTGTACTCGTCGGTCTTCTGCAGCCTTTTGCAAAGGCGCTCACTTTTCCTTTTTCTTTTGTTAAAATGATGACGCGCCGGTCAACTTCACCAATCGGCATTGATGAAATGACCATGCCCGTCACCGTAATTCTTCCATACATAATTTAGTCTGAAGCTTTGTCGTCGTAACCGAAATTGCGCATAAGCGATTCCGATTCACGCCAGTCCTTGCGCACCTTAACCCACAATTTAAGATTAACCTTGTATTCGAACAGCTTTTCTATTTCCACTCGGGCATCCGTACCGATACGTTTCAGCATCGAGCCCTGTTTTCCAATGATAATTCCTTTGTGTGAATCCCTCTCGCAAACAATTGTTGCTTCGATATCCATGCAAGTATCCCCGGTCTCCGGGCGCACACGCTCATGCATTTTGTCTATCGTAACGGCAATACCGTGCGGAACCTCATCGCCGAGAAGCCTTAAAGCTTTTTCACGTATTATCTCACCTGCAATTTCACGTTCGGTTACTTCCGTAACGGTGTCCTCATCGAAATACATGGGGCCATAAGGAAGATACTTAATAATAACTTTCAACAGTTCCTTAAGTCCTTTTTCTTTTCGAGCGGAAACAGGCACTATCTCGGCGAAATCAAAGTTCTTTGAATACTCCTCGATGCACTTCGCAAGTTTCTCCTGTTTTGTGGATTCTTTTGTATCCGTAAGCGTGTCTGTCTTGTTGATGACAAGCACAACAGGGCAGGAAGCAACCTGAAGCTGTTCCATAATGCTTCTCTCTCCGGCTCCGATAAACGTGGTCGGTTCGACAAGCATAAGAATAACATCACAATCCTCAAGTGTCTGCTTTGCCACCTTTACCATGTACTCGCCAAGCTTGTTCTTTGCCTTGTGAATACCCGGTGTATCCAGGAAAATAACCTGCGCTTCGTCGTTTGTGTATACAGTCTGTATTTTGTTTCTTGTCGTCTGGGGCTTATCGGAAGTAATGGCAATCTTCTGACCGATCATGGCATTCATAAGCGTTGATTTGCCTACATTCGGCCTGCCTATTATCGTAACATAGCCCGATTTAAAATTATTGTTTTCTTCCATGTTAAATCAAATTCTTTGTTTCAAAGAAAATATCCTTGTTCTTGTCAATTTCGGCTGCTGAACCGAGTGTGCAATGATAGTTCTGCTTAATGACATCACGGACAATCTTTGCCGCGCTCCTTATATCGGAAACAGTGCAGGCAAACACTTCATCCCTGATTTTTTGAGTAATGTTTCTGTTCAACCCCGTCATATAAGCATTGAAGGAACGTTCACCGAGCTGACGCGGCGTAAGCGGAGCATCGAGTCCGCCGAACACGCCGATTTTCGTCTTTGTCATTTCACGTTCATCCGCATCGTATTCCTCAAGGTACTTAACGATTCCTTCGAAATTGTCATAGGTTTTCTTAAGGTTAGGGTCTCTGTAGGAGCTCATAACAAGCTTTCCGCTTAAGAGATTTGCACCGAAGCTTGCGCCATAGGCGCCTCCCTTGACTCTGATTTCATTCCAGAGATACCCATAGGAAAGCATTGAACGTAACAGTTCCAAAGTACCCGTATACTCGTTTCCGTCTGCATAAATATTACTTGCAACAACGTTGAACTGAACCTGTCCTGAAGTCTTATAGGCCTCGTTTTTACGCGAAGGCGTAAAATCAAGTACTGCCTCGGATTGACCCTCCGGGATGTTGGAGAGAAGGTTTCTGAGAGGCTTCTCGAATGTATTGAGACTGTCTTTGTCGCACGTTATGCTTATGATACAGTTTCCGCGTTTAATGACCTTTTCTGCCGTTTCCGAAAGCTTTCTGCAGATTTCCTTTTTCTTTTTTTCGAAGTTATCTGTAAGGTCGCAGATAAAATCATAGAAATCAATGCCGTCTGTCGCTTCAATGTAACCGGCGTTTTTGAAGAAATACGAAACCGCTCTTGTTGATGCAACACTCGTCCCGCTGTACTGCATATAGCTTTCAATGTTTGCGCGAATCATGAAAAGCAGTTCTTTTATTCTCTTTTCGTCATCAAAACGTGATTCGGTAATGACTTCATCAAGGAAACCGACTGCCCTGTCAGCCTCCGATATGAATGTTTTTGTATCAACGGACACAGCCGGGAAAGCAAGGTCATCTTTACCGAAAGGAGAATAAACATCAACTCCCGTACCGATTCCGCCGGTATAAATGTTTACGAGATCGTTCAACTCCTGATATGAGTGTTTCTTTGTATCAACAAGTGAAAGGCAGTCAGAAAGAAGCCCTACATATCCGATGTCTTCCCTTCTTATTCCTTTTGTGTTGAAAAGCACTTTTATGTAGCCTACACCGTTCGTATCATAGTTTTCAAAAACGACACGTCCGGCATCCTTAAACACTTCTTCAAAGCAATAAGGTCTTGTTTCTTTCGAAATATCCGAAAGGTTAAGAAGCGGTATTGTTTTAAGTTCCTCAGGGGTCGAACCTTCGCTCTGGTAATTTTTCAATGCTTTTGTATCTTCAACGAGCTTTTTGATTTCTTCTTTTGAAAGAGATGCCTTGAATTCCGCAAGCTTCTTTCTGGTTTTTTCTTCTGCTTCGGCGTTCATTCCCACCTTTGGAAGCAGAGTAAACAAAGAAGCATGCTTGGTATTCAGAAAATACTTTTCAATAAGGTCTTCAAACCAGCTTGTCCCGATTTTAGCCTTAATCTCATCATAAGCTTCATTCATATGAAGCATGGTAAAAGGCATATCGTCGTTGTAAAGCCACGTGGAAAGGCATGTTAATCCATACACAAGTCCTCTCGGGTTTCTTCCGAAATCCGATTCCCTGTATCTGAATTCCTGCGTGTTAATTGCTGCTCTTAAGGATTCCTCCTTGAGGCCTTCTTTTACGCACTTTTTAAGAGTATCTGTAACAATACTTCTGAAAAGCTTCTCCTGTCCGGGCTTGGCATTTTTTACACCGATTGTAAAGCTCGGCTGACGTGTGTCACCGTTGTAGTAGGAAATAATGTCATCTCCCAAACCGGCGTCAAGTAAAGCCTGCTTAACGGGTGCTCCTGGCGCACTGCAAAGAACATAGTCAAGCACTTCGAACGAAATGCCTTCAACAAGGTCTTCCGTCTCACCGGCCAGGAAATTCATGGAATAGAAAACGCCCTTCCCCGTCTCGTCGGCTTCGTCAATAGAATAATAATCCCTGACTTCCCTGATACCGCCGAAAGGTTGCTGAAGCTTTACCTGCGATTCGATGTCTGTTTTTTCGTAATGAGAAAGATAGTTCTCATCAAGCCATTTGAGGCGTTCTTCCACATCAACATCACCGTAAATGAAGATATAGCTGTTTACGGGATGATAGTATCTCCGATGAAAATCAAGGTATGACTCATAAGTAAGGCTCGGAATAACCTCAGGGTCGCCGCCTGAATCAACGCCATATTCAGTATCCGGGAAAATACTTCTCGTGCAAAGTCTGTCGAATCTGTCATCCGGTGAGGAATATGCTCCCTTCATTTCAGAGTATACAATACCGTTGTACTTTATCTCATCTTCTTCGTTTTCAAGCTCGTAGTGCCAGCCTTCCTGCTTGAAAATCTCTTCTTTTTTGTAGATATTCGGATGGAAAACCGCATCAAGATATACATCCATAAGATTTGCAAAATCTTTATCGTTGCAGCTGGCAACAGGATAACATGTCTTATCAGGATATGTAAATGCGTTAAGGAATGTATTAAGCGAGCCCTTAGCCAATTCAATAAATGGATCCTTTACGGGATATTTATCCGAACCACAAAGAACGGTGTGCTCGATAATATGAGCCACACCGGTGGATTCTGTGGGAGGTGTTCTGAACGCAATGTAGAAAACCTTGTTTTCATCATTATTTTTTATAACGCAAACACGGGCACCTGACTTTATATGTTTAAAATAAAGTCCTGTACCCTTCACGTCACTGAGCGTCTCTTCTTTAAGAAGAGAGTAGCCGGTGAAATTATATGCCATTTTCCTCCGCCCTTCTTTCGAAATCGTCAAAGATGTAGTTGAGGACAGAAGCCATACCTATAAAGATACATCCGTAAGATGTAAGACCATCTTCTCTTTCAAGCTTTCTGATGATCTGAACAACACAGTAAAGAACGCTGTCGCTGTCACCAAGTTCAAGCTTTGCATTAAAGTAGTAGTCAAGCGGGAATTTACCCTTTGACTTAAAACCGATGCCGCCTCTGGAAACATCAGTAACCTCAATCGGAACTGCTGTCTCGATTTCTTCAATTTCAGCCTGTCTGAAAAGCTTTGAAACCTGAAGTTCAAGCTTCACGGGAATTCTTTTGGCTTTTCTTTTTTCTTCTGCGAATTCTGCCATTTTCCCTCTCCTTACTTTATTTAGTTTCTTCCGTACTGTAGTTAGGAGCCTCCTTTGTGATGTGAATGTCATGAGGATGACTCTCTTTCAGTCCGGCTGAAGATATTTTAACAAATCTTCCCGATTCTTTCAAGCACTCAATATTTTTTGCTCCACAATATCCCATTCCGGAGCGTAAACCACCAAGAAGCTGGAAGACTGTATCCTCTACAAGGCCCTTATATGCTACTCTTCCCTCAACGCCTTCGGGAACAAGTTTCTTGGCGTTTGTCTGGAAGTAGCGGTCCTTGCTGCCGTTTTCCATGGCAGCTATCGAGCCCATGCCTCTGTAAACCTTGTATTTTCTGCCCTGATAAAGTTCAAAATCACCGGGAGCCTCATCACAACCTGCAAAAATGCTGCCAAGCATACATACATTTGCACCTGCCGCAATTGCCTTTGTAAGGTCACCTGAGTACTTAATACCGCCGTCTGCAATGATGGGGATGTTATATTTCTTAGCGACCTCGTATGAGTTCATAACGGCAGTAATCTGCGGAACACCGATTCCTGCAACGATACGTGTTGTACAAATGGAACCGGGACCGATACCAACCTTTACACAGTTTACGCCTGCCTTGATAAGTGCTTCGGTAGCTTCGCCCGTAGCAACATTACCTGCGATAATCTGAAGTTCGGGATACTGCTTTCTTACTTCTGAAACAACCTTGAGGACATTGGCTGAATGGCCATGCGCCGTGTCAATTACAACAACATCGACCTTTGCCTTGACAAGAGCGTCTACTCTGTCATAAATGTTTGCGGTAATACCGACAGCCGCACCGCAAAGAAGTCTTCCCTGAGCATCTTTTGCGGAGTTGGGGTATTTAATCTGCTTTTCAATATCTTTTATTGTGATGAGGCCTTTAAGATTGCCCTGCTCATCAACAATGGGTAATTTTTCCTTGCGGGCTTTTGCGAGGATTGTCTTTGCCTCTTCAAGGGTAACGCCTTCACGTGCCGTTACGAGATTTTCACTCGTCATGCACTCCGATATTTTTCTGGTAAAATCTGTTTCAAACTTAAGATCACGGTTTGTGATTATGCCGACAAGCTTCTTGCCTTCGGTAACGGGAACACCGGAAATCTTGTATTTTGCCATAAGCTCTTCGGCATCACCGATTGTATGATTGGGTGAAAGAGAAAAAGGATCTGTGATAACACCGTTTTCAGACCTCTTAACCTTATCAACTTCATCTGCCTGTGCTTCAATGGACATGTTTTTATGAATAATGCCGATACCGCCCTGACGAGCCATTGCAATAGCCATACGATACTCCGTAACAGTATCCATGCCTGCGCTCATAAGCGGAATGTTAAGCCTGATTTTCTCCGTAAGATTGGTATGGAGGTCAACCTCATTAGGCAGAACCTCTGAATATGCAGGTACTAAGAGCACATCATCAAATGTAATTCCGTCACCGATAATTTTTCCCACTGTCTTTTCCTCGCTTTCAGATTAAGAATTTAAAGAAAGCCGCTTCACGGCTTTGTTTTGATATTTTTGCCATTATAACCTTGAAAAAAAATATAATCAATACTAAAAAGCGCTGTCATCCATAGCAAGAATGAATGACAGCGATAAGTTTTTCTAATATTCGTTAACTTTACGAGGAGCCTTCTGTTTCATTTTCTGAACCATTGCATCATCGGGCTCAAAATAGTAGAGAGTGTTCTGTTCTCCGGCAGTTGTAACAATTCCCCAGATTTTTGCCTCGGGATCCATGCTGGAGTAGTCATAAGCCTTAACTCCGGGGCGCTTGTAGCCGTCCAAAGCATGAGAATTGGACGGAGCAGCGACAACAACCTGATCCATGTCGACACGTGCCATACGCTTACGTTTTTCACCGTTCATGATTTTATCAAAGTCAATCTGACCGTCACAGAAAACGTACTCGTACTCAACCTTTAACATAGGGAATACAAAGTATGCACCGATTCCGCATGCAACGGAAATGAGAAGGAAAAGTCCCTTCATGTAAAGGAGAGCTCCCACAAATCCGATAGCAATACCGATAATAAACAGTGACTTAATAAGAGCATCCTTACCTGTTGGTTTTTTCTTTGCCCTTGCTTCGCAATACATGCCTTCCATAGAAAACCTCTCTGTTTGAAAATTTACGAATGATTATTCAGCGAATTAATACATTCCGCCCATTCCTGCTCCTGCAGGTGCTGCGGGTGTCTCTTCTTTGATGTTGGCAACGGCTGCTTCCGTTGTGAGGAATGTTGATGCCACGCTTGTTGCGTTCTGAAGTGCGGAACGTGTAACCTTAGCGGGATCGATGATGCCTTCCTTAACCATATCAACATACTCTTCACTAAGAGCATTGAATCCTGTGCCTGCTTCGGACTCACGAACCTTGTTAACGATTACGCTTCCTTCAAGGCCGGCATTTGCTGCGATGCAGAAAAGAGGAGCTTCAAGAGCCTTAAGAATGATTTCTGCGCCTGTCTTCTCGTCTCCGGCAAGACCTGCTGCCATCTTTCTTACTTCCTTTGCTGCATGAACGTATGCTGAACCACCGCCTGCAATAATGCCTTCTTCAACAGCTGCACGTGTAGCTGCAAGAGCATCTTCCATACGGAGTTTGTTTTCTTTCATTTCCGTTTCTGTAGCTGCTCCGACCCTGATGACTGCTACACCGCCTGCAAGCTTTGCAAGTCTTTCCTGGAGTTTCTCTCTGTCGAAATCGGAAGTTGTTTCCTCAATCTGAGCGCGAATCTGTGAAACTCTTGCGGCAATGGCATCCTTATAACCTTCACCGTCAACGATGATGGTATTTTCTTTCTGAACCTTAACAGACTTTGCACGTCCGAGATTCTCAAGTGTAGCTTCCTTTAAATCAAGGCCGAGTTCGTCGGAGATAACCTGACCGCCTGTAAGTGTAGCAATATCCTTGAGCATTTCTTTTCTTCTGTCACCGTAGCCGGGAGCCTTAACGGCAACAACGTTGAATGTACCACGAAGCTTATTGATAACGAGTGTTGTAAGAGCTTCACCCTCAACGTCCTCAGCAATAATGAGAAGTCTCTGACCTGACTGAACAATCTGCTCAAGAAGAGGAAGGATTTCCTGGATGTTGGAAATCTTCTTGTCTGTAATGAGGATGTAAGGCTCGTCAAGAACCGCTTCCATCTTGTCTGTATCAGTTACCATGTATGAGGAAATGTATCCTCTGTCAAACTGCATGCCTTCAACAACATCCAGTTCTGTCTTCATTGTTTTTGACTCTTCGATTGTAATAACGCCGTCATTGGAAACCTTTTCCATAGCGTCTGCAACCATTGCGCCAACCTGCTCGTCCCCTGCGGAAATTGCAGCGACCTTGGCAATCTGTTCCTTGCCTGTTACCTTTGAGCTCATCTTTGCGATTGTCTCAACGGCTGTTTCGGTGGCTTTCTTCATACCTTTACGAAGGATGATGGGATTTGCACCTGCTGCAAGGTTCTTCATGCCTTCGTTGATCATTGCCTGTGCAAGTACCGTAGCTGTTGTTGTACCGTCACCTGCAACATCATTTGTCTTTGTGGCAACTTCTCTTACAAGCTGAGCACCCATGTTTTCGAAAGCGTCCTCAAGCTCAATTTCCTTGGCGATTGTAACACCGTCGTTTGTGATGAGCGGTGCGCCGTATGACTTATCAAGGACAACGTTTCTGCCCTTGGGTCCGAGAGTAACCTTAACTGTATTTGCAAGCTTGTTTACGCCTGCTTCGAGTGAGGCGCGTGCGTCTGCGCCGAACTTTAAATCCTTAGCCATTTCATGCCTCCTGATTAATCTTCTACGATAGCAACGATATCATTCTGCTTAACAACAACGTATTCTTCGTTCTCAAGCTTAACTTCTGTTCCCGCATATTTGGAATAGATAACCTTGTCGCCGACCTTAACCTGCATTTTTACTTCCTTACCGTCAACAATTCCGCCCGGGCCGACAGCGATAACTTCTGCCTGCTGCGGCTTTTCCTGTGCCTGTCCCGGAAGAACAATGCCTGATTTTGTTGTTTCTTCAGCCTTGAGCTGCTTAAGAACAACCTTGTCACCTAAAGGTACTAATTTCATAGTGTAGCCTCCTGAAAGAATTTCTTTGTTAGCACTCTTTTACTTCGAGTGCTAAACCCAATGGCTGTATATTATCACTTTTGGCGGAAAAGTCAAGTGATAAACACAGAAAAAACATAGATTATGTATTTTGTCCGGGCTCATAATAAACCCCGTTTTGTTTCATCATCATACGCTGAGGAGCATCCTTTCCGTCCTTCCATGGAGCGTCCTGATTACGATAATCGAACTTATCGATAAACCACGAAAGGTCGTCACGTACTCTCTCCATATTTGTAAGATAGAGATTTACGCATTTCTCGTTAAACTCCGAAGCCTGTTTTTCATCAAGCTTTTTCCCGCTCTCATTCAGAAGAAGTCTCAAGTGCTTGTTGCAGAAGCCTTTCGAGCCGAAAATTTTTTCTCTGAATTCTCCGTCGATCTGGAAAAGATAAAAAACAGTATCTATGTACCTGTCAAAAACATTATTAATCTTGTCACAAACGAAACAATTCTTTTCAAGCTCGCCAAGGTAAGCCGAAACCCTGTTTTCCGAAGAGACATCACCCTTTTTGAAAAGGCTCACTTTTGGAAGCTTCATTGTCTTTTTCTTGTTGGAAACCTCATAAATAACTTTGTCCGCATGCGTTTTCATCATGAGTGCAAGGCCAAGTCTGTTTCCTTTTTTGTACATCATGTCGATGTGACGTTCACAGAAGCCGACCTTATCCGTAACCATTCTGACGTCATCTTCCATGTAGCTCGGACCAAGAGTAAACTCCAACGCACTCTGTTCCAAAGATTCGTACATAGCACAAATAGGGCACTCGGTATTTTTATCGAGTGCCTCATTTACAGGTATTGTGTATAATTGTTCTTTCATGCTTTCTTTCCCATTTTCGTGTAAATCTTTTCTTTAAGGTCAGAGGCTTTTTGCTTAATACTGCCCTGAGCTTCTCTTGACATAATGATTCGCTCAAGGAGTCTGAGTGCTTCCTCGTACTTTCCAAGTTCTTCCGCAAGATTACATGCAAGGTAGGTTACTGTCATTTCATCCATGCCGCACATAGGGAAGTTTTCCTTTGAGAATGCCTCAATAAAGCCGTTGTAAGCGTTGGTGAGGAATTCTTTCTCTGATGCGATAAGAGTATTTATTTCTTCGGGTGTTGCGGTCTTCAGCTTTTCACCTTCCTCACGCTTTCCTCTGAAAAGCCAGGCAAGTTTGAGACATGTGAAAGCCTTTTCGCTCGTCTTGCCCTTTTTCATGACAGTGCACACAAGAGCAAGTCTGTGACGGGTAATCGCATCATCGTAAGTATATTTACCATCAGGCATCGGAAGTCCTGAGAAGGAAGCCAATCCCTCTTTGATGAGATGAAGCTGTCCCGATGTCGGATTAACGTTGAAATAACGTGAAAGTGCGGAATAACCACAATTTGAACATGTGATTGCATCGTATTTAAGCGTGTCAATGCCCCCGTAAACAGGACGCAAATCAGGGTCGGTCTTCAAAAGCTTTGCCTTACCTGTACGCATTGTCTTAACCATAAACTGCTGGTCGCAGATAGGACACTGAAATGTTTTGTCAAAAAGGAAATCTTCTTCAAGAAGTTCCTTCGGTGCCTCGGCAGCTTTTGCCTGTCCATCGGCTTTGTCCTTGTCATTATCAAAAAGCTTAACTTCGTTAAGTCCTTTAAGTCCGAGATTTTCAAGACCTTCAAATAAATTAGCCATTCGTTTTCCTCCAATACCCAGATAACGGTAATTTATTTTATTACAAAAACGTTAGAAAGTAAAGTTATCTGCGAAAAGGATATAAACACTTAACAATTAGTGTCTGCTGTGTCTTGCTTTATATTCAGCCAAAAGCAGGTCCACTACTCTTCCATAGCTTTCGGTGCCGTCTTCCTGTTCGTTGGCTTTAAGGTATGAATCGTTCAGCTTCTCTGTTGTTTCGGAAACAACGGTGTTTTCGAATTGCTTCCAGTACTCCGATCCCCCGGCAAGGTCCCGACGTACTTCATCGCTGTAATGATTAAACCAGGCATCGGCGTACAGATCTCCGTCCTTTGCCGCCAATGCATTGCCTGTGTAAATCAGAGCAAGCAATGTGCCGGAATACTGCAAATCCTTATCGCCTTCCATACATGCAATGTAAGAAATATAGTTTGCTTCGTCCTCACGGATAAAACCTCTGAGATGCGACAACTCATGGCACATCGTCGATCCTATCGAATAGTCCGGAATGTCCACGTCAACATTCGCTTCCATTGTCCAGCAGGTGTATATTCCGGTGATTTCCGTTCTGCTCATAAGTTTTGAGAGCATAACGCACTTCGGAGCAGGATAATGTCCTCCGAAAAGGCTGTTCTTTTCTGCCAGATTTTCAAAAGCTTTCTTAGCCTGTCTGCCAAGTTCAAATTTGGAATACGGAAGCTTGTAGGCTCCGTCTTCGTCTTCGTTTGTGAGCTGTTCCCTGAGGGCAGACGCATTATCCGCAAGTTCAAGAGTAAGATTGTATAAATCCTCTTTTGTAGACTCCGTCACCTTAAGGCCGAGAAGGTCGCTCACGTTGTATCGATAGTAGTTAATACCGCAGCCAAAAGAGTAAAAGAAGTAAATCACACTGGCCATGCAAGCGCAGTTAATGATAAACGTAAGTATAAGAAAGGGCTTTCCTCCCTTTTCTTTTTCTCTGACGAACCTGATTATAAAGCCGACAATGAGAGCTATTACAGTCAGGGGGCAAAGGATAATCATCACTTCCGCCAAGGAAAAAGGCAGAATACCTGTAAAAAATGCAATGGCTTGTGAAAACACCTTAAAAATGTGCCGTGCAAAAATAAATTCAGCAAAATATGTGCTGTGTCTTGCGATACGCAGCGCAATAAATCCTATGGGAAAAAGGAGCAGAAACAAGCTTCTTTTTCGTATAAATGCCTTTTTAAACAATTCCAAAACTTTCATTGTCTTTTGATTTTCTTCTCTTCTTTTTTTCTTTTGGAACATATACCGTAACTATGGTACCTTTTCCAACTTCGCTTTCGATGGTCATTGTGGCACCTATTATAGAGTACAAACGGCTCTTGACGTTTTCAATGCCGATATGTTCTCTTCCATCATTGGGCTTCTTTGTCGTATCAAAGCCCATGCCGTCATCTCGGATGATGATTTTAAAGAATTTTTCCTCTTCAACAGTGGAAAGAATTAACGTGCCCTTTCCGCCTTCTCTGTTGCATATTCCGTGCTTAACCGCATTTTCGACAAGAGGCTGGATTGTCAGCGACGGTATAAGAAATTCCGTTGCCTGAATGTCCATAATGATGTTCAGACGTTTTTCAAAACGAAGTTTTTCAAGATTAAGGTAGTTCTGAACATGCTCAAGTTCCTGTTTGAACGGAACGGGTATACGTTTATTGACAGAATCGATGTTGCAGCGGAGGTATCTGGAGAAATCCAGCGTGGCACGCTTTGCCTCCATAGGGCTCTTTTCACAAAGAGCTGCGATTGTGGTAAGGGAATTATAGAGGAAGTGCGGCTGAATCTGGCTCAACATGATGGTTGTTTTACTTTCTGCAAGCTCCTTCTTCTGTTTTTCCATAAGGTACCGCATTTCGGTATTAACGGTAAAGAACAGGATAAACAGAGCGATGGAAATGAGCCATGTAAGCACCGGTGCGCCGCCTGTAAGCAATTGCAGAATCGATCCTGCAACAGGAAGCATGATATAAAGTACCGTACCGATCCACGCACTGAGTACAAGACGTTTATGATACTTTATGAGAATTCCGACGTTGTAAATAAGCGTAATTCCTCCGACAAACTGCGAGCAAATCCACGCAGGCCCTCTGGAATATGTATTTGTAACGGGATCGATGGTATAGTAGAAATGATACTTAAGGTTGAGTATGACGGCAGCCATGGCAAAAGCCGTAAGAATCCATGTAATGTAACGAATTTTGTCTGCTTTCTTCTTTTCAAAATCAAGTGACGAAACAAGATAATTTGTATAAACAAGGGAAAGCGGCGCTCCGGCGATGTAGTTCACAAACGTGCCTATTTGAAGAATGTAGGGATTATACCATTTGTCTGTACCGGCACAAAGCCAGTACGGAATGTCTCCAAGAGAAATTCCAAGAACAATTATACAGAGCAATGAAAAAAAATAGTCCGCTTTTCTATCTCTGTGTTTTCTTACGGACACACAAATAAAAAGCGGTAAAACAAAAGAAATACAAATTATATCAATTGTTGCGTAAATAAATCTCATCTGATCCATGACAAGTCCTTCCGCCCCCCCCCAAACCGGACAGTTCACATTCAAGGAAAGCAGGCGGCGGGAGTCGAACCCGTCTCCTCGGCTTGGGAAGCCAACGTTTTACCGATAAACTACGCCTGCAAAGCAATAGAAACAATTCTACGCATCGGAAATATACTAACATATTATGAAAAACAGTTCAAGTAGCCGATATATAAATTAGCAATAAGAATAACATTTACGTAACCATACACTATTTATCGGAGTACTGATATGGCAATTCTTGAAAACATCATGACAAACATATATCGTACAAACGTGCGTACTTCCGAGTCTGAAGGAGCGCAAAAAGATGTACGCAGCATGTCCCCCGAAGAAGCGGCAAAGCTTGAAAAAGCAGCTCTTTATCGCGAACTGATGCCCGAGAACGGAGTGCCCGTGAGAGGCGAAGTTATGGATCTCAGAATGAATTCGGTCATTCTTAAGCTTCTTACCGGCGAAGAAATCAGTGCAAGGACGGAAAAACCGCTTCCTCTCTCCATCGGTGATACCGCGGATTTCATAGTTACCGCCAATGACGGAAAGGTTGTTACCTTAAAGCTTGCCTCCACCGATTTATCGGTAAACGACACAAAAAAATCGCAATTAATTGAGACAACCCTTAAGGCATCAAATATTCCCGTTAATGAGCGTTCCGTTAACGTTGTAAATGAGCTCATTAATCACTCCCAATCCATAAGCGAAGCAAACATCCGCAAATACATCATGCTATCCCACAAGTTCCCGGAAGCGGATGTCAAAGAGCTTCTTCTCATGGATATGAACAATATCGAAATTACCAAAGACAACGTCAGTCTTTTCAAAGCATTTAACCAAAATGCAGCGCGGCTTGTTCCCGAAATGGCAAAGGCTTCGGAAGAACTGGAACAGGCTGTTTCCGAAATAAAAAACCCCGAAGTTAAAGAAGCACTTTTAAAAGAGTTGACCGATATCCGTGACATGTCAAAAACGGCAATAGAATATTCCGATACGCCTTCCGCAGAGCTTCCGGCCTTCGGTTCCTCTTTTGTTAAATCCGATTTTCCAAATGAAGCCGCAAGATCTTCCGATATCGATGTCACTCCAATGCCCAATGAAATATCGGAAGCTGTTTCTGAGGATGTAGTACCCGGCTTTGACAGTGAAAAAACTGCCATTCCGGAAAAGACACCCTTGCCGGATGCTGCGCCAAAATCATTCGAAAGATCATCCGCTCCTCTTTCTCAAAAGGGTGAGAGCCCCGTGCCGCTTTCCATCCCTCCTGAAAGATTTTCTGCGGATACTGTAAAAAAGTTTTATTCACGTCTCAAAGACATATCCGACAAACTCGAAAAGCTGAAAGACAAGGTTATTGAACAGAAAAGCATCGAAACCGCGAAAGCTGACGCAAAGGATACCTCCGACAGTTCAGGCCGTATTCTGCCCCACACAAATAACCTTAATTCCACTGTTAAGTTTGTTGAGACGATAAATAATATTTTTCCCTACATTCAGATTCCGGTCAAATTGAAGGAAGAAAACGCCCACGGTGAGCTTTATGTGTATGAAAAGAAAAAGGTTCTGAAGAATTCCGAAAGCCTCTCCGCTTTGCTTCATCTGGAGCTTGACAGTCTCGGCCCCACCGACATATACGTTAAGCTGTCCGGAACGAATGTGTACGCTTCATTTTCTGTAAGCAGTGACAAATCCGGAAAAATCTTTGAAAGCGAGATATCTTCACTTTCCGAAGCTCTCGGCCGCCGCGGCTATACACTCTCTTCCGACGTCAAACTGCAAGAGAAAGGCGAAAGCACGCCCCCGCTCCTCACGGAATTCCTTGAAGCCCACTCCCCCTCATCAGTCACACGCTTCACCTTCGATATGCGCGCCTGAATGATACTAGGGGACGGGGTTGTGTATTCATTTTTCGGTGCAAAAAAAATAAGAAATGGCGCAAAACGGGGTTGTGTGTTCATTTTCATTTATGAAAATGAATACACAACCCCGTCCCCTAGTATCAAAAGCCGGCCATGAAGAATTCAAGGTGTAACGGCTTTGTTGCGTCAATGAGATACGGATCGTGTGTGCGGGCGCCCCACGTGTCATCACCGCCTACGCCCATTTGCTTGAGAGAAACACGTACAAATGTCTTTGTAGGATTCGGAAGCTCGTAGTAGTGCTTGGCGTTTTCAAGCTCATATGGCGAATACGGAAGCACCGAAAGCTCAAGGCTGTTTCCGGCAATAAGCATACCATGTCCCTTCTCATCCATAATCTTTGCGAAACGCACACCCGTTCGGTTGCCGCATTCCTGAGGCATAAGATAAGGAGTGACATTATCCGCAACATCAAAACTGTGGATGGCAAGCTTGGCACCCGAATACCTGTCACAGTAGTTTTCATCAGGACCAAGGCCATAGTAAGTTACCCGGTTGTAATCGAAAGGCAAGACGAACATCATGCCAAATTCGGGCATTTCCGTAGCCCCCTCAAAGGGTTCGTAATCAAGCGAAACCTTTATTATGCCATTGGCATCGATTTCATAGCTCGATTTTACTTTGCAATCCTTACCGAACCCTCCGACCCAGTGGTCAAAAGTAACTTTCTGCGAATTACCGTTTTTCTTAACATCTACAAAACGTGCGCCCGAATACTGCGAAGCAAGTTTCCACTGTCCGTAGCGCACAGGCATTCTGTTGGCAACATCATTGTCCGTCGGGCAACGCCAGAAATTCGGCTTCGGCTCCAAAGCAAAAAGCTCTTTCTCGTTTGTCTTCATGGAAATAAAGCCCTTACCCATTCCAGTGAATTCGTAACGGAAAGCATCCCCACGGAAAGTGAAATTGTAATCACCTCTCACAACACGCGGTCTGTTTTTGATAACGCTTTCATCGCATATACGTCCGGATTTTTCCAGTTCTGCAACAAGCATATCACGTCCGGCACACTTCGTACCCACAACGTAGGAATCCTGTCCGAATGCAATTTCATATCCCGCATCGGCCCAACTGCAGTCCTCTGCAAGGGCGAAGCTGACAACTGTCGAATACTCGCCCTTTTCCTTCTGCTTTGCAAAGCACTCTATTTCACCTGTTTCTCCCGGTGCGACGCTGACAAGCACACTCTTTGCTGCAACAAGATCACCGTTTCTGAAAAGATAAACGACACAGTCAAATTCATCGGTATTTGTAAATAGGCTGTAGTTTGTAATCTTTGCTTTCGTCCCCTTAACATCGACACGGATATTCTGGTAGCAATGCTTCACTTCCTGCATTTTCGGGGAGTTCGTCCTGTCTGCAAAAACTATACCATCTCCGCAGAAATTGTAGTCGTTCAGAGGGTCGCCGAAATCACTGCCATAGCCCATAAACTCTTCGCCGTAGCGATTTTTCTTAAGAAAAGCCTGATCGATGTAATCCCAAATGAAACCGCCCTGGAATCTGTCAATTTCATGAAAAAGATCGGTGTATTCGGAGAGGTTGCCTGTGGAATTACCCATGGAATGCGCATACTCGCAAAGAATGAACGGTTTTTTTGTCCATTCATTCACAATCTTAACGCAATCCCAAGGCTTCGGATACATCATGCTCTCAACATCGGATGTATCGTTGTATGTTCTGTCATGACATATGCCTTCATAATGCACAAGGCGCGTATCATCACGCTTTTTAAACAGCTGTGACATAAGATAGATGTTTTTACCGCCGCAGCTCTCGTTTCCGCATGACCAAAATACTATCGAAGCATGATTCTTTTCGCTCTCCTGCATTGAACGGGCTCTGTCAAGAACAACGTCCCTCCAGGTAGCTGTACTTCCCGGCAAAGTGTCTGCGTCAGGCTTTCCCTTCGTAGCCCAGGTTCCATGCGTCTCAAGGTTGCATTCGCAAATAACGTAAATTCCGAACTCATCGCAGAGATCATAAAAGAACTTTCTGTCAGGATAATGACACGTACGGATAGCGTTGATATTGTTACGCTTCATGTTTATTATGTCATTCCTCGTATCTTCGTAAGAAACCGTTCTTCCGGTGATACAACTCATTTCATGACGATTTACACCGTTAAAAACAATACGCTTTCCGTTAAGCTTTAACACTCCGTCTTCAATTTCGAAACGTTTAAAGCCGATTTTCTGTGAGACATACTCGGTGGTTTTTCCTGCCTCGTCTTTTACGGTAAGGCGGAGCTCGTAAAGATTAGGATACTCCGCAGACCAAGGCTTGATATCCTTTATTTCAATCTTTTTCCTGATTACTCCAGATTTGTTAACCGTTCCCGATACCTCAAAAGACTTAACGACGCCATTGTCGTCAAGCAGTTCAGCAAATACGGAAGCTTTTTCGGTACCGTCAAGAGAAAGCTCAAGTGAAAGAGCTGCCGAAGCATTATCTTTATTAAGCACGCTCTTTGCAAACATATCTCTCACATGAACCGAAGGCACTGTGTAAAGATATACATCTCTGAAAATACCGGAGAATCTGAAAAAGTCCTGATCCTCAAGCCATGAACCTGAACAGAAACGATATACGCAAGCAGAAAGCCTGTTTACTTTGTCATATGCTACGTATTTGGTAATATCAAAGTCATGTGCTGTAAATGAATCCTCGGTGTAACCGATAAAATGACCATTCACCCAAAGCGACAGAGCGCTCTCGGCTCCCTGGAAGCTTATAAGAACCTTCTGTCCCTTCCACGCTTTGTCGACAGTAAACTCTTTTACATAGCAGGCCGTAGGGTTGAATTCCTGCGGAATTTCACCACGTTTAAGGCTCTCGTGACCATCCCAGGGATAAATATAATTGAAGTATGATGTATGGTCATAACCCTGCATCTGAATTGAAAGAGGAACCTGAACCTCATCAAAACCTGCAATGTCAAAATCAACCTTTTCGAACCCTTTGGGAATCATGGAAAGATTCTTGGCATAGAACATCTTCCACATTCCGTTTAATGACTTAATCCAGGTGTTTTCACCATAAAGCTCGTCAAGAGACTTGGCGAATCTGTGATACGAGTGTGCTTCTTCTCTTCCGACTCCGAAAACGGTAGGATCCGAAAGCCATTCAAGATTCATGTTCATTTTTATACCTCCGAAGAATTTCAAAATAATTTACCGGGATTCGTAAATTTCCCGTACCTACACCGATTTTAATATCGGGCTTATTTCCACCGTGAAAATCGGAGCCGCCACTCATCATCAGCCCAAAATGTACAGCCATAGCCGACAAAACATCATAATCATCAGCTTTATTGGTTGAATGAATGACTTCAATGCCTTTAATTCCCGCAGGAATAAGTGTCTTTTCCAAAAGATCGTACACATGCGATTTGGGGATATGTTTATAGTTGAAAGGATGCGCCAAAATCGGTATTCCGCCCGCCTCAACTATCATTTTCACTGCTATATCCGGCTCGACGTACTCTCTCGGGACATAGCAACAGGCATTTACATCCAGATACTTTTCAAACGCCTCGTCCTTGTTCTTTACAACGCCCCTCTTTATCAATGCTCTCGCAAAATGCGCCCTTGTAATAACCGTTTTGGGATTATCCTCAAGAAGTTCGTCGTATGTCATGTCGATACCGTTTTCTCTGAACTTCTCAACCATCCTCTCATTTCGCAACTTACGCTTGACAACTGCCTCCTCAAGCTTGTCGTTCAGCTTTTTGTCATAAGGATCTATATAAAGCCCGAGGATGTGAATGTCTCCGTTCATATAAGATGCGGAAATCTCTACACCCGGAATCAGTTCCATATCGATGTTACTGTTTTCCCGCTTAAGCCTTTTCAACTCCTCTTCCGCTTCTTTATAGCCTCTTGTAGTATCATGATCCGTCAATGCAAAAGCTTTAAGCCCCGCCTTCAAAGCAAGCTGCACATCTTCTGCCGGAGAACATGTACCATCACTTGCATTTGAATGCACATGAAGATCGACATATCCGTTTTTAATCATAATTCACCTTGAATGCCATATCGGTATGAATTTTATACTCCGATATGGTTTTTGCCTTTCGAATTTTCTTTAATTCACCGTCAGTCAATGAAAGAGCAGGCCCCATATGTTCCCACATTTCTTTCATTTTGCAAAGAATTGAAAACTCATCCGCCCTTCCTCTGTAAGCTTCCAAAACATCATCATGAAAATCCTTGAGTTTCCCAATGTTTTTTGGAAAATCTGTCATGTCTTCAATAAGATAAGGCCTTGCAATCAGTCCTCTGCCAATCATTACAGTATCCTCGTAAGGATATTCTTTTTCAAATCTGTTTATATCACCGGCTGTAAAAAGATTGCCATTATAAACAATCTTATTTTTGGAATTCTCAAGAGCATAAGAAAACCATTCCGGCTTTACGGGTTCCTTGTAAAAATCCTTTTGTACTCTGGGATGAAGAATAATCTCAGATATAGGATACCTGTTATATATTTCCTGAATACGCTCATATTCCGAGGTTTCATAACGACCAAGTCTCGTTTTAACGGAAAGCTTCAGCGAGAGCTTATCCATTTCAGGAAATACCTTGTCAAAAAAAGCATCAAGTTCATCCGGACAGCTTAAGAAGCCGCTTCCCTTCTTTTTCGCCACAACAGTTCCCGAAGGACACCCAAGGTTAAAGTTCACTTCTTTATAGCCAAGTTCGGCGATTTCCCCTGCAGCCCATATAAAATGTTCCGGGTTGTTGCAAAGCAGTTGCGGCACGGTTGGAATAAGAAGTTCATCCGGCTTTTCAATTTCTTCCCATTCCCTTTTTTGAAAAGACTTATTTTGATTTGGTGAAAGAAACGGCGTAAAACATTTTGTTACACCTTTATAGTGCCTTCCAAGCGCCTGCCTGAATATTCGTGTTGTCAGCCCTTCCATAGGGGCAAGATAAACGTTTTTCATACTCGTTCATTATATCAAAAGAAATTATCGTTTCAACGCATTTTATGCTTATATTTTTTCAATTTTAAAACGGTCGGAATAAATCCGACCGTTCAGAGCGTCGACAAAGAGGGTACGCGGCCTAACCGGCCGTGCACCCTCTTTTCGCACTTCATATACCTTTTAAGACTTCAATTCAATCTTTTCAAGAGAAAATCACAATAATGGCTTAAGCCATTACCGCTTTTCGCTCTC
>JAZLLG010000046.1:0-33819 GCA_045598045.1 Lachnospiraceae bacterium | reverse complement strand
AATCTTATCAACAGATTTTATGATATACCCGACGGTAAGATTCGTTTCGACGGTATCAACATAAACAAGATTAAAAAGCAGGATTTAAGACGTTCACTTGGACTTGTTCTCCAGGATGTTAACCTCTTTACCGGCACGGTTATGGACAATATCCGTTACGGACGTCTTGATGCAACCGATGAAGAGTGTATTGAGGCAGCAAAGCTTGCAAATGCACATGACTTTATCACACGACTTCCTGAAGGCTATAACACGATGCTTACAGGAAACGGCGCATCCCTTTCACAGGGACAGAGACAGCTCCTTTCCATTGCGAGAGCGGCTGTTGCAAATACACCTGCAATGATTCTTGATGAAGCTACAAGTTCCATCGATACACGTACCGAAGCTCTTGTACAGGACGGTATGGATAAGCTTATGAAGGGCAGAACGGTATTTGTTATTGCTCACAGACTTTCAACAGTCAGAAATTCCGATTCGATTATCGTACTTGATAAGGGTCATATCATTGAGCGCGGTACTCATGACGAACTTATAGCACAGAAAAAGACATATTATCAGCTCTACACAGGCGCATTTGAGTTGGAATAACAGTTAAGGCTCACATTTTATCACGGAGGATTTTCAATGATTGAGTTTAATGGCGGTGCTTCGGAAGGTATGGAAATACTCGAGGCTGTATCAAGGCTTTACAACACGGCATATTACATTAATCTTGAAGACGGTACGTACACCTGCTTTAAGGCGTCGGATATGTATAAAGACATCATTCCCGACACAGGTGCTGCGAGAGAGGCTGTTGCTCTTTTTTGCAAATCCGTACCGGAAGACTGCTTTGCCAAAATCAAGGATTTTACAAATCTTGATACGTTGAACGAGCGTCTTTCCAGCTCGGACAGTATGGCATTTGAACACAAAAACATGCTGGAACAGTGGGCAAAGACGAGCTTCATTGTTGTTAAACGAAGCGCTGACCGTAAGGTTATACGAGTACTCCTTACTTCAGAAGACATAGAAGACGAGAGAAAAGTTGTTACGGAAAGTGAGAAAACTTCAAAGAACAACAAGGAAATGCTGACAGCGCTTAAGGATGTCTATGTCGGGGTACATTCCATTGATCTTTCTACCATGACATTTGAGTCGATAATCAGCCGTGAATATGTTTCACAGGTAATTCCCAAGACAGCAGATGTTAATTCAGTCATTCTCGGATGGGTAAACGGATGCATTGATGACAGCTCAAAGGCCGATGCTCTTGCTTTCTGTAACCTGCTTACTTTGCAGGACAGATTAAAGGACACAAACGTTATTTCTTGTGAGCTGCTTACAACCGGCTGCGGCTGGTGTAACGAGAGTCTTTGCGTTACAAAGAGAGACTTCAACAATAAAGCTACGAGACTTCTTTGGTTATCGCGGCAGATTGACGACGAGAAGGATAAAGAAAACAAGCTTCTCGGTGAAATAGAAAATGTTAAAAAAGCTGTCGAAGAAGCCGATCTTTTGAGAGCATCAATTGTTTCAAAGTTTTCCTATGACATCAGAACACCTTTGAACGGTATTTCAGGCATGATTCGAATTGCCAAGGAAAACATGCACAATCCGACGAAAATCATTGACTGCCTTGATAAAATCGACGAGAACTCCAAGTACCTGCTTGTTTTGATAAACGAAGTGCTTGAGCTTTCCAAGACCGATAAAGAAAAGAAAACAGCAGAAAATGAACAGAATGCGATGCCTGATTTCGGAGCTGCAGAGGAGAAGCCGATTATTAACGTATCCGGAGGTTCGGCTCTTCCTGAAACGGAAGTGGCTGATGAGCCTTTGGCTGACAATCTTGAAGGCATGAAAGTGCTTCTTGTTGAGGATAATGAGCTTAACCTTGAAGTTGCCGAATATCTTCTCCAGGAAATGGGATGTATTGTTGAAAAAGCTGTTAACGGAAAGATTGCGGTTGATATGTTCACCGCGTCGGAAGAGTTCCACTATGATGCAGTACTTATGGACATCATGATGCCTGTTATGAACGGTCATGATGCTACAAGAGCAATAAGAGCTTTGGAAAGAAAGGATTCCGGAAATGTGCCGATTGTAGCCATGACGGCCAATGCATTTGCAAGAGATGCCGAAGCTGCGTTTGCGTGCGGCATGAATGAACATATTCCGAAACCTATTGACAACGAAGTGCTTAAATCAACGCTTTTAAAGTATTACCATAAAAGATAAATAATAAACAGTACGGTCTTTGAGATCGTACTGTTTTTATGCATATAGCGAGAAGGCTCAGACAAAAGCCTGCCCGATTAAAGCATATCTGCAATAGAATAAATCAGTTTTTCGGACTTTTCCCAACCGAGGCAGGGATCTGTGATGGAAACACCGTAAGTGGTATCGGCCGGGTTCTGGTAGCCGTCTTCAATGTAGGATTCAATCATCAGTCCTTTAATGAAAGAGTTCATTTCCGAAGAACTCTTTTTTGTTTTCAGAATGTCGAGAGCAATGTTTTCCTGTTCAAAAGGATTCTTTCCGGAGTTGGAATGATTTGTATCAATCACAACGGAAGGATAGAGCAGACCGCTCTTTTCATAAAGGGCATATAGATGACGGATATCTTCGGAACTGTAATTCGGCTGATGCTGGCCAAGCTTGTTTACGTGCCCGCGAAGCACTGAATGCGCGAACGGGTTGCCTTTACTTAATACTTCCCAGCCGCCGTATCCGAATATGTGCGGAGTCTGGGCAGCACGTATGGAGTTCATAAGAACGGAGAGGTCACCGCTTGTAGGATTTTTCATCCCGACGGGAACTTCAAAACCACTGGCTGAAAGGCGATGATGCTGATCTTCAACTGAACGGGCACCAACGGCGATGTATGAAATAAGGTCACGTGTGTAGAGCATATATTCGGGATAAAGCATCTCATCCGCAGTCGGAAGACCTGTTTCTTCTATAACCGTAAGATGTATCTTTCTTGCTTCATAAAGACCTTTAATGATGTTCGGAGTGTCAAGCGGATCGGGCTGGCTGGAAATGCCCATGTAGCCTTCACCGGTTGTACGAGGCTTGCTTGTATATACACGGGGGATAAGTATAAGTTTGTCGCTGACCTTTTCCTGAAGTGCCTTAAGCCTTTTTGAGTAATCCAAAACAGAATCGATACGATCTGCCGAACAAGGACCGATAATTAAAAGAAACTTGTTGCTTCGGCCTGTTATAACACTTCGTATTTCTCTGTCATTTTCTTTTTTTTGCTTTTTGGCAGCTTCCGAGAGAGGGAGACTTTCAATAATCTCCTCGGGAGTGGGAAGCTTTCCGATAAAATGCATACTCATATTGGTTCTTTCTTTACATAGTTATTTTTTCAAGCTCTTCGAAAAATCCCGGATAGCTTTTGCTTACAGCTTCGGAATCGGTTATTTCGCCTCCGAATAAGGAAAGAAGAATAGCGAGAGCCATAACGATACGATGATCGTTATGACCGTTAAGTTCAACCTCCGGGGCGTGAAGAGTAGTTTCATGAACAACAACGGAATTTGGATTGATATCCAGCTTTGCGCCGAACTTGCGAAGCTCTTCTTTCATGGCGCGGGCTCTGTCACATTCTTTGTTTATGAGGCGCTTTGTGTTTATGAAGGTGGCACCTCCCAAAGCTGAAGCGACGGCGAAAAGAACAGGAGCAAGGTCGGGATTGTTTTCAAGGTTTATTACCGAAACACCGCTTGCCAATGCGTCAAGATAATCGACTACAACTTTATCACCTTGACGGCTGTCTGAAGACAAACCCTCAACATAAACTTTGTTGGCCTCATTGAGATAATTGAAGGCACAGAAAAAAGCTGCATTTGACCAGTCACCCTCAACGGTAATATCGCACGGCTTATAGGTTTGTCCGCCTTTTATGTAGTAGGAATCCGGAGCGATTTCCTTAATTTCGATACCGAATTTTTCGAGAACATCAAGTGTAATGTTAATGTAACTGCGGCTTTCTACGGGAGACATGATAAACAGCTTGCTGTCTCCTTCCAAAAGCGGAAGAGAGAACATAAGTCCGGAAACGTATTGGCTGGAAATGTTGCCGCGAATACGATAGGAGCCCGATTTAAGCGCACCGCTCATACATAGTTTGGTTTTAGTCGGACGGTAGTTTATGTCGGAGTAGAAGAAGGCGCTCTCATAAACAATTATGCCGCGTTCCAGCAAACGTTCGGTTCCATGAAATTCGATGTTGTTTTCGCGCGTCAAAGCAAGCGGAATCATAAAGCGAAGAGTGGAGCCGGATTCTCTGCATTTAAAGACGGTCGGAACAGAAGAAGTGTTGGAACGTACTTTTCCGCCACAACCTTTAACTGTTATAGTGGAACCATCAATGGTATATTCGGCACCCAGCTCTTTTATACAGTCGAGAGTCGCGAGAACGTCCTGACACAGGTCGATGTTTCTTATGTGGCTGATACCATCGGCCAATGCCGCACAGATAAGGTACCTGTGAGCATATGATTTTGAAGGTGGAACATTAACTGTGCCTTTACATACTGCTTTTCGGATGGTTTTGTTCATGGTTTCCTCTCTACTTTTGCAAAAAATGGTCGATTGCTTCAAGATATCCGTTCGTTCCGTGACCGATTATACTTTTTTCGGCTACGAGACCGGTGTAAGTGAAATGCCGGAACTCCTCACGCTTGAAAATATCGGAAATGTGGACTTCAACGACAGGAAGGCTGACGCTTTTTAAAGCATCGTGAATGGCTATGCTTGTATGGGAATAACCGCCCGCGTTGATAATAATTCCGTCAAACTTTCCGTAGGAATCCTGAATTGCATCGATGATTGCACCTTCATGGTTGGACTGGAAAACAACCGTCTCAACTTTTTTTTCTTCGGAGTAAAGGCGGATTTTTTCAACAAGGTCATCATAGCTTTCGGAGCCGTAAATTCCGGGCTCACGTCGGCCAAGCATATTAAGGTTAGGTCCATTGATTATAAGAAGTTTCATAATGAATTTGCAACGTATTCATTTAAAAGGCGTATTACGTTGCTTGCCTCCTCTTTTACTGTAAGACGCCCGTTAAGACGCTCATCGCATGTGGAACGATATATGGGGTAGCGCTCCTTGTAACGCTTCTTAAGTGCCTCATCGTCACTTGACAAAGGACGATTTTTGGTGGAAGTGAGCATCTCCAAAGGCCGGTCTATGAAGAAGATACGACCGTTGGAACGTAAAGCGTTTATGTTTTCAGGATTAAGTATTGCGCCACCTCCGGTGGAAATAATAAGCCCGTTTTTCTGCGAAAACTCTTTGATTACCTCGCTTTCGAGCTGACGGAAGTGCTTTTCGCCGTAAAGATCAAAAATCTTCGGAATACTCATGGAGGTACGTGCGCATATAACTTTGTCGGTATCTATGTGTTCGCGTCCGGTAATGGAAGCAAGATATTTTCCTAGCGTTGATTTGCCGGAAGACGGCATACCCGTTAAAACTATGTTGATTTTGCTTTTCAGGATGTTCTTATAGACACGATCCGAGGTCTGAATTACTTCAGGACACGAGATAAAGTCGGAAGTGTCGGCGTTTAGCTTACCGGTGAAAAGAAGATTGGCGCATACAGCCTGCGCAACAAGCATATACAGACCGTTAACCGCTTTTATTCCAAGGCTTTCCGCCTGCTTTACGAGTGCTGTTTTTAATGGATTGTAAATAACATCCGCAACGCCGGAAAGCTTTGGAAAACAGGAAAGATCAATCGGGGAAGCTTCAAGATTCGGAGAAGTCCCCACAGGAGTCGTGTTTACTATGACATCGGCATCGGTGTGCTCTGTAACGGCTTTTTCGTACGTTGTGTCTCCGCTGCTTTCGGAACGTGATACTTTGATTATTTCAGAAGTACCAAGCTCTTTAAGGACGAGTGCAAGAGTGTTGGATGTGGCTCCGGTGCCGAGTATAAGAACCTTTTTGGAGGATATTTCAATACCGCTTTTTATGAGAAGAAGCTTGGAACCGCAGCAGTCCGTATTATAGCCGAAAAGCTTGCCGTCATGGTTTATAATCGTGTTTACGACGTTAAGCTTTTCTGCATCACCGGAAATGCGGTCGAGCATCGGAATAACCGTTTCTTTGTAGGGAATGGTTACGTTCAAACCCTTGAAAGACTTTTCTGAAATAAATGCGGAAAGGTTACTTTTCGGGATTTCTTTCAGCTCGTAATTTATGCCTGATATTTTTTTGTGAATTTCGGGAGAAAAACTGTAGCCGAGTCTTTCCCCAATGAGTCCGTATTCCATGAATTCCTTTATCTGAGACAGTCAACGCCGTGACGCTGCATAAGCATATCACATATTACGAAAGCCGAAAGCGCGTCTATAACGGGTGAAATGCGTCGAACTATGGCTGTGTCGTGACGTCCCTTTATTTCCAATATTTCATTTTGCATTTTTCTGATGTTTACCGATTCCTGCTGTCTGGAGATGGAAGGAGTCGGCTTAACGGCAGTTCTGAAGACAACGGGCATTCCGTTGGAAATGCCTCCGTTGATTCCGCCGGAATGATTGGTGGAAGTAACGACTTTGTTATTTTCAATCCGGAACGGATCGTTTGCTTCCGAGCCCGTCATTGAAGCAAGCTTGAAGCCTTCGCCGAATTCTATGCCTTTAACTCCGCCGAGAGAAAAAACAGCATGGCTGATTACAGACTCGAGAGAGTCGAACCAGGGCTCGCCGAGACCTGCCTCAAGACCTGTAATAACGGTTTCGACAATGCCTCCGAGAGAATCGTTTTCGTTTTTGGCGTTTTCAATCACTTCATCAAAAAGGGCAGGATTATTACAACCGCCGATATTAATGACTTTTGATGAAATGGTTATCCCTTTCTTTTCGAGAGCGGGAAGAAGTATTCCGGAAAGGGCAACAATCGGAGCGGTGAGACGGCCTGAAAAGTGCCCGCCGCCGCGATAGTCCTGAAAACCGTTAAACTTAACGTCGGCAGTGTAGTCTGCATGAGATGGACGAGGAACGTCCCTTGAAGCTTCATAAACCGAAGAGATGGTGTCGGAGTTGGTTATGGATATGCAGAGCGGGGTGCCTGTTGTGAAATCATTGAAAACACCGCTTGTAATTTGAAATCTGTCCTGCTCAACCCGTGACGTATCGCCATATTTTGCGGGACGTCTTTTTGAGAGGTAGTTTTCGATTGTTTCTTTGGAAACGGGAAGTCCCGGAGTTATTCCGTCGACAACAAGACCAACGGCGGGGCCATGGCTTTCGCCAAACAGAGTAAGCGTCATTTGATTACCAAAGGTGTTTTTCATATGATTTCCTCCGAACGTAGTTTTTTTATGATGTAGGAGCCGGGAGTTTCAACATATATGCAGTCAATAAGCCCGGAATTCCCCTTTTTATCGTTATTAAGAAATGTGCGAAGTGCGGAAGTGTCCTTTGTGTATTTGTCAAGGTCTGTCGGAAGACCGTAGAACTTGTACATTGCAATCAGTCGGGAACGAACTTCTTCCGAACACATTCTGAGCATACCGAGAGCTACAGCTTCTCCGTGAAAAAGAGACCCGTTTTCATTGGATTCTATTGCATGACCGAGTGTATGACCGAAGTTTAACACCTTGCGAAGGCCGGACTCGTACGGATCGGCTTCGACAACCGATTTTTTGATGAGAATACCTTCACTTATGAAGTGTAAAACCGAATCAAGAACATTCTTTCCGGGTGACTCAAGCTTTTCAAAAAGCTCTTTGGAAAAGGTCAGTGACATTTTGATGATTTCGGCGTAACCGGAAGCAACCTGACGCGCGGGAAGGGTGGCTAACACTTCGGGATCGATAAGTACAAGGGAAGGCTGGTAAAAGGCTCCGATAAGATTCTTTGTACCATTAAAATCCACAGCTGTTTTCCCTCCGACAGATGAATCCGTCATGGAAAGAAGAGTTGTGGGAACGTTTATGAAAGTGATACCGCGCATGTAAGCAGAAGCAACAAAGCCGGAAAGATCGCCCACAACACCGCCTCCTACGGCAATAATCCTGTCGTGGCGGTCAAAGGAGTGCTCTTGCATAAATGAAACGATGGCTTCAAAGCTTTGAAGAGATTTGCTCTTTTCACCTTCAGGGATGATGTACCTGAACGGGTTTGAACAGAATGAGGAAACCTTTTCGGAGTATTCGGAAGGTACTCCGGAATCCGTGACAATAAGCGACTTTCCTTTGAAAGCTTCGAGCATATGAAGCTTGGAAAGGAGTCCGTTTTCGATAATGATGTCGTAATTGTCGCCTTTGGCTGTAATATTTATAACCATTTTGACCTCACCCGGGTAATAATTTGTAAGTATTGCATACACTGATTTATGATAAATCTTATGACTTTTTTTGTCAATGTTTACCGGCTCGGAGTACTTGATTTTGCTTGACTTCTAAAAGAATTTTGCTATCATAAAACCGATTCGTGAGAAACAAATAATCGAAGCGGTTACGAGATTAACCGGAGGATATTAATGAAAAAGAAATTACGTTTTTGTATATATATATTTACAGCATTTGCAATGCTTTCACTGAACGCGTGCCTAAACGGAGAGATTATGCAGGATAATCCCCCGGAAGTAACGTCTCAGGACAATGTCTGTGACAGCAAAGTGACGAAGCAGCCGGAAAACATCGACATTCATGTTCCCGAAAATGACGTTTCGCCGACACCTGTTCCAAGTGAAACTCCAGATGTGCCGTATGTCAGCCCGTCTCCTGAACCGACAAAGGACCCGAGAGCAATCCTTACTTTTGCCGGTGATATGTGCCTCTCGGAGAATTATTTCCCTTATATTTCGTACGTCACGGGAGGATATGATGTTTACGAGTGTATTTCGGAAGCTTATATCGACGAAATGCGTAATTCCTCACTTTGCTTTGTGAACAGCGAATTTCCTTTTACTGACAGCGAAGACAAGCTCAAAGGTAAGCTTTACAATTTTAAAGCAGATCCGGCTATGGTAAAGTTTTATGCCGATCTTGGTGTTGATATTGCCGGACTTGCCAATAATCATGTGTATGATTATGGTGAGGAATCTCTTCTGGACACAATGGAAACACTCCGTGAAGCAGGAATTGCTTATGTAGGGGCAGGAAAGAACATTCAGGAGGCGGCAAGTCCGCTTTACTTTACGGTCAATGGCATAAAAATAGCCTATGTTATGGCGTCAAAGGCCGAAAAGAACAGAAAAACTCCCGAAGCGGAAGAATCTGCGGGGATTCTGCTTTGCTATGATTCTGAAAAGTTTTGCAACGCCATTCGTGAAGCAAAAAGCAACGCAGATTATGTTGTTGCGATTGTTCATTGGGGAAAAGAAAACTCGGATGCCCTTGAAAGTGACCAGTACAGCCTCGGAAGCGCATATATCGACGCGGGAGCAGATGTCGTTGTTGGCGGTCACAGCCATGTAATACAGGGTGTTGACTACTATAAAGGGAAGCCCATATTTTACAGTATGGGAGATTTCTGGTTTGATTACTATACGGAAGACACTTTCCTTTTGAAAATTTTTGTTGAACGAAACGAAGACGGAATCGTATCGGCATCTTCTCAGGTGCTTCCGGGAGTTCAGAAAGAAGGCTTTACCGAGCTTTGCACGGATGATTTTGATAAAGGACGTATTATTCAAAAGATGAATATGCTTTCAAAATCGGGAGTGATTGATCCGGAGGGCTTTGTTCACGATTCGGATACTTATGATATTCCTGCAGTATACAAAGAATATGATATGCCTTTCAGAGGTGTAGTCGAAAATGTTCAAAGTATTGCGGACGCAGATATCGGATGCACGG
Source organism: Lachnospiraceae bacterium (assembly GCA_045598045.1). Lineage (GTDB taxonomy): Bacteria > Bacillota > Clostridia > Lachnospirales > Lachnospiraceae > RGIG3528. Next base: position 24,010 of record JAZLLG010000046.1, on the reverse strand, counting down.
TAGAGTTCGGTTCTTACTGCTTTGAACCTGTTAAGTGGTATGTTGTCGGAAAAGAAGGAAACGAGCTTACGCTGCTTGCGGCAAACATTATCGAAGAAAAGGCTTTTGACGATGAAACACGTAATGTTACGTGGGCTCAGTGCTCTTTGAGAAAATGGCTGAATGACGAATTCCGTAATACAGCTTTTTCCGAATCCGAAAAGAATATGCTTGTGAAAGTTAATGATGACTTTGTCAGTGTTCCTGGAATAAATGATATAAATGATATTTCTTCAAGGCTTGACAAAGAGTTTCTTTGTGCCGCTCCGACATTGCACGCATTTAAGCTCGGAATATATACCTACAATCCCATGAACCATGTAATAAAATGTACGGACTGGGGGTCTTCGGGTCACAGCGATTATGCTTACGGATGCTGGTGGCTTTCGGACAACGGACCGTTGCAGGGTACTGCGGCATTTGTCAATGAGTTCGGAAATGTTATGGAAACCGGCATGTTCACCGGCGGGTATTCATATTCGGACGGCCTTTGCGGTGTTCGTCCCTTAATTACCATAAAGTACTAAGGTCATTCTTTACTTTTGTGCTATGCTTTGTTAAAATGACGAAGGTCTTTTACGATTATCAGTGCATTGCACTTTGTCTGAAAGGAAAAAACATGAAAGAGAAACTTTTTGAGGAATTTGAGCGCGTTTTCGGAGGCACTGAAGAAGCAAGGCTTTTCTTTGCTCCCGGCAGAGTTAATCTTATCGGAGAACACACGGACTATAACGGCGGACATGTTTTCCCATGCGCACTTACAATAGGCACCTATGCGGTTGCGAGAAAAAACGGAATGAATACATGCCGGCTTTATTCCATGAATTTTGAAAATAAGGGCATCAAATATTTTGATGTTGATGACATCGAATACGATAAAGAGGAATATGACTGGGCCAATTATCCGATGGGCGTCATTTCACTTTTAAACGAGAAAGAATCAAGGGTTGACGAAGGCATTGATATGCTTGTGTTCGGCAATATTCCCAATTCTTCGGGCCTTTCTTCGTCGGCATCTCTTGAAGTCCTTACATGTTTCGTATGTAAGTCTTTGTTTGGTTTTGAAATGTCAAACGTTGATATGGCACTCCTTTCACAGCGTGCCGAGAATGAGTTTATCGGTGTCAACTGCGGCATAATGGACCAGTTTGCAATTGCAATGGGTAAAAAGGACAATGCGATTTTCCTTGATACAGCTACACTTAAGTATGAATATGCACCCATAAAGCTTGATGGTGCTAAAATTGTTATTGCTTGTTCAAACAAAAAGCGTGGCCTTGGTGATTCCAAATATAACGAAAGAAGAAGCGAATGTGAGGATGCCCTCGCAAAACTTCAGACTAAGAAAAACATCAAAGCTCTTGGCGAGCTTTCCACATCCGATTTCGAAGAAATCAAAGATTTCATCGGGGATGAAATAAAGACAAAGAGAGCTAAACATGCCGTATATGAGAACGTTCGTACTCTTGAGGCTGTTGCTGCTCTTAAGGCAAATGATGTTGAAAAGTTCGGTAAGCTTATGAATGATTCGCACGTTTCGCTTCGTGATGATTATGAAGTTACCGGCGTTGAGCTTGATACTCTTGTTGAAAATGCATGGAATTGTGACGGTGTCATCGGTTCCAGAATGACCGGTGCAGGTTTCGGCGGTTGCACGGTCAGCATTGTAAAAGAGGATTGTGTTGATGCATTCATTAAAAATGTCGGTGATGCATATCTTAAGAAAATCGGTTATGCAGCCGATTTCTATGTTGTTGACATAGGTGACGGTCCGACAGAATTATAATTGGAGGCATTTTATGAACGAAACAGAAGAAGTGCGTCCCCAGACGCCTGCTGAAAAAGCCAAGTACTATCTTAAAGAAACATTGAGCTGGGCAATCATCATTGCAGCAGCTGTACTTATTGCGCTTTTTCTTTCAAATTGTGTTATTTTCAAAGCCGTTGTTCCTACAGGATCCATGGAAAAGACAATAATGGTTCAGGACAAGCTCATCGGAAACCGCCTTTTCAGCAAGGTTGAAAGAGGCGATATAGTCATTTTCCCGGAGCCCGACTGGACAGCTTCAAGCAATATGCCAAGAGATTTCTACGTTAAGCGAGTAATCGGGCTACCCGGTGAAAAGGTTGAAGTTCGTGACGGACATGTTTACATTAACGGTATTGAACTTATAGAGGACTACCTTAACGAAGAAATGAAACCGGGCTGGGGAGACGGTACTTATGATGTTCCCGCAGGCTGCTATTTCTGCATGGGAGACAATCGTAACCACTCCGGGGACGCCCGTTTTTGGAAAAACAAGTACATAACAAAAGATGATATCGAAGCTAAGGTTATGTTCCGGTACTCGCCCGGATTTAAGTGGTTTAAGAAACCTGAATACTAATGTATGATTGAAAAAATAAAAGCCTTTTTCGGTGATTTCTCGAAAAAGATAAAAAAGAATATTCCGTTTGCAATCTCTGTTACGGTAATGATTCTCGCAGGTATAGGACTCGTCATATACCTGTGCTTTTATTTTTCGGAAGCACGTGAAGTTTCAAAAAGTGTTGAAGAGCTTAAGGCAATTAAGGAGCGTATTCTTCTTGAAAGCGAATTGACTTCGCAACCGGAGATGGTTAACCGCATTGATGTTGAACCGTCCGCTACGGCTGTACCGACTGAAGTTGTTACACCCGAGCATTCTGTTACACCTGAGCCCACTTCCGCACCGGAACCTTCCGCTACACCTGAACCCATAGTTATGCTTCCCGAAGGGGCAGAACTTTACGAAATCAATAATGATTTTCTTGGATGGCTGACTATACCTGATACTGAAATCGACTATCCTGTTGTTATGGAAAAGGCGGAGGATGAAAACTACTATTTAAAACACTGGTTCGACGGAAGCAGCAACAAAAACGGCACTTTGTTCACGTTGTCCACTTGCGAAGCGGGTGTCGGAAAGGCCGATGACGTTGGGAAAGAAGGGTTCAAGAGTCCGACAACGAACATTTTGATTTTCGGACATAATCAGAAAAGCGGGATGATGTTCGGTACACTGGACAGATTCCTGAAGAAAGATTTTTGCGACAGCCACAGCCTTTTATATTTTGATACCGCATACGAACACAGGGTATATAAGCTTGTGTCAGTATTCCGGTCTCATGTGTTCAATCAAAACGAAACAGATTTTAAATACTATTATTTCTTTGATGCTTCAAACGAAGAAGAGTTCGATTATTGGCTTAATAACATAAAAGAAAAAAGCGAAGTCGAATTGCCGAATTCCGCAAAATACGGGGATGAGTTTATCACTTTGTCCACCTGCAGTGATACGAACGAATTCGGTGAGATATGCGACAACGGCAGACTTGCTGTCGTATTTTTAAGGATAGAGTAAGGGACAGGGAAAAATATTATTTCCGGAGGATTAATATGGCAACACTAAGACCTTTTAAAGCATTCAGACCAGAGAAAAGCATTTCTCACAGAGTGGCAGCACTTCCGTATGACGTGTATAATCGTGCGGAAGCCAGAGAGGCGGCGCTTAAGGAGCCACTTTCATTCCTGAATATCGATCGCCCCGAATCCCAGTTCCCGGAAGACTACGACATGTATGCAGCCGAAGTATATGAAAAGGCAGCTTCCATGCTCAGGGAACAGATAAACAAAGGCGTTTACGTACAGGATGAGAAGCCTTGCTATTATCTTTATGAGCTCACTATGGACGGACGTTCTCAGACAGGTATTGTTTCGTGCGCATCCATTGACGATTACGACCAGGGCGTTATCAAAAAACATGAAAACACCCGTGCCGATAAGGAGCTTGACAGAATCAATCACGTTGATATCTGCTCTGCTCAGACCGGCCCGATTTTCCTTGCCTATCGCAGAAATGAATTAATCGAAAAGGTTGTCGCAGAGGTTAAAAAGAATGCTCCGGACGTTGATTTTACAAGTGACGACGGCATTACACACAGAGTATGGATTGTTGACAAAGAGTCCGACATAAAGACCATTTTCGAGGCTTTTGAAAATATTGACAGAATTTACATTGCAGACGGCCACCACCGCGCAGCCTCTGCAGTCAAGGTGGGTTTCCGCAGAAGAAAGAGTGAAATCGAGCTTAAAGGAAAGTATGACGCAAACAGCGAATACAATTACTTCCTGTCTGTAAGCTTTCCCGAGAATGAGCTTAAAATAATGGACTACAACCGGGTAGTCAAGGACCTTAACGGCTACACCACAGAGCAATTCTTCAAGAAGGTTTCGGAATGCTTTGACATTTCCGCACCTCAAAAGGAAGCCGTTAAGCCCGATAACAAATGCGAATTCGGTATGTTCCTTGAGGACAACTGGTATAAGCTTACGGCAAAAGAGGGTATTTATGACAAAAAAGACCCCGTAAAGAGTCTCGACGTTTCAATTCTTCAGGACAGACTTCTTGAGCCTGTGCTCGGAATCCACGATCCGAAGACAGACAAACGCATTGACTTTGTCGGCGGAATAAGAGGTCTTTCCGAACTTGAGAAAAGGGTACATAATGACATGAAGGTTGCGTTTTCCATGTATCCCACATCAATCACTGAGCTGTTTGATGTCGCTGATGCCGGACTCCTTATGCCTCCCAAGTCTACATGGTTCGAGCCGAAGCTTAGAAGCGGATTGTTTATACACACATTCTAGGGGCCGGTGTTTTGCCATAAGGTGTGTTTATTTCGCATAAATTATCCGCAGCAAAGCTGATTTAAAAAAAATGAGTTTACAAAATCAGTTTTCTGTGCTATTATACATCAGCCTGTGACAACCGACAGATCAGGCACACATTGCGGCCCGGGCTCAGAGCACGGAGAACACTCCAACCGTCTCTTGGTTCTCGGCGATATCGATACTTGTAAAGGAGGAAAAAACATGATTACAAAGGAAAAGAAAGCCGAAATCATTGCTGCATACGGAAGAACAGCAAATGATACAGGTTCACCTGAAGTTCAGATTGCACTTCTTTCAGAGCGCATCAACGAGCTTACAGAGCATCTCAAGAACAACCAGAAGGACTTCCATTCAAGACGTGGCCTTCTTAAGATGGTTGGTCAGAGACGTGGTCTTCTTGAGTACCTTAAGAAGACAGACATTGAGGGCTATCGTGCACTCATCGAGAAGCTTGGTTTAAGAAAGTAAACCAGACTATTTAACTGTAAACAGATAACACCCACAAACACTCAAAGGACTTCTTCAGGGAAGTCCTTTTTCTCAAGGGAGAGTATTATTATGGAAGAAGGTTTCAGAAAAAAAGTTGAAAACGGGGTTTTCGGGGAGGAAAGAGCATTGTACGGCCTCAATAATGCAGAGGTTTCCGGATGCAGCTTTGACGGACCCGAAGACGGTGAGTCAGCGTTAAAGGAATGTCATGATATAAACGTAAAGTCTTGTTTTTTTAATTTGCGTTATCCTTTATGGCATGCTGAAAAATTTGTTTTGAATGATTGTACTTTCACCGATAAATCAAGAGCGGCGTTATGGTATGATTCATTCGGAACCATTTCCGATTCAAATCTGCTCGGAATAAAGGCACTGCGTGAATGCAAGGATATTATTATTAATGATTCCAAGGTTGTTTCACCGGAGTTCGGTTGGAAGACAGAAAATATATCCGTTAACAACAGTGAAATCGAAGCTGAATACCTTTTTCTTAATTCTTCAAATCTTGATATAAAGAGCTTAAAACTTAAGGGCAAGTATTCGTTCCAGTATACGGAGAATGTTGTAATAACGGATTCTGAGCTTGATACAAAGGATTGTTTCTGGCATGCGAAAAATGTGACGGTAAAGAATTCTACAATAAAGGGCGAGTATCTTGCATGGTTCTCGGACGGACTTACTCTCGAAAACTGTACAATAATCGGTACACAGCCGCTTTGTTATTGTACGAACCTCAAGCTTATTAACTGTCAGATGATCGATTGTGATTTGTCATTTGAGTATTCCGACGTGGATGCGACGATAATCGGATCGATTGATTCGGTTAAGAACCCGAGAAAAGGCCGAATTAAGGCCGACAGAATCGAAAAAGTAATACTTACACAGGATTCAAAGTATCTTCCGATTTGTGAAATAATTACAGCTGAGTAAGTTTATCTTGATTTATTCAGATGTTTCTGATAAAATACATGCGTTTGTGGGCATAACCTTATGAATAAGGAGGTGCAATTCGATGGCTAAATGTGCAATTTGTCAAAAGGGCGGTTTATTCGGAAAGCAGCTTAGCTTCTCCAGAAGCCACGTATCTGCAAGAGAGAATAAGATGTGGAAGTCCAACGTGAAGTCGGTTCGCGTAAAGACTCCTCAGGGCAACAAGAAGATGTACGTATGTACTTCCTGCCTCAGATCCGGTGCAGTAGAGCGCGCTTAATAATCGCAGCTGACTTAACTTAAAACTTATCGAATCAAACAAAGAGCGCCATGAGTGTAGGCGCTCTTTTTGTACGAATAGCGAACAGGCACTGCGCAAGCGAAACGTGCACGAATAGCGAACAGGCACTGCGCAAGCGAAGCTTGCGTAAATCATAATGCAGAATACACAAAACAGACACCAGCTTTTGGGTGTCTGTTTTTGTATGAATGCATTATGATGTCACACACGAAAGTGTGTGCAGTGCCTTGAGCAAACGAACATCGAAGGAAAGCGAAGCTTTCTGAGATGAGGCGCATCACACACGAAAGTGTGTGCAGTGCCTTGAGCAAACGAACATCGAAAGAAAGCGAAGCTTTCTGAGATGAGGCCCTTGTTGTTCACAAAAATTATCTTTCTTTTTTTACGTTAATGCGTTATAATAAAGTTTGTATGTTTTTCAAAAATGAAATTCAGGAGGTTATGTCTATGAGTTCAAACGCAGGGACAATTGCATCCGACTTTGGTAATGTCAGCATTGACAGCGAAGTCATTGCAAAGTATGCAGGTTCATCCGCAGTAGAATGCTTTGGTATTGTCGGTATGGCAGTTATCAGTGTCAAGGATGGTATTGCAAAACTCTTAAAGCGTGAAAATCTCACACAGGGAGTCGGCGTTACAATTTCACAGGACAATCTTATCACGATTGATCTTCATATAATTGTTTCTTATGGAGTAAGTATTTCTGCTGTAGCAAGCAACCTTATCAGTGACGTCAAGTATAAGGTAGAAGAATTTTCCGGCCTTAAGGTCGAGAAGATTAATGTTCTTGTTGAGGGCGTAAGAGCCATCGATTAAAGAGCGAATCGATTCTTAAGGAGGGTTTAAAGTTGGATAATACCATTAATGCCGCATTGCTTCAGAAGGCATTCCTTTTAGGAGCAAAAAGCATTGAAGCACAAAAAGAAGTTATAAATGAACTTAATGTTTTCCCGGTTCCCGATGGTGATACAGGTACGAACATGACGTTGACCATCATGTCTGCCGCCAAGGAGGTTGCAGCTCTTAATGCACCGAAGATGCCCGAACTTGCAAAGGCAATTTCTTCAGGCTCACTCCGTGGCGCAAGAGGTAACTCGGGCGTTATTCTTTCACAGCTTTTACGTGGCTTTACAAAAGTTATTTCCGAATTTGAAAATCTTAACGTAGGCATTCTTGCAGATGCCTTTGACAGAGCAGTTGAAACTGCATATAAGGCTGTTATGAAGCCTAAGGAAGGAACCATACTTACCGTTGCAAGAGGCGGAGCGGAAAAAGCAAGAGAGCTTGCCAATGCCAATGCTTCTCTTGAAGAGTTCTGTGATGGCGTCCTTGCTCATATGCAGGAAGTTTTGAATTATACACCTGAACTTCTTCCGGTCCTTAAAGAAGCAGGAGTTGTCGATTCGGGCGGACAGGGACTTCTTACCGTACTTACAGGTTGCGTTGATGCATTGAAGGGCAAAGAGGTTACCTTCGAAACGGCACCTGCGGCACCCGCACAGCCGGTTCAGAGAAGAGGTGCAGCTGCAGATGATATTTCTACAGCTGACATTAAGTTCGGTTATTGCACCGAATTCATCATCATGCTTGAAAAGGATTTCCCTGAAAGCGAAGAAATGGCTTTTAAGGCTTTCCTTGAGTCAATCGGTGATTCGATTGTTCTTGTTGCCGATGACGGTGTATGCAAAGTTCATGTTCATACAAATGACCCCGGTGCTGCTTTTTCCAGAGCTATTAAATATGGTCAGCTTTCACGCATGAAAATCGATAATATGCGTGAGGAACACAATGAACGCGTAATTCAGGGCGTTGATGCAATTCTCAACGGTTCTGCGCCTGCCGAGGCAAAAGCCGAAGAGGCCGCAGAAGCTGCTCCAAAGGCTGAAGAAAAAGCCGAAGAGATTCCCGCAGCCGACACACCGAAGAAGAAAGACGGATTTATAGCTGTTTCCGTAGGTAACGGCATAAATGAAATTTTCAAAGGCCTTGGCGCTGACTTTATCATCGAAGGCGGTCAGACAATGAATCCCAGCACAGAGGATTTTGTTAATGCAATCGAAAAGGTAAATGCCGAAAACATTTACATCCTTCCCAACAACAAGAATATCATTCTTGCTGCAGAGCAGGCAAAGTACATCGTTGAGGACAAAAACATCGTTGTTATTCCTTCAAAGTCCGTTCCTCAGGGCATTACGGCAATGATAAATTATCTTTATGACAACTCTGCCGAAGAGAACACTGAGAGCATGACAGAGGCACTTAAGACCGTAAAGACAGGTCAGGTTACATATGCTGTCAGGGATACGAGCATCGACGGCTTTGATATTCGTCAGAATGATATTATGGGTCTTGATGACAAGACAATCAAAGCAGTCGGTACAGACATCAACGAAGTCTCCTTTGAACTTACAAAGCAGATGATTGATGATTCTTCTTCATTTATTACCGTATACTATGGTGAGGAAATGAACGAAGAAACAGCGAATGAGCTTGTTAAGCAGCTTACTGACGAATATCCTGACATCGAAGTTGAGTTGCATTCAGGCGAACAGCCTATTTACTACTACATTATTTCAGTCGAGTAAACTGAAATACTTTATAACATTATCGCGTTTTTCAAAACCGAACAGGGAATATCTCTGTTCGGTTTCTTTAGTTATCTGTATGCAGCTGAACGATCCCGTAAAAACAATAAAAGGTATTGGCGAGAAGACACAGGAACTGTTTGGGAAGCTTTCCGTAAACAGTGTAGGTGAGCTCCTTTCTTTTTATCCCTTCAGGTATGAGGAATATAAAATACCCCAGGATATTTCATCACTTCAAGACGGAGATACGGGGGTTATCTGTGCCTGCGTCTCTTTTGTCAAGGAGTCCAAATACGGTTCACGTATTAAGACGGTTTCGTGTAAAGCTAACGATTCAAGCGGAGAGGTCAATCTTGTATGGTTTAACCAGCCGTACGTCAAATATGAGCTGAAAGCAGGCTATCATTATGTTTTTCGCGGCAAGGTCGTTAGAAAAGGTTCCGCTATGTCCATGGAACAGGCGAAGATTTACAGACGTGAGGACTACTTCAGACTTCAGAACACTTTGCAGCCCGTTTACCCGCTGACAAAAGGACTTACAAACAATGCGGTTGCAAAGGCCATGAAACAGGCACTTGTGCTTGCCGATGATTTTCCGGAGTACATCCCGGCTAAAATCAGAAAAGAATACAGCTGCATTCAAAAGAAATATGCACTTCAGGAAATACATTTTCCAAAATCCGGGGAAACTGTTCTGGAAGCGAGAAGAAGCATCGTATTTGAGGAGTTCTTCCTCTTTGGCATATTTTTAAGAAGCATGGCCAAAGGTCGTGAAATTGCTAAAAGCGATGCAATCATCAATGAATCCGCAAATTGTGACAAGCTTATTTCGTCCTTGCCTTATGAGCTTACAAAAGGACAGAAAGCGGCTTTTGAAAGCATTAAAAAGGATATGACGTCCGGCAGAGTTATGGCCCGACTTATACAGGGTGACGTTGGTTCAGGAAAAACGATTATTTCCGTGCTTGCAATGCTTCTTTGCGCATCTTCGGGGTATCAGGCAGCAATTATGGTGCCCACCGAGGTACTTGCGGAACAGCATTATAAATCAATGAGCGGCATTTTTGATGAGTTCGGCATAAGATGCTGTCTTCTCACAGGCTCCATGTCGGTAAAGGAGAAGAAGGAAGCTTACGCCAGAATATCGTCACATGATGCGGATGTTGTTATCGGCACACATACGCTGTTTCAGGAAAAGCTTGAATTTGATAACCTTGCGCTATGCGTAACCGACGAACAACACAGATTCGGAGTAAGACAGCGGGAGAGCTTAAGTAAAAAAGGCATTAAGCCTCATATTCTTGTTATGAGTGCCACACCGATTCCCAGGACTTTGGCAATGATGCTTTATGGAGATATGGACATTTCTCTTGTTAAGGAACTCCCCGCGGACAGGCTTCCGATTAAAAATTGCGTGGTGGGGCCGGAATATCGTCCTACGGCTTACAAATTCATTTCAGATCAGGTGAAACAAGGACGTCAATGCTATATCATCTGCCCGATGGTCGACGAAACCGAGGATTGTGAGGGGGAAAATGTTACGGATTATTCCGAAAGGCTTAAAGAAACATTCGGAGATGAGATACGTGTCGAAAAACTTCATGGAAAAATGAAACCTTCGGAAAAGAACAGCATCATGCAGGAATTTGCGTCAGGTAATATTGACGTATTAGTTTCCACTACAGTTGTAGAAGTTGGCGTAAATGTACCTAACGCAACTGTAATGATGATAGAAAATGCTGAGAAATTCGGCCTTGCACAGCTTCATCAGCTTAGGGGACGTGTCGGGAGAGGAAATTCCCAGTCGTATTGCATTTTCATGTATGGCAACAAGAGTGACGAAGCTTTGGAGCGTTTAAATATTCTTTGCAAGTCAAACGATGGCTTTGAAATCGCAAATGAAGACTTAAGACTTCGCGGGCCCGGTGATGTTTTCGGTATACGTCAAAGCGGGGAAATGTGCTTTAAAATGGGCGATATTTATAATGATTCGGAAATTCTTTCGGAAGCATATGAGGCTTCAAAGAAGCTGAATGACAAAGAGGTACGGGAAATAATGACTTCGCTTTGCGAAAGCTCAGCAAAGGAAGTGTTTAAATTTCTTGAGAATTATGTTACAATATAACCTTAAGGATTTAAAAATATGCCTGAAAAAACTTATACAAATGTACAATTATACAGAATAGCAGAGGACAACTACGGCTTGCTTAAAAAGTTCTGCAGACTCCTTTATGACGAAGGCTACTGGGAGACGGCAGAGCGCGTACTCAGAATGACACCCGAAAATGTCCTTGATGTTTACGTTGAATCGATTCTCGTCTGCTTTGCTTGCTATTGCAATCGCTTTTCGGCAGAGGAGAAGACTTTTATTGCTTCGCTTTCGGAAGTTGCAAAAGAGCTTATAGAAGGTCATTCCGAGGAGGAGATTGTCGAAGAAGCAGAACATTTTCAAAAGAATCCTCCGATTCTTTTCCAGCTTCTTTCTCTTCGTGACATGGAGAAAAAGTCGGGCTATGCCGCTTTATTCTTTGACGCACTTGTAAACATTCTGCTTTCCTTAAGCTATCTGGACGGCCACAGACAGACCGTGGCAAGCAAATATCTCGGTATTTATTTCGACCGGGTTAGTGTTTTTCTTGCAAACGAAAAAGATAAGTCCCAAAGTGTGGACAGTAAATACATTTTTAAAAAGCTCTGCTACGGTGATCTCCTTACAAGTGCCTGCGATATTGAGGACTCAAAAGGGGATTTCTGTGCCTACAAAATCCATCATCTCAATTATTCAAAAGAGTCGATAAAGCCTGTTGCCTCAGCGGAGATTATCCAAAGTGTTTCGGAGAAGAAAGGAAACAGGAGATTTTCCGGTTTATCAAGGTCAGAAGTCAGAAATAAATACGAAGAACCTGAAATACTTGAGGTTCATCCGAAGCCCGAGGAAGTTGAAAAGGAAGAGAAAATTATCGGTCAGATTCACGATGACAGGCTTAACGAGCTTCTTGAAGAACTTAATGAGCTTGTGGGCCTTTCAGGAGTAAAAACCGAAATCAAATCTCTCATAAATCTTATTAAGGTGCGTAAAATGCGTGCCAGATACAAGCTTCCGGAAATAGAAATGTCATACCATATGGTATTTACCGGAAGTCCCGGAACGGGTAAAACGACAGTTGCCAGAATTGTCGGCCTGATATATAAAGAGCTTGGCATTTTGAGCAAAGGAACGGTTACCGAAACGGATCGTTCCGGACTTGTGGCAGGATATGTCGGACAGACTGCGCTTAAAGTTAAAGATGTCGTAGAATCGAGCCTTGGAGGCGTACTTTTCATTGACGAGGCTTACGCACTTAATTCGCAGGCCGGAAACGATTTCGGCAAGGAAGCTCTTGACACTTTGGTAAAGCTTATGGAGGACAACAGAAACGATCTTGTTGTCATTGTTGCCGGATATACCGAAGAAATGAAAGCGTTTCTTAAAGCCAATACAGGCCTTGTTTCAAGATTCAACCGCTTTATTACTTTCCCGGATTATACGGATGATGAACTCTGTCTTATATTCCGTCGTATGGCTGATAAAAACGGATTTGTATGCGATGATGATGTTCTGACACATCTCAAAGGTCACCTCGAAAGACTGACGGATTACCAGAGAAATGAATTCGGTAATGCCAGAGGCATAAGAAATCTTTTTGAAGCAATGTTGGTTAATCAGGCAAACAGAGTGGTTCAGGAAGAAATATATTCCATGGAAGAGCTCACACGCCTTAAGAAAGAGGACATTTCGTGGTGAAAAAAACAGACGCCGTTATATCGATAGTTATGCCTGTTTACAACGAGGGCAAGCACATAAAGTCTTCTGTTGAAACGGTTAAAAAAATACTTAATGACAACTGCATTAAATATGAGTTTGTACTTGTTGACGATGGTTCGAAGGATGATTCGTGGATGAAGCTTTCCGAACTTTCTGCTGAGGATGTTAAAGTGAAAAGCATTCGACTGTCCAGAAATTTCGGTAAGGAGGCTGCACTTTGTGCGGGACTTACGGAAGCAACCGGAGAGGCAGTCGTTGTACTGGATGCGGATCTCCAGCATCCGCCCGAACTTATTCCCGAATTTGTGCGCATATGGCGTGAAGAAGACGCCGACGTTGTGGAAGGCGTCAAATCCGACAGAGGGAAGGAAAGCGTTTTCCATAAATTCTGTGCAAATGCCTATTATAAGCTTTTGTACAGGCTTACTGATATAGACTTGAAGAATGCTTCTGATTTCAAGCTTCTTGACAGAAAAGTTGTTGAAGCTGTTTTACAGATGCCGGAGAAAATAACCTTCTTCAGAGGAATGTCCGCCTGGGTTGGTTTTGAAAGAAGAAAAGTGCCTTTTGAGGTAAAGGACAGGGTTGAAGGAAGCTCCAAATGGTCGTTTAAGCGTCTTCTGAACCTTGCTGTTACGTCTATAACAAGCTATGCTTCGGCACCGCTGAAGCTCATTATCTGGCTTGGCGTCATCATGTTTATCGGTTCGCTCGTTCTTGGTGCCCAGACACTTGTCAGATATTGCATGGGCAAATCAATGGAGGGCTTTACAACAGTAATCCTGCTGCTTCTTTTTATCGGCAGTATGCTTATGGTTGCTCTCGGAATTATAGGCCTTTACCTTGAGCGCATCTATCACGAAATCAAGGGCAGACCAAGATATATTATTTCAAGAAAAAATAACTGACGATTCGGTTTTGAGGAGAAGTTATGCCGGGTGTTATATATATTCTGATATGCATATTGGCCGGGGCCGCCTTTTGTAAGTTTTTCTTTCCGAAACTCCGTGAAGCGGCCGTCATAAAAAGAGAGGGAGACGAGATTAATCTTCCGGGATTCTTTGTCCTATTTCCTGCATGGTATCTTACAGGAACTCTTTTTGTAACATGGCTTACATATATAGTCGCATATTTGTTTAAAAATCAGGAAAAGCCTCTTATAGCCGCAAACGCAATTGTTTTACCTTTTGTGGCTGTCGTTCTTTTGATATCTTTTGTTGCCTGGGGTAAAAAGGATAAACTCAGGTTTGAAGGAAACGAATTCCGCGGCTTTTTTACTTCAGGGCATCCCGGGTTCGAAATATTTGCACTTGTTACATTGATGTTCTGCATCATCATCATGTACAAATCCTTTAACGTAAAGGACGATGTGATGCGCGTCGGCTATTCGGTTTGGGGTGATTTCGGTGCCCACCTCGGTATGATTCGTTCTTTCTCCTACAGCAATAACTTCCCTACAGGGTATACGTATTTTGCCGGAGAAGACATTAAATACCACTTTATGCATGAATTCCTTGTTGGTAATCTGGAATTTCTCGGACTCAGAATCGACCACGCATTTAACATTCCTTCGATTTTAAGCCTGTTCAGCACATATCTTCTTCTTTTCACACTTACCTGCAATGTTTTGAAAAGTAAGCTCACTGCGACTCTTGGAGCCCTTCTCTTTACTTTCAGAAGTTCACCTTCCGTTTTTATTTTTCTTGCCGAGGACAGATCCGGGCATCCCTTCAGAGCCTTGCTTGAGAACTCATCCTACTTCAGCTATTCTGACTATCATGAAGGATGGGGCTTCTGGTGCACAAGAGTTTTCTGCAACCAACGTCATTTGGCATTCGGTATTACAGCGCTTCTTCTTGCGTTGATTCTTTTCCTGCCGTACCTGAAGGAAATGGGAGAGAAGCTTTCCGCTAAGGAAAAAGGAAAGAAGATTATTACATGCTTCTTCACAAAAGAGGCATGGATGGTTAAGGACATTCGTCTTTCTTTGGGTGCGGGGCTTTTTCTTGGAGCTTTGGCTTTCTGGCATGGTTCGGCACTTATTGCGACACTCTCAATGCTTTTCTTCATGGCAGCTTTTGCCTGCGGTAGAATGGATTTCCTTATTGCAGCAGTAATGTCTGTTGTTATGGCCGTAATCCAGTCAAAGTGCTTCATTACCGGGACGGCTGTTGAGCCGAGTTATTATTTCGGTTTCATTGCAGAAAACAGGACACCTTTCGGCGTTTTAAGTTATATAGCGCTTCTAACCGGAATTACTCTTGTGCTTGCGGTTTTCGGAATGCTTAAAACAAAGGGCGTTCAGCGATACCTTTTACTTGTGTTTTCAATACCGTTTGTACTTTCCTTTTTCCTGTCGCTTACACCCGATATCGGTGTAAACCATAAATGGGTTATTATTTCATTGATGCTCATATCCATGTATACCGCACACTTTGTTGCGGACCTCAGAAGAGAAGCCGACATTGTTAAGAAAATTGTCGCTGATATTCTCATAATATGCCTCATTGCGACAGGCGCAGCCGAGCTTTACATCCAGGCTAAAGAAGACAGCAATTACATGGAATTCGACCAGAATAACGAAGTGACTTTGTGGCTGAAGGATAATGTTACCGCGCAGGACATTGTTTTGACGGATGATTACGCACTTTCCAATCAGGTCCTTGGCGGAATTATGAGCTATTTTGCTTATGAGTACTGTACATGGTCAGCAGGTTATGATACGCAGGGACGTAAAGACAAGCTCATAGAAATGATGAATTCCACGGAACCCGGCGAGCTGGCATACTACGCCGCCAAACTTGGTATTGACTACATTGTTGTTAATATCGGAATGCGTGAATGCCAGTACTACGATTTCAACGAGGAGCTTCTTGAAAGTACGTTCGAAGAAGTGTTTACTTCGGGTGAAAAGCTGTCAGCAGAGCAAAGAGAGCACGGAATGATGGATTATTCCATAAGGATTTTTGATACAAGCAAAACAATTTATTAGGGGGAAAATAAAAATGGATAAGCTTTATATTGTAATTCCGGCATATAACGAAAGGGACAACATTGAAAACGTTGTAAATGACTGGTATCCGGTTGTTGAAAAGTACGGCAATGATTCAAGACTTGTTGTTGTAAATGACGGTAGCAAGGATGATACTTATGATATTCTCAAAAAGCTTGCGGAATCAAGGCCGCAGCTTATTGCGCTTACAAAACCGAACGGCGGACACGGTGCCACCATTCTTTACGGCTACAATTATGCCATAAACGAGGGAGCTGACTATATTTTCCAGACGGATTCCGATGGTCAGACACTTCCTTCCGAGTTCGACCAGTTCTGGCAGCTTAGGGAAAGCCATGATATGGTTATCGGTCATAGAAAAGGTCGTCAGGACGGCTTCTCCAGGGTGTTTGTCACAAAAACGCTTAAGCTTGTATGCAAGCTTTGCTTCCATGTTACTGTTACTGACGCAAATACGCCTTTCAGACTTATGAAGTCTGAAAGCCTTAAGAAGGAAATTGTTTACATTCCCGAAAACTATAATCTTTCAAATGTTATTATTTCGGTTCTTTTTGTTAAGAAGAACTACAAGGTTAAGTTTATTCCCATTACTTTCAGACCTCGTCAGGGCGGCGTAAACTCAATCAACATGAAGAAGATTTTCAAAATCGGCAAGAACGCACTTAAGGATTTTACCGAGATTAACAGGATTATCAAAAAGAGCAAATAAGCATAGTTTACGCTTGTGTTTTTTTAGCGTTTATTATAAAATAACAGGAAAGTCGATATGAGAGTAATTGCAGGATCAAAAAGACATCTTATTCTTAGGGCCGTACCCGGAGACAGTGTGAGGCCGACCACGGACAGGACGAAAGAAACACTTTTTAATGTTTTGAGTCCTTATGTTGCCGGAAGTTCCTTTCTGGATCTCTTTTCGGGCACAGGTGCGATTGGCATCGAAGCATTGAGCAGAGGAGCGGATTACGTTGTTTTTGTTGACAACGGCAAAGAGTCTGTCGACTGCATAAAGGATAATCTTAAAACAACAAAGCTTACAGACGAAGCAAGGCTCATTACCCGTGATGCTTTGTCCGCTCTGAATGTGCTTGAAAGTGAAAAAAAGCCTTTTGACATCATTTTCATGGATCCGCCCTACAACAAAGACCTTGAAAAAGCTGTTCTTGAGAGACTTTCGGGTTCATGTCTTGTCAGCGAAGACACCATAATTGTTGTGGAAGCCTCAAAAGAAACGGATATGTCATATCTTTCCTCTCTTTCTTTTGAAATATACAAAGAAAAAGATTACCTTAACAATAAACATATTTTCATACATCCGAAAGGAAACAACTGATGAAAAAGGGAATATATCCCGGAAGCTTTGACCCTGTTACGCTTGGTCATCTTGACATAATAAAGCGTGCCTCAAAGCTTGCTGATGAACTCGTTGTCGGAGTTCTCATAAACAGTTCAAAAAAGTCTCTTTTCACAATAGGTGAAAGAGTTGAGCTTTTAAAGCGCGTAACAAAGGATATGCCCAATGTTACGATAAAGTCCTTTGACGGGCTTCTTGTTGATTTCGCCAAAGAAGAGAGGGCTGATGTTCTTGTCAGAGGTCTTCGTGCCGTAACCGATTTCGAGTACGAAATTCAGCTGGCACACACAAATCATAAGATGCTTCCGGAAGTTGACACCGTCTTTTTTACAACGAGTGTGGAGTACTCCTTTGTAAGCTCCAGTCTTGTTCGCGAAATCGCTTCATACGGCGGTGACATCTCGGCTTTTGTGCCTGAATGCATTAAGGATGACATTATCAGAAAGTATAAATAGAACGTTTTGTACGTCGCAGGGAGGGTTATACCATGGGTTCCAAGAGAATTGAGCAGTCTATTGATGAGTTATATGAGTTTATCGAATCATGTAAGCCGAAGCCGTTCAGCGGTTCATCCGTAATCGTTGTTAAGGAGCAGATTTTTGATATACTTGATGAAATGAAGCTTAAAATCCCGGATGAAATAAGCCGTTGCAACAAGCTCCTTGAAAGAAGAGATGAAATTCTCAAAGAAGCCGAAGCAAAAGCTCAGAAAATCATTGAAGATGCTCAGCTTAAAGCCGAAGCTATGGTTCATGATTCCGAAATAATGCGTCAGGCATATCTTCAGGCAAATGAGTTTATTTCACGTGCAAACCAGCAGGCTGAAGAGACAGTTAATCAGGCAAATTATGATGCGAGCGTTATTCGTGACGGAGCATACGAATATACAAAAGAAATGCTTTCCTCCATCGAATCCATTCTTCAGAATTCCTACAACGAGACAAAAGCAAAGTCCGAACAGCTTCTTGATGCTCTCTATGAGAATCTTGACATGGTAATTGCCAACAGAAAAGAGCTTTGTGAAGATGTAGCTCCCGAATACGATGAAGTTCCCGAAGAAACCGAAGCTCCTGCAGACTTCAGCTTTACATCGGATGAACCTCAGCAGGATGACGAAGAAACAGATGATTTCGAAGTAAATCCGGATTCATTCCTTAAAAACATCGAGTAATCAGTATTTACGTTTATGAATGCGCAGTAGAATATACTGCGCATTTACTCTGTGCGAATAGCGAATAACTCGATAGCCTGCGAAAAGGCTTACTTGAGTTACACTGAATTTATCATTTGGGTGATGATTTGAAAGACATTGAGAAAAAAACAGAAGGAATATATCTTTCGGACCTCAATATAAGCGGACGGCTTTGCAGAAACCTTCAAAGAGCGGGGTTCAACACTCTTTACGAGGTTATTTGCCTTGAGGATGAAAGACTGTTATCAATCAGAAACATTGGTCAGCAGTCTTTTAAAGAAATAGCGTGGCTTAAGAAATTTGTTGAGAACAAGTCGAGAGAAGATATTTTAAGTGAGTTTTGCACAACAAAGCCTTCA
The DNA here is from genome assembly GCA_045598045.1 of Lachnospiraceae bacterium. GTDB lineage: Bacteria > Bacillota > Clostridia > Lachnospirales > Lachnospiraceae > RGIG3528. The sequence goes on along the minus strand of JAZLLG010000046.1, from coordinate 5,253 downwards.
GAAGTTAAAGACGGGACAATTCTTGAATATATTGCCGGAAAAAGAGGTAAATACGTCTATTCCATAGTTGATGACAAAAAGCATGTAAAGGATGACGTTGCTTTTCCTGATACGTTAAGCAAAACGGCTCAGAGGATAATCAAAAACAACGGCTTTACGGGAGTCAGGCAGGTTGCGGAAATGAACTGCAGCGATTTCTTTGTCATAAAGATGCTTGGTGAGCAGACGGCAGCCGAAATAATTTCTTATATCAGGGAACATATTGTATTTCACGGAAACAAAAGCGAAAAGAACAAGGATCACGAAAACGCTGTCAATGACTTATTTGCTTTTCTTGACATTGCTCCATCCAAGTCAAATGAGTATCTGAAAGAAAACACATATATCAAGCTCGAAAAGCGTCTGGAAGAAAAGGAAAGAAAAAATCCGAAGCTTGAAGATATAATCTATCTGGCTACATCGGACCCTCTTTACTCCATTCTCAGTAAAAAGATTGTATCCGCTGTGAAAAAGAAAAACGGAATTTCCGTCGAAGCTTTGCAGGATTCCTTCTTCAGACTTCTTAATATTAAAGGGTTGTTTGAGTCTCTTTTGGACAAACTTTCCGAAGATAAGAAAATCAGTGTTTCGAACGGAAAAGTCAGCCTTTACGTTATGACAGAGGATGAATGGATTCGTACACTTCCTGAAAGAGAAAGACGCCTTCTTGAGTTGAAAAAAGCGGGCAAATCATATAATGACATTGCTTTGGAGGAAGGCATCTCGAGGCAGAGGGTCGGTCAGCTTATTACAGGTGCACTAAAGAAAAAACCGGCAACCCTTTGTTAAAGGATTACCGGCGTTTTTGCGACATCGGGTTTGAACCCGGTTTTGTATTTCAGTGATTGAGCTCTTGAGTACAAATCAGCGGCATAAAGATCTTTGAGAAAAAGTGTATCTCCGGATGTTTTGTAATCTGCGGCTTTTGTGATGATTTTCAAAGAGGAATGTTCTTTGATTTCTTTTACTAAGCCTGATGCTTCTTTATTCATTCCAAGAAGTCTGACGCAGGAAGGATTTGTTTTATCGTTCGCATTAATATCAAGTAAAAGATGTATAAGTACACGTGCCACCGAAGCACGTGTATTTTGTTTGTGAGAGGCTTTATCAATAAGCTCGGAAACGGTTGAGCATGATACAGAAGCCTTCAGAAGTCTTGAAGCGTTGTCAGCGTCGGCTCCGAGAACGTTTGTAAGTTCGGAAAGGCTGATGCTTTGCAACTTGCTGAAAATGGCAAAAGAGAAGTCGTCCAAAAACATAGGTGAAAACTCTTTGTTGCAGTCTTTGAGAATTTTTGCACGAATCGCAGAGGCAGACTCATAAACTACTCCTGTAGAATCATCTGTGAAAGCTTCTTTTGAATCATGCCCTGTTCCATAACGGCTGACGGTTATAGGTTCAATTTTGCTATTAAGTGCTTTCAAAGCTTTTATATATTGAATTCCGAGCATGTTGTTTGCATAATCAAGCACATCTGAACCTGAATAATGCTTAAGTGCATCGGAAAGAGCGAGAGCATATGATTTGCCGGCCTTCTGACCTTCTTTGACGAGACTGCTGAAAGATTGCGGTTCGTTCAGAAGCATGTCTGCAGTATCATTCAGAATGCGTATATTTCCGCATTCGCTTCCGAAGGCAAGATAGTCCACCGAAGAGAGTGCATCGGATATATAAGCACCGCCATAAGAAAAATCCGGAGCGGAAGAAGTGGCATAGAGCGTTGGAAGCTCGAAAACAACATCTGCACCGCCAAGAAGAGCCTGATGTGCACGAGTGTATTTGTCAAATACAGACGGCTCTCCGCGCTGTGTGAAATCGCCACTCATAACAGCGACAACAAAATCAACACCATACTCCTTGCGGATGGTGTTAATCAGATATTTATGACCGTTATGAAAAGGATTAAATTCTGCTATAACTGCGGCTGATTTCATTTTCATTTCCTCTTGTGTATTGTTGAATATTATACTATAATATCATCAAATGCGCAAATAACGTATGAGTCGTCGTTTGTGCTTAACCGAAAGGAGAACAAACATGAGCTTTATTAATGACATTAAAGCAAGAGCAAGACAGGACATTAAAACTATTGTTCTGCCCGAGACAGAAGACAGAAGAGTTATGGAAGCAGCTGCCATCACACTTAAAGAAGGCAACGCAAACATCATCCTTGTTGGTTCCGACGAGGAAATCGAAAAGACCGCTCAGGGCCTCGACATTTCAAAGGCACAGAGAATCGATCCCAACAAGACGGATAAATTACAGAGCTACATCGACAAGCTTGTTGAGCTTCGTCAGGCTAAAGGTATGACACCTGAGAAGGCAAAAGAAAGCCTTACTACAGACTACACAACATTTGCTGTTATGATGGTTAAGATGGGTGACGCAGACGGCGTTGTTTCAGGTGCGTGCCACTCAACGGCAAACACACTTCGTCCTTGCCTTCAGATCTTAAAGACAGCTCCCGGAACAAAGCTTGTTTCAGCTTTCTTCATTATGGTTGTTCCTGATTGTGAATATGGTGAGAACGGTACATTCGTATTTGCAGACTGTGGTCTTTGCCAGAATCCTACTTCCGAAGAGCTTGCTGCAATTGCAGGAAGCAGTGCCAAGTCTTTCGAAGCACTTGTAGGTAAGCCTGCAAAGGTTGCTTTCCTTTCCCATTCTTCAAAGGGAAGCGCAAAGCATGCCGATATCGACAAGGTTACAGCCGCTGTAGAAATCGCAAAGGCTGATTATCCTCAGTTCGCAATCGACGGCGAGCTTCAGCTTGACGCAGCAATTGTTCCTTCAGTAGCAGCTTCAAAGGCTCCCGGCTCACCTGTTGCAGGACAGGCTAACACACTTGTATTCCCCGATCTTGATGCAGGTAACATTGGTTACAAGCTTGTTCAGAGACTTGCAAAGGCAGAAGCCTACGGTCCTATGACACAGGGTATTGCAGCACCTGTTAACGATCTTTCCCGCGGATGCTTCACAGAGGATATCGTTGGTGTTGTTGCAATTACAGCTGTTCAGGCTCAGCAGAAATAAAAGGAAGGTATTGATTAATGAAAATTCTCGTTTTAAACTGTGGCAGTTCTTCACTTAAGTATCAGCTCATCGACATGAACAATGAAGCTGTTCTCGCAAAGGGTATCTGCGAGAAAATCGGTATGGAAGGCTCCATGATTTCTCATAAGCCCAGTGACAAGGACGGCTTCAAGGACAGACTTGAGGCTATGCCCGATCATAAAGCAGCAGTTAAGCTTGTTATCGACGCTCTTCTTGATGAGAAGGTCGGCGTTATCAAGGACATGAAGGAAATCGATGCTGTTGGTCATCGTGTTCTCCACGGCGGTAAGTATTATACACAGTCCGTTGTCGTTAATGATGACGTTAAGCGTGTAATCAGAGAGTGCTTCGATTTAGGACCTCTTCATAATCCCGCAAACCTTATCGGTATCGAAGCTTGTGAGGCTCTTATGCCCGGCACACCTCAGGTTGCTGTATTTGATACCGCATTCCATCAGACAATGCCCAAGAAAGCATATATGTACGCTATTCCTTACGAGTACTATGAGAAATATGCCATCCGTAAATACGGCTTCCACGGCACATCTCATTCCTTCGTATCAAAGCGTGCCATTGACTTCCTCGGACTTGATCCCGAAAACTCAAAGGTTATCGTTTGCCACCTTGGCAACGGCGCATCGCTTTCAGCTGTTAAGAACGGCAAGTGTGTAGATACTTCCATGGGACTTACTCCTCTTGAAGGCCTTATCATGGGCACAAGATGCGGCGATATCGATCCTGCTGTTGTTCAGTACATTGCAAACAAAGAGAACAAGACAGTAGATGAGGTTCTTAACATCCTCAACAAGAAGTCCGGTGTTCTTGCGCTTTCCGGTGTATCAAGTGACTTCCGTGATCTTGAAAAGGCTTCTCAGGAAGGCAACCAGCGTGCAGCTGATGCTTTCGATACATTCATCTATAAAGTTGCTAAGACAGTAGGTTCTTATGTAGCAGCCATGAATGGTGTTGATGCCATCGTCTTCACTGCAGGTCTTGGTGAGAACGATGCAAAGGCTCGTCGCTGCATCTGTGAATATCTCGGCTTCCTCGGCGTTAAGCTTGATGAAGAGGCAAACAAGACTCGTGGTAAGGAAATCGTTATTTCAGCACCTGATTCAAAGGTTAAGGTTGCAGCTATTCCTACTAACGAAGAGCTTGCAATTGCAAGAGATACACTTTCTCTTATTAAATAAAGAAGTTGTTGACAAAGTTTGATATTGATTATATAATGTCTAACTGTGATTTTATGCTCTGAGGGGAAAAATGTTGATTTCTTTATCTGAAATTATGAATCTTCCGAACATTACAAAGGATTTCAAAGTGGCTTACGAGCCTGATGAAATCAGTATTTCGGGAGTGTCATACAGGATAATCGATAAAGAAAACATTTCCTTAAGTGTCAGAAATAATGGTAACAAAAAGCTTACCATAAGGTTGTCAGGGCGTTTTGTTTTAAGCGTTCCGTGCAGCCGGTGTCTAGTTCCTCAGGATGTTGTTGTTCCCGTCGACTTTGAAGACGATGTGGATATGAATCTTTCAAACGAGGAGAGGGCATCTCAATTAGACGAAACAGAGTACATTAACGGATACGATCTTTTGGTTGATCGATTGGTTTACGAAGAAATCCTGCTTGGGTTCCCGATGAAGGTTCTGTGTGACGAGTCCTGCAAAGGTCTTTGCAAGGTTTGCGGCGCCAACCTCAATCTAGGAGAATGCGGTTGTGACCGCACAGAGCTCGATCCACGAATGGCCGCAATCCGGGACATTTTTAAAAGCGTTAAGGAGGTGTAAAGCATGGGTGCTATATGTCCGAAGAACAAATCTTCCAAAGCAAGAAGAGACAGCCGTAGAGCAAACTGGAAAATGTCTGCTCCCAATCTTGTTAAGTGCAGCGAGTGTGGCGCATTAATGATGCCTCACAGAGTTTGCAAGAACTGTGGTTCTTACAACAAGAAAGAAATCATCGCTCAGGATTGATTTAATTGAAAAGCAAAAGGTCAGGATTTGTCCTGACCTTTTTTCGTGGTGCGCCTAGCGGCGCACGTTTCTAACGGGTTAAAGTCCCGATTCCGCCCGGTAGTGGGAAGGATATAGCCGAAGGCAAGGGTGTCGAGGGCGACCTCGAATCTGAAGGAAGCTGGATGTGGGGAACATACTAAC
>JAZLLG010000045.1:0-43803 GCA_045598045.1 Lachnospiraceae bacterium | reverse complement strand
GTAGTATCCGGAGTCGGCATGCTCTTTATACCCGGCTGTACGGGAATGGGCGTGAGCAGTATTGCATCAGGAGCCGGTGGTCTTGCCGGCGGATTTGTCGGGGAAGCCATTTATGAAAGCGTAACCGGCGAGCAGAGCGATACTGCGTTTGCAGTCGGTTCATCCGTTGGGAACATCGTAGGCGGCATAGTCGGAGACATCGGATATAACGGCGTCAGCAAGATAAAGAATGCAACCGTAGCGAAGAGCGGAATGGCTGCTGATACGATTGATGACGTTACGGACACAGCCGGTGATGCTGTGAACATCACAAAAAGCAATTCAGGAACTAAAGATATTTATAGGGCAGTCAGCCCAGAAGAATATGATGATATTTTTTCTTCGGGTGAATTCAGACCTAGACAAGATGGAAGATCATTCCAAGCTAAAGAATTTGGAAATTGTTTTGAAGAAACATTGGAATTTGCAAACATGCCTATTAATTCGGATAAAGCGGCAATCATTAAAGTTACAATTCCTGAAAACGTATATAAACAGTTAAATCACATGAATTTGGATAGTGCAATTTTTAAATCAGGTACTCCGGTAGTAGAACCAGAAATGTTGGAAATGTTTAATAAAAATATAATATCAATTGAGCATGTGTTTTAGAAAGGATGAGCATAATGCAATTGCAAGCAGATGTAGAAGCTATATTTATGTTTAGTGAATGGAAAAAAAATAAAATATACAATGGGTACTGTCCTGAACACTTAGTGACTGAGAGATATTTAACAACAGGGAAACACAATTATTACAATTTGGAAGATAATAAAGGAGAACTTAAGGGGTCAATAACCTTTCTTTCACCTGAACATTATCCAGCAAGTTTATGGGTAGGAAAACAAGTAGCGATGTTTGAAGGAAAAAAAGAGGTTGGATACGCTATCATTACTCAAATCTTTAATCCTCTTCTTTGTAAGGATAATGCTGATTGTTGATTTCTTGATGTATGATACCCTCATTAGGAATGATTCTTTGGATACATCAGAGACGGTCCTTTTGTCACAAAGAGTGTTACTTTTGCTTGTGGCTAAGATGTAAATATCTCCTATCTTCAAAATCAAATATCCGCTCCCATAAAGGCTTTCCGGAATTAAACGGAAGGCCTTTTTAGCTTGCCGGTATAGCCTACAGGAGTAGCATCGCACGGTGATGTGAAAGCCCTTGCGGACAGCCTCGGGAACGTGGTAGAATCATACCTGTATGATGCATTCGGAAATCATTAACAGCTATCAACAAAGACGGTGCGTGGCCGATTTTTGACCACGCACCGTCTTTATCAATAGTCTGTAGCTCCGGGTGAAAAAACGAAGCCGATATAGTTTTTATTTAATTGTTCCGACAGCCATACTTGTGAAGCTTCTGCCGTAATAAGTAATCTTTACACGCACGTATTTGTACTTGACTACAGGATATACGGAGCCGTCGGAGTTAAGTTCCAGGGTTCTTCCCGTACCGATGTCCGTCCATGCATCATCCGGTGCGTTCTTTGCGTCTGCCCACTGCCATACATAGGTAAGTCCCGGGTCGTCTTTCTTTATGTTTGTGGAAGGAATAGCCTGAAGTGTATAGTTTACCTTCGGCGAACCTGATATTGATGCATATGTGATGGCCTTGCTGTAATCAACCTGCTCCGAAAGAATTACATACGGAGAAGCAAGATTCTCTTCCGTCCCGGCCTTTCTGACAAGGATTATGCTTCCGGAAGGAGCTCTCTTATAAACAACCTTCGTAGAACTATTCGCACGTACCGTAGTCCACACGAGGTCGTAAACAGGGATATCCGTCAGGGTCGAAGCGTTCGACGGATCGATTCCGTATCGTTCCTGCTCTGCAGGGCTCACAACAACAACCTGAACATTTTCATCATAAGAGCTTACAAGTTCGATTCCTGCTGTTCCCGTCTTTGAAGGTGAGTAGTTAAGCTTAATTTTGCTGTCAACATTTGCCGGTTTCGGGAGTGAAGCAGGTATTCTCAATGTCGTGACTCTTGCGGCAGCATTTCGTCCGTTTCCTGCATTTCTCACGTAAAGCACTGTTTCAGCGATATCCTCACTCGTTTTCTTTCCAAGTGCCTGCTGAACCGAAAGCTTTGAAACCTTCTTTGTGGTTGTGATTGTCTGAATCGCATCCGCTCTGTCGGTTTCATCAATAAACATTTCGTCTGTATTGCCCTTTGTATTATATATGGGAATAAGCGTCCAGTTTTTCTTGTTTGTGGAGAACTCGTAACCATTCTTCAGAGATACCGTTCCGGTTGTGTTTGTGACACTGACAGCGGGGTTAACGGGAAGTTTTGCCACGGTGTACTTCGTTGTTGTTGAGTAACGGTTTCCGTTGGCATTACTTGCTTTTATACGGAACTGCAACGTTCCTCCACGAATTTCCATTTCATGAAGATCGAGTTCGTCGAACTCACGCCAGTTGCCTTCGTTACCTTTTCTCCACTCAATCTTATCGAGTTCACAGAATGTTGTGGGCATTCCGTTTACACGTACGGTAAATATAAGGTATCCCGTATCTTCTCCGAAATTAGGATAATGCGCATACTCTGCTTTCCAATCTTCGGCATCGGTAATGTCGGTAGCAAGAAGTGAACCTGTGAAAGTAGCTGTAAAAGTATCTCTTGCAGTAACCGTAACGCTTGTCACTTTCTTGTTTGTATCACCGCAAATGTAAAGCTTCTCATTTGTGGACATATTCATCCACGAAAAATCGAATAAGGCTTTGTTACCGACAATATCCATCTGATACCATTTGGACATATCAGACGTATACGTGCTTGTGTAATAAATCACGTTATCCTTTTTCGACATCCCTGTCTCATCAATAAGGATTGATTCTTCTTCATAAAGAATTCTGATGTTTCCTTCCGGAATCTCCGTTCCGTTGTCGATTGCCGCAATTCCCTCATGTCCTGCCACTGAAAACGTCATTGACAAAACAGCGAGAAGAGCAAAAAACACTTTCAGTTTTTTCTTCATACGTAGTCCTCCTTGACTATTGTCTGCCTGTAACTCAGTTCTTCTTGTCCATAAATACCGGACCGGAATCATTTCTTCCGCTCATGTTTTTATAATAACTGGATGCGGTCTGTCGGCTGACGTTAAAGTTCTTTACGCCGCGCTTAATTTCATTCTTCTTTCTTTCCAGTGCATCTCTGTTTTTCTTTTCCAAAGCCGTAATGCGAACTCCAAGCTCCGTTACTTCCGTGATGAGGTCCTGAAGTTCCTTTATTGCGGGCGCATGCTCCTCACCCTTATTTTTGATATCATCCTTTATTTTATTGAATACGGCATTGAATCCGTCATCAAGCTCATTTATCTTGTTGATTTCGGCTTCTTTTCTGTCCATAACTTCCGTAAAGGCTTCATCGTCGAACTCCTGAGGAATGAGAAGCCCGGACTGCTCTTCCGAAAGTTCGAGAATATTCTTAAGAGAGTTGCGCTTTCTCACAAGAATATCCTTCATCATATGTATGTATCCTGCCAGATTCTGATTATTTTCCATAAATTCCCCAAATGGGGACATACATCTTTCGATACATGTCCCCACTCCTTTTTTATTAATTTGTTTATGAAGAACTATCTTACGTACATATGATTTTTCTTCATAATTTCCTTCCAGAGATCTCTCATATCTCTGATCTGGTCGAGAGCCATATGTAATGACTCGGGATCCTTTTTAACATTTGACTGCACAAGAAGGCTTGCGATGTATTCGTAAATAAGATCGAAGTCTTTTGCCGTCTCATACTTAAAATCAAGTGTTGCTCTGAACTCTGTAATGATGTTCTGAACCTTAATGATGTTGTTGTTCACCTTCTCAAAGTCATGTGTTTCAAAGCCGAGAAGTGCGATGTTGCAGAACTTGATGGCACCCTCATAGAGCATAAGTGTAAGCTCAGCGGGAGATGCCGTATTTACTTTAGTTCCCTGATAGAGCGTTGCTGCATTCATTGCCATATACCTGTTCCTCCTGTAATCTCCGTCCTCTGCCCCTTGCAGATGGTCCTTCTGTTAATTATTATCGACATTTCTGTTGTATAACTTTAGCCTGATATTCTAAAGAAAGAGAAAACAGGTTACTGGTTGTTGTTAATTCCAAGCATACTAGCGAGAGAGCTTGTCTGGCTCTGAAGCTGGCTTAAGGATTTTTCCATTGCCGTAAACTGCTTGTAGTAACGATCTTCAAGAGTTGCAATTCTCTTTTCGATATCTTTAAGCTTATCCTGATAAGAATCAAGATACGAAGCGTACTGCTTGTCGTTGTAGAATGTAAGTGCGCTGCTTATGGATGTCTTTGCACACTTGTCTGTGAGTGTGGAGTAAAGATTTGAGAAGATGCCGCTCATTGCTTCCATAACTTCGTCCGGATTCTCATCAAGAGCCTTCTGAAGTCTGTCATCATATGTAGCGTACAGTCCGTCTTCTTTGTCTCCGTAAATGTGAAGCTTACCATATTCGGTGTATGTACCGGTTACGATTCCGAAGGAGGAAAGTGTGTATTCCGTTCCTGTGGAGGTTGTAAAGCTTGAGCGAAGTGCCGTACGCATTCCGGAAAGAATGCTGTTGATGGACGAATCGTTTCTGAGAACGGAGTCCTTAATCGTCTGCTCCCATTTTTCAATCTGGTCGTCCGTCATTGCTTCCTTCTGCTCGTCTGTAAGAGGCTTATACTCTCTTGCCGACTTTGCGCGGTACAATGTGTTCATTTCGTCAACGAGCTCATTGTACTTGGTAAGCGCCTCTTTAATCATGTTGTAGGTGGAGCTTGTGTCCTTGCCTACAGTAACATTTACCGTATCATACTCGCCGGTAGCTTCGTTGAAGGTTGTCTGCTTAAGGTCCATCGTAAGGCCGTTGACAACAATTGTGTTGCCCGAGCCTGTCATTGTTGCACCATCGAGAATCACTTCTGAATCTTCGGCTTCAACAACAACCATTGAGCCCTTACCGTTTTCGGCAACAGCAGTTCCGTCGATACCATTTCCGAGGCCAAGTCCCGCAAGAGATGCACCTTCCGTTGTTGCGCCTGCAAAATTTACATATCCGTCAACAGCAGCCTTGATGCCTGCTTCTGCATCATCAAGATAAGGAGCGCTCTTTTCTGCAAGCCTTTCATTGTACTCGTCTGCGTTTTCCTCTTTATAGGTTGCAATACGATTGTCAATCTGAGCCTTAAGAGCATCTTCGTACTCTTCGGATTCTTCTGTGATACCAAGTTCAACGAGTTCAGCCTTTGCATCTTCTTCGAACTCTGTGCGAAGTTCTGCTTCCAGGTCAGCTTCACCCTTCTGCTTTGCTTCGATTCCCGCGATATTGTTTAATGCATCGTATACAGCCTTTTGAGCTTCTGTAACGCCTTCGGCTTCAACATCAAAGTCATCGGCAAGAACCGCATTGATATCTTCCTTGTCTGCATCCTGTAATGTCTTAACAGCCATATCATAAATAGCCGCATCGTCCGATGAAATACTTGTAACATCCAAATATTTTTCGAATGAATCCTTTACTGCCGCATATTCACCTGTCATCTTTGAAGAAGTAAGTGTAAACTTGTTTGCTGTGCCGGACTCTGTAGAGCTTAAGAAGAATCTCTTCTGTGCCGTATCAAAGCTTGCGGTTACGCCTGCATTCTTGCATGCAGTGTTGAAATCACCGATGGTTGTTTTTTCATCAATGGTGAGTTCCTGCGTCTTCGCGTTCTTCCCTTCACCCGAAGTAATTGTAATCGTTGTTCCGACAAGAGAAGGGTCCATATCCTTCAGCTTGGTTCCTCTTGAATACTCGCCTTCAAGCGCAGCACCTGTAACAAACTGTGAAGATGCAAGATGCTTAACCTGAATTGCATGAGAGCCGACAGCAGCACCTGTACCCGCAGATACCGCAACCGCATTCTCATTTGAAGAGGAAGCCTTTTTTGTTAAATACGAGCTCTGCATACGAAGCTTCGATGCATAATCCGTATAGAACGAATAAATCTTTTTATTAAGGTTCGACCACGCTTCCGTAGTCCACTTATTCATCTGTATTTTGTTGTCGATTTTGGTCTTCTTTGCAGTCTGACCTGACAGCATCGCTTTAACGAGAGAGTCAGTATCAAGACCTGATATCATTCCTGATAATCCGATACCCATTGTTCTACCTCCTTGAAATCCTTTTCAGAAATTGTCCTTCCTTGGATTTGTTTCTTTACCTCTGTTCGTCAACAAGAATACCGGAGATTTCCCACATCTTGCTTAACATATCAAGTGTTTCTTCCGGAGGAATCTCACGGATTACTTCATCCGTATCCCTGTCGATTACTTTGATGGAAACTCGCTTTGTTTCCTCATGATAAGAGAATTCGCAGCGTGTTCTCTGGTTCATTTTACGGTTGACTTCGGCGATGGCATTTTTAACCTTCTGGGTTTTCTGCTGGTTAAGCTCAATCTGGCTTTCCTCGGGTTCTCCGCCCTTGGGTTTTGTATCGACTCTCGGTTCAACCTTCACTCTTTCCGGAGTTTCCTGCTGCACTTGCTCATGGACTTTTGCTGCAGCCTCTGTTTCTTTATTAACATTCTGCTGAGGCTTCACATTCTGATAGATTTGTGCGTTATTTCCGCTGATTCTTTCAATTCCCATTGTTTTCACCTGTCCCTTCCTTTGGATTTTCAACAGATTATTTTCACAGTCTTCCGTGACTGCGGATAGTCCTACATATTTTATCGTCAAAACCGCCCCGAATGTTAGTAACTTTCTATAAACTTTTTATTAAGAAAATAGTCATATTTTCCTATTTCGCCATTTTGTCTCCGAACAAGGCATAAAAAAGCAAAAAAAGGGAGCGTGAAAAGTTCGATGAACTTTTTCACGCTCCCTGCCTTGTTCGTATGTTGTAAAAGTGATGGTATCGAAATCAGAGAAGTTTTGAAAGTGCATCCGGTCCGACGGAAATCTTTGCAGCCTCCTTATTGGCCTCCTGAATCTGAACATAAATCTCTTTTCTGTAAATCGGTATCGACTTCGGCGCATTAATACCAAGCTTAACCTGATCGCCCTTGATCTCAAGAACCGTAAGCTCGATGTCCGAACCGACAATTATTGATTCACCGGTTTTTCTGGATAATGCAAGCATTAGTTATCCCCTTTCTCTTCCTTGAGCTTTGTGATTACGTCGTAAATGTTAAACTTAACAGGATAATCATTCTCAACGATAACCTGACAACCCTTCTTTGTATCAGCATTGACAATGATGGGTGCCTTGAGGTTTGTTGTCATCTTAGTGATATCAGACGGAACCGTAAGCGTAACGAATACACATGTGTTATCGGGACCAAGCTCTCCAAGAGGGACAAGGAGTTCGTCCTCAACCTCAGGATTGTAATCATTAAGAACCGTTGTAGGATTGATTACCGGCAATGCCATGGAAGGCTCTTCTACGCTCTGAAGCCACGTAATCGATGTATCGCTTCCGTTTTCGTTATTATAGATGAGTGTGAAACGACGAAGCTTTTCGAAACCGATTATTCCTCTGTCGAAGGTAAGAATCTTTTCATCATCAAGTTCAACCTCGCCAAAATACCTTGTTTTGACTAACATAAAAGTCCTCCTTTTGTATCGCTGTTATTATTGTAATAAACTTATGAAAGGTAGTCAAGCAATGAAGACTGTACAAGCTTCGATGCTGCGGAAAGTGAAGCATTGAAAACGTTGTTTGCGGATGTGTACTTAACGATAGTATCCACAAGATCGGCGTCCTCGTTGTCGGAAAGCAGCTCTTCGAAATCAACGGCCTGGCTCTCAAGTCTGTCCTGAGTAAGAAGAAGTCTCTTATAGCGACCGCCAAGGTCAGCTACGCAGACATTCATATTCTCCTGCTCATTCTGGGTAATTGTAAGACCGCGCTGGAAGGCATCGGTCATAAGTGACGTTCTTAATGTATATTCGGACTCCAGCTGTTCCTTAATGGAATTAAGCTTTTTAATCTGCTCATCGGACATTGTCGTATCGGAAAGCATCTTTTCAAGCTCAGCCATCTGATCTTCCACAGCCTTTACACTGTCAATAGCATCCGTTATTTCGGTAACCATTCGCTGAATGGCAGTTGAAAATGCATCACGCCCCTGAGTATTGATAGTAAGTCGCTGATTAAAGTTTACTTCGTAATTAATATCCTGATCCTGCTTCTTATACTCTATCGTCTGACCTGTTTCGATTTCGGTACGTACACAATCGTAATAATGTTCCGGACGAAGATCGTTCTGAGTGAACTCGGACTTCGTATATTCAGCATTTATCTCAGTAGCCTTCTGCATTCTGGGATAAAGGTTCTTTCCTATGATGAGTTCGCCTGTTTCATATATATAATTTATACCGTCATCATCGGCAATGTACGCATCCGCATCCGTAACACTGTGAGGTACGATTACAAAATCACCCGCATCGGAACTTATCAAAGAACCTGTCTGGTCTACAAAAGAAAGGCTCGGTGTTTCTCCGGGATCGCCACTCAGCTTGTCATATCCCAAAGGAAGCCTGTAAACATCATTCGTGGAAGGCATTGTGTCATCCCATGCCGCAAGATTGGTAAGGTCCAGATTGTCAATGTCTACCGCATTTCTGATCACGGACACAATCTCCAACTGCTCTGCCTTCAGCGGTTCGGAAATCCTGTAGGAATACTCCTCTGTTTCCTTCTGAAAGACAAGAGACGTATCGGTTTTATATCCCGAAAAAACGTAACGGCCGGCATAGTTTGTGTTGCCCTCCTGATAAATCTGCTGGGCGTACTGTTTGAGGTTGATTGCAATGCTGTTGCGGTTTTCTGCCGTTAAATAGTCGTTTGCGCCCTGATTGCAATATGTGTTCATTGCACTTATCAGATCGTTAATAGTTGACAAAGCGCCTTCGGTAACTTCCATCCAGTTAAGCGCATCGGGGATGTTTTTGTCCGTATACTGCTCAACCTCAGTAAGATTTGTTCTGAATTTAAGTGCTCTTACCGCAATGATAGGGTCATCTGAAGGTCTGTTGATTTTCTTTCCTGTAGAATACTGGTTTTCAAGTTTATTAAGAAGGTTTTTGTTGTTATTGATGTTGTACAACGAATTGTTGGTCATCATCTTATTCGTAATACGCATATCTGTCCCTCCTTTACGTTTATATGTTTATCGGCATTAAACACCTGTTTCATTAATGAGCTTGTTGTATATTTCGTTCATAACAGAAATAACCTTGGAATTCAGGTTATATGCTTCCTGGTATCTTACAAGTGACATTGTCTCCTCATCCTGGTCGACGCCGGACACCGAGAGCCTCTGATTGATAACTTCCGCAACGATATTGTCCTGGCTTTCGGAGAAGTTCTTTGCACCCTTTGTGTCAATACCGACATCTGAAACAAGAGTCTGAAGGAACTGTGCGGGATCGCCCTGCTTAAACATTGACTTGTCCTTTTTTAAGTCAAGAAGCTGCTTGACAAGGTCGTTTGCTCCGACACCGTCGGCAATTCGCTTCGTTGTTGCTATGAGACGGGGATCGTCCATAAGCTTCGAGGAAACCTTAAAGTTCTCCGCAGTAAGAAGATAATAGGATGCGTAATCAGCCACCATATCTGAAGAAACGTAAGGCAAATCGGCATCGTCGGTTTCATTGAAGCTTCCAAGGAAATAATCTTCTCCGGTTACTTTATCTGAGCCCGTAAAGAACAGATTGTTCTCGTCTCCGTAAAGATTTTCTCCGGTTCTGTGCAATGTATTGAACTTCTCGGAGAAGGTTCTGATGAACTGGTTAATCTGTGACATGTAATAAGGAATTCCCTTATAATCCACATTACTTCCGACAGAAATCGGAGTTCCCTCTCTGTATGTACGTCTTAAAGGCGTTGAAAGCTTAAATGTATAGCTGTAAATACCGTTTTCGTCAACCTTAACTTCAAAGGAGTCATATTCATACTCACCGTTTCCGATAAGCATACGGCCTGAAGGCGGGATGTTGAGCTTTGCTAAGTCATCAATATTTGTATTCGTTATTGTAATTTCGGCTTCGCCTTCAATGAGTCTGTCCGAAGCTCCATGAAGTTCTTCATCGTTGTCACCGTCGCGCACCTCAAAAAGCGCCTTAAGTGAACCATACATTGTAGATGATGAAGCGTTGAATTTCTCGCCGTTCTGCCAGTAAATGTCATACAGTCCGTCGACATCACACTGATTGTAAAGCTTTTCTCGAGGCTTTATACTGAGTTCAAAAGTATCGTATGTGTCAACGATTGTATTTCCGTCAATGCGTACAACGTAAGACTGCATGCCGGCATTTCCGATTTTTTTCTCTGTAACGGAAACATTTACTATTTCCGAAAGCTGATCAACAAGAAGATTACGCTGGTCTCGAAGGTCGTTCGCGTTTTCACCGCCAACTTCAACAGTATTAATCTGTTTTGTGAGAACCGCTATCTGACCGGAAAGTGAATTAATTCTCTGAACCTGGTTCTTTATTTCATAGTTACATTCGTTCTGAATCGTCTGAAGATTTGTATGAAGAGAGTTAAAATACTCACAAAGGCTTTCGGCATAATTGGCAACCTGTGTTCTGACCGTCAGGCTTGCCGGATCTTTTGAAAGCTCCTGAAGGGAATTGTACATATTGTCAAAGGAAGTCGTGAAACCCTGAAGCTGAATCTCGTTAAAATAACTTTCGATTTCCTTCATGAAGTAGTATCTCTCGCCATAAAGTCCACCGATACCTGTATTGCTTCTGAACTTCTCATCGTAATATTTACTTCTGAGCTGGTCTGTCGACTGAATGGCTGCGCCGGTTCCAAGCATTCCGTACCTGTTGTTTGTACGAAGTGCCTTGTCCGCAGTCTGATTCAGTACCTGTCTTGAATAGCCTTCTGTTTCTATGTTGGCAATGTTGTGAGCGGTTGTATTCATTCCGCTCTTTGATGCAAACAGACCTGAGCTTCCTATTGTAAGTCCGAAAAAGGTTGATGCCATAAGTCATCCTTTCTTTTACTATCTTCCTAAAGTGCTTAACAGGTGGTCAAGCATTTCCGATACGGTGTTGATGAAACGTGAGTTTGCGTTATACGCCTGTTGGAATCTGATAATGTTTGTCAGTTCCTCATCGGAAGAAACCGCAAGAACAGCCTGACGTTGATTGTCGATGCTGTTGCAAAGGCCTTCCTGGCTCTCGGAAATGTTTCTGAAACGTTCTCCGTTTGTGCCGAGCCGTCCGATCATATCTGTATAGTAGCCGTTGAAATTCTGATCTGAAAAATCGGAAGGCGAAACCGTATCAAACGGAGCCTGCCACTTTTTCAAAAGTTCCTCGCAGATTTCTACCGAATAATCTCCGCTTCCGGAATTGTCCGAAAGAGGAATAACCGAAGGATCTGCAAGAATAGCGGGATTGACTTCAATTTCGCCTATGGTGAACAGCGAGTAGTTATTTTCAGGATCCTCGGTATTGTACACATATGCGCTCATCGTGCTCGTAGTGCCGTCATCATTTACTACTGTGATGAACTGTTCTTCATAGCGGTCCATTGACTTTCTGGAGAAAAGAGCCTCACCGATTGTTCCGTTTGCATCCATACCGATGGGAGCTATGTCGGTGTCAAGAATCATAATCTTTTCACCGCTGTCAAGAAGCACCTCTTTATTAGGGCAAAGAGTGTCATTTATCGTGGTGCAGATGCCATGTACAAGATTGTCAAACTGTGCCTGAATGCTGACAAGAACGGATGATTCAACTTCAATCTCATACGTTGCGATATCGTCCTTATATTTTGCCATCGCAACATTGTAGGAAAGTTCATCGAACCAGCCGGTGATTTCATCCGTAAACTCTTTTTCCGTAGGCTCAATGGGGATGTCGGTGTATTTACCGATTTTGCTGCCTCGAGCATAAAGAAGTCCCTTAAGAGCTCCTATGTCGGTGTCGTTCTGAGCCTTCGGAACCCTCTTCATGTCAAACACGTCAACACCGTCATATGCGGGCCAGTATGGCTTAATCATATTTGTGTCCGGTGAAACGGGCTTCGTGTCAATCTTGTAAATGAGGTCTTCCGTAACAAGGGCATAGTCCTCAACAAATACCGTAACAACACCGGTTGCATCTTCTTTGTAGTTTATTCTTGCAATCTCGGCCAGCTCATCAAGAAGGATATTTCTTGTGTCTCTGAGGTCGTTTGCGTTTTCAAATCCCGAAGCCTCAATCTTTTGGATTTTGTGGTTCAAGTCGTAAATCTGCTGAGCTTTTTTGTTGATGTCATCAACATAAGTCTGTATCTGTGTGTTGAGGCTTTCCTGATATTCCTTAACCTGTCTGTAAATCTCTTCCGCTCTGTCAATGAACGTAACTGCGGTTTCAATGAGGCCGGAGCGTTTTACGATGCTTTCGGGCTCTTTGCACAGTTCCTGCAATGCAACCCAGACATCCTTTAAAGAATTCTGAAAAGCTACACCCTGGATTTCGCCGAAAATGTCTTCAACCTCGTTTGTAGCTTCATACTGAGATGTATAAAAAGCCTCTCGGCCTTTTTCTTCTCTGAAAGTTTTATCCAGGAAGATATCTCGTACCTGCTTGACTGAAGAAACCTCGGAGCCATATCCGACCTGCATATAAGAAAGGTGGTTCTGGCCAATCCTGTTGTAGAAGGCATCCGTATATTCGATTTGCTGACGAACGAAGCCCTCCGTCTCCACGTTTGCAAGGTTATGTGCGGAAACCGTAAGTCCTCGCTGATTATTTGTAAGTCCGGAAACGCCTGTATAAAGGCTTGACATTAAACTCAACTCTGGTTTCCTCCTTCCTCGATAATTTCTCTGAATCCTTTATCGGCAAAAAAAGAGCTTTACATTAGAAAATGTAAAACTCTTTTTTGTTTTGCTTTTATGAAATTATGAAAACATGTGCGGTGAAGCCGTCAGAGATGCACTACTGTCTTGCATCGAAAGCGCCTGCACAGGCCATGTCAAACTGACCGGCATTTCTTGTGTAGTTGTTTCCGATGTAAGTCTTTGCCGAGCGGATGGTGTTTAAATGATACTCAGAAATGGAAAGCGACTCCGTAATAAGTTTCTGATTGCGGTCATTAAGCATTTTGAGTCTTTCCAATGTTGCCTTCAAATCCTTTCGGATGGAAATCAGCTGTTTCTGTGTTTCAGGCTGCTTCGCCATCAGTTCAATGAGCTCATCAAGCTTCAATGCGGAGTTCTTTCTGCTGAGAACCGTACGCATATCGGCCATAATGCGCTCACGCTTTTTTTCGAGTCTGCCAAGCGCTTCCGTTGTAAGCTGTTCCTTTTCGGTCATCTTTTCAAGCTCGGATACATTGTTTGTAATGATGATGCCGGACTTCATATCTGCCATAGGAATAAGCTCTTTATATATATTGAGCTCATCAGTCAATGTAGCGATGAGTTCATCCATTAATCCTGCCATAATCTTCCCTCAACTGTCCGCGTTTCCTTTATGAAGAAAAGCGCATTAACTATCAAAGAGGTACGATAAACGTACCTCCTCGACTACTGGTTTGTGCCACCAAAGCACAAACGAAAGAGTTAGATGTTCATTGCTTCTTCCGACTGTGCAAGAAGCTTGTCTGCAAGGGCACTCATGGGAACATTGTATGTTCCGTTAGCCATTGCTGTCTTGATTGCATTCACCTTATCCTCTCGAATATCAGGTGTGGCAGCAATTGCTTCCTTTGCAACCTGCAGATCTCTACCGAAATCTGAAATATGAACACTGTCTCTGGGCATAGCTTTGGCGGATTCAACTTTTTTCATTTTGCCGTTTGCCTGATAAATCTGCATGATTTCAGACATTTGCTCAATACGCATTGTTGTTTCCTCCTGACCTACCGAACACGGTAGTTATTATAGTTTCTTTAGGACCTTCTCACAGCTCCTAACTTATTTATCGGACGAGAGAAAAGATTTCTTAACGTTCAAATTAATATATTTTTCTAAAATATTTACTTATGAAGATCCGTTTTAATCTGTGTTGTGGAAATTCCGGGAGTACGAGGGAGATAAATAACCTCACAATAGTCCTTCAGGAAGTCAAACTTACCTTCCCAGTCATTTCCCATAACAAAGACATCAACTTTGTTATTTACGACATCGGGAATTTTCTGTTCCCATGTTTCTTCGGGAATAACTTCATCAACATATTTGATTGCCTCAAGTATTGCCTTGCGGTCTTCGTAGGAATGATATGCCTCTTTATGCTTTCCTGCATTAAACTCATCCGTGGAAAGTGCAACGATAAGGTAATCGCCAAGTTCCTTGGCACGTCTTAAAAGATTGATATGGCCCACATGAAGTAAATCAAATGTTCCGTAAGTGATGACTTTTTTCATACTTCCTCCAAGTAACACTTTATATCGTTTTTTACTTTAAAGCAATAAACTAAAACTTAAGAATGCCTAATCCTTCAAGAAGAATCTTGGCTCCGATGAGAATCAGGATAACGCCTCCTGCAACAGATGCACCCTTCTCATACTTTGTTCCGAATATGTTACCGATGAAAACACCGGCAATACTGATAAGGAAGGTTGTGACTCCTATAATGGCAATCGCAACGAGGATTATTATGAATTTAGGATAAAGGAATCCAAGTGAAATGCCGACTGCAAGCGCGTCAATGGATGTAGCTACCGCCATAAGGAATAATTCCTTAATGTCGAGCTTGGCATCCTTTTCGGCAGAAACAGAATCCTCCTTCTTTCGTAAAGCTTCAAAAATCATCTTGGCGCCAAGGAAAAGAAGAAGCAGGAAAGCTACCCATGGAGCAAATCTTGTCACATATTTGTGAAAACGATTGCCAAGCAGCCATCCGATGAGAGGCATAAGTGCCTGAAATCCGCCGAAAAAGCCTGCAATGACAAACATTTGTTTTTTATTGACCTTCGTCATACCGAGGCCCTTGCAGATTGCAACAGCAAAAGCATCCATGGAAAGTCCGACGCCTGTAAAGAAAAATTCAAGTAATAAGCTGATCATTATGTCTCCTGTTTTCGGATTCGCACCGAAATCAATATGTTACAAAGCTGCCTTCTGCCCCTTAACTCCACGTTTTCTCAGCTTAACCTTCTTTGCTGAGAGAGCTTTGCCCTTAAAGTCAAAAGTTTCATCAGACGGTGTCACTACCGTGCAAAGTGCCACCTTATCGTTTTTGTCCAGAACAATACCTTTCACGCCACGGCTCGTTTTCTTGAACTCCGATACTTCTTCCAGCGGGAAGCCGAGGGAAAGTCCCGAGTTGGTCATCAAAATGACTTTGCGGTTTTCCGCAAGTATGTCCGTCGCCGTAAGCTTGACAATTCCGGCAAGCTTATCGCCGTCATCAATTTTCGTCGCATTGACCTGCGTACGGGTTGTATCGAATTCTATACCGGATACAATCTTTACATAGCCGGATTGTGTTGCAAAAAGGAATGAACATTCGAAGAGTTCTTCAAAACCTGTATAGAGAATTACTTCTTCCTTACCGATCTTGGTAAGCTGGTGAATGAGTGTTCCCTTTTCACGAAGCTTTGTTCTGGGAATCGCCTGTGCCTTAACCTGATACATGCTTCCTTCTGCCGTAAACACGCAGAGTCTGTCGTTGCTTCGCATTTTGATGGTGTAAACGTATTCCGAAAGCTGTTCGGATGAAGCCTTACTGTACGCTCCGGCATCAACTGCTTTTGTATATCCGAACTTGTCGATAAGGATATATATGTCCTCAATGCGTTCCTCAATAACGTAATTCGTCTGTTCTACAGTTGTAATCTCAGTCCGTCTCTCATGTCCGAACTTGGTTCTGAACTCGAGAAGCTGCTTCTTGATTACTTTGTGGAGCTCTTTCACAGAGCCGAGAATCTTTTCGTACTCAACAATGTTTTTCCGGATTGTGTCGCTCTCTTCGCGAAGCTTCAGAATTTCAAGGCCGATTAATCTTGAAAGCTGCATGGCAAGAATTGCTTCTGCCTGACGCTCCGTAAAATCCAGCTGCATAGCCTGTTTTTTTGATTCTTCCGTCTTAAACCTGATGTCGGTAATGTCTCCCTTTGTAAGGCATTCCTTTGCCTGTTTTACAGAGGAACTTCCTCTGAGCACCTCGATGATAAGGTCAATTACATCAGTGGCGCGAAGAAGGCCTTCGACAACTTCAAGTCTGTCTTTTGCACGTTCAAGACGGTTGGTATATTCTTTCGTGTAAATCTCTTCCTGGAAATCAACAAACTCCTTAATAAGGCTCTTAAGGTTAAAAAGGATAGGCTGTTTTTCTTTAACTGCAAGAAGGTTTACGGAATATGTATCTTCAAGAGGAGACTTTTTGAAAAGACCGTTTAAAAGGTTATCAACATCTCTCTCTTTCTTGACTTCAATTACAATTCTCACATCGTTTGAAGATTCGTCCCTGACATCGTAAATCTCTTCAAACGTCTTGTTTCTCATAAGATCGACAAGGTTTTCCACAAGTTTCTGTTTATTGCCGGCACTTGTGTAGGGAATTTCGGTAACAATGATATTTTTTCTGCCGTTATCTCCATTTTCAATGACGGTTTTGGCACGAATCTTGATTTTGCCTTCACCTGTTTCATAGATTGCAGGAAGTGCGTCACTGTTTACGATGATACCGCCCGTAGGAAAATCAGGGCCCGGGATGTACTGCATGAGTTCCTGAACGGTTATTTCGGGATTCTCCATATAGGCAATAACCCCATCAATAACTTCTCCGGGATTGTGAGGAGGAATGTTTGTTGTCATTCCGACCGCAATACCCGTTGTTCCGTTTATGAGAAGATTCGGAAGGAGCGCAGGGAGAACTGTCGGCTCTTTCTCTGAATTATCAAAGTTCGGCTGATACTCAACAAGGTTATGCTCGAGATTCTCCAGCATCGTCATGGCGCCTTCGGAAAGTCTTGCCTCCGTATATCTCATTGCGGCTGCAGGGTCTCCGTCGATGGAGCCGAAGTTGCCGTGTCCGTCAATAAGAGGAATTGAAAGAGAATAATCCTCTGACATATGAACAAGCGCATCATAGATGGAGGAGTCACCATGAGGATGATACTTACCCATTGTGTCGCCGACTATACGCGCACTCTTTCTGTGAGGCTTTTTAGGGTCCAGATTAAGCTCCGTCATTGCATAAAGAATACGTCTCTGAACCGGCTTAAGGCCGTCTCTTACATCCGGAAGCGCTCTGTCGATGATAACATTCACCGCATAGTCACGATAGGATGTCTTCATCTCCTCCGAAAAATCTATTTGTAATAATTCCGCCGTTTTAACGGGAGTTGTTGATTTTGTCGCCATTTAAACACCTGTTTATTTATTCTGTTCCTCGTAGAAGTCCAGTTTTGCGTAGCGTGCCTCCGTCATGATGAAATCACGTCTCGGAGGAACGTTTGAACTCATAAGAAGAGTTGTTACTTCGTCTGCTTCTATTGTGTCGGAAATGGATACCTGTGCCAGAACACGTGTTTCGGGATTCAATGTCGTTTCCCAAAGCTGACTTGCATCCATCTCGCCAAGACCTTTGTATCTCTGAAGTCCGAGAATCTTGTGTCCTTCCTTACGGAATTTTTCAAGCTCGAAATCGTTGAAAAGGTACTTGGACTCTTTCTTTTTTCCCGATTCATAGTCAACCTTGTAAAGAGGAGGCATGCCTCGGTAAACCTTGCCCTCCATAATAAGCTCGGGCATAAAGCGATAAAAGAAAGTAAGCATAAGTGTACTGATATGTGCTCCGTCGACATCGGCATCCGTAAGGATAATGATTTTGTCGTAGCGAAGCTTTGAAAGATCGAAATCATCACCGATACCGCATCCGAAAGCAGCAATCATCGTTTTGATTTCGTTATTTGTGAGAATTCTCTCAAGTGGCGCCTTTTCAACGTTAAGCGGTTTTCCTCTTAACGGAAGCACTGCCTGTGTTGCTCGATTTCTTGCAGTCTTTACCGTGCCGCCTGCAGAATCACCTTCGACAATGTAGATCTCACACTCCTCAGGCTTTTTTGAAGAGCAGGAAGCAAGCTTGCTTCTTGTGTCAAAATCACTTAAAGACTTAAGAATGGCGTTTCTTGCCTTGTCTCCGGCCTTACGTGCATTGTAAGACTTCATGGAGTTTTCAAGGATAGTTTTGAGCTCCTCAATATTTTTATCGAAGTATCTTGTAACCTCGGCAGTGAAAACATCGTCAACAGCCTGTTTTGCGTCAGTGTTGCCAAGCTTTGTTTTTGTCTGACCTTCGAACTGCGGATCCGGATGCTTTATGGAAATAATGGCGATAATTCCGTTTCGAATATCCTTGCCGTCGAAATTTTCATCCTTATCCTTCAAAATGCCAAGTTCACGGGCATATTTGTTCATAACACCCGTAAGAGCTGATTTGAAACCTGTAACAAGTGTACCGCCGTCTACTACATTTATGCGGTTACAGTAGGAGTTAATCTGTTCGGAATATGAATTTGAATATGTAAATGCAACTTCAACTTCAATATCACCGGAAGAACCTTCAATATAAACAGGTTCCGGAATAAGTGTTTTGAAGCCTTCACTGTCACGTTCGGAAGACTTCGCGAGATAATTAACGTAGCTCTTAATGCCGTCTTCCTCAAGGAACTTTGCTTCGGTTTTGTTGATTTCATCCTTGAAGTTGAGAGTAAGTCCTTTGTTAAGGTAAGCCGATTCTTTGAGACGCTTTGCAATAACATCCGCTTTGAACTCAACGGTTTCAAAAATACTTTCATCAGGGTAGAAGGTTACTTTCGTACCGGTATCGTTCTTTGCACATTTTCCTACAACCGGAAGATTGCCTTTTTCCAGCTCAACCGTAGGATGCCCACCGTTTTCGTATACATCTCTGTAGACTTTACCGTCACGTCTGACCTCAACAATCATCTTTCGTGAAAGTGCATTTACTACGGCAGCGCCGACGCCGTGAAGACCACCGGACACTTTATAGACAGAGCTTGTAAACTTACCGCCCGCATGAAGAATGGTATATACGACACGTACCGTCGGTATTCCCTTTGTAGGATGAATATCTACGGGAACACCTCGGCCATAGTCTGTAATGGAAATGCCTCCATCCTTCTGAATGCATATATCAATACGGTTGCAGACACCTGCGAGATGCTCATCTATTCCGTTATCAAGTATCTCCCAGACAAGGTGATGCAGTCCTCTCGTTCCGGTACTTCCGATGTACATACCGGGACGTTTTCTGACCGCTTCAAGACCTTCGAGAACAACTATATCGCTTCCACTGTATTGTGACATAAATTACCTCTAATAGTTTATAAACATGTATTCGAGCATCTTCTTAACCTGCTCGGCGCAACCCTTTCTGGAATCAACACCAAGTGCAACAACAATGTACTCTGTTCCGTTTGTGTTTCTTCCTGCTGCTGCAAGACACTGTCCCGCATCATCGGTGAAACCTGTCTTCAAACCGGTACATGTGAAAAGGTCACTCTTGTAATCACTGTTTGAAATAAGAAGATTGATATTCTTAACAGGCTTGCCTTCTTTTTCGTAGCCTGTTGAGTTAACGTAGCTTGCACTTCCCACTATTTTTCTGAGTGTAGGATTGTTCAGTACCGCAACGGCAAGTTTTGCCATATCTGCGGCTGATGAATATGTGGAATAGAATCCGCTTGACTGGTCTGCACCGACAGGATTATCAAAATGAGTATCTGTCATACCGAGAGCCTGAGCCTTTGCGTTCATCATATTGACAAATGTGTTGATGTCGCCGCCTACACCGACTGCAATGGTATCGGCCGCATCAGCCGCGCTCAGGAGAAGCATAACGTTAAGCCAGTCCTCAAGAGTAAGTTCGGTGCCGATAGGACACTCATAGCAATCCATATCTTTATCAATGGCTTTGATAATTTCATTACCTGCAGGATCCGTGTATCCCTGCCAGCGCATTGCTTCGATGGGGTACGGGATAAGTGTTGAAAGATCCATTCCGCTTTCAACAGCTACAAGAGCTGTCATCATCTTTGTGAGAGACGCGGGCCTTAACTGAACATTTGCATTCTTCGGAGGAACGAGGACGTCACCTGTCTCTGCATCTACTACAACATATGCAATTCCTGTGAAGCCGCTGTAAGCCTCAATACCGTCTGTTGCAACAGGTGCCTTTGTAGGCACGGGCGTTGACGTTGCTTCGGGCTTCTTCGTAGGTTCAGGTGTTGCCGTTGCCTCGGGAGCTTCCGTCGGGACAGGAGTTGCGGTTGCTTCAGGTTTCTTTGTAGGAGTGGGTGTAGGTGTCTGTTCAGAAGGTTCTACTTCTGTCGTATAGTATCCGCTGACATAAAGCGTCTTACCTTCTTTTTCAACTCTGAGCCATCCGTTACTGCACTCACCGGTTACCTTAAGAGCTTCGTTTTCCTTAGCAACAAGTACTTTATCGTACTGTGTACCCGGTCCTTTTCTCATATTCAGACCGGAAGTTGTATATACAGTCTTGGAAACATCTTTAATGGTTACGCCTTCAAAATTGCCTTCTTCAGGTACAGGCGTATTTGTGGGAGCCTTTGTCTCGACAGGTGCTTCGGTCGGAACCGGTGTCTCCGTAGCTTCAACAGCAGGGGTCGGCGTTTCGGTAGCCACAACCGGAGGTGTATTTTCAGGGGTTGTTGTAGGGTTGCCATCGTCCGGAACAGGTGTCTTTGTAACATCCAAAACAGCTGTTGTGGGAGTCGGTGTCGTTTCTGCGCCTCCGGGGACATTACATCCCTTCAAGGAAACGGAAAGAGCTATGATTACAACCGCAACGGCGCATGCCATCCATACTCCCCTGTTTCGTACTATTCTTGATGCAAGCTTTCGGTTTACAAGCATAAGCGTAAGAACAAGAATAAGAGGGAAAACTATAGCAACAATAAGGCCGATTTTAAGATTGTCTTTTGCAATTCCGGCAACGATACCGACAAGTGTCGGGCCGGCACTGCAGCCGATGTCACCTGCAAAGGCGAGAAGTGCAAAGAGTGCCGTTCCGCCCGTAGGAATTTTGGCAGCCGCAAGTGAATATGTACCGGGCCACATGATTCCTACCGAAAAGCCTACAAGTATTACACCGAGAAGTGAGAAAAAAGCACTTCCCGATACGATAGCAAGAATATATGCAAATACACAAAGTGCTCCGCTGTATACCATAAATCTTTGAAGCTTTATTCGATCGGAGTAAAGGGAATACAGAAGCCTTGCAACTCCCATGGATGCCGCAAAAAGACATGGTCCGACAATATCACCGACTGTTTTTGAAATGTGAAGTGAAGACTCCGCGAAAGCTGATGCCCACTGTGACATGGACAGCTCGGCTGCTCCGGCACAGAACATAAGAATGAAAAGTACCCAGAACGCTGAACTTGCAAGCAAATCAGAAGTCTTAAGGCCTTCGCCCTTCTCAACAGGCTTGTAAATAGGTACAAAGAGGAAGTAAAGCATATTAAGCGCGGGAATAAATGCCCATACCGCAGCAAGAATACGCCAGTTTCCGATACCAAGCGTTACGAAGAAAGCTGAACTTATGAGGATGACAAGCATCTGTCCCCAGCAATAGAAGGAATGAAGAAGGGACATCGTTCCTTCTTTATTTTCAGTGGGTGCAGCCTCAACCATGGGACTTACAAGCACTTCGATGATTCCGCCGCCAATCGCGCATAATACGGTACTGATAAGTAATCCCGTAAAAGGCTGCATTTTGAACGGAAGGAACGCAAGTCCGAGAAGACCGATGCATGCAAATACATGGCCGATAAGAATCGATGTACGATAACCTATCTTGTCTATTGCCTTTGTGCAAATAAGGTCCATAATGAGCTGGACAAGGAAATTAATTCCTATAAGTGCGCTGATTTTCCCGAGAGAGAGACCAAACTCACTTCTGAAAGTCAGGAACAAAAGCGGCATAAAGTTGTTTACAATCGCCTGTACGACATATGATATGCAGCTTGCTATTATGGTGTTTTTGTAGCTTAACTTTGATTCATTCATTAATCTGTAACTCCTGCCCAATCCAGGTATTTAACAATTCCATTTGTAATGCCTTCCGCAACGAGATCCTGGTACTCGTCGGAAATAAGCTTAGGGAAAATTTCATCTGCGCTCAGGAATTCACATTCCACGAGGCACGAAGGGTAGATGCTCTTTACAAGAGCCAGGTCATCGGTAGGCTTTATGTACCTGTCCTTTGAACCGGTTTTTGAAATAACCGCATTCTGAATGAAGGATGCCAGTTTTTCTCTTTTTTCGAGAAGATCATTTGTGTAGGATTCATATTCTTCCGACGTAAGTACTTCTTCAAGTCTGGCTTTAACATCCTTTGTAATACTTGTGCAATACCATGTTTCGGTACCGGTTATATCGGTCCCTGTTGAATCAGGTGCCGAATTCAGATGAATACTTACCAGACAGTCTATGTCCTGAGTGCATGAAAACACCACTCTTTCGGTCGGCGTACCCGGGAAGAAATCCTCATCACGCGTCATGATAACCGTGATGCCAAGTGCCTCCAGCTTTTCTCTGACTTTGAGTCCGATGTCCAGAACTATATCACATTCCCAGTAATGAGAACCATCTTCTCTTCTTTCGTCCCGATAGCCGCTCGTACCGCCATCATTACCGCCGTGTCCCGGATCAAGCAGCACCGTGGGGCCCCTGGTCGGCACAACTGTCGGAGTAGGTGTATCGGAAGGCTTTATTGTGGGCGTAGGCGTGGGAGTTGCCACTCCGAGTCCGTTCCACTTTGAAACCTTGCTTGTAGGAGTCGGAGTTGGTGTGTCCGTTGCTTTAGGTGCCTGAGTCACTGTTTTCACCTGTACGTCCGACGTTGGCTGCGGCCTAAGTTCCGCTTCCCTGACACGCTTATTGATTGCCACACAAAGCAGAATGATG
Source organism: Lachnospiraceae bacterium (assembly GCA_045598045.1). Lineage (GTDB taxonomy): Bacteria > Bacillota > Clostridia > Lachnospirales > Lachnospiraceae > RGIG3528. The sequence continues at coordinate 20,870 of JAZLLG010000045.1, read as the reverse complement.
CTCACTATGGCAAGTGCCGCCACACTCGAGCATAATGAGATTATCAGTATTTTTTTCTTTTTCTCTTTTTTTTCCTGATCTGTTGCCATATGTCCCGGCAGTTTCATTTCAAGCCTCCGAACCCTTCCACTTTCGAAGGGTCAAATCCCTCAAAAATGAATATCTTATATTTATCTTTTGCTTCCATAAGAAGCTCTTTTGACTTAATGGTCCACGCCACAGGAAGTGCTCCGAGCAACTTCGTACATAGTCTGAAGCTCACATTGTCCGCAGACTTGCAGGAATAGGCGATAAAGTCAGGCTTGCAAACAATGTTTGTAAGCAGGAAATGGGTAAGCCAGGCGCCAAAGTTTTCCAGGTCGCCTTCTTTTTTGTAGTTCGCAGAAAGCTGGCCTCTCATAAGTTCGGGACGGTTCTTCTTAAACCACTTCACGGCTAAAGGATGGAAGGACTCAATACAAAACTGTCCTTTGTAATCCTTTAATATATCATTGGCAAGTTCGCAGACACGGGTCTTTGAATCAACCATTTTGATTTCAACAATAACGGGCACTTTTCCGCCTATAACTTTAAGAACATCGGTGAAAAGCGGTATTTTTTCATTTGAAGAAAGCAGTGAAAGCTCCTGAAGTTCCTCAAATGTTTTTGAATTGACAGGAGCATCAACACCGCATACCCGCTTGAGATCGTTGTCATGGAATACAACAACCTTTTCATCCTTTGTGAGCTGTACATCCAGTTCTATACCAAAGCCATGCTCCACTGCGAGCTCGAAAGCTTTTAGTGAATTCTCGGGGGCATCGGTTTTATTATCGTGATAACCGCGATGGGCATACCAGAAGCCCAGGAAACTGTCCTGCAGTTTTTTTCTTTTTCTGCCGGGCCATACAAGAATAAAATATACAACCAGAAGGCAAAGCAAAAGCGCCGAAACGGCAATTGCAGCTCTTGAAAGTATAAGTAGAAAAATCCCCATAATTCCTCCGCTATGCAGCAGGAGTGGGTGTCGGAGTCGCTTCCGGCTCCTCGCCTGTTCCGGTTGCATAAGTACCAATCATTTCTGCCATAGTGGCATAAAGCCCTTTGGCATTCTCATCTTCAAGAGAAGACATATCGAACGCAATCAGACGTCCGTTAAATGCATTGATTCTTTTCAAACCCTCTTCGTCTATAAGTTTACCCGAAGTTGCGGGAAAAATCACCTCATCGCAAAGATTCAGGTAGTCTGTGTAAAGCTGCAGAAAAGGTGCATAGTCAGGTGCTTCTTCAACAACCGGTTCTGTTGTCTCCACAAGCAGCCGGCTCTTTAAATCCGTATTTTCATTTTCAAGTATGCGGATACGACTCTCAAGAGACGATTTCTCGGCATTTGCCGCACTTACGTCCGCACCAAGCATACGCTCTTTTTCTTCGTAGCTTCTGCGAAGGTCCGACTTTATGCTCGGAACAGCCATCGCATAAATAAGTGCAACGCCTACGGCAAGGCCTATGAAAAATGTAATTACGGAAAGGAAATTAGGCTTATCATCGGTGTAAATCCGGCCCTTGGAAGAGCCTGTTCCCGTGTAGTCGTAGTCATCCTGTGCGGGACTGCTTTCCTGCTTTCGACCGACATTTGCAACAGTAAGCTTTATTTCGTTAATGTAACGTCTGGCAGTCACATTGCCGACATCGATTTTCAAAATATGTTTAAGAAGCTTTTTAGCTCTCTCATATTCACAGTTTTTAATATATATAAGTGCAAGAAGAAGATGCGCTTTAACATAATGAGGATTGAATGAAATAACCTTTTTCAAGGTAATAACCGCCATATCCTCATTTCCGTTTTTGGCAAGTTCCAATGCCATATTGAATTTTCTGACTGCCGCATTGACATTCTGGTATTCGGCTGCATCGGCCTGAACAAGTTTTAAAAGGCGCTCTGCGTCGTTTTCCTCTTTTTTCAGGTTTGTGCTTATAACCCATTCGCAGATAGCGTTTGTGCTTTCTCCAAGTTCGTAATATACAAGGCCGAGGAGGTTCCTTGCTTCTATATTTTCCTTGTTAAGCTCAAGGCTCTTACGAAGCTTTTCAACAGCTCCCGTGAGATTTCTCACGGAAGCCATTTCAAGGCCTTCGTTGTACAGGCGGTTCGAGAGTTTTCTCAGCCTGTCCAGAGCAGCAATGTCAGCACCGCAGTTGTCACAGTGGCGTCGTCTTCCGACAATCTTTGCCCCGCATTTCGGACAGATCATTGCTTTGCTCCTTTACTGTTAGGGTTGCTTAACTTTTCGATTATGTCAGAGACATCAGTCATGTCGTTTCTGAAGATTGCATCCTCAGCCTCGTCAATTTCAAGGCTGGGCTGAAACTTCTGAAGCTCTTCATCGTAATTGATCATATCTTTCCTCAACCTGAGCGAGCATGCTCTTGTAGTTTTCGAGCTTGTTCTTCTCTTCGTTTATCTTTGCTTCAGGAGCCTTGGAAGTGAAGTTTACGTTGTTGAGCATTCCTTCACAACGCTTGATTTCGCCCTGAAGACGTGTCTTTTCTTTTGAAAGTCTTTCAAGTTCTTTGTCAATATCAACAAGGTCTGCAAAAGGAATGAACAATGTTGCTCCGGAAATAACTGCTGAAACAGCGTTGTTGTCAATTCCTGCCTTGTCTTTCTGAAGCTTTACTTCGGATGCAAAACTTAATGTTGCAAAGAAGTTTCTGCTGTTTTCAAAGGTTGAAAGAATGTCTGAATCCTCTGAAACAACGAATACTTCAGCTTTGCGGCTTGCAGGAACGTTCATCTGTGTACGAACATCACGGATACCCTTAACAGCTGCCTTGATGAGCTCAACGTCCTTTGCTTCCTTTTCGAAAGCTAACTCGTTCTTATATACAGGCCATTCTGAAGTCATAATGGTTTCGTTCTGCTCAAGAACACCCTCTGCCTCTTTGAGAGTGCAGAATATTTCTTCGGTAACGAAAGGCATGTAAGGATGAAGAAGCTTTAATGCATCGGTAAGTACACTGCGAAGCGTCCACATTGCGGCAATCTTTGAATCCGTGTTGTCACCATAGAGACGAGGCTTAACCATTTCGATGTACCAGTCGCAGAAATCATCCCAAATGAAGTCATTAACCTTCTGAGCAGCAACGCCGAGCTCGAAGGAATCAAGGTTCTGGGTAACTTCCTTAACACATGTATTAAGCTTTGAAAGAATCCAGCGGTCTGCATCCTCAAGCTTGTCAAAACCGGGTTTGAATGAAAGATAATCGATACCCTTTTCCTCAAGCTGCTGCATGTTCATCATAATGAAACGTGATGCATTCCAAACCTTATTTGCGAAGTTACGGCTTGCTTCGACTCTTTCCCAGTAGAAACGCATGTCGTTGCCGGGTGCGTTACCTGTAATGAGAGTGAAACGAAGTGCATCTGCGCCGTACTTGTCAATAACTTCAAGAGGGTCGATGCCGTTGCCGAGTGATTTACTCATCTTACGTCCCTGTGAGTCTCTTACAAGTCCGTGGAAAAGAACTGTGTGGAAAGGCTTCTCTCCCATGTTCTCATAGCCTGAGAAAATCATTCTGATTACCCAGAAGAAGATGATGTCGTAACCGGTAACAAGAACATCCGTAGGATAGAAGTATTTAAGGTCTTCCGTATTTTCCGGCCAGCCGAGTGTTGAGAAAGGCCAGAGAGCGGATGAGAACCATGTATCAAGCGTATCGGGATCCTGTGTAAGTTTTGCGCTTCCGCACTTAGGACACTTGCAAGGAGCGTCCTTTGTCTTTGCTACGGTGATTTCTCCGCAGTCATCACAGTACCAAGCGGGAATTCTGTGACCCCACCAAAGCTGACGTGAGATGCACCAGTCCTTGATGTTGTCTGTCCAGTTGAAGTATGTCTTGTCAAGTCTTTCGGGGATAAGCTTTATATCACCGTTCTTAACAGCTTCAACAGCGGGCTTGATAAGCTCGTCCATCTTAACGAACCACTGCATCTTAATGAGCGGCTCAACTGTTGTCTTACAACGGTCATGTGTACCTACGTTATGGGAATAATCCTCGATGCGAACAAGAAGTCCCATCTCGTCAAGTTCCTTGACAATCTGCTTTCTTGCTTCATAGCGGTCCATTCCGGAGAATTTGCCACCATTTTCATTAATGGTGGCATCATCGTTCATGATGTTGATTTCGGGAAGGTTGTTGCGTTTTCCAACAAGGAAATCGTTGGGGTCATGTGCGGGAGTAATCTTTACCACGCCTGTACCGAAATCCTTTTCAACATAAGGATCGGCAATGATGGGAATCTTTCTGTCTACGAAAGGAAGCCATACAAACTTTCCAACAAGATTTGTGTATCTTTCGTCGGAAGGGTTAACCGCAACTGCAGTATCACCAAGCATTGTTTCAGGTCTTGTTGTTGCAAACTCCAGGAACTGTGTCTTGCTTATGCTGCCGTCTTCTTCTACAAGAGGATACTTGATGTGCCAGAAATGTCCTGCCTGATCCTCATACTCAACTTCCGCATCGGAGATGGATGTCTTACATACAGGGCACCAGTTTACGATTCGTGAGCCCTTATAGATAAGGCCTTTGTTGTACATATTAACGAAAACTTCTTCAACGGCTTTATTGCAGCCTTCGTCCATTGTGAAACGTTCTCTGTCCCAGTCACAGGAAGAACCAAGCTTCTTAAGCTGGCTTACGATACGTCCGCCGTACTCGGCTTTCCACTCCCAGGCGCGCTTTAAGAAACCCTCACGTCCGAGGTCATGCTTATCAATGCCCTCCTTTTTGAGCGTTTCGATGATTTTAACTTCAGTTGCGATGCTTGCATGGTCAGTGCCGGGCTGCCAAAGAGCGTTGTATCCCTGCATTCTCTTGTATCTGATGAGAATATCCTGCATGGTATTGTCAAGAGCATGTCCCATGTGAAGCTGTCCCGTAATGTTCGGAGGCGGGATTACGATTGTAAAAGGTTTCTTCTTTGAATCGGGCTCTGCATGGAAGTATTTATTGTCCTCCCACTTCTTGTATAACCTGTCTTCCAGGTCTTTGGGATTGTAGTTTTTTGCAAGTTCTTTATTCATGGTATTTCCTTTCCTTTTGAAATCAACGCAAATAATTATTTTAACATAACTGTCATTCCAGCGTCAACCTGTAACGGTCCATAAACATACGCGTTTCATACTCATATTCCGGATGCTTTTCCACGAAGCTCTTAAGGCTCTGCATAGCCTTTTCAGCCTGTTCCGTGTTGTAGTCAATCTGCTTTCTGAGCTTCTGTCTGCGTACATTAAGGCGGTGACGCACTTCAACCATTTCTTTTTCGTCGATAAGTGCTTCGCACTGGTAAACCCATATGCCGGCATCCGACACTCCTGCGTCCTTTAATCGACGTTTGAGATCGTCATTGTAATATTCGATAAGCTGTTCTGCCTTCTTGAATCGCTTTTCCTCCTCAAGAAGTCTTTTGTACTCTTTCCAGTTGTACTTAAGTTCCTTTAAATCAAGGACATGGTACTTTTCGTAATTGTACTCCAGCATGTTTATGACGTTCACATATTTGATTTTGACTTTATTTAAAAGATAAATTGCACGGCTGAGCTTAGCCGCATTACCCATCATTTCCTTTTCGATATTTTTGTGATTGACCACAAAATAAGCAGCGATGCCTGCACCGAAAAGAACAATAAGTGCAAATACGAACAAAATAACGCCCTGACGTTCAGCCATTGCTTCCATTCTCTGTATTGCAATGAGAAAGGCGAGTGAGATGACGACAAACACCGCTGCCACAATAAGCACTTTGCGGTAGAATTCGTCGCGACTCACGGCGTCATTTATCTCATAATCGTAAGCATCTCTTTCTCCCTCGAGGGTACGAAGGTCTGATTCGACAACCATTCTGTATGCTTCATAGTCCTCTATACGGGCTATTTCCGCGTCCATCTCACGCTCCATCGGCTCGATGGCAAGCCTTTGCGCCATCGTAATCTTTGAAGGTGTGTGAGTCATTTTTTCACGTTCCTTGTTAAGATTCAGAATGCGTTCGGCACTGTCCTTGATTTCCTTTCGCTCGTCCGGAGGCACAAGATCGATTTTCTGAATGTCCGCAAGATAACTTGTGACAACCTGATACTCCTTTCGAGATTCCAGCTTCTGCTTTTCTGCGGAAGTAATAACTTCACAGTTACTGGTAACAAAAGACTCTCTTGTCTGTCTGTCGGCAAGGGCCGTCTCGGAAAATGCCCTTACGGTGCTTTCTGTCTTTTCTTTCTTATTCTTTTTTTTGAAAAAATCAAACAAACCCATTTTTCACCTAAAAGAAATTAATCGTTGTATTTTCTGTATTGTTCTTTGAGTTTCTCCGTCATCTTTCTGATGATGGCATAGAAATCATTAACCTTTCCCGCCTTCAAAAGCTTCACCGCATCGTTCAGCTCAAAAAGCTCCGGTTCGGAGTCCGCCTCAAGTTCCGTATGGAAGAATACCGTATTCAGCCATGCAATGGTTTCGTCATCAATGCTGTAGATATCCAGCGCCGATTTGTATTCTTTGTCGTTTCCGGAAAACTTTAATGCCAGGAGATAATCTCTCAGTGACTCCTCACGATTGTTTCGCTCATAAGCGTCCCTAAAGCAGTCGGCTGCCGAAAGGAAGCCTTCCGTATGAAGCATTGCAATACCGATGTTGTGGTATATATCGCCCAAGGTCTCCGTTGTTATTTTGAAATTATCGGCCTCTTTTATGAGGTTTCGATAGTTTATAACCGCATTTTTATAATTTTCATGAGCAAGATAGCTGTCAGCTTTATTTTTGATTCTGACCCACTCCTCACTTCTTTCAACCTTTGAAAGCTCGGAGACAAACTCCTCAATTTCGTCCTTAACAAGGTAGTCATTGCAAAGGAAGCACACTCCTATAAGATCTTTCAGCGGAGCATCCCTTTCAATAAGATCCGTTAAGAGGCTTCCCGCCTCCTTGAGCCCCAGCTCGTTGTCTATGTAGGCAGCAAGATCCTTGTCGTAGAGGAAGTCCTCACACAACTCGGGGTTTTTCAGTATACAAAACACAAGCTCTTCGATGGACCTGATGCAGAGCTTTGAATTTTTAAGAAAATATGGGGTTTTAGCGTAGTTACCGCTTGTAAAAATAACTTTTCCCATAAATAACCTATAGTTGAATTACCTGTTCCCACATTCTGTAGCTTGCAGGAAATATTTCACCGAATCCGATGTCACGTACTTTAATAACAAGTGTTTCCTTATCCAAAAAGCGAAGTGAAACTTCAAGCCTTTGTGTTCTGTTGTCTCTGATGCTGAAATCCTCCGGAGTGAAGGTAACAGCATTTCTGTTTCCGTTTCGCGCGTCCAAAACGTGAAAAACGAGTTCATTGGTGCCATCCATAATGACGTCAACCTTTTTTTCAGCCTCTTCCAGCGGTGTTCCCGCAGAAATAAGCGTGACGGCATCGATGCAGGCGTCCTTATAACCTTCCAGAGAAATTGTGTGAAACACCTGACCGTCAAAAATGGTCTTCTCCTTTGAAGGCTCGTCCACAGCCGCATAGCAGGCTCCGGAAGAATAAAGGTTCTGTCCGGAAAAAATACGGAAAGTGTCGGACGCATATTTTCTCAATACGCTCTTTATACGTTCGTCTTCAATGCTTTTGCCGGTAACAAACAGCCTTGTAAGCGGGACGTTGTGCGAAATGGCGGTACTGACGACATTTTCAAACAGCCGCATTTTCTCCTCGGGCATTTTTATACTTTCAAGTCCGTTCGGAATGTCATCCGAGGCATCATAATTGTTCACATGGCTCGGAGCTCCGCTTCTGTTGTCATAGGGTACAAAGGAATAAATACGTGCTCCGTACCTGTCAAGATCTATGGCAACGGCACGCTTGCTTCTTTTGTCCTCATCCATATGGAGCATATATCTGGCAAAAGCGTTTGCGTGATTAATGATAATCGACTGTTCCCGGGGAAAGCCTATCTGATCAAGTGCCGTTTGCAACCTGACCTCATCTACGGGGTTCATTCTGCTTCCCGTAAGGCAAAGTCTCGCAATGGAAGCTCCTCCGAAATGTTTTTTAATGGCATTGAGCACTTCTCCCAGAAAGCCCGACAAAAGCTCCGTTACGGCATATGATTTATCATTTACTTTAACATGTTCCTTTACCTGAGGACCGTATAATGTCGAAACGCCGTTGCAATGCTGTTTAATGCTGTACTCAATACCCTCATGGCCTGCATAGAACCTGCCTTCTCCGTCCGGACACACGAATAAAGGGATGCGTTCGGGCACTTCGGTATCGGAAATATTGTCAACGGAAAATATCTTTGCGCAGCGTTCATCCTCTGCCCAAAGCCCAACATAAACCTCCGTATCATAAAAATCGATTCCGATCATCAGAGAAGCCATAGTGTTACTCCGTTTATAACGGTTTGAAATGACGCTTCATGGCATATTCGGTGCGGAAATACTGCTCCAAAAGGTCAATTGTCGTCTTTTCGTCCTGCATTTCAACTGCAATGAGGATACCGTTTATTTCATCATACTTTGTTTCCCGCTCATGTACATCTTCGTCAAGATATCTGACTGAGCGGCTTTCGGTAATTTCTTCATTCTCTCCGTCGTGCTCCGTGATAAAGTACTGAAGCACCTCATCGTGGAAAAGGATGATTTCTTTTGTAAAAATGCCGTAGCCCATATCCGTAAGCTGTTCAACGGAAATATCAAGATTGTCGTTGTAGGTATAGTGCACGAAAACCTGCTTTTTCGGGTCGGTACGATATTCGATGTAGCATTTATCCACCATTGAAGATGGAAGTGTGATTTTATCTTTAAAGTCCTTGAAGAAAGAGTAGAAAATCTTCTTCTGAAGGAAATGTCTGATGTGTGAATCCGAAAATTCCTTTTCGGAGGCGGTCAGACTGTCCTTCGTGCTATAGAACTTCAGTAGCGCAAGTATGCCTATCTGGCTGTTTTCAAGAGAAGGATCCATTTCCAGAATTTTAAAGAAATCCGGATTTGTGACACGGTCTCTTACAAAATACTTGTAAGCCGTATAAGAAATGAAAGCTCTGATAAGCTTACGGTTCTGGCTCTTGTAGTAGTAATCAAGGAATACGGAGTACGCGTTTTCGATGTAGCTCTCCGCAAAAAGCATCTGGGCAAGAAGGTTTTCTTCGATAACCATCGTATCAAGCTCGTATTCCTTGGCGGAGTTCCAGATTTCGTACATCTCCAAAGTCGTTCCGGTGAAGTTGTTTGCAAGATACTGAACAAGCCTCTCATCCACCTGACCGTTTCTGAAAGCATAATGAGCCATTGCCACAATGTTTTCCTTATCGGTTGCGTCTTTGTTTTTCTCGATGCCGAACATGCAAAGCCTTGAAAGGCGTTTAGGCGAAAGGCCCTCACAGCCGAACTTGCCTACGGCATCAATGACCTCCTCGTACATATCACGAAGAATCATGAGCTCTATCGTTTTTGTACGCTTCACCGAATCAATTCCGGTGAGATCGATGCTCTTAAGGTAGCTTTCAAGAAGTTCGCCTTCGTAGTTGTCAAAGTAGTACTCTGCCAACGAAAAGCTGCAGTTGTTCTGTATCTCGTCACTTAAGCCGGGAATGACGGAAATCTGCTTCTGGAGAGTTATGTAGGACTCGACGCCGGCATTGTATTGGCTGTTTCTCTCCCACATGTAAAGAAGAAGGCGGGGATTACCCGAGCCCAGGTCATAGCACGTTGCAAGCATATCCTGCATGTGAAGATAACGGCTTACGTGGCCGCAGCCCGTGTAAACATAACGGTTTCCGTTCGCGTCAACAAGGAAGCAGTCACATGATTCGGTGTACATAAGTACGTCGGCGTGACCGTTCACCAGCTCGTAGTACTTTTCGTCCTTCTCCTCTCTGTTTACAACAACAACCCCTGTCATTTCAGGGCTTTCACACGTTACGGAATATGTGAAGAGTACATCCGGAAACGTGTCGATGGTATCGCTGTCGAGAAGGGAGCGTCCCACAACATCAGCATAAATTGCGGAAAGCAGCGGGTTAATGCGTCTTTCCTTTAGGCAGTTTACCGCAAGCTGTTCCATATTTTTAAGGTAAGCGCGGTATATGGCCTTATTCGTTTCTTTATTACGTATTACGTATGCATACAGGAGTTCCTGACTCTTTTCGTCAAGGTCCTTCGTGTAGCCGAAGTAAAGCAATGCATTCTGAGGGATTTCCTCAGACAAATCACCGTTCATGGTGTATATGAAATACTCGTATATGCCATCTGCCTTTATCTGATTTTCACATGCTTTTTTGAAGATCGGATGATACATCGCTCTTCTCTCGTCAAGTGAAATCAGCTTTTTGCAGAGCATTTCCAAAATGCCGTCATCGTCAAACAGTTCATAGAGCTTTAGCAAAATTCCGAGACGCCGTCTGTCATTTTCGGCAGCCTTCCTGCAGCAGTAAGCAAACTGGATGGCTACGTCTGCCGTGATCATGTCATATTTGAGCATGAAAGTGACTATACGGCACTCATTGATATCTCCGCTTGTAAGGAGTTCCGGCTTTTCTTTTACAAGGGCAGCCGCCTCGTAAGTGATGATCGGGCTGTTGTTTCCCATCGAAAACTGACGGATTAGTTTTTCGTAGCGGAAGTCCGCATTCTCTTCAAGATGCTTATCCATATAAAGCATAATCCAGAAAAGAAGCGTATCCTCGGGATTTGCTTCGTAGTAGTGACGAATCGTCTGAAGATTTGCGTCGGTAAGTTCTTTGTTTCTTGCCCTTAAGGCTTCAATGTATAAAATGACCGGGAAATAACGGGAATGTTTTCTTTCGTATTCTGTTCTTCGAAGAAGAATGTTTCCGACAAGTTCATCATTTCTGAAGTGTCTGCCTTCAACCGTTGCAAGATATGCTCTGTATATCTCATAGGCTTCCTTAAGTTCAGAAAGATAGGTATTGTCATGTTTCGAAACTGCCAGCTCCTTGTCAATCACCATAAGAGCCGACTCCGTAAGCTTCACAGACTCCGCAATGAATGTCGCGCCGGCCTGCTTTCCTGCTCTGAAGCTCAAGTACCTGTCGATTATTCTACGCTCGTAGTTCTTGATGTTTCTAAGGCGGAGCTTTCTCGTATCATCCTTGCTTCTTACTCTTATGCTTACGGGGATTTTAACAGAATGCTTTGCATTGGAAATGATGACATTTCCGATATGGACGCCTTCTCCTGCTTTTGTAAGGTCTACAAGGAGTTTCAGTTCGAAACGGCTGTTTATAAATTCGTCGTTGTCTATGTTTTCTTTGACAGGCTTCAGGAAATCCGCATCCGTAGTAACCTTAAGGGACAGACATCCCCAGGTGCTTTTGGAAATAAGGATTTTTTCAACGAAGCTTTCATTGTCACATTCAAGGTTAATTTCCGAAGTACCGACAAAAAATCTGCACTCCGTTTTCTTTTTGCATATGCAAAGAAATTCTTCCACGGCAAGGCCTTGGTCCGGACATTTTTTAAGGACGTTGTAGGCCACCTTTACGGAATCATCCTTCTTAATGACCGCCTCATAAAATTCCTTTGTGCCAAACAATGAAACAGCCGAATTCCAGTTTGTACGTGCAAGATTTGCAAACTGGAAAACATTGCCAACATGTCCTACGGGGCTTGAGCACGTAATGCCGACAACCGAAATCATAACGGGAATCTGACGTTCACCACAGTCCGAAACAATGTTGATGAGGGCTTCGCAACGTGAACCCTGTTCCATGTAGGAACAGTCAACGGTGTAGAAGATTTCGCTCTTTACACCGACAAATGTGTTGTTCTCAACGGTGATAAGCTTTGAAGTGGAATAGATTACGCCCTTCATGGACGTTCCTGCCTGATTTGAAATAATGAAAGACCCTTTTTCAACAGCGCCTTCATTTACGAACAGCTCAATTACTTCCTGGGATAATTCTATCTCAGGCTGCTGATACTCAAATATTCCTTTGGAGAACCTTTCTATTTTCTCTTTCAAAGCAGGGCTTCCTTAGTGTAATAATCAACCGATGGGGATGGGTTTAAATGTTTCGGTATCGTAGTCAAAGAAATAACAGTCGAGACCATCTTCGGAGATAAAGAACTCACCTCTCGTGACTCGTTTACCATTTGTTACTTCTATAAAATAAATCTGGTAACAGTTCTTGCCCTCAATGTTTACAAGCGGGTCTTTGTCGTATTCGGGTGTATACTCCGAGGGTGCTTTGGCAAGCATAAGCGAATCCTTGTCCATGGTGCAAAGAAGCTCATATGCCTGATCGGCCGTAATGCCCTTTCCTGTCTGCTGGGAAGGATCCTTAACAACAGCGTCGTCCGGCGGGAACTTGCCGAAATCGGAAATCGAGCCGTTGTCATAGTAGTATATCTTTCCGCTCTGCTTGCTGACGATAACAAATGACGAGAATGCTTTCCCGCTTTGCTTATCATAGACCGCATACATGAAGAAGTCCGTACCGTCTACGTTGAGATGATCGTTTACAAGCGAAAGGCTGTATGTGTTTTTATCTATTTTCTTTTCCAAAGCAGCCTTTGCATCGCTTTCGGACACTGAAGGAGCAATGGTAGGTGTCGGTGTGAAAGGAACCTGTGTTCCGACAGGAACCCCTGTAAGAGGAATTGCCTCAGTGGGAACAACCACAGCACCTGTCGGCTCTGCCGCAGGCTCAGGAGTAGCTGTCACTTTCTGAGGTTCCGTGGGCTTGACTTCAGGTGTGGGTGTCTCTGTAAGGAGAACAATTGTTGTTGGTGTAGCTGAAGGAGCCGGTTCGTTATTACCGTTTTCTTTGCTTGCTTTGCTGATGATGTATATTGCAAGGAGAAGAATGAGAGCAATGACAACAATGATGGCAAACTTAATGCCGTCCTGCTGATTTTTCTTTCTGCCTTTTGATGTTTTGGTTGCCATAAGGTGACCTCCGAACTGTAATTAATATCTGTTTGCCGGCTTTGTAAAACGCTTTCCGACAACGTTTTGCCGAACTTTTTGTACAAAAATAACTTTGTATGCGCACGCATACAAAGTTATTATAACTTTTTTATAAACAAAATGCAAAGCCTATTTAAACAAAAAATCTATGAGCTTTTTGGCATTGTCCATATGTGTTGAGCAGGCACAAACAGCCAGTACTATTGAGTCATTGTACATATTGCCGGACACATATTTACTGTCCTGAATAATGATGGCACAAGGATATTCGGACCCATCCACAAGACGTTCGGATTCACTGTCGATTCTCGGGGAGGATACTATTCTTTCGGAATAAACGTTAAGCTCATCCGCGGTCAGATACTCGTGGACATCCAGAAAGAAACCGTTTGGTGCAATCATATTGAAGACCTTTCTTGGAAGGATTACAACGTCAAGGTCTCCGACTGCATAATAAACCGTAAAGAACTGTCTTGCGTTCATTTCGTCCGTGAGGAAGTAGCAGTTGGTGGCAGTTGTAAGCTCAAAGTCCTTTTTGTCGAGCCCCAGGCTCTCAAGGAATTCGTTCTGAACTGTTTTCACCTCTTCCTCGGACATAAGCAAATCGGAAACAAGAAGGTTGCAAACGGTTTCCGGCTTAGGCTTGAAAATAGTGATTAATACACTCAGCAGCACACCGCCTATGACAAGTACACACACAACCTTGAACAAATAATATTGCTTAAAGAATTCCCATTTGCCTTTGGCATCAAGGCTCTTCCACTTTTCCTTTGTGGTCATGTTGTCACCGCTGTGGCGGTAAAGTTCTGCATTGTCGTCTAAAGTAGTTTTTTTGTTTTGAAGTTCCATTACATTTCCTTTATATACTGTTGATAGCTTTTCTGGACTTTATCCTTGTCCGAAAGAATGAGATTTTCCTCATTAACTCCATCGGGATAAGGCCACTGAACGTTGATGTCCGGATCGTTGAACATGATGCCGCCCTCATCGTTCGGATGATAGAAGTCGGTTACCTTATAGCAGAATTCGGCGTAATCCGAAAGGACAAGGAAGCCGTGCGCAAACCCCTTAGGTACAAGGAACTGCTTCTTGTTTTCAGCCGAGAGACGTACTCCCGTCCACTTTCCAAATGTTTCGGAGCCCTTGCGGAGGTCAACGCATACGTCGAACACTTCACCGGATATGCAACGAACAAGCTTGTCCTGAGGGAAATTAATCTGATAATGAAGTCCGCGCAGAACACCTTTCTTGGAAGCAGACTGATTGTCCTGAACAAAATCCAAATCGATTCCTTCGGCAAGAAGATCCTTTTTATTGTATGTTTCAGTGAAATATCCTCTTTCGTCGCCTCGAACCTCAGGTTCGATTATGCACACGCCTTTAATGCCGTCAACATCATGAGTTACTTTGATTTTTCCCATTTTTGCACACCTTTATGTCCTTTCAGTGAATTAGTTTATTTTGATTCTTATACACGGCCTTACACCTGCCAGCTCAAGAAGACTTCCGTTCCCTTCGGAAAAACAACCGACACCGTCGGCTCCTGCAAAAAGCCCTTCTTCCGAGAGTATATAATCCGTGTAGTAAATCAGTTCCGTAAAGCTGTCACCGCCCCATAAAGAAATCATGTCTTCCAGACACTTCTTTGTAGGAGCCGCCGCAGCAATGGTATCATAACCTTGACCTTTTTTCCATAAATAAGATGTAAATTCATCTTTTGACAGTTTTGCAAGCCCGCTTATCTCCGGTTCCATCACCGGATCGTCGTTATCTTTCAGGAAAAGGATATCTCGCGACAAAAGAACAAGCTCATCTTCTTTTTCATCAAGCACGTACCATACTATCGGTTCGTCTTCTCCGTCGTCATCAGAATCCATACTGCCGTAATACACGTATCTTCCTACTGCGCTCGCACCCGGAAATGTATCCGTAAGTTCGTCAACCGACGGGACTATGGAACCCGCCCTGTCCGCGCTCAGTTTAAAAGCGGTAAGAATGTTGTTTCCTCCGAACCCCGTATCATTTTCTTCGGTATCCAGAAGTCCGAAAACGTAGTACCCGGCTTTTTTCGGCAGACGAACTTCACACGAAAAAGTGTCGGATATACGCTTTTTACCGTTTTCCGTTTCATAAACGCCGCTGTTTATGTGTCTGAACTCATAAAGGAATCCATCGTCCACGTGCTGAATGTCCGGCAATATGCCTAAATACGGATTATAGTTGTAGCCAAATTCAAAAGCCTTTTCGTCTTCCGAGGAGATACGACAGTTGAAAGTAATCCATTCGTAGCCTTCCATTGCTTCATGCCTTGAATCCGAATCAAAACGCAGCATATGTTCGACGCTGAGCTCCGCATCCGCCGACACGCCTGCATTTCCGGTGTTCAGCCTGAAAGTCCTGACCGTGTCATCAGAGAGTTCCTCACTTAAAAGCCAATCCGGGACGGTTGAAATCTTTTCCAGAAGCTTTGATACAGAAAACCCGGTCAATTCATGATAATCCTCAAAAAGAGTGTCGCTCCATCGGAAACGCTCAACATAGTCGTAGTAAGAAGCAGAGACTCCGTAGTCTTCGATACTGTCGTATCGCTCAAACCATTTTGCAAAATGGTTCTTTGTAAATTCATATGCAAGCCCGACAGCCTCCGAGTCACTTCCGTCCTCGTTCTTTATTCCGGAAATGCGAACACCCGGCGGGCTGGAGTGGGCAATTAATACGCTGCCGTCACTGCAGGTTCCAAGAACAATGTAGACATGACCTTTCATGCTTACGATATCGCCTGCCCAAAAGGGCTCACCTTTCGGAACAATTTCTCCGAGTCCCTTTGAAGCAAGCATACCGGCCAGATTGGTGGAAGAGCATACATAACCTTCTCTTCCGTCTTCCTTTTCAAGTGCATTATACACTGCCCAGCCGACATAGCCCGAACAATCAAGACCGTTATGAATCTCATAGTCATGATTTTTATAATTGTAGTCGGCATCCTGCGAATCAAAAAACTCATGCCACGTATGGCTCACTCCGATTGAACGGCCTTCCGTTCCCGCTCCTGTGTCTTCCTCATTCCAGCCGCCGCCCCAGATATATAATGTCGAACCGACAGGCTTAAGCACGGTACGCAGAAACGTTTCGAGGGATGGCTTTTCCGGTTCCGGAGTCGGCGTCGGAGTAAACGTCGGTGTTAAAGAAGGTGTCGAGGTTGGAGTGGTTGTTTTTTCACTTTCGGTTTCGGGTGATTTGGTTGGTGTTACATTTGCAACATCAGCATCGATTTTCTCGTTGCCGGACTTCGGAGTAACTGCCCCCGCGGTCCTTTCTCCCATACCGCAACCAACAAGAAAAGCCAGGAGTACAATCATAACTCCCGGCAAAAATTTTTTGTTATTTTTTACAACGAATCTATCCTTCAAATCAAAACTTTCCTATGTATTCAGTCATCAAGGTTAATAAAATCAAACTTATTTCGCCCGCTGATTTCTTCCTCATGTTCCATAAGTTCCGGATTCTTTACGGAATAGTCCTGATGATATTCTTCAGCAATGTAAAAAGGCATTTCCGGTAAAAGCTTCACACACACTTTCCGGCCGTACTTTTCTTCAATCTGCTTAACCCTTGATGCAAAGTACGATTTAACGTCGTCGTCATCCGTGAAAACAGCCGTGGTGTAGTTATCTCCACGGTCGATAAACTGCCCGCCTTCATCAAACGGGTCGATAGACATGAAGTATATGTTCAAAAGCTTTTTATAGCTTATAACGTCAGGATTGAAAATAATGCGTACTGCTTCTTTGTGTCCTGTTGTTCCGGTTTTCACCTGCTCATATGTCGGATTTTCTACCGAACCGCCCGTATAGCCCGAGAGCACCTTTTCAACGCCCTCATATTCGTAATACGGCTTGGCCATGCACCAGAAGCATCCGCCTGCCAAAGTAATTGATTTCATGTGTTTCCTCTTTCGGTACTGTTTTGAAATTCGCAAGTCAGACGGTAATCGTCCCGACGTTCTCTGTCATTGTACGGATTTCCTGCATTTTTTTATCGAGCTCTCCGGCCTTTTCCGCACATTCAAAAAGTTCTAAACGGATTCTTTCGGAAATATCCGCAGGAATGTCTTTCTTATAGCAAAGCCTGTGTTCAAGGCTGGCCCAGAAGTCCATGGCTATGGTTCTAAGCTGGATTTCAACCTTCATGGGGCGCTTTTCATTCTGAAGAAATATCGGAACTTCCACTATGAGATGAAGTCCACGGTAGCCATTAGGTTTCGGGTTTCTGATGTAATCCTTCACTTCCACAAGAGTAATATCGTCCTGCTGCAAAAGGCATTCAGCCAGTTTGTCAACGTCCTCAAGGAAGGAGCAGACCACTCTTATGCCCGCCACGTCGTTGATGTTTTTCTCTACGGATGAAATATCCATCGGAATGCCTTTTTTCACCATCTTCTGCACAAGGCTTTCAGGCGATTTGATACGGGACTTAATGTTTTCAATGGGGTTTCTCTCATATTGCATGGAGAACTCTTCATTTAAGACCTTGAACTTCGTTTCAATTTCCATCATGGCGCATTTGTAATAGTTCACAAGAGATCTCCATTCGGCCATGGTAGTGCTTATCATCGAAAGGCAGCTCTGAACTGACAAATCATCCGGGACGTAATCCTTAATCATCATATTTTTAAGATCAATGTCCAGTACGCTTGCCGGCACAAGCATCATGTCCTCGCTTATTGCTGCCGCATCTATAGAATCCAGTGTATCCATTATTACCTCCAAAACTTCCTATGTGTCGTTCAGACACGCATTTAAGCATACCACATATTTGTGTCCAAACTAAGTAAAGTTCTTTAAGTAAATTTTAAGCTACACGTAAATCAGAAATTCGAGCCGTTCCAGCCCCAGTTCCCCGTTGCGGAGTACTTTACGTAGATTTCGGAAGGTGCAATTCCAAGCACCTCGTTAAAAATGGTGCAAATAGCTCCCGTAAGCTTTTCAAAACCTTTGGGATCCTCGTTTCCATACACCGATACATCAACAAATGCAATGGGCTTTTTATTCTCTCCCTTAAAATAAAGCTTATATTCAGGTTCAAATCCAAGCATAAGCCAGCTTTCAGACTTTCCGGGGAGA
The DNA here is from genome assembly GCA_045598045.1 of Lachnospiraceae bacterium. GTDB lineage: Bacteria > Bacillota > Clostridia > Lachnospirales > Lachnospiraceae > RGIG3528. The sequence goes on along the minus strand of JAZLLG010000045.1, from coordinate 2,792 downwards.
AGCGAAATTGCCTGTCCGAGGCGTGTCTTAATTTCTTTTTCCTGTTCCTCTGTTATTTTTGTGCTGATTTTTGAATTAATAAACGGCATATTCTTTGCTCCTTATTTAAAAGAAATGTTTCCTGTTGATGTAACGATTTCGCATTTTCCTCCGGACACCGACTTCGGAACGTCGACGTTTCCGTTTGAAGTGTCCGTAATGTATACCTTATCCGTAAGTAAAGAACCTTTCACGTGTCCCGTGCTTGTTTTCAAGTAAAGCTCCGCTGCATCGGAATTATTAATATAAATGTCTCCTGTGCTTCTCTCGGCATATATTTTTCCGCTTACAAGCACATCTTCCATATCCAATCTTCCTGTTGTTCCGTAGGAATCAACACTTGCACACTTTACGTTATCCATAACCACTGCGCCTGTTGATGATTTGGTTTTGATTTCTCCGTCACAGGAAAAGTTCTCTATTGTAATTTTACCTGTTGAAACTCTCAATTCACATGTTCCCGCAGATGTGTCCTTAATGTTAATATCGCCTGTTGAAAGACCGATTTTGTTTCCTGTTTTTACGGTTGCAGAGAAATCAACATCGCCCGTCGATAAAGTTATATCAACATTTTCAAAAGTAAAATCCTTCGGTACATCGATATCCCCCGTTGAACTTTTTATGTAAAGCTTATTAAACTCGGTTTTTGTAAGATAAATGGTTATCTTCGGCGTTTCAAAATGAATTCCGATATGATCGTACCATTTTCTGTTGTCTTCATATTTGACTGTGAGTGTATTGTTACTTACCGAAACAGAATGCTTCTCATTTTCGTTTTCGTAGCATTCCACCTTACATTTTCCGTCGGTTGAAACAACAAAGCAAATGTCATCCGTCTCTACCTGAATATCAATATCACCGAAGTCTTCCGTGACATCGTATGTCTTCTTTTCATAATTATCCGTGCTTATTGTTTTCATTTCCCATTTATTTACGGACATTACGATTGTGAATGTTATCGTTCCGATAACTACAAGAAATGCTGCTATAATAATCCATATTGTTGATTTTTTGCTCATTACTTTTCCTCCTTGTTGATAAAGCTGTTTTTAACTGCAAGTGCAAACTTCCGGGTAAGATTTAAAATTCCCTTTGACGAAGCCATACATCCGAAGAACATAAATATCGAAAGACCTGCACATATAAGTCCTGCACCAATCAGGAACGGGCCGGTCGGCAACATTCCGGTTATGCTGAAAACAGCACCGGCAATTACTCCCGCAAGTGAACATGCCACCAGTGAAATGAACACTACCCACAGCGAAATAATAACTGTCCAGAAAGTCAAATAAAGTGCCAATATAACACTGAAAAATGCCACAAGAAGAGAAAGCCATATAGGAGATCCAAGTAAGATAAGAACAATTTCCCATGCCTTAAGCCTTTTCCTTGGCTTAATCTTTTCTTTTACAAGCTTTGTGAGGGGGATGTCCGCTATAATCTGCGATACAATATCATCCATTGAACCAATCTCATTGATTGCTTCTTCCTCTGTCTTTCCGTCTTCAATGCGGTCATCTATCATATCGCTGTAAAATGACAGGCGGTCTTCTATGTCATCCTTCGGGAGGCCGGACAGCCCCTTCTTCAGTTGACCAAGGAATTCCTGTTTATTCATTTTCGTTTTCCTCCTTAATTACGAACTCGTATATTGACATGATTTCTTTCCATTCGTTTTTGAATTCGTCTATTCGCTTCATTCCTGCTTCGGTAATATGATAATACTTTCGAAGCCGTCCTTCGTGCTCAGCTGTTCTTACAACAAGCATTTCGGCAACTTCCAGTCTTTTCAGAATCGTATACAGCGTTGATTCGGAAAGTTCGATGTATGGTTTCATGTCTTTGATTATTTTGTATCCATATGAATCTTCGCTCCTGATGGCTGCCAGAACACAGACATCAAGAAGTCCTCGTTTTAGTTGAACATCCATGTGATACCTCCTTTCATGTGATACCTCTTTTTATGTAATACCTCGCGATGTGATGCATCATTACGTGAGGCATCGTATCACGAAGTATAGGAATTGTCAAGAAGAATTTTTATTTTTAAGGGAACGTGTGACAGCACGTGCTAACTGAAGTGCAAAGAACTTCGGTTCGTCCCGTCTTACGCCGTAAAACGGCCTGATAAGTACTGCCAAGGGCATATCAATAACATCGCTACAGTTCAAATCGGACTATATTCCTCGACAAACAAATCTCGTCCGCTCGAATTCCGATTCCATTTATCCTAATCTCTTCTTTTTTTCCATTTAGGATACGAAAAAATGTCATGCGTATCCTATTTTTCCTGTTCCTGACTCGTTAGTATACGTTTTTTTCCTTCCGTATCCTATTTTCTTCGACCCAACTCTTTTAGTATACGGAATTCCACTCTTGCGTATCCTAACCGCCCATATTTCACGTACATAGGATATGCCACCCGTCAAATTCGTATACTAATTCCGCTTTTTCCTCTCCTTAGGATACCTCAGACCAAAATCCGCCTCCTAAATCTCTTCCCAATTCTTCTTTTAGGATACAACAAGCGCCATTTTGTCCCCGGTGCCTGACCGCAGGTCTCAGTCGGGTTCGGGTCCCCCTCTCGCTACGCAAAAAAAATCCGGTCATACGACCGATTGTATTCTTTGGGGACTCGTTCTCGTGCTTCTCGAAATACGCGCGTCGGGTCAGTTCATATCATTACCGCTGATATCTAGGTAACCCGACTTCGTATTTCGGCACTCGGTCGGCGCCAAACGGATGCCACAGGC
>JAZLLG010000044.1:0-93160 GCA_045598045.1 Lachnospiraceae bacterium | reverse complement strand
GGCAAATAAAAAGAGGCTCTTTAGAGCCAGCCCGTGACCGCAGTGCGGAAGGCGAACTTTTCAGAGCCTCTTTAGAGGCAAGCAGGGAACAGCGGCTTATAGCCGCAGAGCAAACCACCAGCTAAGCTGGTGGTAATGATTTTTATACAATTCCGACGATACTGATGTCTTTTTCTTTGGAGAGATCGATACATTCGGAATTTAGCATACGGATGATGGGACGCGCCGGAGAATGCTTGTTTATCATGACGATTTCACCGACGTTTCCGTTGTTGAGCAGAACATATTGGTGAAGATATGTGGAAACGACGTTGTCCATGAATGTAAGGAGGAACTTAGGATCGTACTTCGTGAGACCTTCCGATTCGAAAATGTTCATAACCTCCAAAGGACAAATGGGACCACGATAACAACGGGAAGAAGTCATGGCGTCATATACATCGGCGATTGTAACTATCTTTGAAAAGTCTTCGATATCCGAAGACTTGAGTCCGCTCGGGTATCCGGAGCCGTCACAACGCTCATGATGCTGAACGGCGGCAAGAACAACGCGCTTGTCAAGCTTCTGGTCCATGAGGAGATGATAACCTGAGGTCGGGTGTCCTTTGATGACGTCATATTCCTCTTTTGTAAGCGCACCTTTCTTTTTGAGGATTTCCTCAGGTACTTCCAGCTTACCTATGTCATGGAAAAGGCCGGCAAGCATAAGTGTGTCGCAGTCCTTTTTTGAATAGTTGAGCCATTTGCCGAAAAGCATGCATATGAGCGCAACGTTCATGCCGTGAACGAACGTAATGTCATCGAGATTTCTGATACACATAAGCATATCAAACATTTTTCCGGTGGTACCGACGGTTGAGAAGGTGGCTTTTGCGCTTTCAAGAAGTTCGTCGGCGTCAAGCCCGCGACGCGTGCTGGCGAAAACTTCCGCGCGGCTTTGGAAAAGGTCGATGGTGGATTTGTAAGCTTTTGCAAAGATACGATAATCCGCACTCTTTTTAACACGTTCGGTGTATGTGGAAATGCCTGAAGTCGGAGCGGACTTGGACTTTGCGGCAGGCTTGGAATCCGAGCTTATTACAACCTCGTGGATGGAATAGAACTTGAGCCTTGTGATGCTTCTGTCCGTAAGAACAGTGCCGGCATTAAGGACAAGCTGGTCGGAAGTATTGTAAACGTCCTCTGCGAGAACCATTCCGGGGCGTATTGATGATATTGAATACTTTGCTGTTTTCACGTGAAATTCCTTTCTGCGCGAATATTTGCGTAAAGGTAAACAAAAAGGTCTGATTGTTTTTGAAAATCAGACCTATTATAACCGCAAATTATATGTATATCAATTAAAACTAAATTAAGGCTTTAAGTTCTTCGACCTTATCTGTCTTTTCCCAAGGAACATTTATGTCGTTTCTTCCGAAATGACCGTAAGCTGCCGTCTGTTTGTAAATGGGACGACGGAGGTCAAGCATTTTAATGATGCCGGCAGGACGAAGATCGAATACCTTGCGGATTAATTCCGTGAGCTTGTTGTCGCTTAACTTACCGGTTCCGAATGTATCAACCATTACCGATGTGGGTTCTGCAACACCGATAGCGTAGGAAAGCTGAATTTCACAACGTGATGCAAGACCTGCGGCAACAATGTTCTTGGCAACGTAGCGAGCTGCGTAAGCGGCAGAACGGTCAACCTTTGTGCAGTCCTTTCCTGAGAAGGCGCCGCCGCCGTGACGGGCATATCCGCCATAGGTGTCAACGATAATCTTTCTTCCCGTGAGACCGGAGTCACCGCAAGGACCGCCGATAACGAAACGGCCTGTGGGATTGATAAAGAACTTTGTTGATGCATTTACGAATTCTTTCGGAATAACAGGATCGATTACGTATTTACGAATATCTTCGTGAATCTGTTCCTGAGGAACTTTCGGAGAGTGCTGTGTGGAAACGACAATCGCGTTAACATGACAAGGCGCACCGTTTTCATCGTACTCAACGGTTACCTGTGACTTTCCGTCCGGACGAAGATAGGGAAGAGTTCCGTTCTTTCTTACCTCGGTAAGTTTTTTGGTGAGCTTGTGGGCGAGTGAGATAGGAAGAGGCATAAGCTCGGGGGTTTCGTTTGTTGCGTAACCGAACATCATACCCTGATCGCCGGCACCGATAGCGGCAATCTCGGAATCTGTCATTGTGTTTTCTTTTGCTTCCAGGGCTTTATCAACGCCCATGGCGATGTCTGTTGACTGCTTGTCGAGAGCGACCATGACATTGCATGTTTTTCCGTCAAAGCCGATATCGGAATTCGTATATCCGATTTCGCATACGGTATCTCGAACAATTTTCTGATAATCAACATTTGCTGTTGTGGTAATTTCTCCCATGACGAGCACCATGCCTGTTGTGCAGGCTGTTTCACAGGCTACACGGGCATTGGGATCCTGAGCCATAATGGCGTCGAGGACCGAATCCGAAATGAGATCGCAGACTTTGTCGGGATGGCCTTCGGTTACTGATTCTGAAGTAAAAATTCTTTTATCCATTTTTTTCCTTTCTACAGTGCAAAACGACGCGCAAAATGCCGATACATAAAAAAACAGCCCGCATAATAAGCGGACCACAAGAGTGTTAAACCTTGAATCCTCTTATTGATCGATAAATCGCTCAGCTTGGCACCTTCCCTGACAGGGGGTTGTCGTGACTTCACAGAGGTTTTACTCTCCGTCACTCTTAATAAGAGATTTGTTAGTGGCATATATATAAACCCTCGTTGCTTATTTGTCAAGGGATTTGACTGTTTGTTTATAAAATGCATAGATATAAAATAGTTGAAAAAAATAGTTCATTATTTACTGTCATTTAGTGTACAAAAAATTTAGAATTTGTTATAATGCATAAATAGGTGTAAAAGATACATAATACGGGGTAAAAAATGACTTTAAGGCAAAAGCTTGTTGTGGCTTTTTTAATGATAATATTGCTCCCGTGTTTACTTATCGGAGGTGTCGGAGGCATAATGCTTAAAGTTGAACTTCGCCGCTTTAACAATGCGCACGGAGTTCGGGCAGAAGTGTGGTCTCTTGTAAACGAGCCGGTTCAGATGCTGGATGAAATGACCGGTTTGATGTTCTCTACACTGAAATCCGAAGCAGCTTCTTCTCCTGATTCATTCACTGAAGAAGAAACGCTGTATGAGATAAACGACGGGCTTGTTGACCGGGATTCCTATCTTGTTGTCCTGCGGGGCGAGGAGGTAGTCTTTGCCGGCAGTTCGAGCTTTGACGGTTGCAGGGACGAAATACTCGAAACGCTGCGTTTGCTTAATACGAGCGAACCGAGCGAGACGGGCATCTCCATGTTTCTGAATGGTAAAAAACCGCTGCTTCTCAAAGCCGGAGGCATATCTTTTTCGGACGGTACAGACGGGATATTTGCCATAATCACCGACACGAGCCTGCTTACACAACGAATCAAAACAACAGTGGATGCCATTTTTGTCCTCGCGTTGTTATCCATATTCATCACCGCTTTCGTCATAATCGCATGGCTCTTCTCCGGCATAATACGTCCCATCGATTCTTTGCGAATGGTCGCAAAAGAAATCGGAGGCGGCAATCTTAATTTCAAGCTTGAACGTATGGAAAAGGACGAAATCGGAGAACTATGTTCCTGCTTTGAAGAGATGCGGCGCCATCTGAAAACGCAAATAGATTCAAAAGACCAATACGAGTTGGATGTACGTGAGATGGTAAGTAATGTTTCACATGATTTAAAGACACCGCTCACTGCAATAAAGGGTTATGCCGAAGGCCTCCTTGACGGAGTCGCGGACAATCCCGAAAAACGTAATAAATATCTCAAAACCATTGTTGTCAAAGCAAGCGACATGACAACACTTGTAGATGAACTCTCATACTTCTCAAAGCTTGATACAAACAAGCTCCCGTATAAGTTTGAGGTGTTGAATGCAAAGGATTTCTTCGCGGATTGCGTCGACGACTATTCCATCGAGCTTGAAATGAAGAATTTCGAAACGGAGTTCATCGTTGAAATTAAGCCTGATACCCTTGTACTTATGGACGTTGAGCAGATTCGAAGAGTAATGAACAATCTCATCGGAAATGCGGTTAAATACAGGGATGAAAATAAAAACGGAAAAATCAGTGTCCGCCTTACGGATGCTGAGGATTCAGTCAGAGTTTCGGTTCAGGACAACGGCATCGGCATTTCAAGAGCCGCGTTGCCGCACATATTTGACCGCTTCTACCGTGCGGATAAGTCCAGAACGGCAGGGCGCGCAGGCACAGGCATAGGCCTGGCAATAGTACAGAAAATCGTTGAAGAGCACGGCGGGCGAGTCTTCGCAAGAAGCGAGCTTGGAATCGGCACGACAATTTCATTCACGATAAAGAAAGGAGCAAAACAAAATGGCAACCAGAATACTAATAGTTGAGGATGACGCTTCTATTGCTGAACTTGAAAAGGATTACCTCGAGCTTAACGGATTTGAGGTAGATACCGCTTCGGAGGGCAAAAAAGGCTTAAAAGACGCTCTTGAAAAGAACTACAACCTCCTCATTCTCGACATTATGCTTCCCGGTGTTGATGGCTTTGAAATTTGCAAGCAGGTACGTGAGGTAAAGGATATTCCCATCATTATGGTATCTGCAAAGAAGGAAGATATTGACAAGATCAAAGGACTTGGCTTTGGTGCAGACGACTACATCACAAAGCCTTTCAGCCCTAACGAGCTTGTTGCGAGAATCAAGGCACATCTTGCCCGTTTTGAACGTCTTTCAGGTGACAGCAACAGAGCCAACGAAATTATTGAAATCCGCGATTTGAAGATTGATAAGGCTTCCAGACGTGTATTTATCAACGGCAACGAAAAGAGCCTTACAAAGAAAGAATTCGACCTTCTTACTTTCCTTGCAGAGCATCCGGATCGTGTATTTGAGAAGGAAGCACTCTTCAACAAGATTTGGGAGATGGAGTCCTATTCAGACGGCGACATCGCTACAGTTACCGTTCACATCAAGAAAATCAGAGAGAAAATCGAGGAAGATGCAACCAATCCTCAGTACATCGAAACCATCTGGGGCAAGGGTTACAGGTTTAAAGTATGATATCACAGGAAATGATGGGGCTTGGCAAGAAACGCTCCACAATAAGAGAAATTTTCGAATATGGAAATATGCGTGCAAAGCTTGTCGGACGCGAGAATGTGTTTGATTTCAGCCTTGGCAACCCGAATGTTCCCGGGCCACAGATTCTTACGGATGAGCTTAACGGCTTTGTAGCTTCCGAGCCGGCAGAAGTGCTTCACGGTTACACAAGTGCCACAGGCCTTGAGTGGGTTCGCGAAGCAATGGCTGAAAGCCTGAATTCGCGTTTTGGCACAAGCTTCAACAAGGACAACTTCTACATGACCTGTGGAGCCGCTGCATCTTTATGCATCGTGCTTAAGGCAATTGCCTGTCCCGGTGATGAATTTGTTGTACCGGCGCCGTTCTTCCCCGAATATCGCTGCTGGATTGAAAATACGGTGAATTCAAAGTGCGTCATTGTCCCGGCACGTCCTGAGGACTTCCAGATTAATTTTGACGCTTTTGAAAAGAGCATTAACGAACACACAAAGGCAGTTATCATCAACACGCCTAACAATCCGTGCGGTGCCGTATATTCCGAGGAAACGGTTAAAAAGCTTGCGGACATACTTAATTCAGCACAGAAAAAGTATGGTCATGCCATTTATCTCATTTCCGATGAACCTTACAGAGAAATAGTATATGACGGCATTAAGCTGCCGTTTGTTACAAAATATTACGACAACACCTTCGTATGTTATTCCTTCTCCAAGTCGCTTTCCCTTCCCGGAGAGCGTATCGGTTACGTTCTCGTACCCGATGAGATGGAAGACTCCAAGGACGTCTATGCGGCTGTGTGCGGTGCAGGCAGAATACTTGGTTATGTTTGCGCACCGAGCCTCATGCAGCGTGTTGTCGGAAAGTGTGCAACGCTTACAGCAGATATCTCGGTTTACGAAAAGAACCGCAACATCCTTTATGACGGCCTCATAAAAGCAGGTTATTCCTGTGTAAAGCCTCAGGGTGCGTTTTATATGTTCCCTCGTTCACTTGAGGAAGATGAATATGCTTTCTGTGAACGTGCAAAGAAGTATGACCTCCTGATTGTGCCCGGCCGTGACTTCGGATGTCCCGGACATGTGAGAATTTCCTATTGCGTTAAAACAGAGATGATAGAAAAAGCATTGCCGCTTTTTGAAAAGCTTGCAAAGGAGTACAAATAAAGATTTGTTGCACTGATGACTAAAAATTCCGTGATTAAAAATGAAACAGTGTGCGAAGATTTTGACACAGTAAACGCCTCCGAGAAGGCATTATTGGACGGAATCAGAAGAGAGCGGGAGAGGATTAATCTTATCTCCTCTCTTTTTGATGAATGGATTTTTGAATATGATATTTCCTGCGGCCGTATTTTTAACGTGAGCGGAGATCCTTCCAATTACGGACTTTCCATCATAGAGAAGGATGGCAAAGAAGGGGTGGACACTTCCGTCGTCCATGCGGATGACCTGAGTACCCTTATAAAAACGGTAGCACCTTACAGTGGCGACCATCCTGAGGATCAAAGGCGTGTCTGCGAATTCCGTGTAAAGAAAAATTACGATTGGTCATGGCTTTCGTTCACGAGCGTATGTATGCGTGATGCTGAAGGAAACCCGACCTCCGTCATTGGTAAGATTTCCGACATCGACCAGAAAAAGCAGGAACAGTTAAAGCTCATGGAAAAGGCTCAGAGAGACTCTCTGACAGGTCTTTACAACCGTGAGACGTTTGACGAAAAAGCACGTGCAAGAATAGAAGCCGTTAAAAGCGGTGAACTTAAAAATCTTGCAATTCTTATAATAGATATTGACAATTTCAAACTTATAAACGATAATTTCGGGCATCTGTTTGGTGATCTTGCAATTATCGATCTTACAAATGCGTTAAAGCTTCATCGTTTTCCTACAGACATTGTCGGAAGATTCGGCGGAGATGAGTTTATCATCGCATCCACGGAGTTCACCGATAAAGATGAGCTTGAGAAAACGATTAAAGATTTACGTGCGGAATATACCGCACTTATGCACGAAGAGTATGCCGACATGACCTTCACCTGCAGCATCGGTGTTGCGCTTTATGGTGAAGACGGCACGGAATACACCGATATCGTTTCGAATGCCGATAAAGCGCTTTACTTCGTAAAAACACACGGCAGAAACAACTTTATGTTCTGCAACAACCTCATTCGTGACAGCTTTGCTGCGGGAGGAGCGCCCGCCAGCATTCAGCCTATCATTGAAGGGGAAAATGTTTCCGAAGAGCTTGTACAGTTTGCGCTTGATTTGTTTGAATCATCTTCTGATATTATGGGAGCGGTGAGCATCCTTCTCGGACGTATAGGTAAGCGCTTCGGCCTTTCCTTTATCTCTCTCCGTGAAAAAACAACAAGCGGGTCGGCACCGGTCAAGTATGTCTGGTACGATGAGAAAAAGACGTCCTTCAGGAACGATGACAATATTTTGTCTCCGGCAGACTGGGTTGCGTGCTCGGGAATGATTTCCGGAAATGAAAGTATTGTCACCTACGATATAGCTACAATGGATGAGAGCAATCCACTCCGCATTCTTATGCAGACGAAGGGAGCTAAAGCTTTTGTTAAGGAGCCACTTCTTTTTGGTAATGAAGGGTTCGGAAGCCTCATTTTCGGTGATTGCCTTGATGCCAGAGACTGGACTGACGATGAAATCAAGTCTTTCTCGGTTGTAAGCCGCATTTTAAGCACATATCTTGTCAGGGAAAAGGATTACGACCGTGTTCAGAAAGAAATGCAGAAGATGATGAGTTATGATGATCTCACATCTCTTCTGAAGGTCGATAAGTTCAAGGAAGTAGCCGATCAGATTATCTCTTCCAATAAAAAAGACAAGTATGCGGTTCTCTCATCGGATATCGCACATTTCAAGTTTTTCAACGAGAACTTTGGTTTTAAGCTCGGTGACCAGCTCCTTCGTGATTTTGCTAACATCATCATCAAGCACAATCCGAGAATTGTTGCCTCTTGTCGAGACTATGCCGACAACTTCCTTGCACTCGTTCGTGTGCAGGACGAATCAAAGCTCGAAGACACAATCATGGGCTATTGCGAACGTTTCAAAATTACCGAAACGCGAAAGCTCACATCTGCTCAGGTTGAGGTCAACATTGGTTACTACGTCATTGATGAACCTTCAATTGACATAGCACACGCTATAGATAACGCAAGTTTTGCAAAGAAAACCATGAAGGAAAGCGGAGCCAACGGCATCCGCAGATATGAGCCTGATATGAAGGCGGGCAAGCTCCGTGAGGTTGCACTTCTTCATACTCTGGAAGAAGCACTTGAAGACGGACAGTTCGAAGTGTTCCTTCAGCCTCAGGTTTCTCTTTCGACAGGCGAACTTTCCGGAGCAGAGGCTCTTGTTCGTTGGAGAAAGCCCAATGGTCAGCTCGGCTATCCGGATGACTTTATACCCGTTCTTGAGAAGAGCGGCAAGATTATGAATCTTGACTACTATGTTTTTGAGGCGGTTCTTCGTCTTCTGCGTCGTTGGAAGCAGGAAAACAAAGAACTTGTTCCGATTTCGGTTAACTTCTCAAGAAAACACATAAAGAATGAAGTGTTCGTTCCGTACCTGAACCGTCAGACCGAGCATCATTCGATTGACAAGAAATACGTCGAAATTGAGATTACAGAAAGTGCTTTCGTTGATGACCAGGTTGCACTTATAAAGGTTATGAACGAAATAAGCGCTGCAGGTTTCAGACTTGCGGTTGATGACTTCGGAAAGGGTTATTCTTCCCTCAGCATGTTGAATGAAGTTCCGGCTGATGTCATCAAAATCGATAAGGAGTTCCTGAAGAACTACGAGGATGCCTCTCAGAAGGCAATGCTCAACAATGTTATCCGCCTCATTAAAGACGCTTCTATGACCGTTGTGTGTGAAGGAATAGAGGAAGAAGAGCAGGCACGCTTCCTGTCAGGTGCCGGCTGTGACATAGGACAGGGTTACTGGTTCGGAAGGCCGATGCCCATAGAGGATTTTGAAGAACGTTTTATGTCTCAGAATAACAGCCTTTTGACTGACTGACATGACAAAAGCATATAAATCGTTAAGGGTGGAAAGGACATTTTTATGGAATTAACGAACGTTCGCGACTTGTTTCGCGAGAAAGACAAATACCTTGGTAAAAAGGTTACAGTAGGTGGATGGGTCAGATCCATCAGAGATTCAAAGACTTTCGGTTTCATTGTTTTAAATGATGGTACATTCTTTGAGCCTCTTCAGATTGTTTATCATGACTCAATGGCAAATTTTGCCGAGATTTCAAAGCTTAATGTCGGTTCCGCCATCATCGTTAAAGGTGAGCTTGTTGCAACTCCTGAAGCAAAGCAGCCTTTTGAAATTCAGGCAGAAGAGATTGTCGTAGAGGGCACATCGACACCCGACTATCCTCTTCAGAAGAAGCGCCATACAATGGAATACCTTCGTACACTGACACATCTTCGTCCCAGAACAAACATGTTCGAAGCAGTTTTCAGAGTACGTTCACTTGCAGCTTATGCAATCCACAAATTCTTCCAGGAGAGAGATTTCGTTTACGTTCACACTCCTCTCATTACCGGAAGTGACTGTGAAGGCGCCGGTGAGATGTTCCAGGTTACAACAATGGATCTCAACAACATCCCCAAGACTGCTGACGGAAAAGTAGATTATTCACAGGATTTCTTCAACAAGCCTACAAATCTCACTGTTTCGGGACAGCTGAACGGCGAGACATACGCGATGGCGTTTAAGAATATCTACACATTCGGCCCTACATTCAGAGCAGAGAACTCAAACACAACACGTCATGCGGCTGAGTTCTGGATGATTGAGCCCGAAATCGCTTTTGCAGATCTTGAAGATGATATGATTCTTGCAGAGAGCATGATTAAATACATCATTTCCTATGTACTTGAGAATGCACCCGAAGAAATGGCTTTCTTCAACCAGTTCGTAGATACAGGTCTTCTTGAGAGATTGAACCATGTTCTTAACTCGGAGTTTGGCCGTGTTACATACACAGATGCAGTTAAGATTCTTGAAGAGCATAATGATGCCTTTGACTACAAGGTAAGCTGGGGATGCGATCTTCAGACAGAGCATGAAAGATTCCTCACTGAGCAGATTTTCAAGCGCCCTGTATTCGTAACAGATTATCCGAAGGAAATCAAAGCATTCTACATGAAGCTGAATCCCGATGGAAAGACGGTTGCCGCTATGGACTGCCTCGTTCCCGGAATCGGTGAAATCATCGGTGGTTCTCAGAGAGAGGACAATTACGACCTTCTCCTTAAGAGAATGGGCGAATGCGGCCTTAAGAAAGAAGACTATGACTTCTACCTTGACCTTCGCAAATACGGCAGCGCACGTCATGCAGGCTATGGCCTCGGTTTTGAGCGTTGCGTAATGTATCTCACAGGTGTCGGCAACATCCGTGACGTCATTCCTTTCCCCAGAACGGTTAACAACTGCGACTTATAAAAATATATCCACTGCTTTTAAGGCAGTGGATTTTTTGTGCAAATAGCTTGAGAGCATGCTCTCGAGATGACGAGCAAATACCAATCCGTTTATTTTTTAGTAAACTTTGGAAGTACTGCAATGTAAAGAAGTGTTCCGAAGATTTCACAGGAAAAGAATTCACCTGCAAAAATACAAAGGGCGAAAACAAAGTATGCATTTCCAAAAGTGCCAAGAAGAATGAAAACAAAGGGGATAAGGAACGTATTGGCAAGTATGTATGGAACGGGAAGAAGAAGAGGCCAAAGTGTTCCGCGTTTTGTTACGAAGCTTATGCGGGACAGCCCGTACACTCCCAAACATCCGATAAAGGAAGCTGCGGTGCCGATGATGATGTCCCAAATGGGACCTCCCGACAGAATGTTATAAAGAAGGCATCCTATGGAGACACCCCAAATCCCGGCAGGTGTGAGTGCCGATAAAACGCAAAGGGCATCTGATATGCGAAGCTGAAACAAATTGGAGGACAGGCCGAACATGCCTGAAATAAAACTTAATATGACATATAGAGCTGCTATCAATGCGGCAGACGTAAGTTGCTTTGTACTTTTCATGATTTTCTTCTTCCTGGTTTTATTTTACGAGAGGAGGGCTTCGAACTCTCGGGAAGACGGATTTTACACCCAAAAATGAAAAAAAGCAACTGTTTTTATGGGAAAATTAATAAGAGTGTTAATTGTTTATAAAGAAAATCCGATAATAAAGACAGGTGATTTTACGCTTTGTTTTTGATAAGAAAATGAAGGGTTTACAGTTTTTATTACGCTTTTTTGACTGTTACAGGAGGTTACAGTTATGGCAATGATAGTTCAGCACAACATGGCGTCTTCGAATACCAACAGACAGCTTGGTATTACTGTAAGAAATCTTTCCAAAAGTACGGAAAAGCTTGCTTCCGGATATCGTATAAACCGAGCTGCGGATGATGCTGCAGGTCTTGCAATGTCTGAAAAAATGAGAAGCCAGATCAGAGGACTTAACCAGGCATCTGTTAATGCGGCAGACGGTATTTCGCTCATTCAGACAGCAGAAGGTGCTTTGGCGGAAACACATTCCATTCTGCAGCGTGTGCGTGAACTTGCAATACAGGCAGCAAATGGTACGGAAACCGATGATGACCGTCAGAATCTTCAGGATGAAGTTGAACAGCTTCAGGAAGAGCTTGACAGAATAGCTTTGGATACAGAATACAACACTATGGCACTGCTTGACGGTACACAGTCGGTCAATGGTGGAAACGCAACGAGTGCAGGCCCCAAATTCGGCATATACGATGAAGCCTTAAAGGCATTCGTAAGCTCAAACGTAGCAGGGTGCGGAATTGTTATTGACAGCAATGCAAGCAACGGCGGCGAGTCCGGCGTTTGGGACCGTACAGGCAAAATTCTTACTTTGTATCTTTGCAACAATAAAACATATTCACAGACAGAAATAGATTATCTCATTGAAAATGCAAGGCAGGAAGACAGCAATGTGCTCGCGGCACCTTCAGAGATTACGCTGCGCTTCCCCACCGGAACATATACGGTGTCAGGTGATGTTGCCGACTCTGCTGCAAGACATACCGAGGCAGGCGTAAGAGCAACAACAGGTGAAAAGGTTATTACAGAAACGGCAGGCGATTATGTAGGTGCAAATAAATGGACACTTACTTCCAAACGCTATGGCCGTGATGAGGTATGTATTCACACACTTGCTTTTGATGCGGAACCCGGAAAGGAATCTTGTTTCGTTTCAGACCCTGCGGATTATGATCCTGCAACAGGTGCAGTTACGGATGCTACTCATTGTGAGCTTCATCTTGCTACAGGAACGGAGTATACGGAAGGTGATCTTGAAAAGATTATTGCCCAGGCAGGAATTTACGTTGAGGTAAAGCTTTCCGGAAACGATCCGGATGAACCTAACACGCTTTTTATCACCAAATCCAATGCATCGATTATTAATACTCCTTACAGGCTCAGTGGCGGAGCCGGTCTTGGTGACACGGATGCGTATCTCGGACAGAAGAGCTTCGACAAGATGCGCCTTGGATACGGCGGCATTACGCTTCAGGTTGGAGCAAACTACGGACAGACAATTGAATTTTCAATAGATGATATGAGCACAAGAGCTCTCGGTGTAGACACGTCAAAGGTTTACATCGGAGACCAGAAACGTGCGCAGGACAGCCTTGAGGCAATTGACAAAGCAATCGGAATCGTATCGAAACAGCGTTCCACACTTGGTGCTGTCCAGAACAGACTTGAACACTCCATCGCAAACCTTGACAATACATCAGAAAACTTACAGTCAGCAGAATCACAGATTCGAGATGTAGACATGGCAGAGGAAATGGTGAATTACTCGAAGCTTAATATTCTGCAGCAGGCAGGTCAGTCTATGCTGACCCAGGCAAACAGATCTACAGAAGGCGTGCTGAACCTTCTTCAAGGATGATAGAGTAGATTACAGAAAAACGGCCCTCGCCATGGGGCCGTCTTTTCGTGCTTTTTTATACTATTTTGATGATTTCGAGGTCGGGACGTTTCATAAGGTCTATGAAAGATTTTCCGATTTGAACAATAGGCTTGGTAAGTCTTTCGTTCAACATGATTATCTTGCCTGTCTGTCCGTTGCTGAGCATTACGTTTGAACCTATCTGCGACTGAGCAAGGCTGTTCAGGAAGGGAAGAAGTGCTGCGGCATCGTAACGCTGAAAACCATCTCTTTCGAAGGTTGCGATTACTTCGAAGGGGCAGATTTCTTCACGATACGGGCGCTTGGAAGTCATTGCGTTGTAAACGTCGGCAACCGCAACGTAGCGTGCGTACAGAGGTATATGCTGACCGAGAAGTCCGCCGGGGTAACCTGAACCGTCGTAGTGTTCGTGATGATGAAGGGCTGCCAGCGAAACGAAATCGGGAAGCTCTGTTTGAACAAGTATGGAGTAACCGATGCTTGCATGAGTTTTTATTGTTTCTTTTTCTTCATCCTCAAGCGGTTCCGATTTATATAAGATTTCATCGGGGATTCCGAGCTTTCCGATGTCATGGAACAGAGCGGAGAGAAGCAAATCATGAATCTGAGTGTCATTAAACTGTGCTTTTATGCCGATAACTCTTGATATAAGCGTAACATTTACGGAATGGGCGTATATTGAGTCGTCAAAGTCTCTTGAACACTGAAGAAGCTCCAAAAGGTGAAGTGTACTTCCCGCGTTGACGGCAAGGGTGTTAATTTCGTTTATGATTTTATCGCAGTCGACATGTGCATCGGGATTGCTGCGATAGGCATCAAAGGCATCCGACAATGTACTTGCTATGCTGAGGATGGAACGGCGAAAAGCCTTGTATTCTTCCGTGTGTTTGAGAGGATTCTCAAAGGACTGAGTTTCCTTTGGCTCCGGAGTGGCAATGTAGTCGGGAATTGTAACGTTAATAGCTTTTATACCGAAGGTCTTCAGCTTTGACTGATGTCTCTGAGTGAGCACAGTGCCCTTTGGGACAACGACTTCTCCTCTTGTGTTTAAGGCGTCGGCACCGATAATCATGCCGGTGCGGATATCATCTACAAGTATATTTTTGTTAAGCATAGGCGACCTCCTTTCAATCCGTATATCGGAATAGTTCCGACGCTTCAATAGTAACTGAAAAATAACATATTTGCAAGGGAAACAGATTTACCTTGAAGAATGTAAAGCATAAAAAGAAAAAAAGAATATTAGGTAATATAATCAAAGTGCTGGTGGCGATGTTTCTTCTGTCTGCCATCGTTGTTTTCTTTGTGCTTTACAATAAATACGGTGACAAGGTGGCAGAGCTTCGGACACAAGCCATAAAGATAGCCCGCGATTCAAAACGTGAGGACTTTACCGGTGGTCTGACAACGGTGATTTACGATGCAAACGGAGAAATCATTACTTCGCTGCGTTCCGGAAAAGAAGCTTATTACCTTGATTACAAGGACATTCCCGAGGCGGCGATTGATGTAATGCTTGTGACGGAAGACAGAAAATTTTATTCCCACAAGGGTGTTGATTTTATAGCTTGCGTAAGAGCGGTGATTGAACTTATACGCAATGACATGAAGATAACTCAGGGAGCTTCGACGATAACCCAGCAGCTCGCCAGAGGAACTTATCTTACATATGAGACGACCTTCGACAGAAAAATTACTGAGATTTTCCTTGCCATGGAACTTGAAAAAAAGTATTCAAAGCAGGACATTCTTGAATTTTATATGAATGACATATACTTCAGCAACGGAATGTACGGCATTCAGGCGGCTTCTTTCGGTTATTTCGGGAAAAGCTGCAAAGAACTTACTCTTTCAGAAATTGTATACCTTTGCGCAATTCCAAACAATCCGAGCGCTTATGATCCTTATCGTTTTCCGGATAACACGAAGGAACGTAGGGACCGTATGCTGAAACAGATGTACGAGCATCACAAAATATCAAAGGCTGAATACGATGAGGCTTTGAAGGAAGAAATTGTACTTTCGACTTCAGGGGTATCAAAATACAACTATGCGGAAACATACTCGAAGTATTGCGCTGTACGGGCTTTGATGGCAGCAGACGGTTTTGTTTTTAAGACAAGTTTCGAATCACCTGAAGAAGAACAGGCCTACAATGAAGCATATGACGAAGAATATAAGTACCTACAGCAAAAAATGTATGAAGGCGGATACAGGATATATACATCAATAGACCTTGATATTCAGGATATGCTTCAGACTGCCGTCAATGAGAATCTCACTGCGCACGAAGAAGTCAACGAAGAAGGAATACTTGAGCTTCAGGCTTCCGCAACATGCATAGACAACTCGACCGGGCTTGTTACGGCAATAGTCGGCGGGCGCGAGCAGGAATTTTCGGGATATACGTTAAATCGCGCATATCAATCTTTCAGACAACCTGGCAGCTCCATAAAACCCTTGATTGTGTACACGCCTTGGTTTGAGCGTGGGCTTTCCCCGGATGACATACTGAACGATGTCAAGGCGGAAGACGGACCGCACAATGCCGGGGATACATATTCGGGTGAGATTACGGTACGTTTTGCGGTAGAGCGTTCAAGGAACACTGTTGCGTGGGAACTTTTTAAAGAACTTACCCCCGAAGTGGGACTTGATTACGTTCGAAAGATGCAATTCAAGAGGATAGTACCGGAAGACAACATTCCTGCGGCTTCTCTCGGGGGGCTGACATATGGCGTAAGCTCCCTGGAGATGGCATCGGCTTATGCGGCACTGGAGAACGACGGGATTTTCAGAACTCCCACATGCATTGTGAAGATAACCGATACCGAAGGGAAAGTCATTGTCGAAAAAGAAACGCATGAGAAAAGGATATATGAGCAGAACGCGTGCCGTGTAATGACAGACGTTATGCGTGGCGTACTTGAAACAGGAACGGGGAAAAAGTATAAGCCGGATACCGCTGTCTGCGCAGCAAAAACAGGAACAACAAACGATACAAAGGACGGTTGGTTCTGCGGATATTCGAGATACTATACAACGGCGGTGTGGGTAGGCTTTGACTATCCCAGGGAAATAGAAGACATTAGTACGACATCGCATCCCGGAAAAATCTGGAAACAGTTTATGGACGGACTTCATGAGGAACTTCCGGTAAAAGATTTCGAAGGCTTTGAAAAAATAGAGCAGACCCGCTTTCCTGCACCGAAGGTGGAAAATGCGGACAAATACAAGTTGACACCTTGAGTGACCGAGCATATAATTGCGCACGGAGGATTTTTACTATGTACACGATAGATTTTAATAAACCGATACACGTGCATTTTATCGGAATCGGAGGCATAAGTATGAGTGGTCTCGTGAAGCTTTTGCTTTCCCGAGGCTTTAAGGTTTCCGGCTCTGACAGATCACGCTCGGATATAATAACAGAGCTTGAAGAAGAGGGAGCACAGGTGTTCTTCGGACAACGTGCCGCAAACATTACGGATGACATCGATGTTGTCGTTTACACCGCAGCCATTTCAGAGTCCAATGAGGAGCTGGCTGAAGTGCGTGCAAAGAATATTCCCGCACTTACAAGAGCGGAGTTAATGGGACAGGTTATGAAACAGTATCCCCATGCCATCGGCATTTCGGGAACTCACGGAAAAACAACCACCACCGGCCTTCTCTCGTTGTTCCTTCTTGATGCCGGAATGGATCCGACTGTTTCCGTCGGAGGTATTTTACCTGAAATCGGTGGTCAGTTCCGTATAGGACACGGGGAGCATTTTGTTGTTGAATCGTGTGAATACACCAATTCTTTCTTAAGCTTTTTCCCTACGGATGCGGTAATTCTTAATGTTGAAGAGGATCATCTTGACTTTTTCAAGGACATTAACGATATAAGAAATTCTTTTGCCAAGTTTGCTTCTCTTGTTCCCGAGGGCGGACTCGTGGTGGTAAATTCCGAAATTGAAGATGTTAAGGAGCTTTTCAAAAACTGCAGTGGTGATGTGAAAACGTACGGAATCGCGCGTTCAGCCGATGAAATCGGCTCTTTGGATTTCGCTGCCGTAAATGTGGAACTTGATTCCAAAGGGCGCGGAAGCTATGAACTCTATGTGTCGGGAAAGCGTCTGGGAGACATAAAGCTCGGCCTTGTCGGAAAGCATAACGTTTCCAATTCGCTCCCGGCAATTGCACTTGCTTTAAAGAACGGCGTTCCTTTTGAATCAATTCAAAAGACAGCCGGGGAGTACACCGGCACAAAGAGACGTTTCGAGTATAAAGGTTCTCTTGGAGAAATAGACATTTATGACGATTATGCGCATCATCCTTCCGAAATCCGTGCTACACTTACTGCGGCGCGTGATTATAAGAGCAATCGTCTTATTACGGTTTTCCAGCCTCACACTTTTTCCAGAACAAAGGCATTTCTTAAGGAGTTTGCGGAGGCGTTAAATCTTTCGGATGTTGTTGTTCTTGCCGACATTTATGCGGCCCGGGAGGTCAATACCGGAGAGGTTTCGTCAGCTGACATTATGAGACTTCTGAAGGAAAATGGTAAGGAGTGTTACCATTTTCACACATTTGACGAAATTGAAAATTTTCTTTTGGAATTTGCAAAAAGTGGAGATCTGTTGATAACTATGGGAGCCGGAGATGTAGTAGAAATCGGCGATTCACTGCTCGGCAAATAAGTTTTCCACATTATCCACAGTTTTTGCGTGGGGAAATCCTCGCAAAGGCTGTGGGTTTTTTTATAACGTATTTACATAGTTTTAAGGATTATAAACTTTTTTACAGGGGTGAATTCCACTTTTTCCACATTTTGATTCTACACTGAGTATACAGAAATAAAGGCATTCACGAACTTCTGTCCATGTGCTATACTACGCAACGTCGGCGGTTCTTGGGAGAAAGCTGTCGGCAAGCATTATCGGGGATGGTTCAGAAATGAGTGAGATTAAAATAAGCACGGGACGTAAGTTTTCCGCCACCGTAGTTCCAAATGTATTCATAGATCGTTTTATGCCTGATGCAAACGGCACTTTTGTTAAGGTATATCTTTATCTTCTTCGTTGCCAGAACGGCAACTCTGCCAACTTTTCCACTACTTCGGCAGCAGAGTTCCTTGATGAGACCGAAAAGGATATTGTTCGTGCTCTCAAGTACTGGGAGAAGTCCGGCATCATCAGACTTGACCGTGATGATGAAGAGATTACCGGTATATACATCGAGGATATTTCACAGGAGCTTTCCTGCTCCACAAAAATTGAAGTGGCCGAAGTGGCAGAAATCCCTGCTGTTTCCGCAGTGGAGCCGCAGACTCCCTCTGCAAAGTCATATACCAGAGATGACATAAACAAAGCACTTATGGATCCTGTTATCTCCTGGCTCTCCGACAGAGTGGGAGAATATCTTGAGAAGCTTCTTACAAATACGGATCTTTCTCTCATCATGTTTATGTACTATGAACTTCACTTCTCAAAAGAGCTCATTCTTCATGTATACGATACTTGTGTCACAAAGAACAAGAAAAATAACAGTTACATTCAGTCCGTTGCCATTAACTGGCATGAAGAGGGCATCACCACCGTTGAAGAAGCTGTACAGTACTCAATGGCATTTGACTCTTATTTTAGTGCAATAAATAAGGCTTGGAACCTTGGCAGACTCCTTGGCGAAAAGGAGCAAAAGTATGTGCACACGTGGAAAGACTGGGGCATGAGCGTTGAAATGGTCAAGGAAGCGTGCGACAGAACACTTATGGGCGCCGGAAAGCCAAGCTTCACATACGCAAACAGAATTCTTTCCAAATGGCATACAAACGGTTATACCACCGTTAAACAGGTTGAGGCTTCAGAAAAAACCGGAGCAGCCGCTTCCATCACATCTCCGGTACAGGCTGTCAGAAACACCGGCACTAAATCGGCCCAGTCCTACAACAGTTACGCAAGCCACACCTACTCAGGCATGGATATGATGGAAATTCAGCGTCAGTTATTAAGAAAGAGCAAACAGGAACAGCAGACAAAGTAACACTGAAAAGAGGCAGAATGGGACTTACAAACTACCAGTACAATCAAATAATCCGTCAGTATGATGATATCCGTTCGGCAAATGCGGGCAGACTCGAAGACAGAAAGTCTGAAATTCGCAGAAAGCTTCCTGAATATGCCGAACTGGAAAGAGAAATTGTTGATCTGTCCATCAGCTGTGCAACGCGCACACTTTCATCCGATGCTGCGGAAGCAGCCGCAAACATCGCTGCCCTGGACAAGGAGCTCGGGGTTCTCGCAGAAAAGAAAAAAGCAATCCTTGTCCGGGCAGGTTATCCTGTAAACTATCTTGAGGCGGTTTATTCCTGCCCTGACTGTAAGGACACCGGCTACATCGGCAATCGCAGGTGTCACTGCTTTAAGCAGGCCGTGGCAGACCTGATCTACCGCCAGTCAAACCTTAAAGGTATTCTTGAAAGAGAAAACTTCGAAAGCTTTTCCATGGATTTCTACAGCAAGACGTGTATAGACCCTGTCACAGGCGAATCCTCCTATGACATTATGAAGGGCAACTACGAAAAAGCGCAACGTTTTGTCAAAGAATTCGGAACAAAGAGAGAGGCTGAAAACCTTATTCTTTACGGCACGGCCGGGCTTGGAAAAACATTCCTTTCGAACTGCATTGCAGGGGCGCTTCTTGAAAAAGGGGTGACTGTTCTCTACCTCACTTCTCACAGTTTCTTTGAGGCTCTTGCACGCGACATGCGAAGAAATGATGATCCCGAAGAGGGCTTAATGTCCTCAGATTACATATTAACCAGTGATCTTCTCATAATAGACGATCTTGGCGCTGAGCTTTCCACAGCATTTACGGTCTCGAAGTTCAACTACTGTCTGAACGAAAGACTCCTGCGGAACAAAGCCACAATCCTTTCGACAAATCTCATGTTAGATGCTATAGAAGGTGTTTACGGAGACAGAAACTTCTCTCGTATCATCGGAAACTTCACTCCTTTGTACTTTTACGGTGATGACATCCGGATTCAGAAACAACTTTCTGTCGGCTGAGTTATGAGACTTGACAAAACCCTTTTTCTACGATAATGTAGTCGCGGGTTTACGAGTAATGACTGCGAATCGGGGGAAACCCGGTCGAAACGGAGGATAAGTATGGCACAAGATGATATCTTGAATACGATACCCGTCGGAAAGCTTGGCATTATAGCTCTTGAAAGCTGTAAAACCATAGCTGAAAAGGTCGACGACTACATCGTAGAATGGCGTTACAACCGAAGTCATGAGGAAATCGATACGATTAACTTCATCGATTACAAGAAAGACTCCTACCTCATTAATGCACAGTGTCCGAGATTCGGCACCGGTGAAGCAAAGGGCCTCATCAAAGAGAGCGTCCGGGGCGGAGACTTATACTTCCTTGTTGATGTCACCAATTACTCACTCACCTACTCAGTTTGTGGCTATGAAAACCACATGTCTCCTGACGATCATTTTCAGGATCTTAAGCGTCTTATTGCCGCTGCAGGCGGTAAGGCTCGTCGTATCACCGTCATTATGCCCTTCCTTTATGAAGGACGTCAGCATAAGAGAAGCGCCAGAGAGTCCCTCGACTGTGCATTGGCACTGCAGGAACTTACAAAGATGGGCGTTGACTCCATTATCACGTTTGATGCACACGACCCTCGTGTACAGAATGCAATTCCCCTCAAGTCATTTGAAACAGTTCAGCCTACATATCAGTTTATTAAGGCACTTTTAAAGAAAATTCCTGACATCTACCTCGACACAGAACATACTATGGTCATCTCCCCCGATGAAGGAGCAATGAGCCGTGCTGTATACTTCGGAAGTGTCATCGGAGCCGATGTCGGTATGTTCTATAAACGTCGTGATTACACCAAAATCGTTGGCGGAAGAAATCCTATAGTTGCGCATGAATTCCTTGGTTCCGGCGTTGACGGCAAGGATGTTATCATTATCGACGATATGATTTCCTCCGGCGAAAGCATTTTGGACTGCGCAAGAGAACTTAAGGACAGAAAAGCAAAGAGAATCTTCATCTGCTCCACCTTCGGTTTGTTTACCGATGGTTTTGCAAAGTTTGATGAGGCATATAAGAACGGTATTTTCGATCTTCTTATTACAACAAACCTTGTATATCAGCCCGAAGAGCTTCTGCTTCGTCCTTACTACGCTACCGCAGATATGGCAAAGTACATTGCTCTCCTCATCGACTCTCTGAACCACGATCAGTCTATCAGCGAATTCCTGAATCCGACCGAGCGTATCCAGAAGCTTACCAAGAAGTACAAGAAAAAGCTGGAGCAACAGCAGCAGTAAGTACAACGGCAACAATAAATATAATAGCAATAGTAAATACAGTAAAATATCCTTGGCAGGGTAAAATAAAAGGTGCATGGCCTATACGTTCATGCACCTTTTTTCTTTTCATAAAATATGTAAAAAAGTGATTATCATATTATGATTTGTTGTCTTTTTTCTTATTGCTCTTCTTTGCTATTACTACGATAACGATGATAACGACAATTATGATAGCAATCCATATGAAAAGGCAGATACCAAGAGGCTGAACAGGGCAGATACCGCAAACCTTGCATTTTGTTTCTTCGGCACCGGAATTTTCAAGAGTTCCTTTTTGTGTCGGAGCAGGTTTGTCTGTTGCAAGGGGATTTGTATCAGCGGCCTTGTTGGATACGATGTTTGACCATTCGCCTGTCTTGGAGTCGTCTGCGTTACAGTAGAAACGTGCCCTAAACTCAACGGTATCTTTTTCCTTTGCATCATCCGTCCAGAAGTTTCTGATGCCACCGTAAACGTCTGCAGCGTTACCAATTACGGTATCTATCCACTCGCCACCATTTACACGGTACTGGCTTTCAATTATAACAGGCTCAAAAGCATCTTCAATAATCCAGTAATACTTAACTGCATCATATACAGCATTCGGGATGTCCCATGTGATGTTCCACAAAAGATCGTTTTCTCCGGCATTTCCCAGAACCATATTGCTGAGAACAGGTGCAGCAAGCTTTTCGGGCTTAACAGGCTCCTGCTGGGTGCCTTTCTTGCCTACGCTTGTTTCCGGACACCAGTCTGAAAACATAATCTGAGCAACTGCGTCTCCGTTAGTATCATATGTATCATACTTTACGATGTAACGGCTTCTGAAATATAACGTATGATTCTCAAGGTCAAGTACTCTGAATTTTTCTCCGTCGGCACCTTTTGCCCAAATGACAACATCCTTAAAAAATCCCCAGTTGTTTCCATCGTCATCCATATAGTAAAGGTCGATGTTGTACCCGGAAGTGAGAATTCTGCTATTCTGCTGGCCGGGGGTGGTAGGATAAAGACACATGTAATCCGGAAGAACGTCGTAATCATATTCTTCATGGTCCCATTCGGGAGTGTAGTGCCAGTCACCGTCATCAAGCTTGCAATCATGCTGAACTTTTATGTCATGGAGGTAGAAACCGTACTTCTCGATGAAAGCTTCTTCACCAAGGAGTTCCCACTCGTTGATAAGCATTAACATGTCATCTGTCTGAGTGGTGTACTCACGTGCATACTGGTGATAGTGGCCGTCAAATTCATATATTTTCATATAATTTTCTTCGGGTGGAAGAAGTTTTCCGTCTGTCAAAAATTCGTCTGGAAGCTTTTGACCTTCATCGGCATGGACAGATGTCGGAACAACAATAATCAGCATAAGTAAAGTAAGTAAGAATAAGGAAACTTTTTTCATTTAATTCACTCCATTTATAATTTGAAAATGTCCTTGAGGCCAAAACTCTTCTTGGCTTCGGGCTTCACATAATCATAACCGCCGGTGGGCTCTGCGATGTTAAAGTATATTGAAGGCGAATCGCCTCTGCCGTCAAAGCAGTGTTCTGTGTCAACATGGTAGCAGCGACCATCGACTTTCTTATAAAGATGCATAATGTCGGGATACTGACCTGCCTTGCGGAAGCCGTTCTGTTGCAACAACTCGCGATATTTGTCAACTGCGCTTTGTGCAGCGTAATCATCCTCACATCTGACGTCGAATCTATAGTAATCGTCAATCTTTTCAATTTCCATGTATGTGCCGCCACCGTTCCATGTGGGGTACTGAGGCATAACTTCCTGCCAGCGTGCAAGTACTGCGGCGTTATTCTCTGCAGCAGCGTTTTCTTCTGCAACAGCTGACGGTAACTTTGCTCCGCATCCTGCGCAGAACTTTGTGCCTATTGTATTCTGTCTGCCACACTGTGTGCAAACCGAGCCTTGTGCAAGTGTTTCTTCAGGAAGCTTTGCACCGCAGTTCGGACAGAACGTATTTTCTGCAGAAGCGGGAGTCTGACATTTCGGACAAAGCTTCATATTCTTTGCCGCATTTGTAGCATATCTTTCCATTGACTGCTGTAATGATGCAAAGGCACCGCCGAGGTCTCCCGATGTGCCGGAAGTCTGCTGTGCGGAACCTGAAGCCTGCTGAAGTGCTTCATTAGTCTGCTGTGCGGCATTGATTGTTGACTGAGCGGTCTGCTCGATGCTGTCGGCAACTTTGTTGGCATATTCGTTTGCCTTAGGCTCGACTACTTTTTTAACAGCATTTCCAAGCGCCTCGCTGACACCTTTCTCAATGGCACCGCTTACGCCTCTGCGCAATCCGTTTTTAATTGCGGAATCCAATAATCCCATAAGTTTTCTCCTCCATAAATGTTGAACAAACCCTATTACCTACAAACTTCATATATCACTTTTTAATCTTAATTAAAAGAGTTCAAACAACATTTTTTACAGAAATCATATTGAAGGATCTGTTCAGCGAAAAAAACCGAAAATTTTATCGAAAGTTCCTTGACACGTACTCATTTTTAATGTATTATTATCGCAGTTACGAAAATTTACGAAATTTCGAAGGAGAAGAAATGGCTATTATGGGTGAAAAAACATTGGAGCGTGGCGCGGGTTTTCTTATGCCGATCAGTGCATTGCCTTCACCGTACGGAATAGGTACGTTGGGACAGGCAGCACGCGATTTTGCTGATTTTGCTGCGCGCTGCGGAGTAAAATACTGGCAGGTTCTTCCGATTGGTCCGACGAGCTATGGGGACAGCCCGTACCAGTCATTTTCTGCATTTGCCGGGAATCCTTACTTTATAGACTTAGATACGCTTATAGGAGAAGGTATATTAAATAAATCCGACGTCGAAGGCGTAAACTTTGGTTACGATCCGACAGACGTTGATTATGCGGCAATATATGAAACACGTTTTAACGTGCTTCGTAAGGCCTACACAAACAGTAATCATAAGGGCTCACCGGCATATGTTGCCTTTGAAAACGACAATTCCTTCTGGCTTGATGATTATGCCTTTTATATGGCTGTTAAGCTCAGCCTCGGCGGAAAGTCATGGCAGGAATGGGACGATGATATAAGGCTTAGGAAACCCGAAGCTGTTGAAGCTTATCGTTTAAGACTTTCAGATGATATTGATTTTTGGAAGTTCCTTCAGTTTAAGTTCGATGAACAGTGGGTTTCGCTTAAGAAATATGTGAATTCTCTTGATATGGAGATTATCGGAGACATCCCGCTTTATGTTGCTCTGGACAGCGCAGATGTCTGGGTTCATCCGAGTCTCTTTGAACTGGACGAGGACCTCCGCGAGATTAATATCGCGGGAGTTCCGCCCGATATGTTTTCGGCAACGGGCCAGCGCTGGGGCAATCCCATCTATCGCTGGGATGTTATGGAACAGGACGGATTCAAATGGTGGGGTGCACGTATGAAATCATGCGGTTACCACTATGATGTAGTCCGAATCGACCATTTCATCGGTATTGTAAACTACTGGTCAATTCCCGCAACATGCCCGACGGCGGTTGACGGTGCCTGGATAAAAGGACCCGGGAAGAAACTTACGGACATGATAAATCGCGTGATTCCCGACACAAAACTTATTGCTGAGGATCTTGGTGTACTTACTGAGCCCGTGAAGGAACTTATTCGCGAGAATGGTTATCCCGGAATGAAGATATTGGAATTCGCCTTCAGCGGTGGTTCCGATAATCCGTACCTTCCGCATAATTACACAACGGATAACACAATCGTTTACATCGGAACACATGATAATGAAACGCTTGTTGGTTCTTTGAAGAACTGTAGCGCAGAAGACAGGAACCGCCTTGTGAAGTACTATGGCGCAGCAAATGAAGATGCGCTTCCGCAGGCTGTTATCAAGGCTTGTTACGCATCTGTCGGACGTGTTGCGATTCTGCAGGTTCAGGATATGCTTGGGCTTGATAATAAGGCACGCACAAATTTCCCTTCCACTATCGGAGGAAACTGGCGTTGGAGAGCAACAAAAGAACAGCTGGATTCAATAAACACAGAGTACTACAAGGAACTTGCTGAATTATACGGCAGAGCATAAAAAAGATTAACCGGGAGATATTGCATGAAAAACTTTAAGGCTAACGTATGTGATTATTTAAAGCTTAACTACGGTAAAAACGTAGGAAACGCATCGACAAGCGAGCTTTATGCAGCAGTAGCGGCTGCAGGACTTGCTGAAGTCGGCCGCGATTTTACCGAAAAGGCAAAGAACGCAGAAGGAAAGAAAGTATCTTACCTTTCGGCAGAGTTTCTTATCGGTCGTATGACCTACAACAACCTTCTTAATCTTGGACTTCTTGAGAAGTATACCGAGTTGATGGATGAGTATAAGAGAAACACACGTGAGCTTGAAGACATTGAGGATCCGGCAACCGGTAACGGTGGACTTGGAAGACTTGCAGCATGTTTCCTCGATTCCGGAGCAACAAACGGAATCAATCTTAACGGTTACGGAATCCGTTATCGTTACGGCCTTTTCAAACAGACCATTAAAGACGGCTTCCAGATGGAAGAGCCCGATGATTGGACAAAGTACGGCGATCCATGGTCCATACGTCATGATGAAGACAAGGTGCTTGTTCATTTCAAGGATCAAGACGTTTACGCAGTACCTTATGATATGCCGTCTATCGGATACGGTGGAAAGAAGGTCAATTTCTTAAGACTTTGGCAGGCAGAACCTGCTAGGGATTTTGATTTTGATATGTTCAATAATCAGGACTATGCAAAAGAGGCCAAGGAGAGAAACAACGCTTTTGCGATTTCCGCAGTACTTTATCCGAATGATTCGCTTAAAGCAGGAAAACAGCTGAGACTTAAGCAGCAGTATTTCTTCTCGAGCGCTTCCATTCAGGACATGATCCGCACGTATAAGGCAACGTTCGGAAATGATTTCAGACATTTTCCCGATGAGTATGCCGTTCAGCTTAACGATACGCATCCTACCGTAGCAATTCCCGAATTTATTCGTATTCTTATGGAGCAGGAAGGACTTACTTTTGCAAAATCGTTCAAGATTGCAAAAGAGACCTTCGCATATACAAACCATACCATTATGGCTGAAGCTCTTGAAAAATGGGATGTTAACCTGTTCAAATCGGTAATCCCGCACGTGTTTAAGTATGTTCAGATGCTTCAGAAGGCTCTTCAGAAAGAATTGACAACGGTTGACCATACCGGATTTCCTGCTGAGCAGTACAACATCATCGACGGAAATCTCATCCATATGGCTCGAATGGCTGTTTTTGCAACACATTCCACAAACGGTGTTGCCGCCATTCATACAGAAATCCTTAAGAACGATGCTCTTAAGGAGTGGTACAAGATTTATCCGGAGCGTTTTAACAATAAGACAAACGGCATCACCCAGCGCCGTTGGCTGGCGCTTTCCAATATGGAACTTTCCGGATTTATCACCGAAAACATCGGACAGGGTTGGATTACCGATCTTGACCGTTTAAAGAAGCTTGCTCCTCTTGCAGAGAACAAGAAGGTGATAAAGCAGTTTAATGAAATCAAGCGGATAAAGAAGACTCAGCTTGCTGAATATATCTCCGAAAAAGAGGGTGTTGATATTGATCCTTCCTTTATCTTCGATATCCAGATTAAGCGACTTCATGAGTATAAGAGACAGCTTCTCAATGCGTTCTCCATTCTTGACATCTATTTTGGCCTTAAGGATGGCAGAATAAAAGATTTCAATCCGATGTGCTTCATTTTCGGAGCAAAGGCAGCTCCCGGCTATTTCAGAGCGAAGAGCATCATCAAATTCATCAATGAGATTGCTGAGCTTGTCAACAACGACACCGAAGTGAACGACAGGATGAAGGTTGTTTTTGTACAGAATTACAATGTTTCCTACGCAGAAAAGCTTGTTACGGCTGCAGATATTTCCGAGCAGATTTCGACTGCCGGTACGGAAGCATCCGGCACAGGAAACATGAAGCTTATGCTGAACGGTGCGGTTACTCTTGGTACTTATGATGGTGCAAATGTTGAAATTGCCCAGGAAGCAGGCGAAGAAAACGAGTATATCTTCGGCAACAGAGTCGAAGACATTGAAAAGCTTAAGAAGAAGTACGATTCCAAGAAGCTCTACAACAGCAATAAACGTCTTAAAAAGGTTGTGGATACACTTATTGACGGAACCTTTGACGATGGCGGTACGGGCGGTTTCAAGGAGCTTTACACTTCTCTTCTGGAAGGGGCATCATGGCATAAGCCCGATCATTACTTTATCTTTGCGGATTTTGATTCTTACGTTGAAGCAAAGCTTCGTGCAAACAAGGACTATTCCGACGAGCTTGCGTTCGGTAAGAAGTGCCTGTTGAACGTTGCAGCCGCAGGAAAGTTTTCTTCCGACAGAACAATCAAACAGTACACAGACGAAGTCTGGAATGCATAAATTTATTTCATGGAACTGCGCCGGGAATTTGCTGCCCCGCGCAGTTTTTCTTTTCGTATGCAGGCGGGTAAGAGTCAGCCTGCTCGTTTGAGGAATCGTGGTTTACAATGCAACTTTATTATGGTAGACGGATGGCCGTTGCGTTTAGAGCAGTTCTATGCAAATTCATTTTGAGGGGGATATTTATTGATGAACATACAAACACAACCTTTGCAGTCTATGGCGGCTGTAGGACACAAAATCAGAAAAACCGTGTTTGGCCTGATTATTCTAATATCTATTAAGTGAAGCGGAAAGTGAAGTGGAAAATGGCGGTGTAAATACTGAGGAAACCTGAGAAAACCTGAGAAAACCTGCGAATGTATGATTTCGGTATCAATAATCAGGTTTTCTCCCAAAAGATACCACTTTGCCTTGATTTCATGAGTTTTTGCGTCGCTGTGGTATCTATATGCCGGAAAAACACGAATAGACCTCACTTTCAGCCTTTGGAGTGAGGTCTTTTTAAGTTTTTTTGGCGTGTGGATACCACTAAGGCGGGATATATGGCTTGAAATGTCTGTTTTGGTATCTTTATTTGAATAATGCTCATTTAGATACCACGTAGCTTCATATCTCCCACATCCCTCCAAAGCCGAAGGGACACTTTGTGACAGAAGAACTGTCCCCGGTGATTGGTGGTTTTTTGTTGACAAAACGAGGGTTAAGATATAAATTGATATGGACTATACATATATTCATTTTATGTATGTTTATTGAAATAAATGTAGCACAAAGGAGATACTTATTATGGCTATGGACAAAAAGCTTGTAGAAGAAATCACTTCAATGGAAGTGGACTTCGCGCAATGGTACACTGATGTTGTCAAAAAAGCTGAACTTATTGACTATTCTGCAGTTAAAGGCTGCATGATTATTAAGCCGGATGGATACGCAATCTGGGAAAACATTCAGCACGAACTTGACAGAAGATTTAAAGAGACAGGTGTTCAGAACGTATACATGCCAATGTTCATTCCCGAAAGTCTTCTTGAAAAGGAAAAGGACCATGTAGAGGGCTTTGCACCTGAAGTCGCATGGGTTACTCAGGGCGGTCTCCAGCCTCTTCAGGAGAAGCTTTGCGTACGTCCCACATCAGAGACGCTTTTCTGCGATTTTTATAAAAATCTTATCCAGTCCTACAGAGACCTTCCGAAGGTTTACAACCAGTGGTGTTCTGTAGTACGTTGGGAGAAGGAAACAAGACCGTTCCTTCGTTCACGTGAGTTCTTATGGCAGGAAGGCCACACCATTCATGCTACAGCAAAGGAAGCCGAAGAACGCACAATTCAGATGTTAAATCTTTACGCTGATTTCTGTGAAGATTTCCTTGCAATGCCGGTTGTACGTGGTCAGAAGACCGAAAAAGAAAAATTTGCAGGTGCGGAAGCTACATACACCATCGAAGCACTTATGCACGACGGCAAGGCACTTCAGTCAGGAACAAGCCATAATTTCGGTAATGGTTTTGCAAAGGCTTTTGATATTCAGTATACGGATAACGAAAATCACCTTCAGTACGCTTATCAGACATCCTGGGGTATGACAACACGACTTATCGGCGCCATCATCATGGTACATGGTGACAATGAAGGTCTTGTTCTTCCTCCGAAGGTTGCTCCCACACAGGTTATGGTTATTCCCATCCAGCAGAAGAAGGAAGGCGTCCTTGAAAAGGCAAATGAGATTTGCGGAAGACTTGGCCGCGTAGCACGCACAAAGATTGATTCCTCCGACAAGAGCCCCGGCTGGAAGTTCTCTGACTGTGAGATGAGAGGTATCCCTGTTCGTGTTGAAATCGGTCCTAAGGACATCGAAGCCGGCAAGTGTGTACTTGTAAGACGTGATACAAGAGAAAAGATTGAGTGCGCTCTTGCTGACGTTGAAACAAAGGTTGCAGAGCTTCTTGAGACTATCCAGAAGGATATGTTCGAAAGAGCAAAAGCTCACAGAGATGCTCATATCTGGGATGCTCATAACTATGACGAGCTCAAAGACATCGCTGATAATAAGCCCGGCTTTATCCGTGCCATGTGGTGTGAGGACGAAGCTTGTGAAGTAAAGATTAAAGAGGACTTTGCAGTAACTTCGCGTTGTATGCCGTTTAATGATCAGGAGCACATTGCAGATACATGCGTATGCTGCGGAAAGCCCGCAAAGAAGCTCGTTTACTGGGGCAAAGCATATTAATAAATCGAATCGGGAAATGTAATGATTGCGATTAAGCTACCAAAAAATGTTAAAAAAATAATAGATGCGCTTACCTCAAAAGGCTATGAAGCCTATGCGGTGGGCGGATGCGTGAGAGATGCTCTTCTTGAAAGAGAGCCCGATGACTGGGATATCACCACATCGGCAAAGCCCGAACAGGTCAAGGAGCTCTTCTCAAATACAATAGACACCGGCATTCAGCACGGTACGGTCACGGTTATGCTTGACCATGTCGGCTATGAAGTAACAACGTATCGCATAGACGGTGAATATGAAGATTGCAGACATCCGAAGGAAGTAACGTTCACCACGAAGCTTTCCGAGGATCTTCTCCGCAGGGATTTCACCATCAATGCCATGGCCTACAATGAAACAGAGGGCATTATCGATCTCTTTGGCGGAATGGATGACCTTAATAATAAAATCATCCGTTGTGTCGGCGAAGCAAGCGAGCGGTTTGACGAGGATGCACTACGCATACTCCGTGCTTTCCGCTTTTCGGCACAGCTTGGTTTCAGCATTGAAGAGAAGACTTTGAAAGCTGCTTCCGAAAGGGCTGCCAACCTTCAAAAGGTCAGTGCCGAACGCATCAGGGTTGAGCTGAATAAGCTCCTTCTTTCAAAGAATCCCGACAGGCTCTTTGACGCACGTGAAGCCGGTGTAACGAAGGTTGTACTCCCTGAGTTTGATGCTATTGTTCAGGGTGGAATGGATGCTCAAGGCATTAAGGGAGTCAAAACGGGCAAGGCAATGTCCGGTATGCGTGCCGTTAAGGCCGTCTCTCTTGCAGGAAACGAGGCTTTTGCTGACAGAGTGTATTCCGCTAAAGAAATTCAGATTCTTAAATGGGCTGCGCTTCTTTCAGAATATACGGATACGGACATTTTCGCCGAAAACATGGCAAGCTATACCGTTGAACACGGCGAAAAGCCGGAAGATAAGTACGAAGCCATTGATCTTACTTCGATGCATAAGGCAGTGGCTGACAAGAAGCATGACAGTGTAAGAAATGTTATGATGCGTCTTAAGTTTGACAATGAGACGAGAGATATGGTCACCGCGCTTTGTGATGCACATAATCAAAAGCCGGTTATCATTAATGACGTTGCAATTCGCCAGCAGATAAGAAAGCTTGGTCCCGATACATGCGCGCTCCTTTATGAACTTCAGAAGAGCAGGGCGTTTGCGGACGGTTTTGTTTCGGTTGGGGAGATAAATGTTTCTTCCGCCAAAACAGTTGAGCGAATAAAAAAAGCAAGAGAAACATACGACGCCATCATGGAAAGAGGCGACTGCGTGAGCGTTAAGCAGCTTGCAGTCAACGGAAAGGACCTCATTGATGCCGGATTCCCACAAGGTGAAGGTATTGGTGAGATGCTTGAGTTCCTTCTCGGAAAAGTAATTTCCGACCAGTCATTAAACGAGAAGCAGAAGCTTATCGATATGGCTTGTCTTCAGTTTTAAAGTATCGGATAGGGTGAAAATTTGATTAATCTCGGACCTGACGATAAAAAGAATAGTAAGGATAACAGGCTTTACGAACAGCGCATTTACGGCACCGATAAGCAGAAAAAGGCCCGGTATGACAGGCTGATGAACCGCCCGGACGTAAAGGAAACACGAAAAGCCAAAAAGAGCAGCGATTCCCACGGGGGAGTCATTGCGCTTATGGCTGTGTTTATGGTGCTGATTTTCGGAAGCCTTATTTATCTTCTGCTTTCAAGCAAAGAGCCGAAGCATCACGGACAGTCAGGACAGACGCCTTCCGTAACCGCCGCTGCGGTTACTCCGGCGGATACATTAGAAAAAGGATATGAGCATCTGGCGGTTGTTCTCAATGTTGACCCCGAAATAAAAACCATCAAAATGTACGATGTTGAGGACGAAATTGAGAGGCTTCTTGTCTACACAGGGTCCAGCCTTTTCTATGCGGAGCAGGGAAGTCAGGTTACTGCTGCGCAGCTGGCACCGGGCGACCTGCTCAAGTTTACGTGTGACTCTAGGGAAATCATTAAAAAGGCTGAGTGGAGCGACAAAACCTGGGAGAAACTCAGAATAGACAATTTGGAAATACAAAAAGATACGCATCGAATGGTTATCAGAGGACAGTACTACAAGTACTCGGATGACCTTTGTGTAATCAGTGACGGAAAGAGAGTTTCCGTGGATACACTCCTCACAAAGGAGGATAAGTACACAATTCGAGGCATTGGCGACACTGTATACGAAATCATCGTTACAATGGGGCACGGTGTACTCCAACTTCAAAATTTTGAAGACTTTGTTGACGGCGAGATTCTCATCGGTTCACGCTATGCGGAGGTTGTTCCTTCAAGCGGTATGTTTGTTGTCCGTGAGGGTGAATATATGGTCACCATAACCTCGGATAAATACGAAGGCACTGCACTTCTTAACGTGAAACGCGGCGAGGAAACGGTTTGGGACGTATATGATTTCGGAAGAGGTTCCATAAAGGTCGGAGAAGTGAACTTCCGAATTGAGCCGGAGGGCGCAAAGCTTTACGTCAACGGCGAGGAAACAGATTACGAAAGCGGTCCGGTTTCACTGGACTTCGGTTCCTACTTCATTGAGATTCAGGCAGGCGGATACGAAACCCAGAAGACGACACTTACGGTTGACAGTCCGACAAAGTCCATATCCATTTATCTTACCGAACGTTCCGAAGAAGGACTTACGCCCACACCGACACCGACTCCCGAAGATGGTACGGAACCCGGCGATAATACCGGAGAAACAGGAAATACAGGCGAACAGGGAAACACAGGAACCCATGAAGGTTCCACCATGGTTGATATTTCCACTTACGGATTCGAAATCGATCCTGCGCACAGAGTTTATATCCTCGGTCCCGAGGGCGGAACAGCCTCCATTACCAATGTAGATACGGGCGTTACCTATTCGCTTGGAACAATCCCTTGTGATTTCCAGAAAGTAATCGGTAAGATGCAGATAATAGTTACTTTCGGCACGAAAGCGGGAATCTTCGATTACGAAGAAACAAACGACGGCGCGGACAGTTTCTATGATTTTTCGGACAATGAAAAATTCCGGTAAATTCAGCCACTGATTTCAGGGCTTACAATAAAAGGAGAGCATTATGTCAGATTACAAACAGAACTATGAAGCATGGCTTTCAAACCCTTACTTTGATGAGAAGACAAAAGCCGAACTGAAGAGCATTGCTGACAACGACAATGAAATCAAGGAACGTTTCTACAAGGACCTTGAATTCGGCACAGGCGGCCTTCGCGGCATCATCGGAGCAGGTACAAACAGAATGAATGTTTACACTGTCCGTAAGGCTACGCAGGGACTTGCAAACTACATTAAGCGTATGGGCGCAGAGAAAAAAGGCGTTGCAATTGCGTTCGATTCCAGACACATGTCTCCCGAGTTCGCTGACGAAGCAGCACTTTGCCTTAACGCAAACGGTATCAAGGCGTACGTTTTCGAATCACTTCGTCCGACACCTGAGCTTTCCTTTGCGGTAAGATATTATAAAGCAACAGCTGGCATCAATGTTACTGCCAGCCACAATCCGCCCGAGTACAACGGTTATAAAGTTTACTGGGAAGATGGTGCACAGATTGTTGCACCTCATGATGTAGAAATCCTTAAGGAAGTTGCTGCCGTTACGGATTACGCCGACGTAAAGACCATGGATAAGGCAGAGGCCGTTAAACAGGGACTTTATGTTCAAATCGGCAAGGAATGTGACGACGCCTACATTGAAACACTTAAGAAGCTTGTTCTTCGCCCTGACGCAATTGCGGCAAACAAGGATCTGAAGATTGTTTATACACCTCTTCACGGCACGGGAAATATCCCCGTAAGACGCATTTTAAAGGAACTCGGCTTCACAAATGTCACAGTTGTTCCCGAGCAGGAGCTTCCTAACGGTGACTTCCCCACAGTTTCATATCCGAACCCAGAAGCAAAGGAAGCATTTACGCTTGGCCTCGGCATTGCCAAGAAAATCGATGCTGACCTCGTTCTGGCTACAGACCCCGATGCCGACAGACTCGGTGTTTACGTTAAGGATACAAAGAGCGGTGAATACATCTCCCTTACAGGAAATATGAGCGGATGTCTCCTTGCAGACTATGAAATTATGTCTAAAAAGGAGCTCAAGGGCCTCCCTTCCGACGGCGCTCTTATTACAACAATTGTATCCACCGATATGGCCAAGGCTATCGCAGCATATTACAAGGTTAACTGCATTGAAGTTCTCACCGGCTTCAAGTTCATCGGCGGTGTAATGAGACAGTTCGAGGAACAGGGCAAGGGCACATACCTCTTCGGTTTTGAAGAGAGCTACGGCTGCCTTATCGGTGACCACGCAAGAGATAAAGATGCGGTTGTTGCCACAATGGCTCTTTGCGAAGCTGCCGCATACTATAAGACAAAGAACATGACGCTTTGGGATGCCATGATTTCGCTTTATGAGCGTTACGGTTACTTCAAGGATGATATCATCTCCGTAACCATGAAAGGTATCACCGGACTTGAGAAAATCGGTCAGATTATGGAGACTCTCCGTAACAATCCGATTAAAGAAATTGCCGGCTACAAGACTATTGCGGTTCGTGACTACAAGAAGGATGAGAGAAAGGTTTTGAGCACCGGAGAAACCGAAAAGACAGGCCTTCCCAATTCAAATGTCCTTTACTACGAACTTACGGAAGACAGCTATCTCTGTGTAAGACCTTCCGGAACCGAGCCGAAGATTAAGCTGTATTTCGGTGTTAAGGGAAGCTCTCTTGAAGAAGCAGACAAGCTTTCAAAAGCATTTGGTGCAGAAGTTAAGGCACTGCTTGAAACTATGTAAATAGAGAGGAAAACGATGATTAAGTACGTTTTGGTAGATCTTGACGGAACAATTACCGATTCATGTGAGGGCGTAACGAAGAGCATTCAATACGCCCTTAATCATTTTGGAATTGAAGTTGATGATCTGAATACCCTGAAAAAATATATCGGACCGCCCCTTACCTGGTCTTTTGCGGATGCGGGGGTTCCGGCAGAAAAGGTTTCTCTCGCGGTTGAAAAATATCGTGAAAGATATAATACAACAGGCATTTATGAAGCCTATGTATATGAAGGCGTTCCCGAAATGCTTAAAGCACTTCGCGAGTCCGGAAAGACCTTGATTCTTGCGACTTCCAAGCCGCTGCATTTTGCAAAACGTGTTTTGGAATACTTTGGGACGGATGTCCTTCTGGACGAACTTTGCGGAGCGGACGACGCAAGAAATCGCCATGAAAAGATTGAGGTCATTGAAGATATTCTTGAAAAGTTCAATATAATCGATAAGTCCGAAGTGCTGATGCTCGGAGATACACGTTTTGACGTTGAAGGCGCGAACATATGCGGAATCAAGACAATGGGCGTGCTTTGGGGATTTGGCTCCCGTGAAAGCCTTGAAAAAGAAGGCGCAGCATATATTGCGGAAACTCCCTCCGACGCAGCTGAGCAAATTACACATTTGTAATTCGCTAAATTGATACTTTATTAACGAACTTTCGGTTGGTAAAATACAGGAAAATGATTTGAAGCCCATTAAC
The DNA here is from genome assembly GCA_045598045.1 of Lachnospiraceae bacterium. Classification (GTDB taxonomy): domain Bacteria; phylum Bacillota; class Clostridia; order Lachnospirales; family Lachnospiraceae; genus RGIG3528. The sequence continues at coordinate 57,390 of JAZLLG010000044.1, read as the reverse complement.
AAGGGCAGAAAGGAATAACACATGAAAAACAAAACAGGAAGCATCGTAAAAGTTGCCATCATTGTTGTTGCTCTCATTGTTATCGTTTTCGGCTCCGTTTACACAGTAGGAGAAAACGAACAGGCTGTCGTAACAACATTTGGTAAGCCCAAGGCAGTAAATACTGCAGGTATTCACCTGAAGATACCTTTTATCCAGAAGGTTGTTAAGGTTGATACCACCATCAAGGGCATTGCAATCGGATATGATGAAGCATCAGATATTTCAATTGAATCCGAATCTCTTATGATTACTTCCAGCTACAGTGAAGACGCAGAAGCAGGCGAAGAAAAGTTCAATATTGACTTCGTAAATGTTGACTTCTATCTTGAATACAGGGTGTGCGATCCCATTCTTGCGCTTTATGCATCTGAGAATCCCACACTTATATTAAAGAATATTGCGCAGGGCTGCATTCGTTCCGTTATCGGTACAACAAGCGTTGACGCGGTTATTACAACCGGTAAGAATGATATTCAGGCCGCAATCAGAGAGCTTATTGTTAAAGAACTGGAAGAGAACGATATCGGTATCCAGCTCGTAAACATCACCATTCAGGATGCTGAACCTCCGACGGATGCGGTAAAGGAAGCTTTCAAGGCAGTTGAAACCGCAAAGCAGGGTAAGGAAACAGCCATCAACAATGCAAACAAGTACAAGAACGAGCAGGAGCCTGCAGCAAAGGCAAAGGTCGACAAGATTTTAAAGGACGCCGAGGCTCAGAAGCAGGCACGTATCAACGAAGGTATCGGTCAGGCATCACGTTTCGAAGCACTTTATGCAGAATATAAGAAATATCCCCTTATCACAAAGCAGAGAATGTTCTATGAATCAATGCAGGAAATTCTTCCCGATATGACCGTTTATATAAACGGGCTTAAGGACGGACAGGGTCAGAACGTAGAGATGATTCTTCCTCTTGAACCGTTTACAAATGAGAACTAAGGAAGGAGGACAATAAACATGGCAGATACATACAAAAACACATCATCATCGGATAACGGAATGTACCGTGAGGCAAAACCCGAAAAGAAAAGTTCAAAAGGCTGGATTGTTCTCGGAGCACTCGTTTTGGCAGCAATTATCATTTTCGGTGGTACGTTCGTTGTAACATACGAAAACGAATACACACTTATCAAGCGTTTCGGTAAGATTGATTACATCATTGATGAGCCCGGTCTTTCATTCAAGATTCCTTTCATTCAGACAGCTGAAAAGCTTCCGAAGGAAATCCTTATATACGATCTTGCTCAGTCGGACGTTATTACAAAAGACAAGAAGACAATGGTTGCAGACCTTTATGTCCTTTGGAAGATTACAAATCCCACATCTTTTGTACAGACACTTAATTCACAGATATCAAATGCTGAAGCACGTATCAATGCGTCTGTGTTTAACGCAATGAAAAACGTTATTTCCTCCCTTGATCAGGAAGAAGTTATTGCCGGCCGTGGCGGTGCACTCACGGAAAAGATTTTTGCAAATGTTGGCAACACCATGGATCAGTACGGCATTGAACTCATAAACATCGAAGTTAAGCGCCTTGACCTTCCCGATGACAACAAGCAGGCAGTTTACGAGCGTATGATTTCCGAGCGTAACAATATTGCCGCAAAGTACTCCGCAGAAGGTGAGTCCGAGGCACAGATTATTCGTACCGATACGGACTACAAGATTCAAATCAGTGTTTCGGAAGCAGAAGCAAAAGCCGCACAGCTCATCGCGGAAGGTGAAGCAGGCTACATGCAGAAGCTCGCAGCTGCATACAACGACGAAGATAAGGCTGAGTTCTACACCTTCGTTCTTGCACTTGACGCAGCAAAGAGTTCTCTTACAGGTGACAACAAGACACTTATACTTGATCCCGATTCACCTATAGCACAGATTTTCCAGAACGTTGAATAAACGCTTTTGCGAAAACGGATAAACAATACAGAGGGCAACCCGTAGAAAGGTTGCCCTTTTTCGATTTAATACAATAAAGCATTTACAAAACCGGAAAACAGTAGTAAAATGCGAAACATTAAATATTAAAACAGGAGGTCAACCATGGAGAAATTCTATATTCCGGAAAACTACTCCACCGAGCTTGGCGTCAAAGAAACACAAGGCGCAATCAAGCATCTTAAGGATTATTTTGAGAGACAGCTCTCCAAACAGCTCAATCTTACACGAGTATCCGCACCGCTTTTTGTAAAGCCGGAGACGGGACTTAATGATAATCTGAATGGTGTTGAACGTCCGGTAAGCTTCGGCATAAAGGAGCAGAAGGATGCAACGGTAGAAATTGTCCATTCACTTGCAAAGTGGAAGAGAATGGCCCTTAAAAAGTACGGTTTTTCCTATGGTGAGGGCCTTTATACGGATATGAACGCCATCCGCAGAGATGAAGATACTGATAATATTCACTCAATCTTTGTTGATCAGTGGGACTGGGAAAAGATTATTCTTCAGGACGAAAGAAACGTTGAGACATTGAAGATGACCGTGCGCAAGGTGTATGCGGCTCTTCGCGAGACCGAGCACTACATTGCAAACAAGTATGACTACATAAAAGAGATTCTGCCGAAGGATATTGCCTTTGTTACGACGCAGGAGCTTGAAAATATGTATCCTGACTGCACTGCCAAGGAGCGCGAGTACAACATCGCAAAGCTTAAAGGAGCTGTGTTCATCATGCAGATAGGTGACAAGCTTGCTTCGGGAAAGCCGCATGACGGACGTGCACCGGACTACGACGACTGGCAGCTTAACGGCGATATTCTTGTTTACTATCCGGTACTTGATATCGGTCTTGAGCTTTCATCAATGGGCATAAGAGTAGATGAGAATTCTCTTGCTGAGCAGCTGAAGAAGGCAGGTTGCGAAGACAGAGCGAAGCTTGATTTCCAAAAGGCTGTTTTGGAGAGACGTCTTCCTTACACCATCGGCGGTGGTATCGGTCAGTCAAGAATATGTATGTTCTTCCTGAGAAAGTGCCACATCGGTGAAGTACAGTCTTCCGTATGGCCTGAGGACACAATTAAGAAAGCAGAGGAGAATAACATCCGTCTTCTGTAAACATATGCTTATAAATAGCATTAAAAATACTAATCATAAATTGAATATTTAAGCTTGATTTTCATTTGAAAAGTAAGTATAGTAAGAAAAAATCGTAGGAAATCCTTTGGGCGTTCTACGTTTTTTTTTGGGGAAAAGGGCATTTCGTGCGTTGCACGTTTGCTAAATACAACTTAATATTCCAGGGAGGAACAGGAAAATGAAACTCACTTACAACATTCAGGACAAACCAAGCTTTGGTAAGCTCATAGTGTTTGCTATTCAGCAGCTGCTTGCCATCATGGCAGCAACACTCGTTGTTCCGATTATCATCGGTAACGGCATGGATTCGGCCGCAGCGCTTTTCGGTGCGGGTGTCGGCACTATTGTTTATCTTCTTTTTACAGGCTTTAAGAGCCCCGTATTCCTCGGTTCTTCCTTTGCATTCTTAGGCTCCATGGGTGCAGCCTTCGCCGGAGCGGTTTCCACACAGCTCGGTTTCCTCGGACTTATCATCGGTGCATGCATGGCAGGCCTTGTATATGTTGTCATTGCCATTCTTGTTAAAGTTTTTGGTTCAGGCTGGGTAAACATTCTTATGCCGGCAGTTGTTATCGGACCTACGGTAGCCATCATCGGACTTTCTCTTGCAGGCAATGCAATCGGCGATCTTCAGAAAGCTCCCGCAGGCGGCAACTATCTCCTCGCAATTCTTTGCGGCATTGTAACACTCTTCGTTACAATCCTTTGTTCCACATTCGGTAAGAAAACATTAAAGCTTATTCCCTTCATTATCGGTATTCTTGCAGGTTATGTACTTGCGGCTGTTTTCACGACAATCGGCTTAATCACAGACATTGATTTATTTAAGATTACCGATTTCTCTTCTCTCACCAATCTTGTTGACGGAGGAGTAGGAGTAAAGACATTCTTCTATGTACCCAAGTTTACATTCCTCACTGCGTTTGGAGCATTCGATGAACTTTCTTTAGGCTACATCGGAACAATCGCAGTAGCATATGTTCCCGTTGCTTTCGTAGTATTCGCAGAGCACATCGCAGACCACAAGAACATCTCCTCCATCATTGAAAAGGATCTTCTTGAGGATCCCGGCCTTCACAGAACACTTCTTGGTGACGGTATTGGTTCGGCAGCAGGCGCATTCTTCGGTGGCTGTCCGAATACAACATACGGTGAATCCATTGCATGTGTAGCCATCACCGGAAATGCATCCGTATACACAATCTTCACCGCTGCAGTGCTTGCCATCGTAATCTCCTTCCTTTCTCCTTTCGTAGCCTTTGTTAACTCCATCCCCGGCTGCGTAATGGGCGGTGTATGTATCGCACTTTATGGCTTTATCGCAGTAAGCGGCCTCAAGATGGTTCAGAAGGTTGTGCTTGAAGAGAATAAAAACCTTTTCGTAGTGTCCACAATACTCATTTGCGGCATAGGCGGACTTGAGCTTAATTTCGGCTCCATCAAAATCACATCCATTGCATGTGCACTCATCCTTGGAATCCTTGTAAATACAATGCTCACGGCAATCGAAAAGAAGAAAGCCGATAAATAGAGAAAAATTTATAAAAATCAGGGTACGCGTTGTCGTACCCTGATTTTTATGTTATAGTACATGTGGCAAAGTTTGACGCCGCTTTTATTTGCTGTGCCGCTTTGACCGACGGGTGGGTGTATCTCATCCGACAGGAGATATTATGGTCAACAATCGTAAAATAAGGCTGATGACACGTCTTGCAATGTACGAAGAAGGCGAGGGAAAAGAGGATATCCGCCTCGGAAACTACTTCAGACGTGATTTTGTACGACTTCAGCTTTTTAAAAATATAATAGCGGTAACAGTGGGATATTTGTTCCTTGTGCTTCTTTACATCGGCTACAAGCTCGAATTCATTGTCAGTGAAGCGGTTAATCTCGATTATCTTTCAATGGGCAGAAAGCTTCTTGCCATTTATCTTATTATCCTCATTGTTTATGTGGCGGCCAGTATGGTCTTCGGCATTTTGTACTACAATGCCTCAAGAAAAAAGCTGGCCAAATATTTCAGAATGCTTCGACTTATGCGTTCGTTTTACAGGGAGGAAAATAAGAAATGATAGAGAACTTCCTGGTTGTCAGAAAGGCTGTAAGAAAGTTCTTTCAAAAGTACCAGACCGTATTCAAAATAATATTCAAATTCATAATAGCTTTTGTTGCATATGACCAGATTATCAAGGCCCTGCCGTATTCCGACACACTTGCGAAGGGCATTTTAAAGCCGGCGTTCGGCGTTTTGGGAGCAGTTCTTCCGGAGATAGTCACAATCCTTCTCCTGGGGCTTGTTTCTTTGTACGAAGTATACGAGGCTGCCCCGATACTTGCAGCACTCGTGCTCATACTTTTCATTGTGCTTTACTGCTTTGCGGCTCGTTTCTCAGGTAAGTATGCATACGCAATCATTGCCATACCCATCCTGTTCAGATTTAACCTTCAGTACATTATTCCGCTTATCCTCGGGCTTACGGCAACACCGCTTGCCATATTCCCCGCAGCCTGCGGAGTTATATTCTACTACATCTTTAAGGTTACTGTTGCGTCCATCGGATTTTACACCGGTTTTGCAGCAGATACCGAGATGGGGCTTGCAGATAAAGCACTTGCGCTTTATGTAAACGTTATCGACGGCATTCTTGCCAACAAGAATATGGTTTACACCATTGCCATATTTATTGCGGTTATTCTTGTAATGTGGCTTGTAAGACGGTTCCAGTTCGAGTTTGCGTTTGAAATCACAATAGTCATTGGCGCCTGTGTTTGCCTGATTGGTCATTTCCTTACATTCCTGAAGCTGGATGTTCCGCTTAACGGAGCATTCGGGGGAACTGTTCTTTCGATGATTATTGTTTGCGTCATCCAGTTCTTCCGGCTCATTTTGGACTATTCCGGAGTTCAGGAAGTACAGTTCGAGGATGATGATTACTACTACTACGTTAAAGCAGTCCCGAAGATTGACACAGAGGTTCCGGATCATTTCAGAAAGTCGGGAGAGAAGACAGACAAGCCTGAAAAGTCCGAAAAGAACGGTAAACCTTTCGGAGAACGTGTAAAGGAATTTTTTAAGAACGTCGGAGCATTTTTCTCAGCGGCTCTCAGTACTGTTCATGATAATTTCAAAAAAGAAAATAAAGAGGCAGAAGCACCGAAGATATCCGAAGAAGCCAAGTCACAGGAAAAATCAAAGAAGCATCCTCTTGATTTTTCCGACTGGGAAGAATTGGAAGACGATGACGAGACGCCCGTAAAGAAGGAGGTTAAGGAGAAGGATAATGAATAAGCTGACATCTATTCTGCAGAATATTGTGTCTAAGTTTTCACTCCCGAAAATCGGTGTCCTTGACGTCGTTGAAATTCTTCTCATTGCTTTTCTGATTTACTACATCATCAGATGGGTCATGAAAACGAGAGCTTTCGTTATCGTTAAGGGAATTATTGTCATTCTCGCTTTCTGGGCTGTTGCAGCAATTCTTGAGTTTGATGTAATCATCTGGATTTTGACGAACACTATCGGCGTCGGAATTACAGCCCTCATCATCCTTTTCCAACCTGAGCTCAGAAAAGCGTTGGAGAACCTCGGACAAAAGGGCTTTGCGTTCAATAGGTTCTCACTTACCGATTCAAAAGCTTCGAAAAACGATTTTAACGAGAAAACGGTTGAACAGCTTGTAAAAGCGTGCTTTGAACTTGGAAAGACAAAGACGGGTGCGCTTATAGTCATCGAGCAGGAGGTTTCTCTCAAGGACTTTGAGGACACCGGAATTGCTCTTGACGCTATCGTTTCAATGCAACTTCTAGTAAACATTTTCGAAAAGAACACACCTCTTCATGACGGAGCTGTTACGGTCCGCGGAAACAGAATTACGGCAGCAACATGCTATCTTCCTCTTTCCGATAACATGAAACTCAGCAAGGACCTCGGTACACGTCACAGAGCCGGAGTCGGCGTCAGTGAAGCGACGGACAGTTTCACAATAATCGTTTCGGAAGAGACAGGTAAGGTTTCCATAGCCAGAAACGGAAGCCTTGTATATAACGTTGATGGCGATTTCCTCAGGACAAAGCTTAATGAGCTTATTGTCAGGAAGAAGGGAGGTAAGGCATGAAATTCCTTAAATCCCTCTGGGACAAATTCAAACATAATATCGGATGGAAGATTGCCTCTGTTGTAGCTGCGGTCGTTCTTTGGATGTACATAACAAACTCAAATGACCCCATCGAGACAAAGACTTTCTACGAAGTTCCCGTTACAATCATGAACGAAGAAAACCTTACTCAGAAGGACAAGATTGTTGAAGTCATCGACGGCTCCAACATTGTTGTTACCGTTGAGGCAAGGCGTTCGGTTTGCAACAATCTCACCGCAGACAGCATCAAGGCGGTTGCGGATTTTGATAAGACATCGTCAGTCACCGAAATGGTTCCCATTGAAGTCTCCGTTGTAGGATACACGGAGAAGGAAGTTGAAATCATCAGAGGAACGGGCGAATATATGAGACTTTCTTTGGAAGACTATGCTTCCAAGGAGTTTAAAGTAACAATAAAGCCTGTCGGCGTTCCCGCAGAAGGCTATGTTGTTGACTCAGCCATCGCGAGTCCCAATGTTATCACGGTTTCCGGTTCCAAGATGCAGCTCAGCCGTATCCAGGAAGTTGTTGTTACCGTTAATGTTGACTCTTTGAGTGGTACGAGCACCATCAATCTTAAGCCTGTAGTTTACGACATGAATGATGATGTAATCGACAGCGACAAGCTTACATTGAGCGAGTCAAGTGTTCAGGTTACAACCGCAATTTATCCTACAAAAACCATCAACATTCTTGTAAATACCGTTGGTGACGTTGATCCCGACTATGAAGTCGGCACATCGACACGTCAGCCTGAATCTGTGATGATCGCGGGTAAGCCCGAAGAGCTCAGTGCTCTTTTTGAGGCATCTTCCGCACTTACGGCTAAGGTTGATGTTTCAGGTTGCAAGCAGGATGTCGAGCGGACCATCGACATCAACAGCCTTATCAATCCCGAGCTGTACCCAAGCGTACACGTTGTTGATAACGACTCGAGACTTGCTGTTAAGGTGACGGTTACGCCTCTTCAGAATAAAGAAATAGTATTATCTGCCGAAGACATTTCTTTTGTGAATACAAAAGAGCATTTTGACTACAGAATCACCGCACTCAGCACAAGAAAGATTAATGTCAAAGCAACAAAGGGATGGCTCGAAGGGCTCACCATTGACAGCCTTAAGCCTCTTCTCGACTTTGATAAGATTGAAAAGGCCGGTTCCTATACGGTTCCGGTTGCGTTCGGTGACTTCCAGGGCATCGATGTGCTTACGGAAGTAACGGCCACAGTAATTGTGTCTCCAAACGTTGACTAAACCATATCTAAGGAGTTTACGTTGAAGTTATTTTTTGAAGACTTTAAGAAATACAAATTTTTCCTTTCACAGCTTGTTAAGAAGGAGATTAAGCTGAAATACAGGAGTTCGTATCTTGGCGTCATATGGACGATGCTCGAACCGCTCCTTACGATGCTTGTGCTGACGGCCGTGTTTACAAGGCTTTTTGCACGACAGTCCACGGACGACTATCCGGTGTACATTCTTACCGGTAAGCTGCTGTTCACCTTCTTCTCACAGTCAACGACGCAGGCTCTGAAATCCATAAGAAGCCATTCCGGCATGATAAAAAAAGTGTACGTTCCGAAGTACATGTATCCGACTGCCGGAGTGCTTTCAAACTACATTATGTTCCTGATTTCACTTGTTGTGCTTGCTGCGGTTGCACTTATACGTGGCATAAAGCCTACGGTTTATCTGTTGCAGGCTTTCGTTCCGCTTCTGACTGTACTTGTCCTCTCACTCGGACTTGGTTTGTGCCTCTCCACCGTGGCGGTTTTCTTCCGTGACCTGGAGTATCTCTGGGGAGTGGCAACAATGATTATCATGTACGCCAGTGCAATTTTCTACAACATAGAGTCTGTTTCAACAGAAAAGAATGCCTGGATATTTAAGTTCAACCCTGTATATGCGGTCATTGAGAACTTCCGTTCAGCTGTGTTCGGACGCCCTATGGACAGCTTCCTTGCCATCTATGCTGCAGTATTTGCCGTAGCTGTTCTTGGAATAGGAGCACTTATATTCAATAAAAATCAGGATAAATTTATACTGCACCTGTAGCAGTCGGGTATTATATGTCAGAAAACGTTTTAACAGTCAGCAATGTGTCCGTTAAGTACCGTTTAACGGAACAAAAGGTCGATAATCTAAAAGAATACATCATCAGATTTCTGAAGCATCAGCTGAATTACAAAGAGTTCCTTGCGCTTGACGGAGTTTCCTTCAGCGTTGAAAAAGGTGAGCGACTTGCCATTCTCGGTGCCAACGGAGCCGGAAAATCCACGCTTCTCAAGGTTATTGCCGGAGTTCTGAAAGCCACCGAAGGCGAAGTAAACCATTGCGGCAACATAGTTCCGCTACTTGAGCTTGGCGCGGGCTTCGATCATCAGTATTCGGGCTCCGAAAACATTTATCTTTATGGTTCAATGCTTGGCTACGATAAAGAATTTATTGAGTCCAAGTATGATGAAATCGTTAAATTTGCGGATCTTGGTGAATTTATTAATGTTCCGGTTAAAAATTATTCTTCAGGTATGCGTGCACGCCTTGGTTTTGCAATAGCCACGGTTGTTGAGCCGGACATCCTTATTCTGGACGAAGTGCTTTCCGTAGGAGATGCGGCTTTCAAAAAGAAAAGTGAGAAGAAAATAATGGACATGTTCGATAAAGGAACGACAGTTCTGTTCGTTTCCCATAATGAAGAACAGGTCAGAAAACTTTGTACAAAAGGAATTGTGCTGGATCACGGCAAACTGATTTTTTCGGGCGCTGCCGGGGATGCCGCTGATGTGTATTTGAAAAAGTAAATTATTCACATTTTTTTCTTCTTCAAAACACAAATCAAACACAAACACAAATTAGAATGAGGGGCATAAACAAACGGAAACCGTTTGGCTTTGCCCCTTTTACATTTAAGCGGGCAGGCGAGGCGACGTAATATCAAGACGCCGAGGAAGGACAGGCATTATGGATAATTCCGAAATCAACACAAACGAAACAAACAACGAGTTCACGGAAACGTCTTCTGCACCCGAAGAAACGGTGTACACACCTGAGGGCGCTTCGAATGAAAACATTTCGTACGAAAGAGCGGAAAGCTTTACTTCACATGAAATGAGTGAAGACGAGATTCGCAAGGCAGCGGAGAACATCGGAACTCCTCTCACCAGCTACAGCTACGAACCGGAGGCATCAACGGCTTATGGGGCAGGAAACGAAACGCCGGAACCGGCACCTGCAGCACGCAAAAAGAATCCGTTCCTTACGGTTCTTAAGTTTATAGGCATTGCAGCCGCATTCGGCCTTATTGCCGGAAGTGCATTTTACGGAACATCGAAGGCACTCAATGCGGCATTTATTGAAGACACTGCCGAGTCGGGGAAAAACGGAGCCATCATGGTTTCGGATGTACAGAAACAGGACGGAACGGCAGGGGCCCAGAGCCTCGGAAACGGCAATCTCGTTATTAAAGGCACGGAGACAGCTGAAGTCGGCGTAACGGATAACAACGTTGTTGTTGATGTCGTTAAGAAAAATATGTCCTGTACTGTAGCAATTTCATGCGTATACACTACATACTACGAGAATTTCTTCGGCCAGAGATACCCTTATGAGTCCGAAGGCGGCGGTTCAGGTTTCATCGTCGGAACCAATGACACAGAGCTTCTTGTTGCTACAAACAATCACGTTTGTGAGAACACGACAAAGCTTCAGGTTGTTTTCAGTGACGGTCAGGCAGTTAATGCTACGGTCCGTTCAACGGATCCCGACAACGATCTTGCTATCGTATCGGTCCTTTTGAAGGATATTCCGGACGAAACCGCGGCTACCATCACCATAGCTTCTCTTGGTGATTCGGACACATGTGAAATCGGTGAAATGGTTATTGCTATCGGTAATGCCCTCGGGTACGGTCAGTCCGTTACGGTTGGTTATCTTTCCGCAAAGGACCGTGAGGTCACCATCGGCAATCTCACTCAGAAGCTCCTTCAGACAGATGCAGCCATCAACGAAGGAAACTCCGGCGGCCCGCTTTTCAATGTTGACGGCGATGTTGTGGGCATTAACTGTGCAAAATACTCCGATACAAGCGTTGAAGGTATGTGCTTTGCAATCCCCATCAGTGTAGCGCGTCCCATCCTTAAAGATCTTATGAAGGATATGATTCCGGAAGAGGAGCAGGGATACCTTGGAGTAAGCATAAAGACGATTACGCAGGATGTTGCGGACTTCTACGGATGGCCGGTAGGTGTTTATGTTTTCAGTGTTGTTGAGGACAGCTCGGCAGCAAAGGCAGGCATTTATGCAGGCGATATCATCACAGCCATTAACGGAAAGGCAACACTCAGCTCCGAAAAGATGAAGTCCGTTGTAAATTCCAACAAGATCGGCGAAACCATTACAGTTACACTTCAGAGAAACGTTGACGGTGAATGGGTTGAAAAGAATATAGATGTCACATTAATGGCGAAGCCTGAAACAGAAGAGTAAACAGGCGTCCGGATAAAGACAATTTCTTTACAGATGTTGACAATTTGTGTTATAATAAAGGGTACGTGTGGAAATGTACCCTTTTTTCGTTAAATGGGGTTTCTTCACCATTATGAACTGCGGAGAAAGCATGATAAAACAACGCAAAAACCCAATATTTAAATTGCAGACCGTGGTGGATATGCTGCTGGTTTTCGGGACATACATTGCCGCGTATGTTATCCGCTTTGTTGTTATTCACGAAAAGGCCAAGCATCTTACTTTTTCGCAGTACATGGCATACATCGTGTACATTCTCATCGGTTACCTGTTCATCTTTATCTGGACAGGGCTTTATGAGAGCGGACACAGCAGGACGAGAATAAAGAACATCTTCGTGGTTGTCAGAGCAAATGCTTTTGGCGTTTTCTACGTACTTGCCCTCTTGTACCTGATGAAAGAGGTTGATATTTCCCGAAGCTTTTTGGCGGTGTTTGCTACTTTAAACACTTTGGCGGATTTGGGAGAACGATGGCTTGCCGGCCTTGTTTTGAAGTTCAGAAGAAAAAAAGGCAAGGACTTAAAAAATGTTCTTATCGTAGGCTATTCCAGAACATGCGAAAACTACATCGATCGTGTACGGGTTAACGCCCGATGGGGCTACAACATAAAAGGTATTCTTGACGATTCCATGGAAATCGGCACAAGGTATCGCGGAGTGTCTGTAACGGGAAAGCTTGAGGAGCTTGAAAAGTGCCTGGAAGACCCGGATCTTTACGAGGTTGTTATCACACTTCGAATCGACAGCTACGATGAGCTTGGACGCATAGTAAATGCGTGCGAAAAGGCGGGCGTGCATACACGCTTCTGCCCGGATTTTAAAAATGTTATTTCTTCCGATCCCGAGATAGAGGATTTTGACGGACTTCCCATCATCAACATCCGCCGCATTCCGCTTTCCAACCTTGGCAATCGTTTCATAAAACGCACGGAGGACATTGTCCTTGCGTCAATTGCTCTTCTGATTGCAGGCATTCCGATGCTTATAGTTGCGCTTCTTGTCAAGCTTACATCCAAGGGCCCGATAATCTACAAGCAGACGCGAATCGGCCGTCACAACAAAGAGTTCATGATGTATAAGTTCCGCTCCATGAGAGTTCAGGATGAGGAAGAAGAAAAAACAAAGTGGACAACGGAGCATGACAGCCGTGTCACTCCGATAGGTAAGTTTCTCAGAAGCTCCAGCATTGATGAGCTTCCGCAGCTTATTAATGTTCTTAAGGGAGACATGAGCCTTGTGGGACCCAGACCCGAAAGGCCGTACTTTGTCGATCTTTTTAAAGAAGAGGTTCCCCGCTATATGGTTAAGCACCAGGTGCGTCCCGGCATTACCGGATGGGCCCAGGTCAATGGCTACCGAGGGGATACATCCATTACACGTCGTATAGACTACGACATCTACTACATTGAAAACTGGAACGTAGGTTTTGACTTTTACATAATGTTCAGAACAGTATTTGGTTCCTCAAAAAATGCATACTAAAAGTTACGGAGTAAAATGACAGACAACGATATTAAAGATTTAAACGAAACAACAGAAGATACAGACAACGACAAGGATTATGAAGACGTCTGCATGCTTTGCAGAAGGCCTGAAAGCAGGGCGGGAAAGATGGTTCATTTGAGCGGCATGTGCCTTTGCACAGACTGCCTTGAAAAGTCTTTTGACGCCATCGACAAGAGCGGTTCCATGCAGGTTTTCGGACTTCCGCCCATGCCCGGCATGCCCACTCCCGAGGAGCTTAAGAAGCTCAGTGAGGCTTCCTCGGATGGAGACAACGACGAAAAAGGAAACAATAACGACGGAAACGGCATCAGCGATCTTTTCCGCTTTTTCCTCGGTGATATGGGAAGCATTCCCCAGAATCAGAAGCTTAAAAAGAAAAAAGCAAAGCCGAAGAGTGACGAGCCGGATGTACACGCAAAGTTTGACATTAAGAATCTCAAAGCACCGCATATAATCAAAGCCGAGCTGGACGACTATGTTGTCGGACAGGAATACGCGAAAAAGGTTATGAGCGTTGCCGTATACAATCATTACAAGCGTGCATTTGATGATGCAAAGGACGGCATAGAGCTTGAAAAGTCCAATATGCTTATGATCGGTCCAACAGGATGCGGTAAAACGTACCTTGTAAAGACACTTGCAAAGCTTTTGAACGTCCCGCTTGCCATTGCCGATGCAACAAGTCTTACAGAAGCGGGCTACATCGGTGACGACGTTGAGTCGGTTGTTTCCAAGCTTCTTGCGGCAGCTGACAACGAAGTTGAACGAGCAGAGAAGGGCATTATCTTTATCGATGAAATTGATAAGCTTGCAAAGAAGCACACTACAAACAGCCGTGATGTTTCCGGTGAAAGCGTTCAGCAAGGGCTTTTAAAGCTTCTCGAAGGCGCAGAAATAGAAGTTCCCGTGGGTGCAATGAGCAAAAATGCCATGGTTCCCATGACAACGGTTGACACCTCCAATATCCTTTTCATATGCGGAGGCGCTTTCCCTGATTTGGAAGCTATCATCAAAAGACGTCTGAACAAGGCGGCAGCGGTTGGTTTCCTTGGCGAGCTGAACGACAAATACGATGATGACAAAGACGTTCTTGCGAAAGTCAAAACCGAGGATTTACGTGAGTTTGGTATGATTCCCGAGTTTCTCGGCAGACTTCCGGTTGTATTTTCCTTAAAGCCTCTTACAAAAGAGGATATGGTCCGCATTCTTACAGTTCCGAAGAACGCAATAATCAAGCAGTACACAAAGCTTCTTGCAATGGACGAGGTGGAACTCAAGTTCGAAGAGGATGCACTCAATGCCCTTGCAGACAGAGCCATGGAGCGCGATATCGGTGCGCGTGCACTTCGTGCCATTATCGAAGAAATTATGCTTGATATCATGTATGAAATTCCAAAGGATGACAACATCGGAAGTGTTATCATCACAAAGGATTATGTTACAAATAACGGTGCCCCGGGCATCATAATGAGAAACGCACAGCTGCCCGGCTGATGCACTCGGAAAGGCGACAATATGTCATGGGAAGATAACGTCCGCAAAATGGACCCGTACATACCCGGCGAACAGCCGGATTTTGCGGATATGGTGAAGCTTAACACAAATGAGAACCCGTACCCGCCCGCACCCGGCGTGCGAAAGCTTCTTTCGGAACTTAACGCAGACAAACTCAAGCTTTATCCGAAGCCGGACGCCAAGGAACTTGTAGCTGCGATTGCCGAAAACTACGGCGTGGACATTAAAAACGTTTTTATGGGCGTAGGTTCGGACGATGTTCTCGGAACAGCGTTTCTGACATTTTTTACCGGAAAGAAGCCGGTGCTTTTTCCTGACATCACGTATTCCTTCTATCCTGTGTGGGCGAAGCTCTACAATATTCCCTTTGAAACACCCGCATTGGACGACGATTTTCGCATAAATAAAGAAGACTACTATCGTGAAAACGGTGGTATTGTCATTGCAAATCCCAATGCCCCCACTTCCATTTCCGAAAGCAGGGATTTCATCGAAGATATAGTTAAGCATAATCCCGATTCGGTTGTTGTTGTGGATGAAGCTTATGTTGATTTCGGCGGGGAGTCCTGCATTGAACTTACAAAGAAGTATGACAACGTACTTGTTGTAATGACATATTCAAAGTCACGTTCCATGGCCGGCATGCGCATAGGCTTTGCCATCGGTAACGAAAAGCTCATTTCCTATATGTTTGATGTGCGTAATTCCTACAACTCCTATACGATGAACTATCCGTCCATCATGTGCGGAGCAGAAGCATTAAAGGATAAAGCATATTTCGAAGAGACGAGAAAGAAGATTATGGCCACCCGTGAAAAGTACGGGACGCGCCTTAAGGAACTTGGCTTTGACTTCCCTGCTTCAAGCACAAACTTCCTTTTTGCAACACACAAGTCTGTGCCTGCAAAAGAGATTTTTGAGAAGCTTCGTGAGAAGCATATATTTGTCCGCTATTTCAAAACTCCTCGCATAGACAACAGACTTCGCATCACCATCGGCACCGATGATGAGATGGAAAAGCTTGTTGCTGCGCTGAAGGAGATTCTGGCTTAATCCGGAGAGAGAATGAACCAGCTTAACACACAACAAAGAATGGATAAGCTTCTGGAACAGCTTACGAAAGAAGGACGGACGCCGAAGCTTCTGCTCCACAGCTGCTGCGCGCCCTGCTCTTCCTACGTTTTGGAGTATTTGTCCGATTACTTTGAAATTACTGATTTTTTCTATAACCCCAATATTTCTCCGAAAGAGGAATACGAGGAACGGCTGAATGAGCTTAAAAGGCTCATTGCGGAGCAACCTCACAAAAATCCTGTCACCCTTGTCGAAGGGCGATATGACGAAAGAGAATTTTACGACACCGTGAAAGGGCTGGAAAACGAGCCCGAAGGTGGCGCAAGATGTAAAAAGTGCTTTGAGCTTCGGCTTGCGGAGGCAGCCAAGGTTGCAAAGGAGCTGAACGCAGATTATTTTGCAACGACACTCACCATCAGCCCTTTGAAAAATGCTCCTCTTCTGAATGAAATCGGAAGCACGATATTTTCGGGAAATACAGGAGAGCCCGTTTACCTTCCTTCGGACTTCAAGAAAAAGGGAGGATACCAGCGCTCCATAGAATTGTCACATGAATACAGCCTTTACAGGCAGAACTACTGCGGCTGCATCTTTTCAAAAAGAGACGCGGCGCTTCGGGAAAAGGAATTGAAAGGAGAAAGAGATGATTGAATTAATCCCTATTGAAGATAACAAGCTTATACGTCAGTACCGAGAAGAACTTGAGCATGAAACCCTTTCTCAATATGCTTCATTTTCCGACATGACAAAAGGGCGCGAAAAGGACGAAAAGGAATGCGACCTCCGTCCGTGCTTTCAGAGAGACCGAGACAGGATCCTCTACAGCAGAGCATTCAGACGTCTCAACGGAAAAACGCAGGTCTTCCTTGCACCTGAGGGTGATCACTACCGCACAAGACTTACCCACACGCTTGAGGTAAATCAGACTGCAAGAGCCATCGCCAAGGCACTTCGTCTGAACGAGGACCTTACCGATGCCATCGCGCTTGGTCACGATCTTGGACATACTCCTTTCGGACATGCCGGAGAGCGTGCATTAAACCGTATTCTTCAGGAATCCACCGAAAATCTCGGTTTCAAGCACTTCGAGCAGAGCCTTCGCGTAGTTGACAGGCTTGAAAAGCATGGTGAAGGGCTGAACCTTACGTGGGAAGTTCGTGACGGCATCGTTAATCACCAGGTCGACACAATACCCGGCACACTTGAAGGCCGTATCGTAAGGCTTTCCGACAAGATTGCATACATTAATCACGATATTGACGATGCCATCCGTGGCAACGTCATCAAGGAAAGTGACATCCCGAGACGTTTTACGGATGTTCTCGGCCATACTCTCACTTCCAGACTTAACTACGAAATTCACGACATAATCCGCACTTCCTTCGGCAAGAACGATGTTACGATGTCCGATGGACTTATGGAGCTCACAAAAGAGCTTCGCGAGTGGATGTTTGCGAATGTATATACAAATCCCGTGGCAAAGGGGCAGGAATCAAAAGCCGAAGAGCTTGTAATCGAACTGTTCAACTACTACATGAAGAACCCCGATCTTTTGCCCGAGGACTATCGAAGGATGCTTGACGAGGGAGAACAGGTTCCCCGCGTCGTTTGTGACTACGTTTCCGGTATGACCGACCGCTATGCGGTAACACGGTTCAAGGAGATTAAGGTTCCTTTTGGATGGGATGTTTACTAAATGAAATATTCTGAAGACCTAATTGAAGAAGTTCGTTCCCGAAACAGCATTGAGGATGTTGTGGGCATGTATGTCCATCTCACAAAGAAGAGCGGCCGCTATTGGGCGTGCTGTCCCTTTCACGGTGAGAAAACTGCATCGTTTTCCGTAAACCCACAAACTCAGATGTTTTACTGCTTCGGATGCCACAAGGGCGGGAATGCCATTACATTCGTTATGGAGTATGACAGCCTGAGCTTCCCGGAGGCGTTGAAGGTGCTTGCAGATCGGGCCGGAATAGAGCTTCCCGACGTCCCTGCGTCAGCGGAAGAAAAAGCGCAGCAAAGCTTTATACAACGCCTTTTCGAAGTAAATAAGCTTGCGGCAACATATTTTTATTCGGCAAGGAAAACAGAAAGAGGAAAAATTGCCGATAATTATTTTAAAAAGAGAGGCCTGACCGATGAAACAATTAAGCATTTCGGCCTTGGCTACTCAAATGCGTACAGCGACGATTTGTACAAATTCCTTAAGGAAAAGGGATATGAAGACAGTTTCCTTAAGGATACGGGGCTTGTTACCATTTCCGAAAAAGGAGCAACGGACAAGTTCTGGAATCGTGCCATGTTTCCCATCATGGACGAGCGAGACAGAGTCATAGCCTTCGGCGGGCGCGTAATGGGCGACGGAGAGCCCAAATATCTTAATTCGCCCGAAACCAGGGTTTTTGATAAAAGTAATAACCTTTACGGACTAAATTATGCAAAACTGTCCCGTAAGGGGTACTTCCTTCTTTGTGAGGGCTATATGGATGTAATTTCGCTGCACCAGGCAGGCTTTACAATGGCCGTTGCCTCACTCGGTACAGCATTTACCGACAAACATGCCACAAAGATAAGCAGATATGTGAAGGACGTGTACCTTACTTATGATTCGGACGGTGCGGGAATCAATGCCGCGCTTCGCGCAATTCCGATGCTTGAGGCAAAAGGAATCACCGTGAAGATTGTAAACATGAAGCCGTACAAGGACCCCGACGAGTTCATTAAAGCGCTTGGAGCTGAGGAGTATCAAAAGCGCATCGACACAGCAGAAGGAAGCTTTTTCTTCGAGATCGAGGTGATAAAATCACGACACAATCTTGAGGATCCGAAAGAAAAGACCGACTTCTACAAAGAGGTGGCGAGACGGCTTTTGGAATTTCCGGATGAGCTTACAAGAAAAAATTACGAGGACGCCTTCGTTAAACGTTATGACGTACCGTACAGAGCTTTTAATGAACTGCTTATCAAAGTTGCCGGACAGGAAGGTCCCAAATCGAGGGGGGATTCTTACGAACGAAGCGAATCCGTGAAGAAGGACTTTCAGAGCAAAGAGGAGAAAAAGCGTGATGAGAAGCTGTTACAGCCGCAAAGGCTGCTGCTGACTTATCTTGCAGGCGATCCTTCGTTGTATGGTAAACTTAAGGGATGTATTGAGCCTTCGGAGTTTACCGATGACCTTTTCAGAAAGGTCGCCGAAATCAGTTTTTCCGAATGCGAACAAAGCGGGACGGTTAATGCGGCACGCATCATAAACCTTTTTGAGGAAAAGGATGACCAGCTTAAGGTCGGAGAGATTTTCCAGACAGAACTGAAAGGTGATATGAGCGAGGCAGAGCGGCTGAAGGCCGTTGAGGACGTGGTTAGAAAGATAAAGCTTTCAGCCATCGAAACAGGACTTGCAAAGGCTGTCGAAGCCGGTGACAGTGCTCAGGTAAACAAATTGTTTGCGGAGCAGATAAGACTTAAAAACAAGAACACTAAACTTTTTTAAGGGGCAGTAAAATGAGCAAAAAGAAAGTTGAAGAAATTCAGGAACCCGAAACAGAAGTAAAAGCAACAAAGAAGGCTGCAAAGAAGGCAGAGCCTGCCAAGGAAGAAAAGAAGCCCGTTAAGAAGGCTGCGGCAAAGAAAGAAGAACCTGTTAAGGCCGAAGAGCCTAAGGAAGAAAAGAAGCCTGCTAAGAAGGCAGCCGCAAAGAAGCCGGAAACGGTTAAAGAAGCAGAGCCTGTTAAGGTTGAAGAGCCTAAGGAAGAAAAGAAAACAACAAAAAAGGCAACCACGAAAAAGGCTGAGCCCGTGGAAGCAGAGAAGCCTGTAAAGGAAGAAAAGCCTGCAAAGGCTGAAAAGCCCGCGAAGGCAGACAAGCCTGCAAAGGAAGAAAAGCCTGCAAAGGAAGAAAAGCCCGCAAAGGCAGAAAAGTCTGCGAAGGCAGACAAGCCTGCCGAAGGCGAAGCCAAGCATACATTAAAAGAGAAGCTTGATGAACTTGTAAGCCTTGGACAGTCAAAGAAGAACACACTTGAGATTGCCGAAATCAATGAAGTGCTTGCTGACATGGAAATTGATGCGAACAAGATCGAAAAGGTTTACGACTATCTCGAAAAGAGCGGCATCGATGTTTTACGTGTAACGGATGACGCTGTTGATTTCTCTGCAGATGATGATTCCATTCTTGAGCCTGATGACATTGTCGGTGAGCTTGATGAAATGGAAGAAATCGAAGATATTTCAAAGATTGACCTTTCAGTTCCCGAAGGCATTTCTCTTGAGGACCCTGTCAGAATGTACCTCAAGGAAATCGGTAAAGTTCCGCTCCTTTCCGCAGATGAGGAGCTTGAACTTGCAAAACGCATGGAACAGGGCGACGAAGCTGCCAAGAACCGCCTTGCGGAGGCAAACCTTCGTCTTGTTGTCAGCATAGCAAAGCGTTACGTAGGACGAGGAATGCAGTTCCTCGACCTTATTCAGGAAGGTAACCTCGGACTTATAAAGGCAGTTGAAAAGTTTGACTACGAAAAGGGATACAAGTTCTCCACATATGCAACATGGTGGATTCGTCAGGCAATCACACGTGCCATCGCAGATCAGGCAAGAACCATTCGTATTCCCGTACATATGGTTGAAACAATAAACAAGCTCATCCGCATTCAGCGTCAGCTCTTACAGGAACTCGGTCGTGAACCGTCCCCGGACGAAATTGCAAAAGAAATGGGCATTCCTGTTGAGCGTGTTCGCGAAATCCAGAAGATTTCCCAGGAACCCGTATCTCTCGAGACACCTATCGGCGAGGAAGAGGATTCACATCTTGGTGACTTCATTGAAGATGACCATATGCCCACTCCTCAGGATTCCGCTGCCTTTACTCTTCTCAGAGAGCAGATTAAGGAAGTCCTCGGAACACTTACAGACAGAGAGCAGAAGGTGCTTTGCCTGAGATTCGGTCTTGATGACGGCAGACAGCGTACTCTTGAAGAGGTAGGACGTGAGTTCAACGTTACCCGTGAACGTATTCGTCAGATTGAAGCAAAAGCACTCAGAAAGCTTCGTCATCCTACCCGCGCAAAGAAGCTGAAGGATTACCTTGATTGATGATATCTTTAAGTGAAAGATTAAGCATGGTTGCGTCACTTGTCAGCCCCGGAAGCATCGTGGCTGACATTGGTTGTGACCACGCTCATACAAGCATATATTTGACAGAAGCCGGCATAGCAAAAAGCTGCATAGCCGCAGATGTCCGTAAAGGGCCTCTGGAGGCGGCACGCAAAAATGTTTCGGAGCACAAGCTGGAAGGGAAGATTGACATCCGCCTTTCGGATGGGCTTCAGGCAATTTCGGCAGGGGAAGCCGACACCGTTCTCATCTCGGGAATGGGAGGTCTCCTCATCATTGACATTCTGTCGGCATTTCCGGAAAAAACCGAGCGGATTCGTGAGCTCGTTCTTTCTCCGCAGTCAGACGTGGATAAAGTGAGAGTGTGGCTTTCGGAGCATCATTTTCGCATTACGGATGAAAAAATGTGCCGTGATGCCGGAAAGTTCTATATCGCCATAAAAGCCGTCAACACGGACATATCGGGTGAGGACTTTTCCGATATCGGTGAAGGTGACCCGAAACAGCCGGAGTTTTCGGAAATTCTTCGTAAGAAAAAGGATCCGGCGTATCTTGCATTTCTCGAGCATGAGCTTAAGGAACGTGAGAAAATATCAGAAAAGCTCAAATCGGACACGGGAGAGAAGGCCCGTGGGCGTTTGACTGAAATATATAATGAAACCAGGAGGTTAGTGGATGAAATTAACAGTATGCGGTGAAGAACGCGAATATGAATATGGCGTTACATTTGCTGAAATCGCAGAGGAATTTAAGGACAAATATAAATATCCCATAATTCTTGCAAAGGCTGACGGAAATCTTCGTGAGCTTACAAAAAAACCTGAAAACGATGCAATGGTAGAGTTTCTTGATCTCTCTTCCGACATCGGAAACAAAACTTATGTAAGAGGACTTACATTTGTTCTCTTAAAGGCAATTTACAATGTCTATGGAAACAAGCGCGGACGTGACATCCGTATCATGCACAAGATTGGTAACGGCTTGTACGGCGAGGTGCGCGGCGTTGATGGTATTCCCGAGGAGGATATTAAAGCCATCCGTAAGGAAATGGACCGTATCGTTGACGATAATATGATTATCAACAAGCGCTCCATCAACACAAAGGACGCAAGAAAGCTTTTCCATGACAGACACATGTACGATAAGGAACTTCTCTTCAGCTATCGTCGTGTATCCCGTACAAACATTTACGGAATCGAGAACTACGAGGACTATTTCTATGGTTATATGCCTTCTTCCACAGGTATTCTTCGTTATTATGACCTGTTTGCTTACGATCAGGGCTTTATGCTTCTCGTTCCCGGAAAGAACGATCCTCTGCACATTGCAGAGTTCGATGACAGAAAGAAATTCTTTAACTGTCTTAAGGAAACGGACAACTGGGGCAATATCATGGGCATCAATACTGTTGCCGGCATGAATGAATGTATCAGAGACGGCAGACTTGGTGACACAATCCTTGTTCAGGAAGCTTTCATGGAGAAGAAGATCGGTGACATCGCAGCTAAGATTAAAGAGCGTGGCGACGTTAAGTTTGTTATGATTGCCGGTCCTTCATCTTCAGGAAAGACAACCTTCTCACACAGACTTTCCGTACAGCTCCGTACACTCGGAATGACACCTCATCCGATCGGAGTTGACGACTACTTTAAAGATCGGGACGATACGCCGAAGCATCCTGACGGAAGCTTCAACTTCGAATGTCTCGAAGCCATTGACGTTGAACAGTTCAATGAGGATATGACCAATCTTCTTGCCGGTAAGGAAGTAGAGCTTCCGAGCTTTAACTTTAAGGCAGGACACAGAGAGTACAAGGGCAATTTTAAAAAGCTTGGTCCGGATGACATTCTTGTTATTGAAGGTATCCATGGCCTTAACGATGCTCTTTCTTACAAGCTTCCCGTTGAGAGTAAATTCAAGATCTTTATCAGTGCTCTCACACAGCTGAACATCGATGAGCACAACCGTATTCCTACCACGGATGCACGTCTTCTTCGCCGTATTGTACGTGACGCAAGAACAAGAGGTGCTTCCGCACAGAAGACCATCAGCATGTGGCCTTCGGTACGTCTTGGCGAGGAAGAAAACATTTTCCCGTTCCAGGAAGGTGCTGATGTATTCTTCAACTCCGCACTCATTTATGAGCTTGCAGAGCTTAAGCAGTTTGCAGAGCCTCTCCTTTTCAGCGTTCCCGAGGACAGCCCCGAGTTCCCTGAAGCTAAGAGACTTCTTAAGTTCCTTGACTACTTCCTTTGCGCTCCCACGGATGATGTTCCGAAGAACAGTATCCTCAGAGAGTTCATCGGCGGTTCATACTTTAACGTATAATATTTTGTGACCGACACAGACGATCGCGCCGAAAGGTGAGGAAAGTCCGGGCTTCATAGGGCGGAATGCCGGCTAACGGCCGGTCAGGGCAACCTGAAGGAAAGTGCAACAGAAAATAAACCGCCTTGCCGAAAGGCAGGGTAAGGCTGAAACGGCGGTGTAAGAGACCACCGCTCCCGTGGTAACACCGGGAGGGCAATGTAAACCCCATTCGAAGCAAGACCTAATAGAAGGCTATACGGCTGCCCGTCGTGCCTTCGGGTTGGTCGCGTCATATGGCGGGAAACCCCATATGGGAGCTGTACGGCAACGTACAGTCAAGATAGATGATCGTTTGATACATAACCCGGCTTACAGTGTCGGTCACATCTGAAAAAGGAAAATATGAAATCGGGAGTATACCTGAATAAAAAAAAGGACGGTACGACGCTTTATCGTGCGTCGATTACCGTAAAAGAAAAGCACATCAGCCTCGGAAGTTACAAATCCGAGGCTCTTGCTCATTCTGCCTATGTTCGGGCAAAGCAGATTATGTCCTGCAACAAGCAGCTCAAAGCTTATGTGAATGAGTTTCAGGACGGAAAAAAGTCCGTTCTGCCTTTTGAAAAGGTTATCATGCTTTTAAATCTCCGTGATAACGGTGTATACATCAAAAACCCGATTTACCTTGAAAAGCATTCCTTTACTTACTATTACAGTCCCGATATCAGATACACCTTTGATGTCGATGACCTTTTTTACTACTCTGAGCACAAAATAATGAAGCGGGGCTCCCACCTTTTTGTAGCGGATTACGGAATGCAGGTCAGCATTCTTTCACGCTACGGAGTTAAGCCCTTTGCTGTGGCAGGGCGGGACTACGAGTTCGTAAACGGGGATGACACCGACTTCCGTTACGGAAACATCCGTATTATCAACAAATACAACGGAGTGACGAAAGAAATAATCAACGGCCGCGAAAGATACACTGCCAAAATTCATGTTAACGGTGACATCATTATAGGAAGATACTCAACGGAAATTAATGCCGCGGTGGCATACAATAAAGCAATAATGCTTTTAAAAGAAAAAGGAGTCACAATCGACTATCGGGAGAACTTCATCGAAAGCCTTTCGGAGCTCGAATACGTGGCGCTTCTGAACAAATTGAGAGTGTCTTCAAAAATCAGATTTTACGGCGAAAAAGAGTGGTAAAAATCCTCTGAAATCGGATTTGAGAAAATTACGTTGGTGTGATTTTTCTTGACAAAACAAAAAACCGTGCATATAATGCCCCTTTGTAAAATTTTTATAAACTTTTTAAAAGTATATCTAGAGGTATTATATGAAACAAAAGAGACTATTTGCTTTCATCCTGTCTCTGGCAACAGTGTTATTACTAATTGATTTTACTCCATTAAAAGGCAATTCAGAAAGCAAAACAACAGAAAACATAATTGAAACAGAAACTGCAGAGGCTATGCTTAAGGCTGTGCCTGCCGAGACTTACAGCGCAAGTTTGTCCGTTGAGGCAGAAGAGAGCTTTGATGTCACCGATTCCGGGGAAGTTAAGGCTGCTGAGAGCGAAACAGAAGTTGCAATATCTGAATCAAACAAAAGTGATGTTGTAAAAACTTCCAGAATCAACACAAAGAAAAAGAGAGAGGAAAGATTCCTTTGCGAGGAAAACGTCGAGCTTGACGGCATCAGCTTACCTGTAAAGAAATCCGAACCCGTTGAGAAAGAGGAAGTTTCGGTTATCAGCCTGCTCGAAGATACAGGCGCCTGCACCATAGAATATGCAGGAACGGAAATTCGCGTTGCAGAACGTGATTTCAAAATTCTCTGCCGTATTGTTGAGGCAGAAGCAAGCATTGAAGACACATTGGGCAAACAGCTTGTAGCAAACGTTGTGCTTAACAGAGTTGTGTCCAATCGCTTCCCTAATTCCATTGAAGGCGTTGTTTTTGACGGAGACGCTTTCACGTCAACTTTAAACGGACGTTATTCTTCCGTTGAGGTTGAACAGAGCACAATAGATGCGGTTCTTGACGTTCTGAACGGGGCGGATGAATCACAGGGTGCGGTTTATTTCTTAAATAAGAAGACAGCGCGTTCCAAATATGTTAAGATGTTCGACACGGAAATGATTCATCTTTTCCATCACGGTCATCACGACTTCTACAAAGAAGACGACTAAACGAGGCGGAGCTTAACGAGCCTTGTTTAAATATAAAAACAGCGAGGCAGCTATGCGTTACTTATCTACCAGAAACTCAAAGCTTTACGTTACTGCATCAGAAGCAATTCTTAAGGGACTTTCCGAGGATGGAGGACTTTTTGTTCCGGAGAGCATCCCGGAGCTAACCACAAGTCTTGATGCTCTTTCAAAGATGTCCTACAAGGAAGTTGCATATGATGTAATGAGCCGCTTCTTCACGGATTTTACCGAGGAAGAGCTTAAAGCGTGCATTGATGCGGCTTATGATTCGAAGTTCGAAACAGAGAACATCTGTGAAATGAAAAAGGCCGGCGGAGCCTGGTTCCTGGAACTCTATCACGGAAAAACAATCGCTTTCAAGGATATGGCGTTGTCCATTCTTCCTCACCTTCTTACGACTTCCGCAAAGAAGAACGGTGTTAAAGAAGAAATAGTTATCCTTACCGCAACTTCAGGTGACACGGGAAAGGCAGCTCTTGCGGGCTTTGCGGATGTGCCCGGTACACGCATTATAGTTTTCTATCCCAAAGACGGTGTAAGTCGCGTTCAGGAACTCCAGATGGTTACCCAGAAGGGCGATAATACAAAGGTTATTGCAATCAAAGGCAATTTCGACGATGCACAGACCGGCGTTAAGGAAATGTTCAACAATAAAGAGCTTAACGAGCGCCTTAAGGAAAAAGGGTTCCGTTTCTCTTCGGCAAACTCCATTAACATCGGCAGACTTATTCCTCAGGTTGTTTACTATGTGTTTGCGTATGCGCAGCTTTTGAAAAAGGGTGAGATAAAGGCAGGCGAGCAGATTAACATTGTTGTTCCCACAGGTAACTTCGGAAACATTCTTGCAGCATATTATGCAAAAAGAATGGGCCTTCCTGTGAACAAACTTGTTTGCGCCTCAAATGAAAATAAGGTCCTTTATGATTTCTTCAAAACAGGGACTTACGATAAAAACAGAGAATTTATTCTCACAACATCCCCTTCAATGGACATTCTCATTTCCTCCAACCTTGAGAGACTTCTTTTCCATACTGCGGGGGACAGCTCCGAAAAGTGTGCGGCACTTATGAGTGAACTGAAGACTTTCGGCAAGTATACCGTTTCCGAGGATATGAAGGAAAACATGTCCGACTTCCTTGGCGGCTTTGCTACGGAGAAACAGACCGGTGACATCATCGGGCGCCTTTTCGGTGAAGACGGTTATGTTATTGACACGCACACTGCGGTAGGCGCACACGTCTACGATACTTACAGAAAAGAAACTAAGGACGATACGGTAACAGTCATTGCATCAACCGCAAGTCCGTATAAGTTTTCACGTGCAGTTGTCGGAGGTCTTCTCGGAAAGGTCTTTACGGAAGAGAGCGACTTTGAGCTTATCGATATGCTCCACGAGCTTTCCGGCATTGAACTTCCCGAAGCGGTCAAAGAAATTAAGACTGCGGAAATCAGACACAAGACTGTTTGCGAAAAAAATGAAATGCAAAAAGAAGTAGAAAGAGCCCTTGGATTGTAAAGGGCTCTTTCTGCTTCTTTGAGATAAGTGCTAAATTAGTGCGTTCAATCTTGGTATTGATATTTCTTCTGTAAGAAAACCACACATATATATTGGGAAATATATTATTTTGTCTTTATGTTCGATATTGCAATGCGCAAAAACATATGCTTCATTTATTTCATATTCACTGTTATTGGCTACTTTACTTATTGCACTGTGAACATAGTAATCCTTACCGCTTTTTACCTCTATGGGAACAACCTGCAGATTGTGTTCGATAACAAAATCCAATTCGCCCATACTGTGACTATTGTAAAAATATAAATCGTACCCATGGGATTTCAGCTCTTCGGCAACAAAGTTTTCATACACACCTCCAAGGTTAACCTTGTTGTCTCTGAGAAGAATTTTGCTTTTCATTGCATTGCCATACTGTGAAGTTAGTAAACCGACATCAGAGGAATATAGCTTCAGCAGACTGCTCTTTACATTCTGGTTTAGCGACACCCTGGGTTCGGTGGCGTTATACACCGGTAATGATACTCCTGAATGCTTTAACCATAAAAAACTATTCTCCAAACGTTCGAATCGTAGTCCTTGCTTTAGGTCTGCGTAGTTGAATCGTTTATTCTGCTTTAGAAGTTGTGAGGGAATTTGATCGTATATCGATATAAGCATTAATTTTTTGTCGTCAGCTTCGTACTTGGTAAAATCACGTTTGTACTGCCTGACAATGTTTTCTTGTATATCGAAAACCTGTCCCATGTTTCCGCTTTCAAGATATTCATGAACTGCTTCCGGCATTCCGCCAACAACAAGATATCTTTGCAGATATGTAAACATTTTTTCGTTTATAACTTCGCTTACCGGAAGCTTGTTGTTGAAACACCCCTTCAGATATTCGATGGTCTCATCGGTTACTCCGCTTGCTTTGATAAATTCCTCGAAGTCAAGTGGATACATATCAATTTCATCCATATATCCGACGGGAGCAGACCTTATATTTCGTAACTCGATGCCTAAAAGAGAACCGCTTAAGACGAACTTGATTCTTCCGTCGTCTATCCAGGCTTTTATTTTTGTAATGACATCTTTATATTCCTGCACCTCATCTATAAAGAGAATTGTCTTTTGGTCTTCATATGTTCGGTTGTTTAATGCGGATAAATTTATTTTTAAATCATCGATGGTGTTGGATATTTCGAGGGCCTTCACATAATCAGGGTTGCTTATTAGGTTAACCTCGTCATAATCACATCCTTTTTCTTTCAGGCATTGCCTTATGATGTACGTTTTGCCGACTTGCCGCGCTCCCGTGACGAGAAGGGCTTTTTTTGAATCATCAATCCAATCGTTTATTTTTTTTTCGATTTTTCTACGTATCATATTTTTCACCTCGTTGAATAGATTATCCTTCCTACGACATTTTTTCAAGATGATTCCGAGCTCTTTTGACATTTTTTCAAGAAAAAACAAACAACAAAACAGCATTTTTGAAAAAACCGATGATAAATCAAAAGGATTCTTTTCGGTTTATAAAGAAAATATTATTTTTTTGACATATTTATGCCACATTTATGTGGTACACTTCTCTACGGGTCTGCTTCCGGTTTGGAAGCGGGCAAGGATAAAAAAGGGTCACGTAAACGTGGCAAAAAAAAATTTATAGGAGGAAGAAACATGAAGAGTTTCTTTAAGAAGCTTTCCTTAGTACTCGTTGCAGCTATGGTACTTACACTCATCCCTGCACAGAACGCTAAGGCAGCAGGAACAATTAAGCTCGCTCTCCAGAGCGCTAAGAGTTCCGACGAGTGCATCACTTCTTACATGCTTAAGAAGGGTGCTACAGAAGATTTCAAGTTCTATGGATGCGCTGACTACAAGACAGCCGGCATCGCTTGGAAGTCTTCCAATGATGCAGTAGCTACAGTTGATAAGAACGGTGTTGTAACAGCAGTTGCAGCAGGTGCCGCTCAGATCACATACGAAGCTACAGGTTACACATGTGAGCCTCTCACAGTTGTAGTAGCTGACGAATACTCCGTATTCATCGCTAAGCAGGACGCTACAGATGCTCTTCCTACATTCACAATGAATGTTAAGGACGCAGCAGTAGACTTCAGATTCATCGGCGCTAAGGGATGGTCAACATCCAAGAACGGCGGTTACTGGACATCTACAAACGAAGCAGTAGCTAAGGTTGACAAGAATGGTGTTGTTACACCCGTTGCTAAGGGTGAGTGTGACATCGTTCTCACAATCATCGACAAGGCTACAGGCAAGGTAGCATTCGCTGTACAGCCTATGCACGTAACAGTTAAGGCTGAAGAGCTTGAAGTTGCTCAGATCGCATACAACGCAGCAAAGGTTACATTCGACGGCAAGGCAGTAGCAGCTGACGACCTCGATGTATATCTTGTTGGTTGGGATGAGAACAAGGCTGAACAGCTCATCAAGGAATACGTTATCGTTGATGGCGATAAGGTTACATTCTACAATGACATCGTTAACGGTCAGAAGTACTGCTTCGACGTTAAGGGTCAGAAGGCATACCTCACAGGTAATGTTGGCGATTGCGCAAGCTTCGACGTTGCATACTCATCAAAGCTTTTTGGTACAGGTGCAGCTAAGAACGTAGCATACGCTGATCAGGACCTTACATTCGTTGTTAGCAACTTCAAGGATGCTAACGGCGTTGTAATCAATGCAAAGGGTTATACATGGGAGTACGTTGACACATGTACAGTTGACGGCGAAGAGACAGTTACACAGTACTACGAGAACGATCAGCTTTACATCCCTGCAAAGTCTCATCATGTTGTTGAGTTCATTGCATACAATGCAGAGAACGTAAAGGCTTGCTCTAAGACTATTGAGATCGACGCAGTTGATGCAGGTGCATGGGCAATTGAGTCTGTTAACTGGGCAATCGGTCCTGTTGAAACAGCATTCAAGGATTGTGGTGCATCCACAAAGCTTTCCATCGATGACGATACAAACTACGGTTTCGCAGTTCAGTTCATCGATACATTTGGCAACAAGTTCAATTCAGCAGCAGGTGCATGCGATGTTTGTGTACTTGACGGCACAGCAGTAGGCTCTGTTTATGACGAAATTGATGAGTATGGCCAGATTACATTCGAGTCCTCCAATCCTAACGTAGTAGCAGTTATGGATGATGGTACTCTTGAAATCATCAAGGAAAACAGCAAGGCAACAATCTTCTGTTACTTCCAGGCTCTTGAAAACGGCGATGGCAAGCTTCAGCCTAGAAAGCTCCTCTTCGCAGTTACAATTGATACAATCGGTCACCTTGTTCCTACAAGCGTAGCAATGACAGTTAATGGTCAGGACGTTACACGTTACTACCTCAACGAGGATGCAGGTGCTTGTGACTTCAACAAGGCAACAGTTAAGTTCGTAGTTAAGGATCAGCTCGGCAGAGCAATGGAAGATGTTAAGGTTTGGTTCAAGGCTTATGACCAGACAAGCAAGGCTCAGGCTCTTAAGAACGACGGTGATGACTACAATACTGTTTTCGATGCAAGATTCGGTAATGCTCCTTTTGTTGACAAGGCTGGCAGTGATGAAATCATTGTAGTTGATGATCTTACAAATGCTAAGGGTGAACTTGCTTTTGATCTTGTAGCACTTGATATTCCTGCAGATGGAACAGATGGTTATAAGCTTGCATATAAGGGCATCCTTAATACACGTTTCGACTTCGTTATCGAAGGCGAATACGGCACAGCTAAGAAGACACTCAACATCGGTACATTCGATACCTCCAACATGGTTGCTAAGGATGAGCCCGGTATCTTCTGGACAACATGTGATGATGCTAAGGAAGGTACAGCACTCGTTGGCGCAGGTCTTGGTAACTCTGATAACAACGGTGAGGGCGATGCTCTTTGGCTTGCACTTCATGTAGTTGATGTTTACGCAGCAAGCGGCGCTAAGGTTTACGGTGATAATTATACAAAGACACCTGTAGACGTTTATGCAAACGATAACATTGCAAAGCTTACAAAGTCATCTGACCTTGCAACATTTGCAGATATCACATTCATTCAGTTTGAAGCAACAAATGCTCCTCTTGCAGATGGCGAAGTTATTACAGATGTAGAGGACGGCATCTTCTACGTAATGGTTCGTAAGGCATTTAATGATCTCAGTGACGGTAGCAACCTTGAAGACGCTGAAGCTCTCAGCAAGCTTAAGGATGTAACAATCGATGCTAAGGTATGGCAGGTTCTTAATACAAACTCTCATGACTCCAATGCAGCTCATGCTACATGGAATAAGAGAGTAATCTCCACATACGATGCAGCTGAGAAGAAGACATTCAAGAACAACGATGTTGCTAACTATGCACTTAAGCTTCAGTTCGTAGATCTCTACTATGTAGGTGATTCACCTGCTACCACAGAGCAGTGGTTCTACTGGCTTACAGAGCATGCATGGCTTGAAATCAGCAGAAACAATGATGCTAAGTGGCCTAACGATAAAAAGGATGCTAACAAGCAGATTGATTCCTTCAAGCTTGATTGGGAAGATTGGGAAGAAGAATTCCTTGCTATTCCTGTAGCCGCAAACAACTCTAAGTACCTCAGAGAACTTGATTGCTACTTCGCGTATGGCGATTGCATAACATATATCCCTGTTGCTGTTGGCAAGACCATCAGACCTTGGACATATGAGTACAAGTATGAGAATCAACTTCTTGACCTTGAAGGCCGTTAGTTCTCAAACAATTAATCTTTAAAAGATTTTCCTCACCCTCTCCGGAGGGTGAGGTTTTTGTATGAATAGCGAATAACCCACCTGGCGGCGAAGCCGCCATATATAAAAAGCATATGGCCCACTACAAGCTTGCTTGTAAGTGGGCCATATGCTTTTTATATATGGTAGCCGCAAAAGCGGCCGGTGGGTTATGAGCAAACAAACATCGAGCGAGAGAAGCACGCGAGATGTATGAAAAAAGAAAGGGGATTGTAAGAGCCAAATGTGAAGGCGGTTTGTAAATGCTGCGCCGAAAATCGGAAAAATCCAACGCCAATCATCGGAAAAATATCACGTCAGTCGTCGGAAAATTATTGATAATCTAAATGATTTGACATATAATATAGAAACAAAATAGAGATGAGGTGGTCAGTTGAAGGATTACAGGAAAAGAATTGCAGATGATATATTAAGACGGAAATTAGAAGGCAAAGGTGCGGTTTTGATTGAGGGACCTAAATGGTGCGGTAAGACTACAACTGCTGAGCAACTTGCTGCCAGTGTTCTTTATATGGATGATCCAGAGAAGAAAGAACAGAATATTACCATGTCCGAATTAAATCCAAAGCGATTGCTGAAAGGAGAAACACCGAGACTGATTGACGAATGGCAGCTTGCTCCAAAACTGTGGGATGCTATTCGTTTTGAGGTTGATCATCGGGGAGAACTTGGACAATTTGTTCTTACCGGATCCGCCGTACCTGTGGCCAGCAAAGAGATTACACATTCTGGAACAGGTCGTTTTACATGGTTAACCATGAGACCTATGAGCCTTTATGAGTCAGGAGACTCTAATGGAATGGTTAGTTTGAAAACTCTTTTTGATGGTGAAACAGAGGTTGATGCAGACTCATCTCTTGATATTGAGCGCTTGGCTTTTCTTGTGTGTCGAGGCGGATGGCCTCAGGCTGTGAATATGCGAGATGAAATTGCGCTGGATCAGGCCATGGATTATTATGATGCCGTCGTTCGTTCTGATATTAACAGAGCAGACAATGTACATAAGAACCCTGAACGTGTTCGCAGACTGATGAGGTCCTACGCCAGAAATCAGGGAGGTCAGGTGCCCAATACGGTATTGGCGCAGGATATCGCGACTAATGATGAGGCAACCATCAACGAGGAAACAGTTGCTTCTTATCTGAATGCGCTAAGAAAAATTTTTGTGGTGGAAGATATGCCCGCATGGAATCCGAATCTGCGCTCTAAGACAGCAATTCGGTCTTCTGACACTCGGTATTATATTGACCCGTCAATCGCTGTAGCAGCATTGGGAATTGGGCCAAAGGATTTGTTAAATGACCTGAAAACTTTTGGTTTTCTATTTGAGACTTTGTGTATTAGAGATTTACGCGTTTTTGCAGATGCATTGAATGGCGAAGTATACCATTATCGTGACAAGGATGGACAGGAATGTGATGCAGTTGTTCATCTGAAAAATGGAAAATATGGTTTGATTGAAATTAAACTGGGTGGAGATATGCTGATTGAGGGAGGGGCAGCAAGCTTAAAATCTATGGAGGCAAAAATTGATACCACAAAAATGAACAAGCCATCTTTTCTTATGGTGCTTACCGGGACAGGTGATTATGCATACTGCAGACATGATGGCGTATTTGTTGTTCCTATTGGTTGTTTGAAAGATTAATTTTATGCCATAATTTTTTGATGAGTGAACTACTCGGACATATAGAAGTCAAAGTAGTTCACGTCAGGTTGCATAAAAAATCCATAAGCTCGAAATGTCTGAACCGTCATTAACGGTAGCGTTGACTAAAATTTCGCGAAAAGGCAAATTATAAGATCAGAATGGGGGGCAATTATGTTCTGTGCAAATGCAAACTCATTAGTACAAGGGAGTGGGGCAAGGTTACGTTCACGATGCCGCTTTTTGCAAAATTTGATAAGAACAACTTTTTGGTCCACGCCTAAAAGATGAAATATAAGGTTTTATTATTTCTTTATATATGGTAAAATTACTAAAGAATAATCAAATCTTGTGAGGAAATAAAGTGTCGGGTTATAATAAAAACCAGAATAAAAAAGGGGAAAGAGTTACTGATGAACACTCATTTAATTGGTGGCTTATTCCTCTTATTTTAGTTGTTGCGGTTGTGCCCGCAATAATGCGACTGACTATAAAAGATACGCATTATCCGTATTATCCCTGGTATTCCGGACCCACACAATATGTGGACTTTGCTCTTGTCTGGAAAGGATATGTAATCGGCGTTATTGGAGCCGTGATGGCCCTTTGCAATATATATATATTTATCAGGCTTAGTAAGTGGGAAAAGATTGCGTTTCTGAAGCGCTACTGGCCTATTCTTGCGTACATTGTACTTGTTATTGCATCTGCTGTTTTTGCAGTAAATAAAACTGCTGCTCTTCACGGAGAGTTCGGGCAAGGTGAACCGGTTTATGTTTTGCTAGGATATGGAACGATTGCATTAAATGTTCCTCTTGTAGTAAAGAAAGAGAAGGATTTGAAGGCTCTTTTAGTTGCTTTTTTAGCCGGCGTGCTCTTTGTCTCGCTTTATGGTGTTCTTCAGGCTTGTAAAATCGAGCCGTCGAATTGGAAACCAATGCAATATTTGATGTTGAGTGCTGCTCAAAGAAGTCAGGGAAAAATACAAATGACTTTTGAACAGGGAAGGGTTTCCTCGACGCTTTACAATCCAAACTATTTGGGCCCGTATGTTGCGCTTGTTCTTCCTGTAATACTTACGTTCTTATTTGTTACAAAAAAAATATGGAAAAAGCTTATTGCACTTGTTATATGTGCTTCTCTTTTAGTATGTCTTGTGTTTTCGGGTTCAAAAACCGGCGTCATCATCTGCGCAGGTGTGTTCATTTTTATGATTCTGTTCGCGTTCAGAACATGGTCGGGTATTTTGTTTAAGAAATGGTACATCGCCATTCCTGCCTTTTTGGCAGTTATTCTTGCCGGAAAGCTGGTAATTGATTATGTTCCGGCAGCAAATCCTCAAAGAATAATAAATGCCCTCACAATAAAAGAAGATAATTTTAAACTTCAAGGTGTTGATACAACCGGTGATTGTGTAAAAATCGTGTATAAGGGTTCTGTTTTTGAATTTCGTTTTTCAAAGGAAGATGAAGAAACAGTTGTTAATGTGGTTGAGGACGGTATGGCTCTGAAGCCGCTTGCGCTTAATAGCAAAAATAAATTCTACGATGCATTTCAGACGCATAACGGCGATAGAATATCAGCTGAAGTCTTTGAGTATTCAAAGGGTTATGAGGGTGTAAAACTCAACGTTGCGGGATATGCGCTTGGCTTTTCCAATCAGGTTAAATCCGGTAACTACCAAATTGTAAATCCTTTCGGTAATATGGATGAAAGTATTATTTTGGGAGGATTATTCAAAAATCACAAAAGCTTTGCCTCGGGTCGAGGTTATTCGTGGAGCCAGTTTCTGCCTGTTTCGATGAAATATATCTTCATTGGCGCCGGCCCGGATAATTATCCATTTGCTGTATACGCAGCGGGAGATGATTACGGATACAAAATTGCTACTTCTCAAGAAACATTGTTTTTCTCGCGCCCACACAATCTGTTTATTCAGATGTGGATAAATACAGGATTCCTTTCTCTTGTAGCATTCCTGATTTTTGCGGTATGGTATATAGTTGATTGTTTCAAAACTTATTTCAATAAGAAACTGACTTATTATCTTGAGTTTATCGGAATCGCTTGTATGGCAGGAATTGTGGGATTCCTTGGTAACGGTATAGCAAATGATTCACTGCCTTGCCTGACACCTCTGTATTGGGTGATTTTGGGGTGTGGAATTGTTGTTAATGAGATTGTGAAAAGAACTCGAAAGGGTTGATTTGATATATGAATCGACAATTTTTGAAGGAAAGCGAAAGACTGGCAAATAACACAAGAAGACTGCTTTCGAGCAGAAGTCTTGAACTTATTTTGATTGATACGGGCATTATAGCCGGTGTCTGGCTTTTGATTGGTTATTTGTCAAAGCTTGCTGTAAGCTCCATGGCAATTAACGGAGCATTCAGCTTCAGAAAAATCGTGGTTCTTTACTTTTTAATTATTGTGATAAGGTTTACGCTTTCAATGTACAATTCCGTATTGCGGTACGCAGATGCAAAGCTTTACGCAAAGCTTATTGTAAGTGATGCACTTGCGGGGATAGTGTTCTTCTTTATTGGACGATTGTGGATTCATTCGATATACGTTGGTTTTTCCTATACATTGATTACGATAATGATGATTAATCTTACAACGATAGGAAGCCGCTTGTTTTACCAGCTGTTGTACGCTCGTATAGGCTCCAGCACTGAAAAGAGCACACTACGTCGTTTTTGGTTCGGGGATAAGTCAGACGTACATCGTATCAATATTGCAATTGTAGGCGCGGGAAATGAGGGCGCATCCCTGGCGGTAGATCTTCTCAGAAACCCTGAAAGCCCTTATTACCCTGTTATGTTTATTGATACGGATTCACGAAAAATCGGGTCTGAAATTCATGGCGTCAGAATTTATCGGGAAAGTGAAAACATTATTGGTACGATAAAAAATTTGCATGTTCGTGAAATCGTTATTGCAATGCCGGATGCTTCGCCCGAAAATCTTGCCAGGCTATACGAATTATACAAAAAGACCGAATGTAAGATAAAGCTGTATGATTTCCGAATGGGCAACGAATCTGACGGAAAAGGCTTCAATAGGCCGACTCTTCGAGAATTCAGTATTGAGGACCTTTTATTTCGTGATACGATTAAGGTTAAATCTGAAAAAACAGTTGAATTTTATAAAGGCAAATGCGTTCTTGTCACAGGCGGCGGCGGAAGCATTGGTTCGGAATTGTGCCGACAGATTGCAAAACTTTCTCCGAAAAAGCTCGTTATTCTTGATATATACGAAAACAATGCATATGATATACAGCAGGAACTTGTCAGAGAGTATGGAGACAAACTAAATCTGGAGGTTATTATTGCTTCCGTTCGTGATGATAAACGTCTGGATGAAGTATTTAGGGAACATCGCCCGCAAATTGTATTTCATGCTGCTGCACATAAACATGTGCCGCTTATGGAGCATTCGGGCTGTGAAGCTATTAAGAATAATGTCTACGGAACGTACAACGTTGCAAATATGGCTGAAAAATACGGCGTTGAAAAGTTCCTTCTGGTAAGCACAGACAAAGCTGTCAATCCCACAAACATTATGGGCGCATCGAAGCGTCTGTGTGAGATGATTATTCAGTGCAGAACGCATTCAAAGACGGAGTTTACAGCAGTGCGCTTTGGCAATGTGCTTGGTTCAAACGGTTCCGTTATTCCTCTTTTCAAAAAACAGATTGCCGCAGGTGGGCCGGTAACAATCACCGACAAGCGCATCATAAGATATTTCATGACAATCCCCGAAGCTGTCGGCCTTGTTATGGAAACGTGTGCAATGGCAAAGAACGGGGAACTCTTTGTACTTGATATGGGCAGTCCCGTTAAGATTCTTGACCTTGCGGAAAACATGATAAAGCTTTCGGGCTATAAACCATATGTGGATATTGACATTGTTGAAGTCGGACTTCGTCCCGGAGAAAAGCTTTACGAAGAACTTCTTATGAAGAACGAGGAACTGTCAAAGACTTTCAATGAGAAGATTTTTATTGAACGTGATAAAGGACTGACGAGAGAAGAAATTGATGAAAAGCTGAAGATTCTTTCCAATGCTATTGAAGGAGGACTCGACGGCAAGTTTGAAGGTTTTATGTCAGGTTATCATGACAGTGTTATTGAAGCGATTAAATGTACGGTTCCGACATATCATTCGCCGGAAGAACTTAATTGTCTTGCAGACATAGAAAACGCGAAGAAGGACTGACTATTGTCAAAATAACAAAAAGGAAGACGAAGATGAACGAAGAACGTGAAATCAATTTACTTGAGATGCTTTTGGTTGCATGCCTCAAATGGCGGTGCATTGTAATTATTTCAGTAATCATAGCAGTACTTGCCGGCGGTGTTGCAGCTGCCAAATATGCGATTCGGATTTCCGGTCCTGAGGAAGTAAAAAAGCTTCAGGCAGATTATGAAGCTGAAGTTGCCGCCTGGAAGGAAGAAGGCACTCAAATCAACAATGACATAAAAAAAGCCGAAAGAAGTCTGGCCGATCAACAGGAATACAATGAAAATTCCTGGATGATGGAAATTAACCCTAAGGAGCAATGGACCGGCATACTGAATATGTATATTGACACGGATTATCAGATTATGCCGGGATCTTCCGTTCAGAATGAAAATCCTGCAAAACGGATTTGCTACGCATATTCCGATTATGTAACTCCGGATTCTTTCTATGAAGCAATAATAAAGGAAAACAAGCTTGATTTCGCAAAAGCAACGTATCTCCGGGAACTTGCGACGGTTGAAGTAAGCGAAAGCAGGTATTC
Source organism: Lachnospiraceae bacterium (assembly GCA_045598045.1). Taxonomy (GTDB): domain Bacteria; phylum Bacillota; class Clostridia; order Lachnospirales; family Lachnospiraceae; genus RGIG3528. Next base: position 19,161 of record JAZLLG010000044.1, on the reverse strand, counting down.
AATTAAGGTTTCGGTAGTTGCCGATACAGAGGACAGATGTAAGTCTCTTTTAAGATTATTTGAAAGCGAAATCAGGAAAAGATATGACTTTATAAACACAACAATCGGCGAACACACTCTTACGGCTTCAGACATTTCAGCATTTTCCAAGGTGAACCCCGAACTGGAAAGAATGCAGGCCGAAAATCGTGATAAATCGGATTCTCTCACAGCAGAGCTTGGCTCGCTTCAATCAAAACTTGCTGAGTGGGAAAAGAAAGAGAAGGGTATAACGGTTCCCGTTGTGACTGCTTCAGGGGTTATAAAAAAATCCATTAAGTTCTTCCTTATCGGAGGCATTGCAGCCTGTCTTGTACTTGGTATGTTTTTCTGTGTAAAATACATATTGACCCAGCGTGTTTACGGAGAAGAATCATTTGACAAAGACGTACGGTCTTTGGGAGAACTCCCTGAAAACAAAAAGACAACAAAGGGCTTTGATGCACTTATCATGAGGTGTTTTGACGTTAAGGTAAATCGCAGTGAATATGAACAGCGCGTGAAGATAATTGCCATGCATGCTGCAAAACTCGCGGAAGAAAGCGAAGCGTCCGGGAACGGGAAGACTGCTTTGGTAAGTGATATTGACGAAAACGAATTGGAAGAGCTTGCAAAAGAAATGACGGGCACCAACGAAAAGATTTATGCAGCAGGAAATATTCTTTCGGATTATCAGTCTGCTGTTGAAAGCACAGAGGCATCAAACGTAATTATTGTTGTAAAGTGCCGTGAGTCGAGAAGGGAAAACATCACTCAAATGATTAAGCAGCTTAAGGATAGAAAGACTAAGGTGTTGGGCGTGATGTTTGTGAATGTAATTGCGAGATAGGTTACTATTTTATTTGATATTGGAAATTAGAAGGTCTTGAATGTATAAGCATTTTGTAAAACGTATTATAGACATAATAGGTTCACTATGCGGTATTTTTATTTTGGCGGTTCCAATGCTGATAATTGCTATTGTTATCAAATGCGAAGACCCGGGCCCGGTACTTTTTGTTCAAAGGCGGGTCGGGAAAAAGAAAAATGGTGAAATCACGTTTTTTTCGTTGAAGAAGTTTCGCAGCATGCGACTTGATACTCCACATGACGTTCCGACCCATATGTTGGAAAATCCGGATGCTTATCTTCTTAAATGCGGGAAGACACTTCGTAAGTTTTCGCTTGACGAACTGCCCCAATTGTTCAATATCTTAAAGGGAGATATGTCGATTATAGGTCCAAGACCTGCTCTTTGGAATCAGGATGACCTTATCGAAGAAAGAGAAAAATATGGTGCAAATGATGTAAAACCCGGGCTTACAGGATGGGCACAAATCAATGGACGTGATGAATTGGAAATCCCTGTGAAAGCGCGATTTGACGGGGAATATGTCCAAAAGGAAGGCGTTGCTATGGATGTCAGATGCTTCTTCGGTACAATTTTCAAAGTGTTTAGAGCAGAAGGGGTTGTCGAGGGAGGAACCGGGGCGATGGCCGAGATGACAAAAAAGGAAAAAGAGAAATAGTATATATCGGGTTGGCTATATGAAAAAGATTCTTATTACCGGGGCAAAAAGTTATATAGGAACTTCCTTTGAAAAATACTTGTCACAGTGGACTGAAAATTATCAGGTGGATACGCTTGACATGATTGATGGAAGTTGGAGAGAGAGACTTTTTTCAGGCTATGATGTTGTACTTCATGTGGCAGGAATAGCACATGTGAAGGAAACAAGGAAAAACAGAAGCTTATATTATGAAATAAACCGGGATCTTGCGGTGGAAACCGCAAAAAAGGCAAAAGCTGAAGGTGTGAGGCAGTTTTTGTTTATGAGTAGTATGAGTGTATATGGGCTTGATTCGGGAACTGTTTATCCAGATACTATACCAAGTCCCGGAAACGCATATGGTATGTCAAAGCTTCAGGCAGAAAATGAAATCAATCAGTTGAAATCCGATTCATTCCGTGTGTGTATAGTACGTCCGCCAATGGTTTATGGAAAAGGGTGTAAAGGAAATTTCAATAATATTATATCCTTGATAAGAAAAATCGCTATTTTCCCGGATATAGTGAACTCAAGGAGTATGATATATATTGATCATCTGTGCGAGTTTTTGCGAATGGCTTGTGATTGCTGCTATGCAGATGTTTGGACTCCTGCTAATAAAGAACCTATGTGTACAGCTCAAATGACAAAATGGATAGCAAATAATATGGGGAAAAAGTTGTACTTTAGTAAGTTGCTTGGTGTGTGCGTAAAAATCAGCATGGCTTTTCTACCGCTTACCAGAAAAGCATTTGGTGACTTGACGTATGTTGATACAGAGCGTTTGGAATATTCCTATTGCTTATATGATAACGAGGAAACAATCAACAGGGCCTGTGAAGGAAGTTTAAATGACAATAGATAGTTTATCAAAAAGTAAAATAGAAAAAAAAGCGCTTTTTATTGCCTCTATGGGATCTATGCTTTGTAATTTTAATACAGAGAATATAAAGATTCTGATGGAAATGGGATATACGGTAACAATAGCTGCTAATTTTGTTGACGAGGATAGTAATTCACTAAACAAAAATGAACGCTTTGTGCAGGAAATGCAGGCACAAAGTGTATTCGTTAAGCAGATTGATTTCACTCGAAAAATTCTGAAAGTGAAAAAGATGATTAAATCCATATGTCAAGTCAAAGAATTGTTAAAGGACGATTTTGCACTTGTACATTGTCATTCGCCGATATGTGCGGCAATTGTCAGGATTTTGTTCAGGCCATACCGAAAGGACGGAAAACATAAAATTATCTATACGGCACATGGATTTCATTTCTATAAAGGTGCACCGATTCTTAACTGGGCTTTGTATTATCCTATAGAAAAGATTTGCTCGAAATTTACGGATGTTCTGATTACAATCAATAAAGAGGACTATAGTAATGCCGTTGAACGATTAAAATGCAGTGATGTTCGTAAAATCAGTGGTGTAGGAGTCGATACGGATCCGATTAAGTGCAATCAGGAAAAAAATCTGAGGGAAATATACAGAGAAAAATACAAATTGCCAAAGGATGTGTTACTGCTACTGTCTGTTGGTGAATTGTGTAAAAGAAAAAATCACGAAGTGATTATACGAGCTTTATCTCAAATACATGATGAGAGCATTCATTACGCAATAGCCGGAAAAGGAATGCTGGACAATAAACTGAAAAAAATGGCAAAGAAAATGAAGGTCGCAAATCAAGTCCATTTTTTTGGGTTTGTTGAATCCACGGCTGAGATATACGCATGTGCCGATATATACATGCACCCTTCATACAGGGAGGGGTTATCGGTAGCACTTATGGATGCAATGGCTTCGGGGCTGCCGTGCATTGTTTCTGACATTAGAGGGAATGTTGATTTGATTGAGGAAGGGAAGGGAGGATATTTATCCCGACCTGATAACGTTAATGAATTCAAGAAAAATATATGCCTGTTAAAGGACAACCAATATTTGAGAAATGAATTTGGCAGATACAATGGACAGGTTATTTCTTCTTTCACCAAAAAAAGCGTAAATAAGGAAATGAAGGAGATATATAATGCCATCGTTAGTGAATGAATACCCACTGGTTTCAGTGGTTATACCCACTTATAGTAGACCTCTCTTTTTGAAACGCTGCATTAATTCCGTATTGCAACAGAGTTATACTGATTTTGAGATTATTGTTGTAGATGATAATTCTCCGGAATCAGGCGCCAGACGAGAAACTGAAAAGGTAATGCAGGACTATTTGAATGATAGACGGATTACTTACGTTAAACATTCTGAAAATAGGAATGGCTCTGCGGCAAGAAATACCGGATGGAAGATAGCCAAAGGAAAATACATTACTTTCGTGGATGATGATGATGAAATTGATAAAGACAAATTAGTCAGACAAGTGGAATGCTTGGAGGCATTGGATAATGCTTGGGGCGCTTGTTATACCGGATATCGGATTGTAAAGGGAAAAAGAGGAAATCAGGTGTCCTGTGAAAACCGAATGGGAGACTGTTATGTAGATGCATTGATGAGAACAATGTTTATGGGATCAGGTTCTAATTTGTTCCTGAGAAAAAAAGTTGTTGATGAAATTGGTGGTTATGATGAAACATTTATCAGAAACCAGGATATAGAATTTTTAGTAAGAGTCTTGGAAAAAAATAAGATTGCATTTGTGGACGGGATCTTTCTTACGATTCATCAAGAAGGTGAACGAATAAAGAGAAGTTTTGAGCAAACGGATGGCTGCGCAAGGGCTTTTCTGAAGAAGTACGATGAAAAGATAACTGCGTTAGACACATCAGATCGTGAAAGAGTTATTTCGGTTATTTCGTTGGAAAGGTGTAGGAATGCATTTTATAAAATGAAGTTTCTCGATGGACTAAAGATTCTTTATGACAATAAGGTTAAAGCCAAATATATTATTAGGTATGTAGAGTATTTAACATATAGAACAATATCGCACAAGTCATTTGGTTTTAATGGCTATAATTTACATATGTCAGAAGCAATAAAACAAAGCGATAGTTGTATGCTTAAAAAGGATTAAATGACAATGTCGTATCTGACAGATTTACTGACAGTAATATATATGTCCATAGCAATTGCCGAACCGGATGCATATAAACTTTTAGCGGTGATTGGTGTTTCTCTCTTTCTACTCATTATATGTGAAAAAAAGGGAAAAGTGAGCATTGTCTACCCGCCGATATGGCTTCTTTTTGTCTTTTTGGGTGCGCTTGGAATCGAGACAGTACTGGCAGGAGAAAATCCAATTAAAATTGTGATTAGCAGATTCAGCATTTTCTTGCCGGCGCATTTATTTGTGTATTATTCATCCGGTAAACGCAAAACCTTGATTGTTAATGCGGTCTTTGTGATTTGGGTGTCAGTAGCTGTTAGAGCGGCATATTTAATGTGTAGCGGACAGATGTCGGCCAGACATATTGCTTCTCATGACGCAGCAAATATTCCTCTTTCAGGTGGAGGCTATCCGTTGGCTATAGGATCGTCGTTGCTGGCGGTGTATTTGCTAGAAGATTTTTTATGGGAAAAAAAGAAATCAATATATAAACTACTGATATGTGTCTTGCTTGATCTTGTTGTGATAAAAACTCAATCAACAGTAACGGTTGTCAGTACTGTGATTGGGTCTGTGGTTGGAATCGCGTTGCGTGCCTGCTCAGTTTCATCATTAAGGAAAATCAGATCAAAGCAGGTAATGGGGCTTACTATACTTACGGCGGCCGGAGCCTCATTCTTTGCATTAAAGGAAGAATGCGGAAGGCTATTGATCAAATACGCGGCAGGCAGAGGAAGAAAAAAATATCTTGCGAATAGACTGGTGGAGCTGGGATATCTGTTATCCGGAAATGATATAATGTCAGCTGAGACGAGTGATTCGGCTAAACGAGCCGTGTTAATGATGCAATCCTTGAAGACTTTTTTAGAGCACCCTGTTTTTGGTATTACTCGATTTACAGGAATGGATTTCTATACTCAAAAAGCATATGGTGTAGGTAGTCATGGAGAACTACTGGATACACTTGCCAGATTTGGCATTTTTGCCGGAGTACCTTATCTATTAGTGTTTTTTTCTGCAATTGCTTACGAAAGACGATTACAAGAAAAAAATATAGGATTTGGATATGTTATATCTTTTGCCATGTTGTTTATTTTTAATCCATGTTTATATTCGAGCTTAAATGTTGTTTTGTTTTTCATTATTCCGACTATGACACTGTTGCGGAATGAAAAAAATCCAATACATAAATGAGAGGTGCCGGGATGTTGATTTTTGTTATACCGGCGGTGTACCCGACGCCGGATTATCCACAACTGGGAATATATGTTCAAGAACAGTGCCAAGCGCTGAGAAAGAGATATAATCATCAATTTGTGATTTTAAATGCTCCTACATTGAATTATCGCCAATGGAACAGGGTTGGTAAAATGCAGGAGTATGACGATTGCGTAGGACATGTATACCAAAGGTATACAATCGGACTGATGCAATCGCGTTTACCACGTGTTGCAGTGGTCGGTTATAAAAAAAATATACTGGAAATGTTTGAGAAGGCAGTAAAAACATTTGGATTGCCGGATTTAATATATGCACACTTTACGTTTCCAAGCGGATATGTGGCAGCTGAAATAGCCAAAAAAGCGGGTGTGCCATTTATAGTTGACGAACATTACAGCCTTTATTATAAGCACACATTAAATAAGTATATTGTTGAAATAACAAAACAAACAATACAAAATGCAAAAGGATTTATATGTGTTTCTGAAGCCTTGAAATTAGCCATATATAATCACACAGGCTTATCAGCAGAGATAAATGTGATACCCAATATGATAAATGATAGGTATATTTATTCGCCTAAAGAAAGCAAGGACAAGGTTACTTTTTTTTCTGCCGGCAATTTTTATAAAATTAAAAGATTTGACATATTGGTTGAAGGCTTCATACAAGCATTTCTGCCGAGCGAATCAGTAGAATTGATAATAGCCGGAGATGGTGAATTGTATGCAGATATTAAACGTAAAATTGAAAAAGCAGAAAGGACAAATCAAATTCATTTAGTTGGAAGATTAAACTCCGATCAAATGTTAGTAGCGTATACTAATTGTGACTGTTTTGTCTTACTCAGTGAAAATGAAACCTTTGGTGTTGCGTACAGAGAGGCTTTGTCAGTAGGACGACCGATTATTTCCACAAAAAACGGAGGCATTGAAGAAAGTTGGCATAATGAATATGGAATTCTTATCAATGAAAAAACAGTTGAGTGCGCTTCAAAGGCTCTGAGAACTATGTTCGAAAGCCATACAACTTATAATGGGAAGCAGATTTCCGATTTGTGCCGAAGAGATTGTTCTGAGGAAGTTATTGCAAAAAGAATAAATGATATGTTTAAAATGATTGAAGTGGAAAAATAAAAATTGAAATTGAAGTTTTGGCTTATAAACGAAGAAAGAGGCTTTTACAGGAAAAGTATATAAATCCGCAGAAAGCGGGTGATTTACTTGTGATATAGCATTTATGACAATGGACGGAAGAAAAATAACATCAAATTTTGGCTGGAAATTCGCAGAAAGAATATGTGCACAGTTGGTTACTTTTGCTGTTTCAATTGTTTTGGCGAGACTACTGGAACCGTCAGATTACGGAGAGATAGCATTGGTGACAGTGTTTATTACCTTGGCGAATGTTTTCGTTTCTGACGGACTTGGTAATGCTTTGATTCAGAAGCGGGAAGCGGATGACATCGATTTTTCGACTATTTTTTATGCAAATATAGTTCTGTCTTTACTATGTTATTTGCTTCTTTTCTTACTGGCGCCATTGGTTGCTGATTTTTACGATATGCCCGAACTGTGCCAAATTATGAGAGTTCTTTCGATTAAGATACCATTGGCAGCAATTAATTCTATACAACAGGCTTATGTTTCAAGAAATCTGATATTTAAAAAGTTTTTTTGGGCAACATCAATTGGAACAGTGGGCTCAGCTTTTGTCGGTATTGGAATGGCATATATTGGTTTTGGCGTTTGGGCGCTTGTATGGCAGTATTTGTTTAATTCAATTGTTGATACGATTGCATTGTGGACCATTGTAAGGTGGAGACCTAAATGGCTTTTTTCCTGGGAGCGCTTCAAGAGCTTGTTTTCGTTTGGCTGGAAAATTCTTGTGGTTGGACTTTTGTCAACGACGTACAATGAGATACGAAGTCTGATTATCGGAAAGTTGTACAGTTCTTCTGATTTGGCATATTATAACAAAGGGAACCAGTTTCCGCATATTTTTATAACTAATGTTAATTCGACTATAATAAGTGTTCTTTTTCCGGTCGTTTCGCAAGTACAGGATGATAAAGAAAGGCTGAAAAAATACACCCAGTTTTCAATTAGGACAAGTGCTTTTATAATGAGTCCTTTAATGGTTGGAATGGCCTGTACAGCAGATACAATCATTGGAGTTTTGCTAACGAAAAAGTGGTTAGAAGCGGTGCCTTATCTGCGTATTTTTTGCTTTTCATATTTGTTGTTACCAATGCAAACAGCAAATATTCAAGCAATTAAAGCAACTGGGAGATCGGATATTTACCTCAAGGTTGAAATAATAAAGAAAACTATCGGAATAGTTTTACTGACACTATCACTTAGATTTGGGGTGGTTGCCATAGCGTTAAGTGCAGCACTTTCATCGGTTTGTAGCTCTGTCGTTAATGCTTTTCCAAATAAAGTGCTAATTGGATATTCATACTACGAACAGATTTTAGATTTGCTGCCAAGTGTTTTAATGTCATTAGTTATGGGAGTTATTGTATTCGCGGAGAGAGGACTCCCACTCCCGGTAGGTGTTATATTAACAATTCAAGTGATTTCAGGAGCGACAATATATGTAATGCTTTCAGCTCTTACGAAAAATAAGGAATATATAGCAATTCGGGATTTAATCAAGCATAAACCATATAAAACCTGACTTATGTAAAGGAGAAAGCACAGTGCATGATATATCAACGATATGGCACTATTCCCTGAATAGATTGGCAGCAAAAATACTATCGTCTCGGAATTTTTTTTGCTGGAGCAAGGGTTTACCGGTACTATTACGGTACAGAGATGAAATATCCAAAGATGGGATTGAACTTGCATTTTCATTGCTGAAAGAAGATGATGACAAAGTTTCTTCCGCAAGGTTGTCTTCGACAAATAGTATTAATTTAACAACAGCCGAATATTTTTATAAAATACCCATTACAAAAAACTGTGAAAAGCGGATAGAGTCAGAATTTTACAATTGGAACATAATTAATCAAGATGAGACTGTGCGAGATTATTTTGTAAGCGGTTTATCTTTGGAAGGTAGTGACTATGGCATTCGATATATAAAAATGCCATTATTAGCGCCGAGAGACAATATGGTGGAATCGTTTGTTCAGGAATTCTTGCTTGAAGAAAAAAAACTTGGAAATAAAAGCCCCGCACAATGGTCCGATGATATGAAGAAGGGTTATGAAACGCTTAAGAGGGTTATTCCGGACAGGCTTTATTTTGATACAATTGACTGTATCATGAGTGATTGGGAGAAACGCATTGTTTCATACGGATTTACACATGGGGATTTGCATAACGGAAATGTTATTATGCAAGATAATCGGTTTGTTCTCATAGATACGGACCGATGCGTTTTTAACGGCGCTCAAGACTTTGATGGAATCCACTTTGCGTTGGCGAGCGTAAATGATAAAGGATATTTATGGATGAGTTATCTGGCAGCACTTACTAATGAAAAGCTGTTGCAATATGTGGGTGAAGCTTGTCAGGAAACTAACTTGGATATTCAGCTTAAAACGGCATATTGGCTTGACCGTGTAGGCAAAGAGTACAAATATGGTCAAAAAATGGATAAATACTACGTTAATCAGATATATAGCTTTTTGCAATTTATAATTTGTGAGGAGACAAAAATATGAGTTTGGTGTTAGATGTAATTTCAAAACTGAACGAAAATGGCATAAGTTATTGTATTTTCAAAGAATTTGATTTGATATACAAAACGTTGAAAGGTGAAGAGGACATTGACTTTTTAATAGCAGAAAAAGATATTAAAAAAGTGAATGAAATATTAAAATCTCTCGGATATAAGAAATGCATTTGGCCTAAATATCACTTTGGTATCTCTTTTTATATGGGATATGATAAAGATAATGGATGTATGTCTATGTTACATATTCATACAAAATTGCGTATTGGATATAAAATGGAAAAGGAACTTCATTGGAAGAAGCTCGAAAAGAGAATTCTTAGTGATTTTTTTGTTGAACCTTCTTTTGGAGCTCACGTAATACGAACGGAAGATGAGATTATACTACTGTTTGTAAGGATGATTCTTAGAAAACACCCGAACAAAGATGATTATAATAGACTAAATGAGCTCTTGAAGATAGAAAACATAAATGAGGTTCCCTTTTCAGGTGAATTGAAGTTGATGCTCGGATTGGGCAGGGAAGCGCAGATTAACGTTAATGATTATATTTCCGATGTTTATTTTGGAAATGATACAGAAAGGCAAAATATAAGACGATACTTGCGCAGTGGTTTATCAAACAGCATTGCAACGGTTGTAAGATTTATGTGGGGAAAGTTGCATCGTGCTTTTTTGGGAGTACGTTACAGAATGAAATTTCCTCAAAGACCTATAAGACATGTTGGGAAGATTTATGCTATTGTTGGCGTTGATGGATGTGGAAAATCTACGATGGTAGATGAGTTATTGCATGACGATTATCTGAAGCTTATAGGTTTTCGTAGGATATATGGCGGGAATAATGAGTATTGGATACCCGGTCTGCAAAAAAAAATGAGCAGTGGCAAAAGAAACATGGTAATAAATTCGTTATGCAGGATAGATAAAAGGCTGCGTATTGTAAAAGCACTGTTTATTGCATTGACAGGATGCAATGTGATTTTTGATCGATACTATTATGATGACTATATAGGGTATATCCTGGCAAAAGAAAGAAAAGATTCTTTTGCTAAGCTTATTGTTAAAAAGTTATTGTTTGGGTGGATTGGGATTCGCCCATATCGCACGTTTTTTTTGGATGTAAACCCGGATGTTGCGTTTTCCAGAAAACAAGATTATTCATACGAAAAGCTTTGTGCAAATATAGATGCATATAGAAAGGTGTTGAAAAGCAGGAAAGAAGTTGAAATACTGAATGCTCAAGCAACGGTTGAAGAAAACAAGCGACATATCGTATCTGTTATAAGTAGGTGATTTTGGCGGCGGGTATACCGAAAATGGTGAATGGATTGCAGCAGGGATTTTATTCCGACATATCAGATTTATCTGTATATTGATGAAAACGTAAAAGAAAAAAGTAGGAAACAGTGCTTGGATTTGAAAGGAGCATGGAAAAATGCTGAAAAATCGAACGGAGAAAATATTCTTTTGCATTTTTGGAACGTGCGCAGTAATCATTGCCTATGTTTTGCTTAACAAACACATGTATAACGTGAAATCTCAATATGTTTTATATGCGTCTGACAGCAATAAATATGTATACGATGTGGAGACATCAGACAAGATCAACGAGATAATTCAGTTAGAAGGTTGGTTTTTTTTGGCTGAGGAGGTACGTGGAAAAACTGTCGACACATCAGAAAATTATGCGTGCAGTCTTGTATTGGTCGATGTATCTGAGCTTAACGGAGATGACGATGGCAGAAGGATAAAGGGAATTCCGTCCTTGATTAAAAAAAATAAAAGAGAAGATATCAATTTGTATTATAACTGTGAATATGATTATTCGGATTGTGGCTATATAGCCTATTTTAATGCGGAAAGTATACGTAACGATATTGTGTATCGTGTGTTCTTTAAAACAGACGACAGAAAGAACAAAGCCGTAGCGTCAAATGTCTATTTGCTTAATGGAAAAGTGTATCGTGTTGATCCACGCATGCTTGGTAAGTTGAATGTTTCGGAGACAGACTTAAATGAATTGGTAAAAGAAGGAACTATACTTGTTGCGAAACCCGACGTTGGGATTTATGTTGTTCAGCATGACGGGAAAATGTATTGGATTGCAGATGAAAATGCCGTTTTTGACGGGAATGGAGCAACTTGCATGGAATATCAGTTTGATACGACACAGCTTTCGAAGCTTCCGCAAAATCGTTTGGAACGTGGATGGTATTGGAGTAATCTAAGTGACTCTTTCGAAAAATATGAAATTACGAATACTATGAATTGTGGGAAATATAGGGTTATGGTTCGTGATATCCCTACAGATTACCCGATTACTCATATTGAGTTAGGCTATCACGATGGTGAAAAGTGGATTTGGAAAGAAGAGATAAAGCCGGTATATAAAGGGGAACTTATCCCATAGTTTTGTGCGTTCTTTTCATTGGTACGATGCATGTTGCTCTTTACAAAACATCAAAAGAATGTTAAAATTTTGCCCAAATGGGTCATTGTGGCCTTTTTGGTATGCCATGACTCAAAAAATATTCAGGAGGATACAATATGTCCAGAGCAAAACAGTCAATGGACGGCAATACAGCTGCGGCTCATGTAGCCTATGCGTTTACTGATGTTGCTGCCATTTACCCTATTACTCCTTCCAGCCCGATGGCAGATTATGTTGACCAGTGGTCAGCACAGGGTCAGGAAAACATCTTCGGAAACCAGGTTAAGGTTTGCGAAATGCAGTCTGAAGCAGGTGCAGCAGGTACCGTTCATGGTTCCCTCGCAGTCGGCGCCATCACAACAACTTTCACAGCATCTCAGGGTCTTCTTCTTATGATCCCTAACATGTATAAGATCGCTGCTGAGCAGCTTCCTTGCGTATTCGACGTATCCGCACGTACGGTTGCTACACAGTCCCTCAACATCTTCGGCGATCATTCTGACGTTTATGCATGCCGTCAGACAGGTTTCGCTATGCTTGCTGAGTCCAATCCTCAGGAAGTTATGGATCTTTCACCTGTAGCTCATCTTTCAGCTATCGAGGGTAAGGTTCCTTTCCTTAACTTCTTCGATGGTTTCCGTACATCTCACGAAATCCAGAAGATTGAAAAGTGGGATTACGCAGATCTCAAAGAAATGTGCAATATGGACGCTGTTAAGGCATTCCGTGAGCACGCACTTAACCCTGAGCATCCCGCTATGCGCGGTTCTCATGAAGACGGAGACGTTTTCTTCCAGCATCGTGAGGCTTGCAACTCTCTCTACAACGCACTTCCTGCTGTTGTTGAGAAGTACATGGGCAAGATTAACGAAAAGCTTGGTACAAACTATTCACTTTTCAACTACTACGGCGCTGCAGATGCAGATCGTGTTATCGTTTGTATGGGTTCCTTCTGTGACGTAGCAGAGGAAGTTATCGATTATCTCACAGCTAAGGGTGAGAAGGTCGGCCTCATCAAGGTTCGTCTTTACAGACCTTGGGTTGCAGATGCTTTCGTAAAGGCTCTTCCCAAGACATGTAAGAAGCTCGCTGTTCTCGACAGAACAAAAGAGCCCGGCGCACTTGGCGATCCTCTTTACCTCGATGTTGCAGCTACTCTTCGTGAGGCAGGTCTCAATGACATCGTTCTCACAGGTGGTCGTTATGGTCTCGGTTCCAAGGACACACCGCCTTCATCCGTATTCGCAATCTTCAAAGAGCTCGAGAAGGATGCACCTAAGGCACGTTTCACAGTTGGTATCGTAGACGATGTTACAAACCTCTCTCTTCCTGAGGTTAAGCCCGCACCTATCACAGCTACACCCGGCACAGTTGAGTGTAAGTTCTGGGGTCTCGGCGGTGATGGTACTGTTGGTGCCAACAAGAACTCCACAAAGATCATCGGTGACCATACAGACAAGTACATCCAGGCTTACTTCCAGTACGACTCCAAGAAGACAGGTGGTATCACAATTTCTCACCTTCGTTTCGGTGACAAGCCCATCCGTGCTCCTTACTACATCAACCAGGCTGACTTCGTTGCCTGCCACAACCCTTCATACGTTATCAAGGGTTACAAGATGGTTCAGGACGTTAAGCCGGGCGGAGTATTCATGATCAACTGCCAGTGGTCAGACGCAGAGCTCGCTGAGCATCTCAATGCTGAAGCTAAGCAGTACATCGCAAAGAACAACATCCAGCTTTACACCATCAACGCTATCGATAAGGCTATCGAAATCGGTATGGGTAAGCGTACAAATACTATCCTTCAGTCCGCATTCTTTAAGCTTGCAAACGTTATGCCTATTGCAGAAGCAGTAGACTACATGAAGGCAGCTGCCAAGAAGTCCTACGGTAAGAAGGGTGATGCAGTTGTAGAAATGAACTACAAGGCTATTGATGCCGGTGTAGACGCTACACATAAAGTAGAAGTTCCTGCAGACTGGGCAAACGCTGTTGACGAGCCTAAGAAGGTTGTTCGTACAGGTCGTCCTGCTACAGTTAAGATGGTTAACGAACTCCTTGATCCTATCGGACTTATGGATGGCGACAGTCTTCCTGTTTCCGCATTCAAGGATATCGCTGACGGTCAGTTCGAGACAGGTGCATCTGCATACGAGAAGCGTGGTACAGCAGTTATGGTTCCTGAGTGGAACGCTGAAGCTTGTGCTCAGTGTAACTCCTGTGCATTTGTCTGCTCACATGCTACAATTCGTCCGTTCATCCTCTCTGAGGCTGAAGTTAAGGCAGCTCCTGCTTCCATCAAGCTTGCAGACTCCAAGCACGCTGTTGACACAACAATGAAGTACACAATGACGGTATCTCCTCTTGATTGTATGGGTTGTGGTGAGTGTGTAACTGTATGTCCTAAGGCCGGTGAAGCTCTTAAGATGGTTCCTCAGGAATCACAGGCAAATGAGCAGCCCGTATTCGATTACCTCGTTGCAAACGTTGGTAAGAAGGAAATTAAGCCTGTATTCACAGACGTATCTCCTATCGGTTCTCAGTACAACCAGCCGCTTCTTGAGTTCTCAGGCTCATGCGCAGGCTGTGCAGAGACAAGCTATGCAAGACTCATCACTCAGCTCTTCGGTGAGAACATGTACATTTCAAATGCTACAGGTTGTTCATCCATCTGGGGCGGTCCTGCTGCTACATCACCTTACACAGTTAACAAGGATTCCCTCCAGGGTCCTGCTTGGTCTAACTCCCTCTTCGAGGATAACGCTGAGCACGGCTTTGGTATGTACCTTGGTCAGAAGGTTCTTCGTGACCAGCTTATTGCTAAGCTTGAAAAGATTCAGGCAGGCGACAAGGCTCCTGCTTCCTTAAAGGATGCTATCGCTGCATTCCTTGCAACAAAGGATGACACAAGAAGCAATACAAAGGACGCTAAGGCTCTTATTGCAGAGCTCGAAGCATTTGCTCCTAACTGTGATTGCGGTTGCGTTCAGGAAATCCTCTCCAAGAAGCAGTACCTCGCTAAGAAGTCCATCTGGATCTTCGGTGGTGATGGTTGGGCATATGATATCGGTTTCGGCGGACTTGACCATGTACTTGCTTCCGGCGAGAACGTAAACGTTATGGTATTCGATACAGAAATGTACTCAAATACAGGTGGCCAGGCTTCTAAGGCTTCCAACATCGGTGAAGTTTGTCAGTTCGCTGCAGCAGGTAAGGAAATCAAGAAGAAGAGCCTTGCAGAAATCGCTATGAGCTATGGCTACGTATATGTTGCTCAGATCGCTCTCGGCGCTAACCCGAAGCAGGCTGTTGAAGCTATCGCAGCTGCAGAAGCTTACAACGGACCTTCACTCATCATCGGCTACGCTCCTTGCGAACTTCACGGAATCGCTAAGGGCGGCATGAACCACTGCCAGGATGAAATGAAGAAGGCTGTTAAGGCCGGTTATTGGAACCTCTTCTCCTTCAATCCTTCACTTAAGGCAGAAGGCAAGAATCCTTTCACCCTCACATCCAAGGAAGGTGATGGCACATATCAGGAATTCCTCAACAATGAGGCTCGTTACACATCCCTCATCAAGGCATTCCCGGATCGTGCTTCCGATCTCTTCGCTAAGTCTGAGGTTGCTGCAGGCGACAGATACCAGCATCTCCTCAAGCTCGTTGAACTTTATAAGTAATATAATTTCAGGCCCTTACGCTTTGCGTAGGGGCCTGTTTGCAGTTTGCAAGTGAGTAGGTGACAGTTTACTCGCTCATCAAAAAAGTGATTACCGGGCAATGCTGCCAGGTAATCACTTTTTATTACAGTTTATTAAATCTGAAGAATGTATCAAAGAGTCTGATGACTTTTAAATCTCCTTTTGTTGAAAGGTCGCCGAGCATGAACGCTCCTTGGAAGGTTTGACGTCCGTTGCAAATCTTGTTGACGGTTTCACGTGTGGTTGTGGCAACAATATCGGGAGCATCCGCTTCGCCGTAGAACACCTTGAGCCGTTCCTTGGAAACATCAACAATAAGTGATTTGTTAATGTCGGTCATCTTCAGCTCAAATACGACTTTTGTATTGTCCGTTGGAGGAATGAAATTCTCTTTGAAGTTCTTTATGAACTCCTGACCGGAGTCACTGTTTCCCATCATTGACTGGAAAATTTCGGAAAGCTCTTCGATGTCTTCCTTCTGTTTCTTTACAAAGGTGTCATCGGAAACGTACTTGGAAAGACGTTCACCCTCTTCGGGAGTAAGTTTCATGGTGGAAGCCTGCTCTACGGCACCGGAAAGGAGCTGCGCTGTGCTGGAAGGAAAACGTACAGGCTTACGATTGACGGTTCGGTACAGGTCTTCTGTGACACTTTCGATGATTTTGGCAAACCCGGGATTTGTTTCGAAATCAGTCTGGCTGTTTACGAAGGATGTAATGCCGGGGCAAATGCGACCGCCAAGAAGCTCCCAGGCGCGAACGAGTGTGTTTTCAGCTTCGCGTTCACCATAGGTGTTTGAAATGACAACAGGCATCATGTATATGTCGGAAAGCTTGCTCTTGTCGGCATACAGCCAGCAGGAATCAAGGAATTGCTGGAGATAACCTCCTATGCCGAACCACTCGACATGTGCGGCAAGAATGACGCCGTCGGCATCTTTTAATGTGCCGGAGAGGGTCGCAATTTCTTTTTTTGATTCGTAAAGATTGTAGCGTGTGACGTTAACGCTAAGATCTTCAAGGACTTCCTGTATTTTGGAAAGGACGTAAAGCGTGGAATCTTCGATGAGCCCGCGTCCGCCGTAGTAAATGTTAATCTTCATATGTAAACCTCACTTTGGATGAACTTATGTTAGCATTTCACGGGGGTTTCGTCAATTGAAAAAGAAGCCCCCGAAACAATTCGAGGGCTTGCAAAGTATTGTATATTTGCAGTAATTATTTTTTCTTCTTGTCGGTCTTTGCAACGATATCGAGAAGCATATCGTTTTTCTTAATCCAACTCTTTGCTCTCATAAATTCCGAAATGCCCCATGCAAGAAGACCGGGAAGAACAAAGTGAAGTAAAAGCATTTTCAAAATGACAATCCATCCGGCTTCTGTAGCTGACATAACCTGATAGGTCATAAGCTGACCTACGAGGCCGCTTGTGCCCATTCCGGAACCTGTGGCGTTATTGGTCATATTAAAGAGCGTAATGCCGATGGGACCAAGAATTGCGGATGAAATAATCGCAGGAAGCCAGATGACCGGCTTTTTCATAATGTTCGGGACTTGAAGCATTGATGTACCAAGGCCCTGTGCAAAGAATCCGCCGATTCCGTTTTCTTTGTAGCTTGCAACCGCAAAACCAATCATGTTGCAGCAACAGCCGATTGTAGCGGCGCCGGCTGCGGGACCGTCAAGCGCGAGGATGAGCCCGAGTGCAGCTGAACTGATGGGAAGTGTGAGAACCATACCCATAATGACGGAAACGAGGATGCCCATAAGGATAGGTTGTTGTTCGGTGCTCCAGTTTACAACGCTTCCGAGCCATGTCATAAATGCTGAAATGGGTGGTCCGAGAATGATTCCGACTATGGAGCCCGAAATGATGGTAACGGCAGGAGTGATAAGTATATCAAGCTTTGTTTTACCTGCAACAAGGCGCCCTACGGTGATTCCGGTAAGCGCTGCTATGTATGCGCCGAGGGGTTCGCCGGGGCCGGCAAGTGTGATAACCGTGCCTGCAACTACAGTGCCTCCGAGGATTTTTGCTGCGAATGCACCAATCATACCACAGGTGGCTGCTGAGAATATTACAAGTCCGGAATCTTTAAACTTGCATGCAACACCAACGCCTATGCCTGCGCCGGTGAGAGATTGTGCAATACTTCCGAAAATAACGAGATATTCACCGATTACACCGGGAATGTAGGAGCCGGCCTGCTTAATAATCGTACCGATGATGAGTGTTGCGAAAAGACCAAGCGCCATGCCGCTTAACCCATCAATAAAGATGTAATTAAGAACCTTCTTGACTGTTTTCATAATGTCTCCTAAAAACGTGGTTATACTTTGTCGCTTTAAAACTGTAAAGTTTTAAGAAAGATACATCTTTTTCTTTGTTTTGTCAATATGATGTGATACACTTGAAGACGATATATTAAAATCAGCCGGATACCCCATTACCTTAGGTGGGGGAAAGCTTTGCGCGATGCCTGTCGCAATCTCGGTGACGAGCGGTTGCGAAGCAGCTTGCATTTAAGGGACAACAAGCGAAACGGTTGTGAGTTTTGAATGTGATTCAAAAAATACGGAAGATATTTTGATGGGAATCAGGATCACGTCCATCATATAGATACCGGAGCACATAAACGTTTTGTTGTTTGAGCGTTATGCAGACAAAATGGAGAAGTCATCTTTTGCAGGTGGTCAGGCTTTTATAAACGTTTACACAGATGCGGCAAAGTTCAAATAATGGAGGTCTTTATGAAAATTGGTGTTATAGGCGCTCTTGAAACTGAGGTTTCCAAATTGAAATCACTTATGACGGCACCGAAGGTGAAAGACTGTGCGGGAATGCATTTTTACTCCGGAACCCTTTTTGATAAGGATGTCGTTGTTGTAAAGTGCGGTATCGGAAAGGTCAATGCTGCTGTATGCGCTCAGGTGCTTATTGACATTTTCGGCGTGTCGCATATCGTCAATACCGGTGTCGGCGGATGCCTTAAGAGCGGTATTTCCATCGGCGATATTGTAATCAGCACCGATGCGGTCGAGCATGATTTCTCTTTGAACCTCCCCGGATTTAAAAAGGGAGTGATTCCCGGTATGCCGGCTTCTTTTCCTGCGGATGAGAATCTTCTGAAGATTGCCCGCGAAAGCGGTAAGTCGCTTCCGCAAGGTGTAAATCTTGTTGAGGGCCGTATTGCCACAGGCGATCAGTTTATTTGCGGACGTCTTGCAAAAGAAGAGCTTGCACGTAATTTTGACGCTGCGTGCTGCGAAATGGAAGGTGGCGCTATTGCACACACGGCATTTATAAATCGTATCCCGTTTCTTGTTATTCGTGCCATTTCCGACAATGCAGACGGCGAGGCGACAAATGAGTATCAGGAGTTCGAAAGTAAGGCTATAGAGAATTACATTGGGCTTGTTTGCAACATAATCAAAAAGATGTAAAGCGGAAATAGTTTCTGCTGAAATCATGATATACTGAAATAAACATTTGG
>JAZLLG010000043.1:0-87169 GCA_045598045.1 Lachnospiraceae bacterium | reverse complement strand
TCGACAAACTTGTTTCTCCGTAGTGGTAGTGCCCGGCTCTACGGATAAAAGCAAGTATAAAGCTTGTTTCTCCGTAGCGCTGGTGTCCGGCCTTACGGAGAAATCACCTCGACAAACTTTTTTCTCCGTAGTGGTGACGCTCGGCTTTACGGATAAAAGCAAGTAAAAAGCTTGTTTCTCCGTAGCGGTGATGTCCGGCCCTACGGAGAATTCACCCCGACAAGATTCATTGACGAAAAGCGGCGAAAATCGTATAATAAAGGGTACGCTTGAAGGCGTAGGGTTGGAATTATTCAAGCGATACCGAAGCATAGAAAAAGGCTTCGGAAGGAGGTTTACATGATTGATGTCTGTATTATAGGCGGCGGCGTTACCGGGTGCTCGATTGCACGGGAGCTGGCAAAATACGACCTGAAAACCGTTGTTGTTGAAAAGGGACTCGATGTGTGCGAAGGCACTTCAAAGGCCAACAGCGGAATTGTTCATGCAGGCTTTGACGCTGAGCCGGGAACTTTAAAAGCAAGGCTCAACGCAAAAGGAAATGAACGCATGGAACAGCTTTCAAAAGAGCTTGATTTCGCATTCAAGAGAAACGGTTCCATGGTAATATGTGAAGAAGAGGAAGGATTACCGAATCTTAATGCTCTCCTTGAAAAAGGAAAGAAAAACGGTGTTCCCGATTTAAAGATTATTACAGGAGATGAGGCGAGACAACTTGAGCCGAATCTTTCGAAAAAAGTTATAGCTGCGCTTCTTGCTCCTACAGGAGGTATTGTCTGCCCGTTTGAGCTTACAATTGCTCTTGCGGAGAATGCGAATGTAAATGGCGTAGAGTTCATGTTCGACAATGAAGTGTCAGATGTGAAAAAGACGCAGGATTATTATACCGTTATAACAGATAAACAGACTATTGAGGCAAAGGTTGTAATAAATGCAGCCGGTGTATATGCCGACAAAATCCATTCAATGGTCAGCAGCGAGCCCATGAGCATTACTGCACGCAGGGGTGAATACTGTCTTTATGACAAACAATGTGGAAACATGGTGAGCCACACTATTTTCCAGCTGCCTTCGGCACTGGGCAAGGGTGTTCTTTTCACGCCTACCGTTCACGGAAATCTTCTCGTTGGTCCCACAGCAGAAAACCTTGAGGATAAAGAGGCTACAAATACAACCGCCGCAGGTATGGACAAAGCACGCACAAAGGCTGCGGAGAGTGTTGAAATTATGCCTGCGGGAAAGCTCATGATAACGAGTTTTGCGGGCCTTCGTGCCCATGAAAAAGGAGATGATTTTATCATTGCATCTCCGAAGGATGCGGAAGGCTTCGTTGATGTAGCCGGCATTGAGTCTCCCGGACTCTCATGCGCAAGTGTAATCGGAGAGTATGTTGCGGAGCTTGTGCTTCCTATGTTTAACGCTAAGAAGAAGGATAATTTCATTGCTACAAGAAAGGGCATTCCGCACCTGGCACTTATGCCTGTTGAGGAGCGTGAGGCACTTATTAAGCAGAACAGCGCATATTCCGTAATCGTCTGCCGTTGTGAAATGATTTCCGAAGGAGAGATTCTTGATGCAATTCACAGGCCTCTCGGAGCAACAACAATGGACGGCATAAAGCGTCGTACACGTGCGGGAATGGGTCGTTGCCAGGCAGGATTCTGCACTCCGAGAACAATGGAAATCATCTCAAAGGAGCTTGGAATCCCTATGGAAGAAATAGTAAAGAGCGGGAGGAATGCACATGTACTGTAAAGAAGCGGATGTTGTTATTATCGGCGGCGGTCCTGCGGGCCTTGCAGCAGCACTTGCAGCCCGTGAAGCCGGCATAAAGGATGTGCTCATTCTTGAGCGCGACACACAGCTTGGTGGTATTTTAAATCAGTGCATCCACAACGGATTCGGTCTCCACACCTTTAAGGAAGAGCTTACCGGACCTGAATACGCAGCACGATTTATCACGCGTGTTCTTGATGCGCAAATCGAATATATGTTGGAAACGATGGTTGTGGAGCTTTCATCGGAAAGAGTCATCACAGCCATGAACCGCAAGGACGGGCTGTTTCAGATAAAGGCCGGAGCAGTCATTCTTGCCATGGGCTGCAGAGAACGTCCCAGAGGCGCTCTTGGAATTCCGGGCTTCCGTCCGGCAGGCATTTTTTCAGCCGGAACGGCTCAGCGTTTCGTAAACGTTGAGGGTATTATGCCCGGTAAAGAAGTTGTAATTCTCGGCTCAGGTGATATCGGCCTCATTATGGCGCGCAGAATGACTCTTGAAGGAGCAAAGGTTAAGGTTGTGGCTGAGCTCATGCCTTATTCCGGAGGACTGAAGAGAAACATTGTTCAGTGTCTGAACGACTATAACATTCCGTTAAAGCTGTCTCACACTGTTGTTGACATTAAAGGAAAAGAGCGTGTTGAAGGCGTTACGATTGCTGAGGTTGATTCTCACAGCAAGCCGATTCCGGGAACAGAAGAGTTTTATGAGTGTGATACGCTCCTTCTTTCCTGCGGACTTATTCCCGAAAACGAGCTTACTACGGGAGCCGGCATTGAAATGAGCCCCATCACAGGAGGCGCTGTTGTTGACAATACTCTTGAAACAAGTATCCCCGGCGTATTTGCCTGCGGAAATGTGCTTCACGTTCATGATCTTGTTGACTATGTTTCCGAGGAAGCTTCAAATGCAGGAAGAAACGCTGCTGAATTTGTTAAAGGAAACGTTGCGAAGAGCACGAGAACAATCGAGGTGAAGACAGGTAAGGGCGTTCGTTACACAGTTCCGAGGAAAATCAAACCGGAGACTGTTGACAAAGACGTTCTTGTTCGCTTCAGAGTCGATAACATTTACAAAGATATTACGCTCGGTATTGCATTTGACGGTGAAGTTGTCAGAACAATAAAAAAGCGTACCGTTGCACCCGGAGAAATGGAAGAAATCCGCATAAAGAAGGACGAACTTCTTGCTCATCCGGATTGTTCGGAAATTACGATTTCATTCGTATAATAGGAGGAAGCTATGGAAGTACGTGAATTAACATGTATTAACTGTCCGATGGGCTGCCCTCTGACAGTTACAATTGACGGAGATAAAGTTGCGGTTACAGGCAACACCTGCCCCCGCGGAGAGGATTACGGACGCAAGGAGGTTACGGATCCGAGAAGGACAGTGACATCAAGCGTTTACGTGGACGGCGGAAAGGCTGTTAAGGTGCCTGTAAAAACGAAGAGCGACATACCGAAAGGAAAGATTTTTGACATTATGGAGGTTGTTAAAAATACGCGCGTTAATGCGCCGGTTTCCATCGGTGACGTTGTTGTCAGTGACATCTGCGGGACGGGTGTTGATCTTGTGGCAACAAAGGATGTTGCAAAAGCGTAGGGGGATTTATGGAGAAGAAATATATAATGGCTCTGGACCAGGGAACCACGAGCTCAAGATGCATTTTATTTGATAAAGCCGGAAACATTTGCAGTATGGCCCAAAAGGAATTTGAGCAGATTTATCCGCAGCCGGGCTGGGTGGAGCATGACCCCATGGAGATATGGTCTTCACAGCTTTCCGTCGCTACGGAGGCTATGGCAAAGGTTGGTGCCGATGCAGAGGAAATTGCAGGGCTTGGCATTACAAATCAGCGTGAAACAACGATTGTCTGGGATAAAAACACCGGACTTCCTGTTTACAATGCTATTGTCTGGCAGTGCAGAAGAACGGCACCCATGATTGAAGAGCTGGTTCGTGAGGGATTTACAAACGAAATTCGCAATAACACCGGACTTGTACCGGATGCCTATTTCTCGGGAACTAAAATTGCCTGGATTCTGAACCATGTACCCGGGGCAAGAGAGCGCGCAGAGCGTGATGAGCTTTTGTTCGGAACGGTTGATACATGGCTTATGTGGAACCTTTCAAAGGGCAAAATCCACGCAACCGACTACACAAATGCATCAAGAACAATGCTTTTTAATATCCACACGCTGGATTGGGATGAAAAGCTTTTGAGAAGGCTTGATATTCCGAGAAGCATGATGCCGGACGTACTTCCTTCAAGTGCGATTTTCGGCAAAACCGACCCGGGACTTTTGGGCGGTGAGATTGTAATCGGCGGGGCTGCCGGTGACCAGCAGGCAGCACTCTTCGGCCAGTGTTGTTTCGACGAAGGCGATGTTAAAAACACCTATGGAACGGGATGCTTCCTTCTTATGAACACCGGACACGAGGCTGTTAAATCAGAGCATGGCCTTGTTACAACAATTGCAGCCAGCACATCAAAGGATGTGGAGTATGCTCTTGAAGGCAGTGTTTTTGTAGGCGGTGCGTCCATTCAATGGCTCAGAGACGGGCTCAGAATGCTTAAATCGGCCGCCCAGTCCGAGGAATACGCAAAAGAAGTGCCTGATACAGACGGCGTGTACGTTGTTCCGGCTTTTACGGGACTCGGAGCTCCTTACTGGAATCAGTACGCCAGAGGCACCATTGTTGGTGTTACACGAGGCTGCACGAAGGAACATTTCATCCGTGCCACCTTGGAATCAATAGATTATCAGGTGTACTCTGTCCTTCGCGCTATGGAGAAGGATACGGGACACAAATTAAATTCATTAAAGGTTGACGGTGGCGCCAGTGCCAACGATTTCCTTATGCAGTTCCAGGCAGACATTCTGACATCGGAAGTTATGCGCCCGGCCTGCATCGAAACGACCGCTCTCGGTGCTGCATATCTTGCCGGGCTTGCGGTGGGTTTCTGGAACGACAAAGAGGAAATCAAAGCAAATTGGCAGCTCTCAAAGACGTTCAGGCCTTCTATGGAAGACACAAGAAGGCGTCAGCTTCTTCACGGCTGGAACAAGGCTGTACGAGCAGCTCTTGCATGGCAGGAAGAAGTGCCTGAAGACGATATGTTCTGATCGCCATCAACCTTACGGGAGTAGTTATGGCAGAAATTAAGAAAAACAAATTTGAAATGGACATGTGCTCCGGTTCGCTGTTCAGGAAGATGCTTGTTTTTACGCTTCCTCTTATGGCATCAAGCCTCCTGCAACTGCTTTTTAACGCTGCGGATATGATTGTGGCCGGACGATATGCCGGAGGAACCGCACTTGCGTCAATCAGCTCAACGGGTGCAATTACAAACCTTATCATAAACCTTTTTGTAGGGCTTTCTGTTGGCGTTAATGTTCTTGTTGCAAGATATTATGCACAAAACAATGAAAAGGATGTCAGCGAAACTGTTCATACGGCTGTTGTGATAAGTGTCCTTTTCGGAGCATTTCTCGCAGTTGTAGGCTGGTTTATTTCTCGTCCGGTGCTTGAGTTAATGAAAACTCCGTACGATGTAATTGACGGAGCCGTTACGTATATGCGAATTTATTTCCTCGGAATGCCGGTGATCATGCTTTATAATTTCACTTCGGCGGTTCTCAGGGCTGTAGGAGATACAAAACGTCCGCTTTATTTCCTTGCAATAGCGGGAGTGATTAATGTATTTTTGAATTTGTTTTTTGTAATTGTGATTAAAATCGGTGTAGCCGGTGTAGCGATTGCCACAGTTGCTTCACAAATGATTTCCGCAGCACTTGTAATGTGGACATTGCTGACTTACGACGGAAGTCTGAAGGTCAGCATGAATAAACTGCACATTGACGGGAAGAAACTTTTGCAGATGACAAAGATTGGGCTTCCTGCCGGACTGCAGGGTTCGCTTTTTTCAATATCCAACGTTCTCATTCAGTCCAGTATCAATTCTTTTGGCTCCGCTGCAATGTCAGGAAACGCTGCGGCCGCCAATATTGAAGGCTTTGTGTACGTCGGAATGAATTCTTTCCACCACACGGCTCTTTCATTTACAAGCCAGAATTATGGTGCCGGGAAATTTGACAGAATAAAAAAGGCTGCTGCATACGGCCTGCTTTTTGCAACATTCTTCGGCTTGCTGCTTGGCCTCTCAGCATGGTTCTTGCGCTATCCGTTATTATCCTTGTACACACGTGAAGCAGATGAAACTGTGGATCTGATTATAGGATACGGGGTGACGAGAATGACAGTAATCATGTTCACGTATTTCAGCTGCGGAACTATGGATGTTCTTGTAGGATGTCTTCGTGGACTTGGTCACTCCATTTTACCGATGATAACAACACTTACTTTTGTGTGCGGCTTCCGTGTGCTTTGGATTTATACGGTTTTTGCAGGCAATCGTACGCTTACCACTCTGTACACGTCTTATCCCGTTTCATGGATTATGGCCACTGTCGTCAATATAATATGCTACATAGTCATATACAGAAAAACGCGGCTTAAGCACAGCGTTCCGGTAGCGTGACATAAACATCGAAATGGTGTATAATGCATAAAGCAGAAAAATAACCCACTACCTTCGGGTAGTGGGTAGACTTTCTTCGGTGCGGGGTACAAACCACGTACCGAACAGCTGCGAAGCGGCCTGCTTTTTACGAGCAACAAGCGAAGCGGTTGCGAGTTTTGAACAGATATTTTTGTAAAACAGAGGTTATGAAATGAAAAGGATTATTTTGACCGGAGGCGGTACTGCCGGTCATGTTACGCCTAATATGGCTCTTTTGCCCGTACTTAAGGAAAAGGGTTATGAGGTTTCTTACATAGGCACATATGAAGGCATTGAAAAAGGACTTGTTGAGGCGGAAGGTATCCCTTATTACGGAATTTCTTCCGGTAAGCTCAGAAGATACTTCGATCTTAAGAACTTTTCCGATCCTTTTAAAGTTTTAAAAGGTTATTTCGAAGCAAAAAAGATTATTAAAAAGATTAAGCCGGACGTTGTTTTTTCAAAGGGTGGTTTTGTTGCGGTTCCTGTTGTGTTTGCGGCACATAAGCGTCATGTACCCTGCATTATCCATGAATCGGATATAACCCCGGGGCTTGCAAACAAGCTTTGCATTCCGAAAGCTGAGTATGTATGCGCAAATTTCCCGGAGACGATTAAATATCTTCCGGAGGGAAAGGCTGTTCTTTCCGGCTCACCCATCAGAAAAAAGCTTTTTTCCGGAAACCGTGAAGCCGGCCTTAAGTTTATGGGCTTTACAGGTGAAAAACCGGTTATACTCGTTGTCGGCGGAAGCACCGGCGCAGCCAGTGTCAATGAAGCCGTCAGGGATTTGCTTCCGACGCTTGTTCGTGAGTACGATGTGATTCACCTTTGCGGAAAAGGAAAAACAAGTAAAGACCATGAAGGCGTGGAAGGTTATCATCAGTACGAATACATAAGTGAAGAGCTTCCGGATGTTTTTGCGGCAGCGGATATCGTCGTTTCCCGTGCGGGAGCCAATTCAATCTGTGAGCTGCTCGCTCTGCAGAAGCCTCACATTCTCGTTCCGCTTCCTGCAGAAGTCAGCCGCGGCGACCAGATACTTAATGCGGATTCCTTTGAAAAGCAGGGCTTTTCCTATGTGCTTCGCGAGGAAAATCTCACAAACGAAGAGCTTTTGAAGGCTATCCATTATGTTCGCGATAATCGCGAAAAATACATTGAAGCGATGAAATCAGGCGAGCAGGGCAGTGCAATTGATACAATTATAGGACTTATAGAAAAGTGCGCGGAGAAATAAGATGGGATACCAGGCTCTGTACAGAAAGTTCCGACCTCAGGTATTTGATGATGTAAAGGGGCAGGACCATATCGTTACAACATTGCGTAATCAGATTGCAGCAAACCGCATCGGACACGCTTTCCTTTTTTGCGGAACGCGTGGTGTCGGTAAGACAACGGCTGCAAAGATTTTTGCGCGTGCTGTAAACTGCGAGCACCCCGTGGATGGCAATCCTTGTGGGGAATGCCCCATGTGCAAGGCTATCCTTGCGGGGACGTCCATGAATGTGATCGAAATCGATGCCGCATCAAACAACGGTGTCGACAACATCCGTGAAATCATTGATGAAGTCCAGTATTCGCCCACAGAGGGCAAATACAAGGTCTATATTATCGATGAGGTGCATATGCTTTCTGCAGGTGCTTTCAATGCGCTTCTTAAAACATTGGAAGAACCGCCTTCATATGTTATTTTCATTCTTGCAACAACAGAGATTCATAAAATACCGATTACCATCCTTTCACGATGTCAGCGCTATGATTTCAGGCGTGCTACGGCGGAAGGAGTTGCCGCAAGGCTACGCACTCTGTGCGATACCGAAGGCGTTAAGGCAGAAGATAAGGCGCTACGTTATATTGCTGTCAAGGCAGACGGCTCCTTCAGAGACGGAATAAGTCTTCTGGATCAGTGCATTTCGTTTTATCTTGGGCAGGAACTTACGTACGACAAAGTTCTTGAAGTGCTCGGAACCGTCGATACGTCCGTGTTTGGCGGCCTTATGGCGTACATTCGCGAAGGCAATGTTTCCGGTGTCTTGTCAATTCTTGATGATGCGGTTATGCATGGCCGTGAACTTACGCAGTTCACTGTGGATTTTACATGGTATCTTCGTAATCTTCTTGTTGCGAAAGCGCAAGGATCGGCAGAGGATGTTCAGGATATTCCTTCCGACTACATCCCTGTGTTTATGAGAGAAGTGGAGGCCAATTCAGCCGAAACAATCAGCAGATACATACGGATTATGTCCGATCTTACGAATGATATTCGTTTTTCGGCACAAAAGCGCGTACTGGTTGAAGTTACACTTATCAAGCTGTGCAAACCTGAAACGGAGTGCAGTGCAGACGCCGTGAACGAGCGTGTTGACAGGTTGGAAGAAAAGCTCAAGAGCGGCGTAATCCAAATCAGCGGAAAGAGCAATTCTGGAGTACCTTCGGCAAATGTTCCCGCAGAGCCCGAAGATGAAGAGCCTGTACTTACGCAGGCAGTTCCCGAAGAACTTCAGGAAATCGCAAGAAGGTGGCCTAAAATAATGTCTTCCTTTAAGGGACTTATGAAAGAAGGACTCATGTGTGCAAAGGTCAGCGTTACGGATGGCAATAAGCTTCTTCTCCTGTTCACGGATGGTTTTTCCTACGACTATGTTGCGGGAGACCCCGAGGGCGTGCAGAAAATAAAGGATACAATCGGAAAAGAAACGGGAAAGCTTGTCGAGCTCGAATTAAAGAAGGTAGGATCTAACAAAGAAGCAAAGTCCTTCCCTGATTTACAAAAGCTTTTTGGCGGTGTTCCCGTAGAAATAGTATAAAATGCCGCATGGCGGTAATTGGAGGATTAAATGGGTAAAAAAGGCGGATATATGGGCGGCGGAATGCCCGGAAACATGAACAATCTTATGAAGCAGGCTCAGAGAATGCAGCGTCAGCTCGAACAGCAGCAGGCTGAAGTCGAGGCAAAGCAGGCAGAACTCGCAACAAAGGAGTTTACCGCTGCAGCAGGCGGTGGTGCGGTTTCCGTTACACTTAACGGTGATCTTAAAGTCCTTTCTGTAAAAATTGCTCCTGAAGCAGTTGATCCGGATGATGTTGAAACACTTGAGGATATGATTACAGCAGCTGCAAATGAGGCAATCAAGCAGGTACAGGCAGCAAATGACGAGATTACAAAGGCTTCCGAAAGTGCCATGGGCAACATGGGCGGCTTTGGCGGTCTTGGAGGATTCGGGTTCTAAATGGACTACTATTCAAGTCACATTAACAAGCTTATAGAGTCACTGGCAAGCCTTCCGGGAATCGGAGTGAAGACGGCACAGCGTCTGGCATTTTTCATCATCAATATGCCGGAAGAAGATGCGGCTGCTTTGGCGGATTCCATTATGGGTGCAAGACAGAACGTCCAGTACTGCAAGTGTTGCTGTACTCTCACGGACAAGGAATATTGTCCCATCTGTTCAAGCCCCGAAAGAGACAAGAAAACCATAATGGTTGTCGAGAACTCAAGGGATCTTGCCGCATACGAAAAAACCGGAAAGTACAAGGGCGTCTATCATGTCCTTCACGGAGCAATTTCTCCGATGCTTGGTATCTCTCCGGCAGACCTTAAAATAAAAGAGCTTCTTGTACGCCTTAAGGAAGACGTAGATGAAGTTATTCTTGCTACAAACTCCGGAATTGAAGGAGAAGCAACTGCAATGTACATCAGTAAGCTTATTAAGCCGATTGGTGTAAAGACAACACGTATTGCGAGCGGTGTGCCCGTTGGCGGTGACCTTGAATACATAGATGAGGTGACGCTTCTTCGTGCACTTAACAACAGAAACGAGCTGTAACATTGGAGGTAAACATGGCTGAATCCATACTGCAGGGAGGAAAAGAAGATTTATTAACGTTACGTTCCATGATCGAAAAGCAGGACAATGGCCGGAAACGGGCAGAAGAGCTTGCTAAATCTTTGAGTGCTCTTACAAAGGAAATTGAGTCAAAGAAAAAGGAAATGAACGCTGAAATCGACTCGACCATGAAGGCCAGACAGGCGGAGATTGAGAACACTTACAACAAAGAGATTACCGAACTTAACAAAAGTAAGAAGAAAATTCAGAATGATAAGGCAAAGGTGAAGTCTGCCAAAGTGTCGGAGCGTATGGGCTCGGAAACCGAAGAGATGTACGGAAAGATAAAGTCTCTTAAGCTGGAAATCAATTCGCGCGTCAGAGAGTACAGACTTCCGGGAATGTGTAAGCATAAGCTTTTTTACGCTGTGTTTATGCCACATACATTTCTTGATATAGTATTCCTTATAGCTGCATTTATCGTTTTGTTCCTTCTTTTGCCGTGCACTGTATTCACGCTTCTTGACGGTAAGCCGTTCGGGCCGACATTCACGCCTGCAATTGTGTATGTTGTGGACATTGTGCTGTTTGGCGGACTCTATATGCTTATCAATAACCTTGTCAAAGACAAGCATAGTAATGAGGTTAAAGGGATCGGCGAACTTCTGAACCAGATACGTGATATGAAAAAACGCATCAGGCATGTTAAACGCAGTATTCAGCTTGATACTGATGAATCGGGTTATGGTCTGGAGTCATACGACGTCGAGCTCAAGGAGATGGAAGCAAAGCTTAACGGACTTTCGGCAGATGAAAAGGCTGCATTGGAGACTTTCAGCTCCGAAACAAAGCCGATGCTCACAAACGAAATCAAGCGTAAATATGAGAGCACCATTGAGGCTCTTAGTGGTAAATATAACGAACAGTCTGCTGAATATAAGCAGATTTCCGAAACAATTCGCAATGACGCACTTGTGCTTTCGACAAACTATGAAGCACAGCTCGGAAAAAGTAACATGACCGTTGCTGTAATGGACAGACTTCTGTCTTACATGGAAAGCGGCAAGGCATCCACGATTGCGGAAGCTTTGGAAGCAGATAAGGAAGCGGCTGCAAAATAACAAAAGAACAAATGCGGTTTTTGACTTTGTAAAACTGCTTAAAGAAAGGTTGTGGGACCTGTCGATCCTGCAACCTTTTCAACTAAAAACGACAGAATGAAATTGGTGAACATGGTTAATTGTGAGGCCGGATTTGAAAAGCAGAACGAAAACAATAATTAAAATAATTCTTGTCATAGCCGTTGTCGGCGTGGCGTTGTTTGAAGCCTGGCAGATATGGATGAGGAACTATTTCGGGACCTGCGAAGGGTATGAAATTGTCTCCGAACAGAAGCTGGTGGCTGATAACGCTTCGTTTTACAATGCTCACGACATTCTTTCAATGACTACTATTAACGGTGCGAAAGCGTTTGATAAAAACGGGGATCGCAAGTGGGAAGTGGCATTTGGCTTAGAAAACCCCACAATCGTTTCATGCAAGGATGTATCAGCCATAGCCGATGTCGGGGGCACAGTAGTTTACGTTATTTCCGCAGATGGTATTCCTCATAAACTGGATGTTAATTTCCCCATCGTTAAAGCGGATGTTGCGCAGCAGGGTGTTACCGCTGTTCTTATGAATGACGGTGATATGGATATTATCCAGGTCTACGATATCGAAGGCAAGCTTCGTGTAGAAATAGGTACGAAGACTAAGGACGAAGGATTCCCGGTGGACATTGCGCTTTCCGATGATGGGAAAAAGCTTGTTACCGCTTACGTATCCTTTAAAGGTGACGAGCTTATCAGTAAGGCAACGTTTTATAATGCCGATGACGTTGGAAAGAATTTCATTGAGAACATAGTGGGACAAAGAACTTTTGAGGGGCGCCTTGTCTGCGATGTTGACTTCCTTGGAAACGACACGGTAGGTATTTTGCTGGATGACGGTTTTGTTCTGTACGACATGAAGGAAATTCCGGAATTCGTTATCGACAAAAAGTTTGAGCATGAAATCGTTGACCTTTGTATGTTCGATACGGGCGTTTGCGCTGTCACGAAGAACAGCAATGAAAAAACGCTGCATTTCTTCAATACGGACGGAAAAGAAGAAAAGACTGTTGAAAACCTTCCTGCTTATGAAAAAATACGAGCATCTAACGACGAGGCAATTCTTTACAGTCCCCAAAGCGTCAGAATATACAGAAAAAACGGGACTTTGAAATTCAGCTGTATGCTGGACGGTACTTTGGAGGATGTGTACTTCGGAGGCAAGGACAGATATTTCTTCGTTGATTCGAGCTCCGTGAAAGCTATTAAAATAGTCAGTAAAGTAAAAGAGGAGAAATAATATGAATTGGTTATTAATCGTTGTTCTTGTTTTGCTTGTTGCAGGTACGATAGCGGGCTTTGCGAAAGGGTTTGCAAAGACTTTGTATTCACTTGTTGCAACAGCACTTATAATTGTCCTCACCATTGTCCTCTGCCCTTTTACGGTAAAAGCTCTTAAAGGCGCAGATAAGCTTACGAACGCCGTTTATGAAAAGGTTGATGCGGTCATTAACCTTGATGAGGCATATGAGAAAGCCATCACGAAGGAAAAGAAAGATGCTTCTTCCGAAGAGCAGACAAAAGAACTTCCGGAGAATGTTGATGACGTGCTTGAAAAGTTCGGCTTGCCTTCCGTTATGCGTAAAGCTATGACCGGCAGTGATGATTTCAAAGAATATGTTAAGTCATCCGCAGATGATTTCGCACGTGGAAAGCTTGGCTCACTTGAAAAGTATGTGTGCGAGAAGCTCACAAACATCATAATAAGTGCTCTTGGCTTTATCATCACTTTTGCTGTTGTGGCATTGTTTGTATTCTTCCTTGGAAAAATTCTCGGACTCATAAGCAAAATTCCCGGTCTCAAGACCATTGATAAGTTTTTGGGCGGTTGTGCAGGCTTCCTGGAGGCACTTCTTGTTGTTTGGATTGCATTCATGATTATTACACTGATTGCATCAACAAGCTTTGGACAGACACTGCTTCAGCAGATTAATTCAAGCTCTGTTTTAAGCTTTATCTACGAGCATAACCTCATTTCAAGAAAGATTTTTACACTTATATAATGACTCGGGCTGTGTTTTAAGAAAGGCTTTACAACTTCTCAAACACAGTATATAATACATCAAAGAAAATTGTAAGCGCTTACAGAAGCGTGGCGCAGTAAAAATAAAAGGAGTCGTATATGAACGAGATTATTAATCAGTTTTCAAAGCTTGGTATCATTCCCGTAGTTAAAATCGACGATGCAAAGGACGCAGCTCCTCTTGCAAAAGCACTTTGCGAGGGTGGTCTTCCGGTTGCTGAAGTTACTTTCAGAACAGACGCAGCAGAAGAAGCAATTCGCATTATGAGCCGCGAGTTCCCCAATATGCTTGTCGGTGCAGGCACAGTCCTTACAACGGAGCAGGTTGATCGTGCGGTTGGTGCAGGTGCAAAGTTTATCGTAAGCCCCGGCCTTAACCCCAAGGTTGTTAAGTATTGTCAGGAAAAGGGTGTTCCCATTACTCCCGGCACATCAAGCCCTACGGACATCGAAATGGCTCTTGAACTTGGCCTCGATGTTGTTAAATTCTTCCCCGCAGAACAGTCCGGCGGTATTGCAAAGATTAAAGCCATGTCGGCTCCTTACACAGGTGTGAAGTTCATGCCTACAGGCGGCATCAGTGCAAAGAACCTCAAGGACTACCTTGATTTCAACAAGATTGTTGCATGCGGCGGTTCATGGATGGTTAAGGGTGAACTCATTAATGCAGGTGAGTTCGATGAAATCAAGCGCCTCACTAGAGAAGCCGTAAACACAATGCTCGGCTTCGAGGTTAAGCATGTCGGCATTAACTGCGAGAACGAAGCACAGGCTCTTAAGACAGCTGATATGTTTGCACGTTTCTTCGGTTTTGAACTTAAGAACGGCAACAGCTCTGTTTTTGCAAGCTCAGCCATTGAGCTGAACAAGACACCCGGCCCCGGTAAGTATGGTCATATCGCCATCGGTACAAACTACATTGAAAGAGCTATCTATCACATGCAGCTTCAGGGCTTCGAATTCGATATGGATTCTGCAATCTATAAAGACAACAAGATGGTTCGAATCTATCTTAAGGATGATTTTGCAGGCTTTGCAATTCATCTTCTTCAGAAG
The DNA here is from genome assembly GCA_045598045.1 of Lachnospiraceae bacterium. Taxonomy (GTDB): domain Bacteria; phylum Bacillota; class Clostridia; order Lachnospirales; family Lachnospiraceae; genus RGIG3528. The sequence goes on along the minus strand of JAZLLG010000043.1, from coordinate 72,765 downwards.
TAAATTACGAATTTTACGAAAACAAGAGTTCAGTACAGGCGAAATGCTTGTACTGGACTCTTTCTTTGTGCGGGCCGCGGCAATGTTTCACGTTGCTTTTGAACGTGATTAGTGATAAAATTAAAAATTGGCTTTTTAGGACATTTAGGTATGAAAAATAAAAAAACAGTCAACAAATTGAATATGATGCTGGCATTTGTGATGCTGGCGGGGATGATATTTTCAGTGGGTTGTGACGGCGAAAGCATATTTCCAGAGATACAGAATCCTCCGGTTTCGGGGCCTGTTACGGAAACGCCGAAACAGGAAGCAAACACGCCTTCTCCCGAACCTGTTGTAGTGAAGAGTGCGCCTTATGGTATTCTTGTTCAGATTACCCATGAAGCGGGCGAGGCACTTACGGGCGAAGAGTTCAGAAGCGGGTACGAGGGAAACATTTCGGTTAGGAACGGTCTGTCTGATGAAGAGCTGAAAACAATCGGTAAGTACAGGGGTACAATCGATTGTGACGGCCGTGAAGTGGACGTGAGTATTAAGGTTACGGATACAACACCGCCTACGCTTATCGGGGCATCCGATATTGAAATTAACCAGGGTGACAATATTGCCTATAAAAAGGGCATTGAGTATAGTGACAATTCAAATGGCGAGCTGGAGCTTGTCATTAAAAAAGATAATGTGGATACAAATACTCCCGGCGAATACCCTGTTACGTACACACTTACGGACAGTATGGGAAATGTCACGGAAAAAACAATCACTGTTCGCGTACGAGGCCTTGATGCGCAACTCGAGCAGCTTGTTAATGACAGGGCAGACGAAGTGATTGCATCCGTTACAAATGCATCCATGACAAATCTCGAAAAGGCATATGCTGTGTTCTGCTGGTGTCACGATAATCTTACTTACAAGGGCGATGAAGTAGAACTTACATACCATGAAGCAGCTTATTCCGCTCTTTTCAAGAACAGTGGCGACTGCTATGTTTCCTATGTACTTCTGGACCTTATGTACAAGCGTCTTGGCTTCGAAACGATGATGCTTGAGCGTGTAGGCGGAACGAGCGACCACTATTGGAACTATGTAAACTATGGTGAGGGCTGGTACCATTGCGACTGCATAAGACGTCACACGGGAAAGAAAGCGTTCGATGATTATTTGTGTTTCATGCAGACTGACGCGCAGGTTCAGGGCTATAACGATCTTCGCGGGGATACGATGCCCAATTGCTACACATATGACAAGTCGAAGGTTCCGGCTTGCGATACCTTTGCTTTTTATGATGGCAACACGCATGAATTCATAAAGGATTCGGAGGCTCCCGTAATTAAGGGGGCAGTGGACATTTACATTTGTCCGGGCGAAAGTGTTGCATACAAGAAAAACATCGTTGTTACCGACAATTCGGGTGAAGACATTTCAGTTCATGTTAAAAACAGTGGTGTGGACTTGAAAACAATCGGTGTATATCCCGTTACATATTATGCCGAGGATTCGGCAGGCAACTATTCCGAGGTTACGGTAAACGTGCATGTTTGTAATATTACACCGGATATGGTTAATGAGATTGCCGACAATCTTTTGTCTACAATCATCAAAGACGATATGACGCTTAGGGATAAGGCTTGGGCTATTTATGCATGGATTGCAAATCATGTTGCATATGTTGATTCCGAAAGCGGTACGGACCCCGTAAAAGCAGCTTATGACGGACTTACGAAGTACAAGGGCGACTGCTATGTCTTTGGACAGATGGCTCAGCTGCTCCTTACAAGAGCCGGAATTGATGCCATTCTCGTAACAAAGGAGCCTGTCGGCACGACAGATCACTACTGGAGCATTGTAAATACCGGTGACGGCTGGTATCACTTCGATTCCACGCCCTGGTGGGACAAAGCACAGATTTTTATGTGGACGGATTCCCAGCTTGAAAAATACTCAAACAGACCCGCTCACGGTGAAGGATACTATCCTACTCATCCCTATGACAAGAGCAAGTATCCTGAAGTTGTAAAATAATTACTATTGGCTGAGGTTTTATACAGTGTCGGAAACTAAAGAAAAAAGAATACTCGGCGTCATCGGGGGGCTCGGACCTCTTGCCTCGGCGTATTTCATAAGACTTGTGACTGAGATGACGGATGCGAAAGTGGATCAGGATCATATCGAGATTTTGATGCACTCCATGCCGCAAATTCCCGACAGAACGGGCTTTATTCTCGGAGAGAGTCAGGCTTCACCGCTCCCTCAGATGCTGGAAGCAGGCCGCGGTCTTGTCGCCGGCGGTGCAAAGATTATTGCCATCCCTTGCATAACCGCACATTTTTTTCAAAAGACTTTGGAGAATGAGCTTGGCGTCACGGTTTTGAATGCCATAGAAGAGTCCTGCAAAGTTGTGAAGGCGGCCGGGATAAAGAAAGTCGGCATTATGGCAACGGATGGTACGGTCAGAAGCGGTCTTTTTCAAAAGGTGTTTGAAAAACAGGGCGTCGGTTGTGTTGTTCCCGGAGCAAATAACCAGCAGAACGTTATGCACATCATTTATAAAAACGTTAAGGCGGGACTTCCGATTGAAAAGAATCTTTTCCTCGGAGTTACGAGAGAACTGTTCGACAACGGTGCAGAATGCGTTCTTTTGGGATGTACTGAGCTTTCTATCATGAAGCGGGACAATCCGGAGCTGTTTTCGGTTGATATCAGCGGATTCAAATTTCTGGATGTGCTTGAAGTGCTTGCAAGAAAGAGTGTGCAGACATGCGGCAGACTCAGTGCTAAATATGAAAAGTTGATTTAATGAACCGGCAAGGCCTGATGTCTTGTCAGTCGGGAGTAAATATGCAGAATCATGTTTTGGACTATTTAACAAATATAGTTGACAAGGTGCCTGATAAAACGGCTTTTTCAAACGGAGCTGAGTCACTTACATTTTCAGAGCTTTATAAAGAAAGCCGCACATTGGGAAGTGCGATTTGCAGCAGAGGAATATATAAAAAGCCTGTTGTTGTATTTATGCAAAAGGCTCCCGCTGAGATATCCGCTTTTTTCGGAGTCATTTGGAGCGGAAACTACTACGTACCCATCGATGAGGAGATGCCGAAAATCCGCATCGACCTTATTCTTGAAAATGTGCAGACAGACCTTATTATCTGCGACGAAAAGACCATCGAGATTGCCAAAACATTCGAATATAAGTGCGAACTGGCTCTTTACAAAGATCTTGTGAAGGGAGAGCAGGACGAAAAGGCTTTGAAGTTTGTCTGCGATCACCAGATAGACACAGATCCGATATATATTGTCTTTACTTCGGGTTCAACAGGTATTCCCAAAGGCGTTGTTGCCTGTCACCGTTCGGTGCTTGATTACATTGAACAGCTTTCCGAAACACTTGGCTTTAACAGCGAAACGATATTCGGAAACCAGTCTCCGCTTTACTTTGACGCATGCCTGAAGGAAGTTTATCCGACACTCAAGTTCGGTGCAACCACGTATCTTATTCCTCGTGAATATTTTTCCATTCCGATAAGGCTTGTGGAGTTCATAAACGAACATAACATCAATACGATATGCTGGGTTGTTTCAGCCCTCACGATGATATCCGCCTTCGGCACATTTGCTACTGTTGTTCCGAAGAGCCTTAAGACGATTGCTTTCGGAAGTGAAGTTTTCCCTGTTAAGCAGTATAAAATATGGCGTGACAATCTTCCCGGAGTAAAAATGACAAATCTGTACGGACCTACCGAGTGCACGGGAATGAGCTGTTTCTTCCATGTTCCCGACAACTATGAACCGGAAGGCCCCATCCCCATCGGAAGACCTTTCAAGAACACCGAGATAATGCTGCTGAACGAAAAAGGCGAGCTTGTTAAGGACGGAGAACAGGGAGAAATCTGCATCCGTGGTACTGCACTTACACTCGGATACTACAATAACCATGAAAAAACAGCAGAGTGCTTTGTTCAGAATCCTTTGAACAAGGTTTATCCGGAGCTTATTTATAAGACAGGCGATATTGCAAAACGTGATGAAAACGGTGACCTCATTTTTGTATCACGTAAGGACTATCAGATTAAGCATATGGGCCATCGCATTGAGCTCGGCGAGATTGAAGCAAACGTATCAAGAGTTGACGGCGTGAAGATGAATGCCTGCATTTATGATGACGAAAAAGGCAAGATTGTACTTTTCTATGTTGGTGACATTGAAAGCCCTGCTCTTACGTTAACACTTAAGGGAAGCCTTCCCAGATATATGCTTCCGAACAAGATTGTTAAGATGGACGCGCTTCCGCTTACCCCTAACGGAAAGCTCGACAGAAAAACATTGAAAGCAAATTATGTAAACGGCAGATAGCCGGATGAGGATTGAATGAAAACTGCAATTAAGTGGATTGCAACGGTTTTGGTTGCGGTTCTTGTGCTCTTCTGCCTGCAAAGGCTGCTTATGCCAAAATATGCCAAAGGTATTGTAGAGGGCGCATTTATAGCAGAATATTACGAAGACGAAAAGGATCATGATGTGATTTTTCTCGGTGACTGTGAAGTCTACGAAAACATTACGCCCGTAAAGCTTTGGCAGGATTTCGGAATTAATTCCTACATTCGGGGAAGCTCACAGCAGACAGTGTGGCAGTCTTTTTACCTCCTTGAGGATACGCTTCGTTATGAAACTCCCGAGGTCGTTGTATTTAACGTACTTGCGATGGAGTTTAATGAGCCGAAGGACGGAGGCGTAAACATGGAAGCCTACAACCGCATGACGCTTGAAGGCATGAAGTGGAGCAAGGCCAAGGTTAATGACATTAAAGCATCCATGGTTGAGGGTGAGAATTTCATTGATTATGTTTTCCCGATTCTCAGGTATCATACAAGAATAACGGAACTCACAAAAGATGATTTTATGTATATGTTCAAGACTGAAAAGGTCTCTCATAACGGCTATTATCTTCGTGTGGACTCCAAGCCTGCACAGAATGTTCCGAAGGGCAGGATTCTTGCGGATTACAGTTTCGGTGATAACGCCTATGCTTATCTTGACAAAATGACAGCCCTCTGTAAGGAAAAAGGCATCCGTCTTATCCTTATGAAGGCGCCGAGCCTGTATCCCTACTGGTATCCCGAATGGGATGAACAGATGAAGGAATATGCCGAAAAGAACGGATTGGAATACATCAATTTCCTTGACCTCGGAGATGAAACCGGTATCGACTATTCTACGGATACTTATGATGCGGGCATGCATCTTAATCTTTGGGGCGCGGAGAAACTTACCAAGTGGCTCGGAGAGTATTTATCGGCATCAGGGCTTTCTGACAGAAGAAGTGAAACGGCTCTTTCGGAAGCCTGGTCGGAGAAAATCAGATTTTACGAAGATGCAATCGCTTCCGAAAAAGAGAAATACGACATTAAGTAAACAGGAGATTTATCATGAAAAAAGTTAAAAGAACAATGGGAATGCTTTTGAGCCTCATTCTTGCGGTGACAGCTCTTGCCTGCGGCGAGAATCCCGACGGCCCCACGACTGTTATTATCGGTAAGGCTGACTCTCAAACCGAAATCAAGGTTGATGGCAAAAACGAAGACGCAAATCAGGATAACAAAGTTGATGTCGGCGGTATTATCGAAGCCGGTTATACTTTTGTGCTTGACGGTGTGAACGTATATGTAGACTGCGACGCATCAGAGGTTGTGGACAAGCTTGGCGCCTATGAATATTACGAAGCGCCCAGTTGTGCGTTTAACGGACTTGATAAGGTTTACACATATTCAAGCTTTGAAATCGATACATACCCCGAAGGTGACAAGGATTACATTTCCGCAATCATTTTTAAGGACGATATGGTAGAAACCCAGGAAGGCGTATGCATCGGTCAGACAAAACAGAAGGTTGAGGAGAGATACGGTACGCCTTCTTCGTCGGATGCAAAACTTTATATCTACGAAAAAGGCGATATGAAGCTCAGATTTATTTTTGACGCTGACGGATACATCATTTCCATCGAATACATGAGTAACAAAATCTGATTGAATTGCAATTGTTAATTTAGAATAAAACCAAAGAATCTTTATTTGTAATTGCCGCAACATGTGTTATAATACAGGTAATCCTAGAGTGTTCGACACTCCTTGCTATTTTGAACCTACAAATCTTTAAACGGGATTCCTATATTGCAGGACAGATGTCAGGCCGCAAGATGATCGCTCAAGTTTTGACTTGACCGCAGCGGAAGACAGAAAACCCCGCTGCGGTTACCCACCTAGCACATGCTAGGAGTCAAAATGCAGGAAACGGCATTTCCGGGACTTTTTTTGTGCCTGTTTTTGCTACCACAGCAAGCGAAGCTTGCGCGGGCATTGCTTAAAGCGTCATGAACGAAAGCATCTTTTTGCTTTCGTTCATGACGCCTTAAGCGATGCCCCGAAGCAGGTTTACCTGCGGCGGAAGCAAAAACAGACACAAAAAAGAGCAGAAATGCCCAAAGGACACCGAGCGGCCGAAGGCCGCGAGGTGCAGGCCGCGAGGTGCAGGTCGAAAGCCGAAAGCATATGAAAAAAGTCATCTACATCCTAATAGTTTTCGTTGTTCTGGCAGCGTTGGCTTCGTGTTCTGCGCCGCATTCTTTTGGTGCGCCCGGACAAAAATACGGAAACGATGAATTGCTTCCGACAGATCCTCCTGCTCCGCTAACTCCCACCGAAGAAATAACTGAGCACGCCGACCCCACATTCTTTGATCCTGAAATAACACTTATTCCTACGGAAACACCTACTCCCGCGCCTACGGCAACCCCGGTTCCGGACACGGAACCACCTGTAATATCAGGAGTAGCCCCTATTGTTGTAGCTCAATATGGAACAGTGGCATACAAGAAAACCATATCTCTCTCGGACAATTCAAACGGTACGGTGCGACTTGAAGTTGATGCGTCTGAAGTTGATTTGAATACAATCGGTGACTATCGCATTTCCTATACGGCAACGGATGAATCCGGGAATCAGGCAATTGTTTTTACAACGCTTACCGTCAGGGAAGCAAGCGTTCTCGAAAAACAGGAAGCTGTGGAAAAGGCCGTCGATGATCTTTTTGCCGAAATTCTTACGGATGACATGTCTATGTGGACAAAGGTCTACAAGCTTTGGCAGTGGTGCAGAAACAACATTAAATACACCTCTGATGAAGGAGACATGACAAATGAATATACCGGTGCTTACGAAGGCCTGATTAATCGAAAAGGAGATTGCTATTCGTATTATGCAACATTTAAGATATTGCTTGACAAGCTTGGAATAGACAATCTAAAATGTGAACGTAAAGGTGGTGACAGTGAGCACTACTGGAACCTTGTAAATCTTGGTGACGGCTGGTATCACTGCGATTGCAGCCCACGTCGTCAGGGCGACACGTTTTACACGTTTATGCAGACCGACAACCAGGTCAAAGCATATAACCACACGTATAAAGAACGTCCGAACTATTATACGTGTGACTGGGACGCTTACCCGGAACGCTCGACGACAGTTATATATGACGGCTGGGAACATGTTAAGCTTCAGTTGAATGTCAAAAAGACGGAAACAGAGATTCAGACGGCTATTGAAGAGCTTAAAGTGCTTTATCCCGACGGAAAGTATTGGAATGATGGCAATAGTGGCGTGACGGATTCACCTTGTCACAATAACGGTGGATATGATAAATGCAACTATTACTACGGCGTTACAAGTCTTCTTAGAGATAAAAGCAACTACGGATATCAGTGCTTTGGCTTTGCGAGTCTGGTTTCGGACTACATTTTCGGGAAGACGACCGCGGCCTACCCGCATTACAGCTATGAAGAGCTTAGAGTCGGTGATCATGTCCGTCTTGATGATTACAATCCATACTGTCACAGCATGATTGTCATTGAGAAAACAGATGATCACATTGTGGTGGTTGAGTGCAATGCGGATTACCAGACCTGTATTATTAATTGGGGCAGAGAGATTTCCAGAGAAAGACTCGAAAGTGACCCCAACACCATCTACTACTCCAGAAGCTGGGTACAAAAATAATATCTCACGGTTATCGTGATGGAAAAGAGGAACAAAATGGACGAATTACTTGAAATACTGTCAGGTCTTCACGAAGATGTTGACTTTGAAACAGAGGACAGACTTATTGACGATGTTATTCTTGATTCTTTTGACATCGTTTCACTTATCTCCGAAATTCAGGAGAATTTCGATGTAACAATTTCTGCTCAGGACATTATTCCCGAGAATTTCAACAGCGCTCAGGCTATTTATGACCTTATTCAGCGCCTTCAGGATGAGGAAGCTTAACAAATGTTTTTTACGTCGTACGAGTTCCTTGGGTTTGTTCTCGTACTCGGATTGCTGTACTATCTTCTTCCGAAGAAAACACAGTGGCCGCTTCTCCTCGTGGGAAGCTTATTGTTCTATGCGTGGTCAGGCCCCAAATTTCTCGTATACATCGTCATAACAACTTTTACGGTGTATTTTGCGGGCGTGCTTATGGACCGGGACAGAAAACGTGTGGAAGCGTACGTCAAGGCCAACAAGGAAGCACTTACCAAGGAAGACAAAAAAGCATATAAGAATAAACATAAGAAGGTAAGGACTGCTTACCTTCTGATTTGTCTGTTCATAAATCTTTTTATTCTTGTGGCATTAAAGTTCAGCATAGTGTCATTGGCAGTTCCGCTTGGTATTTCTTTTTACACCTTGAGAGCTGTCGGGTATCTTGTGGACGTTCACAGGGGAACGTATGAAGCAGAAAAGAATCCTTTGAAATTCATGCTTTTCATATCCTTCTTCCCTATTATTCTTCAGGGCCCTCTTTCAAACTACAATGAACTTGCGGAAACGTTGTTCGGTCCGAACAAATTTTCCGCAAAAAATGTTTCATTTGGTTTGCAGCGTATATTATGGGGCTTTTTCAAGAAGCTTGTCATCGCCGACAGAGTGCTTGCAGCTGTGTCTGTTTATGTTGGCGATCCTGAAACATATAAAGGTGCCTATGCTCTTTACGGTATGCTTCTGTATACATTGGAGCTGTATGCGGACTTTACCGGTGGCATCGACATTACAATAGGTGTGTCGGAAATGCTCGGAATTAAGGTTGCCGAGAACTTTGACAGACCATACTTTGCAACTTCATTGAAGGATTATTGGCGTCGCTGGCACATTACGATGTGTGCCTGGTTCAGAAACTACGTATTCTATCCGGTTTCCGTCAGCAAGCCGATGCAGAAGATTTCAAAGTTTACAAAGAAAGTTTTCGGAGAAAAGGCCGGAAAAAAGATTCCGGTTTATCTTTCGTCATTTATTGTATGGCTGGCTACGGGTGTATGGCATGGTGCAACCTGGAATTTCATAGTGTGGGGCCTTTTGAACTGGTTCATACTTATGCTTTCAGAGGAATTTGAGCCGCTTTACACGAAATTCCATAAAAAGATGCGTTTCAGTAATACTTCCGGATACAGGCTCTTTACTGTCCTGCGCACCTTTGCGTTAATCAGCATACTTAATTTGTTTGATTGCTTTGCAAATGTAGGAACAACGCTTAAATCTCTTTTATCCATATTCACCACCCGGAATTACGCAGGCTCCGTTGCAGGTGCTTATGCGGCCTTTGGGCTTGGAATCACGGATTACATTATCCTCTTTGCGGGTGTAGTGCTTATGATTGTTGTAAGTCTTCTCAAGGGAGACGGATTCCTTCGCGACAAGATTACAAAGCTTCATTTCCCCGTAAAAGCATCCATCTGGATTGCACTTTTTGTTGTTGTGATTCTTTTCGGTGCATATGGACACGGATACGATCAAAGCCAGTTTATATATAATCAGTTTTAGGAGTTTTTATGTGCGGTATTGCAGGTTATTTCGACCTTAAGAATGACAGAAAAACAGATATAAAAGTCATGGAAAATATGCTGAAAGCCATTAAGCATCGTGGCCCGGACGGAAGCGATATGCTGGAGCTTCAGGGCATCACGCTTGGCTTTACACGACTCAGCTTCCTTGATCTGACAGGCGGAATGCAGCCTATTCAAAATGAGGACAGGTCCATCACTGTTATTTGCAACGGTGAGATATTTAACTATCGTGAGCTTCGTGAAGAACTCCTGAAGAAGGGACATATATTCCGCACAGAAACAGACATAGAGGTGATTTTGCACCTTTACGAGGAGTACGGCACGGACTTCCCCAATATGCTTAACGGACAGTTCGCCATTGCTCTTTACGATGAAAAAATCAAGAGACTTTTCCTTTTCAGAGACCAGATGGGCATATGCCCGTTGTTCTATGGGGAGATTGACGGAAAGTTTGTCTTTGCTTCCGAAATCAAAGCTGTCATGGAGTATCCCAATGCCCCAAGAAAACTTAATCTCAAGGCAGTGGACCAGCTTATGAACTATCCCGGCGTTGTCAGCCCCGAGACCTTTTTTGCGGGCATCAAGTCTTTGAAAGCAGGACATATGCTTACGGTTGAGTACGGTAAGGAGATTGCCGACACTGAGTTTTGGGACATCCATTACAGTCCTGAGGAAGAGGACAAAGGTGAAGCATATTATGTTGAAAATCTCCGCGATCTTCTTAAAAAAGCCATTACAAGAAGACTTATTGCGGATGTGCCCGTAGGATTTTACGTTTCCGGAGGCTTGGACAGTTCCGTGGTTGCCTGCTTCATCGGCAAGTATCTTCTTAACAGTATGTATTCCTTCTCCGCAGAAATCGGAGACGGAGAGCTGGATGAAAGCCGGTTCCAGCAAATGGTTAAAGAATGCGTTAATTCAAAGCATTACGTTACAAAGATTACCGAAAAAGAAATCTGGGACAATCTTGAAAGCGTAATATATCATTGTGAGTCGGGCGTTAAGGAAAGTTATGATGTTGCGGCATATCTTCTTTCCGGTCTTGTAAGCGGTTCACCTGCGAAGGCAGTTCTTACGGGACAGGGCTCAGACGAAATATTCTCCGGATATGTCGGATATATGGTTGATCTTTTCAGAAACATGCAGAAAGACAAGATGACGAAGGAAGAACTCGAGGTGAATGAGCGCCTTTGGGGAGACCCATATTTCCGCTACGAAAGGAATCATCCCGAAATCAGAAAGATTCACGAGAAAGTGTATTCGGAAAATGTCCGCGGTTCAATAGACAGCTTTTCAGCATTTGCCGAAAGCCCGATTAATGTTGAACGTGTTAAAGGGCTCAGCTCACAAAAGCGCCGTTCGTATATTGACTGTAAGCTTCGTCTTTCAGATCATCTTCTTACGGAGCATGGTGACAGAATGTTCTTTTCACACAGTGTGGAAGGGCGTCATCCGTTCCTGGACAAGGATGTTTTGGAGTTCGTGTTTACGATTCCCGACAAATACAAGCTTCACGGTGTGAATGAGAAATACATTCTCAAAAAAGCCGGAGCAGGTATTGTTCCCGATGAAATCCTGAAACGTAAGAAATTTCCGTTCCAGGCTCCGGGAATGTCTTCAATGATCAAGGAAGCTTCAAATATCCCTTATCTTGAAGAGAGCCTTATTAAGAAATATGGCATCTTTGATGCAAATTATGTTTCGGAGATGAAAAAAATATATTCTGCGCCTGATTTCAAACTGATGGGAGCTTTTGAAATCGATTATCTGCTCATTGTAATGACGGTTACAATGCTTTGTGAGAGGTATAAACTTACATTGTAGAGGTTTAGATGGGGTACGACGAAGAATACAATAACAGAAACGTCATAAGGACCAAGCTTTTGTGGATAGTAATTCTATCCCTGGTTTTGGTTCTTATTTTAATCGTCGGATTCATTGCAGATTCGGTTATCGATATGACTAAGGAACAGGGCTACGAGCCGACTCCGGAGCCGACAAAGATTACCGGACGTGAAGTTACGCCTACTCCCTACGGCGGGATTGAGCCGGATGATGAGCTTATTCCGACGGAAACACCGACGCCGGCACCGCTTGTAACGGAAACGCCGGATGTTCCGATACCTGCTGTTGAGCCTGAAGTGACGAATGAGCCGGAGGAAACACCCGTACCGACTCCGGAGCATACACCGGAGCCTACTCCGTCACCCATGCCGACGGAAGCAGGCAGTCAGGGCTTCATACCTATTTCGGAACTTTTCCCGAACCTTTCCACCTATTACAAAAAGGACCAGGTTACAGGCATGGAACTTGGACTTATTTATCAAAATCCTGACCTTCCGCATGGCTGTGAAAGTGTGGCTTTGACGATGGTTCTGAATTATTACGGCTTTAATCTTGGCAAAACGGACATCGCCGACAAGTATCTTATATATGGCGATAATTTTGTGACGAGTTTTGATGGGAACCCTTACGGAGTCGAAGGCGGAATGATTTACGCGCCGGGACTTACCGACACCGCTAACGAATTCCTTGCGGACAGGGGAAGCACTCTTAAGGCATATGACGTTTCCGGGGGGGAGTTTTTTGACCTTATAAGGAATTATATTTATCACGATGTTCCTGTAATCCTTTTTGCCACAAGAGACTATATCCCTGTGGAACTCCGTGACGTTACATGTGAGTACGACGGAAAAACGTGGAAGAAAATCAAAAACATGCATTGCGTTGTTATGTCAGGCTATGATGAAACCGACGACAGCATTATCATCTACGATTCCCTCAAGGGTGTTCTTAAGATAAAAAGGGCGACCATCGAAGATATATATAATGATTTCTACAGAATGGCTGTTGTAGTAAAATAGCATTCGTAACGGAGGAACGGCTTTGGCTTTACATCTTGTTCTTGGTACCGCAGGCAGCGGAAAAACAACCTTTCTTTATGACGAAGTGATACGTATGGCAGGGGACAACCCTGCCACTACGTATTATTTTATTGTGCCTGAGCAGTTTTCCATTAAGACTCAATATGACCTTGTTTCGAAACATCCTGCAGGAGGAATAATCAACATTGATGTCACCAGCCTTGCACGTCTGGCGGATATGGCTTTTGGGACTCTTCATGGGGAAAAGTGCGAATTTCTTTCCGAAATCGGTAAAAGCATGATTATCAAAAAGGTTCTTTCCGACAAAAAGGATGAGCTTGTCATGTTTGGGAGAAATGCACGCAGAGCGGGCTTTGTTGCGGAAGCGAAGGCATTGGTGTCCGAACTTATGCAGTACAGTGTGTCCGTGGAGAAACTTGAAAATCTTGAAAAGGAAACAGATGACGTCATTCTGAAAAATAAACTTCAGGATACGATAACCGTTTATTCCGGCTTCATTTCAAGACTCGGAAACGGTCTGCATACGTCGGAAGGCCTTTATGACGCATTTGCAGAGGTTGCAAAACGTTCGGGAGTGCTGAACAACTCCGTAGTTATTCTTGATGGGTTTACCGGGTTTACGCCTTCACAGTATGAGCTTCTCAGATGTTTTATGAAACAGTGTAACGATGTTTACATATCGTTCACGGCAGATGAAACCGCTGCGTCGGGAAGGGAGCTTAAGGATTTTGATTTGTTTCGGATGAGCCAGCTTTCCGTTAAAAAAGTCAAGGAACTGGCAGTATCGGCAGGCTGTGAGCTCGCGGATGATATTGTGCTGAAATATGACAATCCGTATCGACCCGCTGCGCTGAAAACTTTGGAAAAAGGGCTTTTCAGACAGGGAAGAGGCCGTTCTGATGCAGACGGCAGGATTATGCTCTACAATGCGGCGGATCCGAAGGCCGAAGCACGTTATGCAGCTTCCGAAATAGAAAGGCTCATCCGTTGTGAGAATTTCCGCTACAAGGACATTGCGGTTGTTGTCAGTGATATGGATGCGTACGGGGAACTTGTGAGCCGTGAGCTGGACAAGATTCACGTTCAATATTTCATAGACCGAAAGAAAAGCCTTGGAGAAAATGAGTGCTCGGGACTTATTTCAACCATGCTTAAGCTTATGGACAAAGGGCCGGATACCGAGCTGCTTATTTCTTTTGCGAAAAACAGTCTGTCGGGTATCGAACGTTCGGAAGCATACGAGCTGGAGAATTATTGCCTTGCCCTCGGAATTAAGGGAAGCAGATTTAACAGAAAGTTCGAGAGGGATTTTGTAAGTAACAATCGTGTGCTTACGGCGGAGAAGGCAGAGCCGGTCAGAGCAAAGCTTATGAAATCGCTGAATCCTCTTTTTGGAATAAAGAGCACGGAAGTAAATAAAATAACCGAGCGTGTGCGCACATTCTTCAAAGGTATCGGGCTTGAAGAAAAGCTTTCGGAAAGAGCTGATTTCCTCAAAGCAAAGGGAGACATGCTTCGTGCAAAGGAATATTCAAAGGTTTATGAAGCTGTTGAGGATATATTCAATCAGTTGTGCGACTATCTTGGCGAAGAAGAGATGACCGTGAAAGAGTACCGGGATGTACTCGAGGCGGGCCTTGCGGAAGCGAGAGTAGGACTTGTGCCTGAAGGGTCGGAGCAGATTGTCATCGGCGATATAGAAAGAACCCGTCTTAAAGATATAAGAGCGTTATTCCTGCTTGGGGCAAACGACGGAAAGCTTCCGAAAGCATCATCTTCGAAAGGCATTCTTTCCGAGTATGACAAGGATACCCTTTCGGAAAGAGGTCTGGAGCTTTCGCCAGGAATGCTTCGCAAAGTGGGCCGTGACAGGTTTTACATTTATCTTGCTCTTTCAAAGCCTTCCGACAGGCTGTATGTATCTTATTGTATGTCGGACGAAAGCGGCGAAGCATGCAAGGCGTCTCAGGTTGTGACAAGAATAGCCAATCTCTTTGATAACCTTAACATTCAGACGTTTGATGAACTTCCAAAGGCAGTAAGGGTACTCGAAAATGATTTCGGTCATAGTGAAAAGCTTCGTGAAGAACGCGAGAAAGCAACAAAAGCGGATTTGCTTTCGCCGACCGTCAATGAAAGATTAACGAAAGAAACTGCCGATGCTTTGTACGGCGACAGATTGTACGGAAGTATTTCAAAACTGGAAACTTATGCCAACTGTCCTTTCCGGTTTTTCCTGACGTATGGCTTGAAGCTTAATAAGCGTGAGGAATTCACGCTGGAAGCGGATGACTTTGGTAACGTATGTCATGAGGCACTGGAAAATTACGGTAAGGAACTTCGAAACCGCGGAGTGAGCTGGGCTTCGGTCAGCCCCGAAGAACAGGGTGAGCTTATTTCCGCTTGTGCGGAGGCTGCGGTTTCCGAATACAATAACGGCATTTTCGAGGCTTCCGGCAAAAATAAATACATTTCCGAACGCGTGGAACAGCTCTTGAAGGCTTCTGTTGAGGCACTTACAAAACAGCTTGCGGGCAGCGACTTCGAGCCTTATGAATTTGAACGCAAATTTACGGTTCAGAATGAGCTGTTTACTCTCACCGGCAAGATAGACCGCATTGATGTGTGCAGAAAAGAAGGAGCTGAGTCCGTAAAGGTTATTGACTACAAATCAAGCGAGCATGATTTTGATATACAAAAGCTTTATTACGGGCAGTCTTTGCAACTGCCGGTATATATGCAGCAGGCTCTTTCCATAGAAGAGCTTGGTAACGTGCGCCCCGGAGCAATGCTTTACAATCATTTCCAGGACCCGGTTGTTGAAGCACCGGAGTTCGGGATTGATGAGGAAAAAGCAAAAGAAACGATTGCTTCGGAAATTGCAAAGGAGTTTAAGACAAAGGGGCTTGTTAATTCGGACTTCGAAATAATCAAGTGCCTGGACCATGCATTTATAGACGAAGCAGGTACATTGAGAGATAAAGTCAAATCAGAGCGTATCCCTGTCGGGACAAAGGCGGATGGAGGGTTTGACCAGTATTCACGCGTGGCGGATGATGAAGATTTTAATCTTATTCTCACAATGGCTTCTGAAAAAATGAAGAAGGAAGCAAGGGAAATCAAGTCGGGAAATGTTGCAGTAACCCCTGCATACGATAAGGACGGTATGTCCGGTTGCAGATTCTGCGATTTCAAGGATGTTTGCGGCTTCGATCCGAAGAACGGGTATCGTTCACGTTTCCTCAAAAATTATAAAGACGAAGACATAAAGAAAAAGCTGAAGGGAATCGAACCGGGCGGAAAGGAGAAGCAGAATGGCTGAGCTTAAGCTTACCGAGGAACAAAAAGCCGTAGTTGATGCAAGAGACTGCTCTCTTTTGGTGGCAGCGGCGGCCGGTTCGGGAAAAACTGCAGTTCTCGTTAAAAGAATCATTGAAAAACTGACCAATAAAGATAAGCCTGTTAATCTGGACAGAATGCTTATCGTTACATTCACAAAGGCTGCTGCGGCAGAAATGAGAGAACGTATCGGAAAAGCGCTTGATAAGGCTGTGGAGGAGAACCCTCTTGACGAAAACCTTCGAAAGCAGCTTGCGATGCTGCCGACAGCGCAGATTTCCACGATAGACAGTTTTTGTATGTCGGTTGTGAAAGAAAATTATCATTCCCTTATGATCGATCCGGGGTTCAGAATCGAAGATGAAAGCGTGCTTCAGCTTCTGGCGGAGGATGTGCTTACCGAATATCTGGATGAGGAATATGAAAGGGATTCGGACGAATTCAGGCATCTTCTTTCTTCTTACACGTCTCATAAAGATGATGCGGGTGTTAAGGAACTTATTTTAAGTCTTTACAGGTATGCCGACAGTGATCCGCGTCCGGACGAATGGCTTAACAGAGCTGAAGAGGATTACTCGAGAAGTGTTGAAGAAAGCAGCCTGCCGGATTATGTTTTTCGTGAGGCTGAGAGAGTGATTTCAGACTGCATGAGCATGTGCCTGAGAGCGGTTAACATTGCGGGAAACAAGTCCGCAAAAGGGCCGGAGCCGTGCCTGAAAGCATTGAATGCCGACAGAGAGATGTTGGAGGAACTTCTTAACGCGCAGAATTTCGATTCTTTGTATGAGAGTATGCGCGACAAAATGAACTTCCCGATGATGAAGGGTCCCACTTCCAAACAGTTTGAAGAAGGACTCTACTCAGAAACGCTTACAAATGTTGTAAAAGCTGTTCGCGAAAGCTACAAAGACTGTTTAAAAACTCTTAAAACCGATTATTTTTCATGCCCTCTTTCGGAAACGGAAGCTGTTTACAAAAAGACGGCTCCCGCCATGCTGGAACTTATAAGACTTACCCGCGAGTTCAGTAAACGATTTGATGCCGAAAAAGCTGACAGAAACGCTTACGGTTTTTCGGATGTGGCTCATTTTGCTCATCGAATTCTTTGTACCCGGAATGAGGACGGAGAGGAGGTTCCCACGGATACGGCACGCTCCCTTGCAGGCCGTTATGATGAAATAATGATTGATGAGTATCAGGATTCCAGCTTTTTGCAGGAGTACACTCTCAAAGCGGTTTCCGGAGAGTTTGGAGATATCCCGAACCTGTTTATGGTCGGAGACGTCAAGCAGAGTATCTATGGCTTCAGAAAGGCCCGCCCGGAGCTTTTTAACCGTAAATATCATGAGTTTGAAGAAACAGGTCTTCACAGAAAAATCGACCTTTCGAAAAACTTCCGAAGCAGAAAATGCGTGCTTGATTCCGTAAATGTCATCATGTCGGGAATTATGCATGAAGACATTTCCGAAATCGAATATGACGAGAAGGCGGCACTTCATTTCGGCTCGGGAGCATACACCGAGGACTCGGACGAATATTCGACGGAACTAATGCTTATCGATTCACAGGCATCGGAGGAAGAGGTTGAAAACATAAGCAGGGTCTATGACCTTTATGAGAGAATTGATTCGAGCAAGGATGAAAAGCTTTCTGCCGCAAAAACAACAGCAATCGAAAGAGAAGCACTTTGCACAGCCTTGAAAATAAAGGACATGGTCGCCAATCATTTTCAGGTTGCGGATGGTGAAGACGAAAACGGTAAAAAGAAAACAAGAAACGTTACATATAATGATTTTGCAGTGTTAATCAGGTCTGCAAGGGAAATTTCGGAGGTGTTTACAAGGGTTTTCACAAAGCTTCACATTCCTTCGGCCGCGGAAACGGGAACGGGCTTCTTTGATTCCACGGAGGTACGGAAAACACTTTCCTTCCTGCGCATTCTTGATAATCCTTATCAGGACATTGCATTCGCGGCGGTTCTGTATTCGCCTTTTGTTTCGATGAATGCGGAAGAAGTGGCTGAGCTTGTCGTGAGGTATGGAGACAAGTCCGGGAAAGCGCTTTATGACTGCGCAAGACTTGCTTCGGCAGACGGAAATAAAAAGCTGGAGCGTTTCTTCGAACTGTATGACAGGCTTATAGGCGAAAGCGAATACATGACCGTACATGAAGTGCTTGAGCGCCTTTACGAAGCCGGTGGGTACAAGGACATCGTGTCCATACAGCCTCAGGGAGACAGGAGAAGCGGTAACCTGGACCAGCTGGTCAGCATAGCAAAAACCTATGAAAACAGTACCTTCACCGGGGTACATGATTTTCTGCGGTATGTGGACAGGCTTATGGAAGGTGAAAAGGACTTCGGCGAGGCAACTTCCGGAACGACGGAAGGTTGCGTCCGCATAATGACAATCCATAAAAGCAAGGGCCTGGAATTTCCCGTTGTTTTTGTGTGCAGGATGGGTGGTAAGTTCAATAAAAGCGATTCGAAGCGAAAACTGATTTTCGATCAGGATTTTGGTATTGGTTCGAATTATATTGATGTTCAAAAACGTACGAAACAAAAGACTTTGAAACAGTCATTTTTGCAAAACCGGAAGAAACATTCGGATATGGCTGAAGAAGTGCGTGTGCTTTACGTTGCACTTACAAGAGCAAAGGAAAAACTGTTCATGGTGGGAAGCGTTGACAAGCCGTGCGAAAAAGCAATGCAGTGGCAGAATGCTCTTGTGGACGGTTCTGTAACCTACTCATATCTTGATAAAGCCGGAACATATATGGATCTTGTTGCTCCCGTTGTGTTTTCCGGGCTTGGAGAAAAGGAGTTTGCGGCGTTTGAAAACGGCAGTGCGGAAACGCGCCTTAGTAGAAAATGCGGAACGGAAACCTTTGAAGCAACGTTCAAGGTGTCGTTGATACATTTTGACGAAACAAGTGCGCACACGCAGTTGGAAGGAGACACGGAATATGATTTGCCCGGAACTGAGCCGTGCGGCAGCATTCTTGAAGATCCCGACATAGTTGATGAAATCAATGCCCGTAAGGAGTTCGTTTATCCATATTCCGAACAGGCAAAGGCTCCTGTCAAGGTTTCTGTTTCCGAGCTAAAAATGATTGCCATTCATGATATGGAAGAAGAAAAAGCGGTGGAAGTTGAAACACTCACAAAAGCCGAGGACGGAGTGACTGAAACCGCAGAGGCTGAGGTAAGCGGTGTTCTTGCCAAAAAAGGAATATCCGGTGCGGAACGTGGAACTTTATACCATGAGGTGCTTGAAAAAATCAGATATACGGGGGATTATTCAAACAGGACGGTCTGTGCGGAGTCTCTGGCATCAGAGTTGCAGGCACTCATTTCGGAGGGATATCTTCCGAAGGATATTCAGGAAACGGTCAGCTTGAAAAAACTTACTGCATTTTGTATGAGCAGTATAGGACAAAGGATGATCTGCGCCTTTAAGGAGGGTAAGCTCTATCGCGAGCAACCCTTTGTATATGGTCTCTCAAATGAGGAATTCCGCGAATTTGCCCATGTGAAAACCGCTACCGAAACGGTTATGCTTCAAGGTATCATTGATGCATATATCGATGAGGGAGATGACCTTGTACTTATAGACTATAAGACCGACAAGGTGTATGCTGATGCTGTAAAGGAATTGACGGAAAGGTACAGCGTACAATTGGAACTTTACGCGAGGGCTCTTTCCAAACTTCGTGGAAAGCCCGTAAAAGAAAAAGTAATTTACAGCGTGGCAAAAAATGAAGTTGTGGTACTTGACTGATGGACGACGAGATATTATTTACCGTTAAAAAATTACAGGACCTTGAAAAAAGGTCTTATAACAATAATACATTCGAATTCAGCGATTTTCTTACAGTTGCGGAGGCGGGTGAATTCAGAAAGGTTTCGAATGCGGGAGAGTTCTTCGGAGGCTATGAGCTTGCGGAGCGCAGAATGATTCGTTTCGGTAATCCGGAAGAATTCGGATATGACGTGCCTTTCCCGATAGAATGTGTTAAAATATCACCGGTTTCCGAAAAGTTTTCCACGGCGGTTACTCATCGTGACTTTCTTGGGGCAGTAATGAATCTCGGACTCGACAGACGGGTGTTCGGTGATATCCTTGTAAAAGATAAGTGCGCATATATGTTCTGCCATGAACGTATTACGGACTATCTTACAGACAATCTGGTTTCGGTGGGACGAAATCAGGTGAGTGTCAGCAAGGCCGTGTTCCCGGAAGAGAGCTTTGAAAGCGAAAAACAGAGGCTTCAGATTCAGGTGAGCTCGCCGCGTGCGGACGCAATCATTGCCCATGTTTGCAAACTGGCCAGGGGAAACGTGGCACCATTGTTTTCAAAACAGCTTGTTCAGCTTAACGGAGCGCTTTTGGAGCGCCCGGACAAGCTCCTTAAGGAAGGGGATATCTTTTCCGTCAGAGGTTTTGGAAAGTTTGTTGTAGGTGAAACGTTGGGCTTGTCAAAAAAGGGCAAAGATAATATTGTGGTTTATAAATATTGTTAGTGTGTTGAGGAGAGGTAAGATGGAGAAAACAAAACAGGACAAGAAAAATTTGATTTATTACCCTTTGGGAACGGTAGGGCGAGACATGGTTTATTCGCTTATCACTGGGTTCCTGCTCACTTTCATACTGTTCACGAGGAATCTTACTACGGGACAGTTGGCAGCGGTTACCGGCATCATGGTTTTTGCCAGGGTGTTTGATGCTTTGAACGATCCTATCATGGGAAATATCATCGAAGGCACGCGCACAAGATGGGGTAAATTTAAGCCGTGGTTTCTTGCAGGCTGCATTACCACAAGCTTTGTAATATTTTTCACTTTTAATTCCAAGCTTCAGGGATGGCCTTTTATCATCTTCTTCGGATGCATGTATATAGCTTTTTCCATTACTTACACTATGAGTGATATTTCGTACTGGGGCATGATTCCGGCCCTTTCTTCCAATGCGGATATGAGAAATCAGCTTACAAGCCGTGCGACACTCTTTGCGGGCATCGGTGGTACGGCAGCTTCCATTTTCATTCCCATGCTTACCGCAGGAGATAAAGCAATCGGTGGTAACGCGCAGACGGCATATGGCGCGGTGGCACTTGTGATTGCTGTTCTTGTTCCCATTTTCGGTGTTTTCACGCTTATAGGCGTAAAAGAAAAGAAGGTTGCAAACGATTCTGCCACAAAGGAAAAGGTCAGCATTAAGCACATCATTAAGGTGTTTGCAGGCAACGATCAGCTTCGTTGGATGGCTGTGATTTTCCTCATTCAGGAAGTTGGAAACGGACTAATTAACGGCGGTCTCGGTTCAACATACATCTATTTTGAATTCGGTTATGACGGCGGTCTTTATTCGCTTTTCACCACAATAGGCATGGCAGCGACAGCTTTTCTCATGATTTTCTATCCGATGATTTCCAGAAAAATCAACAGAAAGAAACTTATGAGTATCATGCTTGTTATTTCGGCAGTCGGGTACGCCGTTATGCTCATCTCGGGAATAGCTCTTCCGGAGAACATTAAGTTCTATGCACTTACATTTGGATTTATGTGCGGCAATTTCGGCAACTATTGTTTCTATCTTGTCATGATGATCTCCATCATGAATACGGTGGAATACAATGAATATAAAAACGGTGCTCGTGAAGAGGGCATTATTACTTCGCTTCGTCCGTTCATCACGAAGATGGCGTCTGCACTCACCGTACTCATTACTTCCGGCATTTATTTGATTCTTGGGGTTACCGATTTTACAAACAAGATTGCCGATTTTGAAAACATGGCTTCACGTGGGGAAATCGGAGACGTTGAAAAACTTAGCGGAATTACGGATGTTATTTCGTCCGTTACGGGAGAAAAGACACTCGGACTGCTGCTCTGCATGGCAATCCTTCCCGCACTTCATATGACGGTTTCGTATTTCCTTTACAAGAAAAAATATAAGCTCGATGAGGATGAATACGAGAGAATCTGTAAAGAAGTCGGAGAAGCATAATCTTCATACGCCGATATGGATTTCTGTGGATTTTTTGATTAAATAGGAATACAATTTCACTAATCATCATTTGATTTACGGAGGATTTGTTATGGGGAGAAAGTTTGGAGACAGAAAAGACGGAAGGCTTATAAGAGAACTTGATTCACTTCATTTCGTGACGGGTGTTATCTATCCAAACCGCTGTGATAACGAAGCGTTTATCAGTGAAACCATTGACCTTACAAACCTTAATGAATTTTTGAAAAAAAAGAACGCCGGTAATCCCGATTATAAGTACAATCTTTTCCAATGCATACTTACCGCACTTGTGAGAACAATTACTCTTCGGGAAAAGCTTAACCGCTTCATTGCAAATGACAATTTTTATCAGAGAAACGAAGTTTCGGCATCTTTTGTTGTTAAGAAACAGTTCGCGGACAACGGAGGCGAGGCTCTCGCATTTCTTCACACAAAGGGCGACAACAACCTTGACTCCATTCATGAGTATATTCGCAAGCAGGTAATGGAATGCCGCTCGGACAAAGTGGATTCATCAACGAATGCCATGGACATTTTCAACAAGATGCCCAGATGGTTCAGCAAGTTCGTAATTCACATCATGATGTTCGTCGAACGTCACGGATGGATTCCCAGGTCTATTGTTGCCACAGACCCTTACTATTCTTCCGTTGTGCTTTCAAATCTTGGCTCAATAGGTATGAAGAGCGGTTATCATCATCTTACGAACTGGGGCACATGCTCCATGATTTGCCTTATCGGCCAGATGAAGGACAGACCGTTCTACGATGAAAAGGGAAATGTAACAATGAGACCTTCCGTAGATCTCGGCATCACTCTTGATGAGCGTCTTGCAGACGGTTACTACTACTCAAAGAGCGTCAAGCTTTTAAAGAAACTTCTTGAAAATCCCGAGCTTCTTGATGAGCCTTTGAATAAGGAGGTTGAAATCTAAATGGCTGTTACAGCAAAAACTCCTTGGATTAAGCACCTTGGAGAAATGCCGTCGACTCTTGAGTATTTTGAAGGGTCGATGTTCGATATGTTAAATTCGGTTGCCGAAAAGTATCCCGAATACATTGCCTTTCGCTTTATGGGCAAGGAAACGAAATACAAAGAAATGATAGCCAAAATCCGTCAGTGCGCGAAGGCGCTTCGAACAATCGGTGTCGGAAAGGGAGACAGGGTTACCATAGCAATGCCCAACTGCCCCCAGGCAATATTCATGTTTTATGCCGTAAACCTTATCGGAGCCGTTGCGAACATGGTTCATCCTCTTTCAAGTGAGAAGGAACTTGAGTTTTACATAAACGATTCCCAAAGTGTAACTGTTGTTACGCTTGACCAGTTCTATCACAAGTTTGAAGCAATCAGAGAGAATACTTGCTGCGTCAACATCATTATTGCTCAGATAAAGGATGAACTTTCAAAGCCCATCAAGGTCGGTTATATGCTGACGGAAGGACGCAAAATCAGGAAAATTCCCGAGGATGCTCCGGTTATTATGTGGGACAAGTTCATGCAGCTTGCAAAATGCTGCTTCTACAACTACGAAGCAAAGGGACAGTCCGATGCTCCTGCCGCAATTCTTTATTCGGGTGGAACAACAGGCACGACAAAGGGCATTCTTCTTTCAAATAAAAACTTTAATGCACTCAGCTCACAGGTTATTGCCGCCAATCCGATGTTCCGCCCGGGTGACAAAATGCTTGCGGCAATGCCTCTTTTCCACGGCTTCGGATTGGGCGTCTGTGTGCACACAATGCTTTCGCAAGGCGGTGAATGCATTCTTATCCCCAGATTTACGGCAAAGAGCTACGGCAAGCAGATTACAAAGCACAGATGCAACTTCATAGCAGGTGTTCCCACACTGTATGAAGCGCTTCTTCGTCTCGAAGATATGGAAAAGGCCGATCTTTCAAGCCTTAAGGGCGTTTTCTCGGGTGGTGATTCGCTTTCTGTTGAGCTCAAAAAGAAGTTCGATAAATTTCTCTATGATCATAAGGCTTCCATTCAGGTACGTGAAGGCTACGGCACAACCGAAACCGTTACGGCCTGCTGTCTGACGCCTCCGCATATGTTCAAGGAAGGAAGTATCGGTCTTCCTTTTGCGGATACCTACATCAAAATCGTCAAACCGGGTACCGATGAAGAAGTTCCCTACGGCGAAGAGGGTGAAATACTTCTTGCAGGGCCTACGGTTATGCAGGAATATGTCAATCATCCCGATGAAACGGCAGTTACCCTCCGCGACCATGCAGACGGACTTCGGTGGGTTTACACGGGTGACCTTGGTTATATGGACGAGGACGGCTTTATCTACTTCAAAGGCCGCAGCAAGCGTATGATAATTACTTCGGGCTATAACGTTTATCCCGCTCAGCTTGAGAACATTTTTGACGCTCACGAGGATGTTCTTATGAGCTGTGTTATCGGTGTTCCGGATAAGCTGAAGATGCAGAGGGTTAAGGTCTTTATCGTTCCCAAGCCCGGTGTTGCGCCGAATGAGGAAACGCGTGAACGCATCAGAGCGTATGCTTCGAAGAACATTGCCAAGTACGCAATGCCGAAGGAAATCGAGTTCCGCGAGCAACTCCCCAAAACTCTTGTCGGTAAGGTCGCTTACAGACAGCTTGAAGAAGAGGAACTTAGTAAAATCAAGGCTGCTGAAGAGGCAGCGGCTTCCGCACAGAAAACAGATGAAAATAAATGACAGATTAGCTTTGACATAAGCGGGTTTTAGGCGTATTATGTCACACACATAAATATTATCCGACATTTTGGAGGTATAAAAATGGCAAAAGTTCGTACACGTTACGCTCCGAGCCCTACGGGAAAGATGCATGTAGGCAATCTCCGTACAGCCCTTTATGAGTTCCTTGTTGCAAGACATGAAGGCGGAGACTTCATTTTCAGAATTGAAGACACGGATCAGGGACGTTTCGTTGAAGGTGCAACAGATTTCATTTACAGAGTTATGAAGAAAACCGGTCTCGAGTATGATGAGGGACCTGATAAAGATAAGGGCTTCGGACCCTACGTTCAGTCAGAACGTGTTAAGAGCGGCCTTTATATGGAATACGCAAAGCAGCTCGTTGAAAAAGGTGAGGCTTACTACTGCTTCTGTACAAAGGAGCGTCTTGACTCCCTGAAGACACCTGCAAATGCTTCAGCCGAGGATGGTGAAGAGGGCGGAAAGGAAATCCGCAAATACGACAAGCACTGCCTTTCTCTTTCAAAAGAGGAGGTTCAGAAGAATCTCGACGCCGGAATGCCTTTCGTTATCCGTCAGAACATTCCCACAGAAGGAACAACAACCTTCACAGATGTTAACTACGGCGAGATTACAGTTAATAATGACGAGCTTGATGATATGATTCTTATCAAGTCCGACGGCTTCCCTACCTACAACTTCGCAAACGTTGTTGACGATCATCTCATGCAGATTTCTCATGTTGTAAGAGGAAACGAGTATCTTTCATCCACACCGAAGTACACACGGCTTTACAAGGCTTTCGGCTGGGAGGAGCCTGTATACATTCATCTTCCTCTTGTAACAAACGAGGAGCACCAGAAGCTTTCCAAGAGAAGCGGACATGCTAACTTTGAAGACCTTGAGGATCAGGGCTTCCTTCCCGAGTGTATCGTAAACTTCATTGCTCTTCTTGGCTGGAGTTCGGGAACGGAAAAGGAAATCTTTTCGCTTAAGGAGCTTATTGAGTCCTTTGACTATCATCACATTAACAAGGCGCCTGCAGTATTCGATATGACAAAACTTCGCTGGATGAACGGTGAGTACATTAAAGCGTTATCGGATGACAGATACCTCGAGTTTGCACTTCCGAAGGTTAAGGAAGTTGTTACAAAGGATTACGATCTTTCAAAGATTGCAATGCTTGTAAAGACACGAATCGAGACCTTCTGCGACATAGCTGAAAAAATCGATTTCTTCCAGGAACTTCCCGAGTATGATACCGAGATGTATGTTCACAAGAAGATGAAGACAACAAAGGAAAGCTCTCTTGAGGTACTTAAGGACCTTCTTCCGAGACTGGAAGCACTTGATGACTATTCTGTTGCAGGTGTTGAGAGTGTTCTTATGGGATATATTGCCGAGAAGGAAATCAAGAACGGTCAGGGCTTATGGCCTGTCAGAACAGCCGTTTCAGGTAAGCAGATGACTCCGGGCGGCGCATACGAAATTATGGAGATTCTCGGTAAAGAAGAGAGCCTTCGTCGTATCCGCAAGGCAATTGAAATGTTAGGGGTATAAATGAAATTTAATAAAGCGCAGTTGACTGCGATTGACGTTTTCAACGGTCCGGCGATGGTTCTCGCCGGGCCGGGAAGCGGCAAAACGGCAGTTATCACAGCAAGGACGGACCGGCTTTTGGAACGGGGTGTGAAACCGGAGAACATTCTTGTTGTTACGTTTACAAAAGCTGCTGCGGAAGAAATGGAACGTCGTTTCCGGTCTCTTTCGAAGGACGGCAGCGGAACGGTGACATTCGGCACCTTCCATTCGGTATTCTTTAAAGTCTTAAGATTCGCATACAATCTTAACGCATCCAACATCCTTAAAACAAATGAATCTACAAACATTCTTCTTTTTTTGTGTGACAAGTATCGGGCAGATATCGGAACGGATGGAGAAGGATTATTAAACATACGTTCGGAAATAAGTTCCGTGAAAACTCTCGGAATTAATACGGACAATTATTTTGCTACATCCTGCGAGCCTGAAACGTTCAGACGTATATTCTACGACTATGAGAGGGAATTACGACGCAGGAGGCTTTACGATTTTGATGATATGCTGACGGAAACTTACAGGCTGTTTTCGGCACGACCGGATATTCTTTCAAAATGGCGGGAAAAATATCAATACATAATGATTGATGAGTTTCAGGACATTAACAAGGTTCAATATGAAACTGTAAAGCTTTTGGCGGCACCCGCAAATAATCTGTTTGTGGTGGGAGATGACGACCAGTCGATATATGGCTTCCGAGGTTCGAATCCTGCATTTATGCGTGCATTTACAGAGGATTTTAAAGGGGCGGCGATAGTAAAGCTTAATGTGAATCATCGTTCCGGAAAGGCTATAGTAGATGCTGCGGAAAAGGTGATTTCACAAAATGCCGACAGATTTGAGAAAAACACGGAGGCGTTCAGAAATGACTCGATGCCTGTTGAAGTCAGACGTTTCAAAGACGCTGTGGAAGAGGCAAGGTTTATTGCCGATATGGTTATGGAAATGCACGGCCGCGGAGTGCCGTATCGGGAAATGGCCGTGTTGTCAAGAACTGCAGCGGGTTTACATTCAACGGTCGGAGCATTGGCGGGCAAAAATCTTCCTTTTTATGTAAAAGACAGAATACCAAGTCTGTATGGCCATTTTACGTCGAAGGACGTGATCTGCTATATAAAAATTGCTCTCGGGTGTCGCGAACGGAATGTGTTTATGCGTATCGCGAACAGACCAAACAGGTTTATTTCCGGAGATATGGTGATTGAAGAAACTGTTGATTTCGATATGCTGAAAAGACGG
The DNA here is from genome assembly GCA_045598045.1 of Lachnospiraceae bacterium. Classification (GTDB taxonomy): domain Bacteria; phylum Bacillota; class Clostridia; order Lachnospirales; family Lachnospiraceae; genus RGIG3528. The sequence continues at coordinate 45,111 of JAZLLG010000043.1, read as the reverse complement.
CTTTTGCGGCACAGGCATCTGACAGAGAGGGTGGAACGGCTGGAGTATGACCTCGGGTTTATTGCAAGAGGCACGCCGAGGTCCGCAATCACGTATATAAGGCGTGCTGTAGGCTATGACGATTATCTTCGTGAATATGGAAAAGAACACGGAGTTCACCCGGAGGACTATTTTGAAGAGCTGAATAAGCTTGAGGAAGACGCGAAGGGGTTCAGATCTCATGAAGAATGGTTTGAACATATCAAACTCGTTGAGCAAAGTCTGAAGGCGGCTTACGAAGAACAAAAAAGAAGCACGCGCGATGAGATTACGCTCTCAACCATGCATGCTTCAAAGGGTCTTGAATATCAGGTTGTGTTTGTCGTTGATACCAATGAAGGAAACATCCCTTACAAAAAAGCTGTTTCAAAGGACTCCGTTGAGGAGGAACGCCGACTCTTTTATGTGGCCATGACACGGGCAAAGAGCAGGTTGTTTATTCTTTACTGTGAAAAGCTGCATGGGAAGAAAGCGGAGATGTCTGCTTTCCTTCGGGTGTTACTTCATTAAGTCTTCAACATAATCAAGGGCTTCAACAATGTTATCCTTGAAATTGTCCTTTCCGATGTAGTCCACAAAACCGTCTTTTTCCATAGCTTTCATGGGCTGCTCGTTTACATGTGAGAACACAAGGAGAATTCCGCGCTTTTTGATTCGCTCGGCAAGTGTTCTGAGACTCTTGAGCGCGGTGGCATCAATTGCCGTAACGGCACGCATACGTATGATGATACATCTTGTGCCTGTACCTCTGTGAATCTTAACAAGCTTTTCTACTGCGGCAAAGAAAAGGGGACCGGTAATCTCGTATACCTTTACCGTGTGGGGAAGCTTTTTCATTTTTTCGGCTTCGCCGGGAGTTACGTCGGGGTCGTCCGTATATTTCCATGTCTTTACATCTGTTGTGTCGGACATGCGCTTCATGAAAAGAATGGCTGCCATAACGACACCGACTTCAATTGCTACAACGAGGTCGAAGAATACCGTAAGCAGGAAGGACGAAACAAGGACGAGAATGTCGCTCTTCGGAGCGGTCTTCAGAAGTCTTCCGAAGGATTTCCAGTCTGCCATGTTTGCGGCAACAACGAGGAGTACCGCAGCCAATGTTGTCATGGGAATGAGAGCGGCGATGGGCATAAGCAGAAGAAGTACAAGTGTAAGTGTGATGCAGTGTACTATGCCCGCTATGGGAGTACGGCCTCCGTTACGAACGTTTGCGGCTGTTCTGGCAATGGCGCCGGTAGCGGGGATACCGCCGAAAAGGCCGGAGAAAACGTTGCCGAGACCTTGTCCGATAAGCTCTGCATTTGATTTGTGTTTATCGCCTACCATTCCGTCGGATACAACGGCAGAAAGCAGTGATTCGATTGCTGCGAGAATGGCGATTGTAAATGCGGGAGAAATGAGTTCTTTTATCATTTCAAAGCTTACCTGAGGAAGCTTCGGTGTGGGGAACTTGGATGAAAGTTCCCCATATACACTTCCGATGGTGTTTACGGGGAGCTTTGCAAAAAAGGCTATAAGTGTTGTAACGACAATTGCTACGAGTGAGCCCGGAACCTTATCCGTTACTTTGGGCCAGACAAGCATTATCATAACTGCGAGAGCGCCGAGCGCGAGGGCAACCCAGTTTGTGGTGTTGATTGCTTTTACGTAGGCGATGATTTTCGGAAGAAACTCAGAGGGAACGGACTCCATTGAAAGCCCGAAGAAATCCTTAAGCTGTCCCGCAAAGAGTGTTACCGCTATACCGCAGGTGAAACCACATGTTATTGTGTAGGGAATAAATTTGATGAGTGAGCCGAATTTGAAAATACCGAACAGTACGAGGATGATGCCGGCCATTATGGTGGCAACTGTGAGTCCGCTCATACCATGCTGTTGGACGATGCCGCAAATGATTACGACGAAGGCAGCGGTGGGGCCACCGATCTGCACGCTGCTTCCACCGAAAACAGCGATGAAGAAACCGGCGATGATGGCAGTGTACAAGCCCTGTTCGGGGCCTACTCCGGAGGCAATTGCAAGAGCGATGGACAGGGGAAGGGCTATTATTGCAACAATGATTCCGGAAATGATGTCTTTTACAAGCTGTTTTCCGGTGTAACCTTTCAGTGAATCAAATAACTTCGGACGAAGTTCGTTCATGATTATGGTTCTCCTTAGAATTATACATAATCTCAAAATAAAACCTGCGTATAATACACCCATTTTATTCATTTGTAAAGAGATGAAACAAGAAGGACAGAACGGCTTAGGCGAGGTTTAGGCGAGGCTTAGGTGAAAAGACTGCGGATTGCAATTTTGAGTGGTTTGTGTTATAAATTCAAACAAATTCAGGGGGTAAAATATGTTTAAAAGATTTATTGCATATTATAAACCGCACAAACTTATGTTTGCGGCAGATATGTTGGCGTCCCTTTTCATTTCGCTCATAGGAATGGTTTATCCGATCGTGACGAGAAAGATGCTCAACGAGTATATACCTAATAAAATGTACAAGTACATTGTGATTGCGGGTATTGTTGTACTTGCCCTTTACACCGCAAGACTGTTCCTGCGTTACTTTGTACAGTATTACGGACACATGATCGGAACGGCCATGCAGGCGAAGATGCGAACTGATTTGTTCGAACATCTTGAAAAACTGCCGTTTTCCTTTTATGACGAAAATGAAACCGGCCGTATCATGTCCAGAATGACGAACGATCTTTTTGAGGTTGTTGAGTTGGCGCATCATGGCCCGGAAAACATCATCATCTGTTCGGTAATGATTATTCTTTCATTCGTATATCTGTTAAGAATCGATCCATGGCTTACACTTATTATTTTTGCCTGTGTTCCTGTACTTGTGGTTGTTTCGGCGATTTCACGAAAGAATATGCGAAAAGCTTTTGATGAACGTCGTGCCAGCAATGCCACTATCAATGCGGCAATAGAAAGCAGTATTTCCGGCATCCGGGTAACAAAGGCATACACGAATTCACAAAAGGAACTGGAAAAATTTTCCGTCGGCAATGAAGAGTTTGTTGAGGCTTCAAAGCATGCTTATTCCGCGATGGGTATGTTCCATTCGTCCACAAGCTATGTAACGGATATTTTTAATGTAATCATCCTTATTGCGGGCGGATTGTTCCTTTATAACGGACGTATTTCTTTCGGTGATTATTCAACATTCATCGTTTCGGTAAATCTTTTCATTTCGCCGGTTACAACGCTCATTCAGTTTATGGAGCAGTGGCAGAACGGTGTCAGCGGATTTAAGCGTTTTCTTGAGATTATGGACGTTGAGCCCGAAAAGGATGCGGAAGGCGCAGTAGAACTTACGAATGTCAGGGGAGAGATTGAGTTTAAGGACGTTAATTTCTCTTATGACACAACAGAAGAAGTGCTCAAGAACGTAAATCTCAAGCTTGAAAAGGGAAGGAAACTGGCACTTGTCGGTTCTTCCGGAGGCGGAAAGACAACTATCTGCCATCTTATCCCGAACTTTTATAAGCTAAAGGAAGAGGATGGTGCAATCCTTATCGATGGTAAGGACATCCGGACCCTCACGATGGATTCCGTCAGAAGAAACATAGGCATTGTTCAGCAGGACGTATTCCTTTTCTCCGGAACGATTCGCGATAACATTCGTTACGGAAGACTCGATGCAACGGATGAGGAAATTATCGAGGCTGCAAAAAAGGCGAACATACATGACTATGTTATGGCTATGGAAAAGGGTTACGATACCGAAATCGGTGAACGCGGTGTAAAGCTTTCGGGCGGTCAGAAGCAGAGACTTTCCATTGCCAGAGTATTTCTTAAGGACCCGGCCATTCTTATTCTTGATGAAGCAACAAGTGCGCTGGACAACACGACGGAGGTGCTTATTCAGCAGGCTTTGGATGAGCTTTGCAAGGGAAGAACAACGATTGTTGTTGCTCACAGATTGTCGACCATCCGAAATGCGGATGAAATTGCTGTTATTATGGAAGGACAGGTTAAGGAACGCGGTACGCATGAGGAACTTATTGCTAAGGGCGGAACGTACAAAGAACTGTACAGTTTGCAGTTCAGAGAATAAAGGGTTTCCATTTTATACATCCCGTTGTCTTTTTTGCTCATTGTAAAAATTCAATAAACGTAGTATAAATCGGTTAAAGCAACACAAATTGTGCAGATGCTTTAGCCGATTTTTACATTTAAAGGAGAATGTGTCATGGCAGATAAAGAGTATATCAGCAGCTTTGGAATATCGGATGTCAGTCTTACGGACCCGTACCTTACAAACGCCCTCGGACTTGAAGTGGAATATCTTACATCCTTCGATCCGGACAAATGGCTTGCGGGATTCAGGAAAACTGCGGGACTTGATATGAAGGGCAAGGTTCGTTATGGCGGATGGGAGTCTTCGCTTATTGGTGGCGCGGGCTTCGGGCATTACCTCGGAGCTGCGGCACAGGCATATGTAAGTCCTGATGTTGATGATACGGACAAAGCAAAGCTTTATAAGGATATTACATACATTATTGATGAGCTTAAAGTTTGTCAGATGAATTCCAAGGGCAAGCCCGGTTTCATTTTCTGCGCAAACATTATAGATAAGGATAATGTTGAAAAGCAGTTTGATAATGTTGAAATCGGAAAGACACATATCATTACGGAGGCCTGGGTTCCGTGGTATACGGTTCATAAACTTCTGCAGGGTCTTGTGGATGTGTACAATCTTATGAAATATAAGCCGGCGCTTGAAGTGGCTGAGGGGCTGGGAGATTGGACTTACAACCGTGCAACCGGCTGGTCCGATGAACTTAACAGAAAAGTGCTTGCTACAGAATACGGCGGTATGAATGACTGCCTCTATGAGCTTTACATTGCATCCGGAAACGAAAAGTACGCTGTTGCGGCACACAAGTTTGATGAGGAGCCTCTTTTTGAAAAGGTTCTTACAAAAGAAGCCAATGCTCTGACGAACAGACATGCCAATACAACAATTCCCAAATTCGTCGGTGCGCTCAAGCGTTACTATTATATTGACGGCCGTCAGATTGGAAATGAAACCGTTGACGCGTCAAAATATCTCAGGTATGCAAAAGCGTTCTTCGAAACCGTACGCGACAGACACACATACATTACCGGTGGAAACAGCGAGTGGGAGCACTTTGGGGAGGACAGCATACTTGATAAGGAACGCACGAACTGTAACAATGAAACGTGCAATATTTACAATATGCTAAAGCTGGCCAGACTTTTGTTCATGGTAACGGGTGATGTTCAGTATGCGGACTTCTATGAAAACGCATTTATTAACTCCATTCTTTCATCTCAGAATCCGAAAACCGGCATGACAACCTACTTTCAGCCTATGGCAACCGGTTATTTTAAGGTGTACGGTGAACGCTATGATAAATTCTGGTGTTGTATCGGCACAGGAATGGAGAACTTCACGAAGCTTGGTGACAGTATATACTTTGAAAGTGAAAAAGGTATATATATAAATATGTACCTGAGCTCCTCCGTTAAGAGTGACAGGTTTGGATTTACGCTCTGTCAGAAGTCGGATGTAATTCATGGAGGAAACAGCACGTTTACCGTAAAAACAGGAGCGGCCGATGTTGATGCGAATCTGTTTTTCAGAATCCCCGACTGGGCAGCGGGTGAAATCAGCATAAAGCTGAACGGTGAAAAAACAAACTACATTAATAAAAGAAACTATGCCTGTGTAAATGGCAATTTTAAAAACGGTGATGAAATAACCGTTGATATTCCCATGACGGTTAAAGCATATCCCCTTCCCGACGATGAAGCATCCATTGGTTTCAAGTACGGTCCGGTCGTACTCAGTGCGGGACTCGGTACGGATGACATGCAAAAATCCACAACAGGCATGTATGTCACGATACCGCTTAATAAGCTTGTTGACAGTGAATATGTTGTTTTACCGGACGGAATCGGCAGAGAAAAAATAGTCAGTGCTCCGATGGATTTCTTCGAGAAGGAAGGTGCGGAGAAATTCAGGTTTAAAGGCACGAATCTTGTATATACACCGCATTATGCTCGCTTCGAAGACAGATACGGAATATATTTCTACTTTGTAACTCCTTCGGAATACAAGATTATCAACGAGCGTCCTGACCATAGCAAGGATGTTATCATCGACACGGTTCAGCCGGGATACGGCCAGTATGAAAATGATGAACTTCACGACATGAAGGATACCGACAGTGTGGGCATTACTAACGACGGAACCTACAGATATGCAAAACAAGGCGGATGTTTCGGATACTTTATGGCTGTGAATAAGGACAAAAAGAATTTGCTTTCACTTACATTAAGGAAGTCCGATAATGGAAAGAGTCTGAGAATATCGGCAGACGAGAATGTGCTTTATGATGCGCAGCTGGACCATAAAGGCGCGAACGACACTTACGAACTGAGACTTGATATTCCCGACGAGGTGATTGCAAAGGCGGACAGAAAAGCAGCCAACGGAAAAGAATACGATGTCATTTTTGTAAACTTTATGGGAAGCAGAAGAGAGGAATCCGCAAGAGTCTGCGACTTCATATATACATTGACGGAGCAAATTGAATAACAAAGTAGTAAATTTTTCTTGACAAAGGAATATCCCGTGACTATAATATCCCGTGCGTGTGCCATGCGCACGGGTTTTCTCTGCCCATTTTTCGGGCGGAGCAGACAAAGGATTTTTACGCAGGCAGCCACTCCAAACCAAATTCAAACAGGAGGAAAGAAAATCAATGCCTACATTTAACCAGTTAGTAAGAAAAGGCAGAGAGACACTTGCTCAGAAGTCTACAGCTCCGGCTCTGTTAAAGGGTTACAACTCCCTTAACAAGAAGGCTACTGATACACAGTCTCCCCAGAAGCGTGGTGTATGTACAGCAGTTCGTACAGCTACACCTAAGAAGCCTAACTCAGCATTAAGAAAGATTGCCAGAGTTCGTCTTTCAAACGGAATCGAAGTTACAAGCTACATCCCCGGCGAAGGTCACAACCTTCAGGAGCATAGCGTTGTTCTTATCCGTGGCGGCAGAGTTAAGGACCTTCCCGGTACTCGTTACCACATCATCAGAGGCACACTTGATACAGCAGGTGTTGCAAAGAGACGTCAGGCTCGCTCCAAGTACGGCGCAAAGAGACCTAAAGACGCAAAATAAATTGCCTTACCGGTCATTGGCCGGCTAAGAATGTAACTAATTAGTTTTTACATTACTCGTAAGGACGCAGGATTGGTTTTCAATTCAAACTCCAATGTGGCTGTCGGTTTGAAGATAGAAAATACTCTAGCGCGAACACAGAGTGAATGTGAGTACCGTTGAATTAATTGGCCGCAAAAAGCGGTCGTTATTAAGGAGGGAAGCAACGTGCCAAGAAAAGGACATAATCACACAAGAACCGTACTGGCAGATCCGTTGTACAACAGTGTTGTAGTTACAAAGCTTGTAAACAACGTAATGCTTGACGGTAAGAAGGGCACTGCCCAGAAAATCGTTTATGGTGCATTCGACATCGTCGCTGAAAAGAGCGGCAAGGAAGCACTCGAAATCTTCGATCAGGCTATGAACAACCTTATGCCTGTTCTCGAAGTTAAAGCACGCCGTATCGGTGGTGCTACATACCAGGTACCTATTGAAGTAAGACCTGAAAGAAGACAGGCTCTTGCACTTCGCTGGCTTACACTCTTCTCACGTAAGCGTGGCGAGAAGACAATGCAGGAAAAGCTTGCAGGCGAAATCCTCGATGCAGCTAACAACACAGGTAATGCAGTAAAGCGTAAAGAAGACATGCACAAGATGGCAGAGTCCAACAAGGCTTTCGCTCATTATCGCTGGTAGTTCTATTAGGAGGAAAATACCTTGGCTGAAAGACAATATACACTTGAGCATACCAGAAACATTGGTATCATGGCTCACATTGATGCCGGAAAAACAACCCTCTCCGAGCGTATTCTCTATTACACCGGTATCAATCATAAGATTGGTGATACACATGATGGTACTGCTACCATGGACTGGATGGAGCAGGAACAGGAAAGAGGTATCACGATTACATCAGCTGCTACTACTTGTCATTGGACACAGGAGTACAGACACCAGAAGATTCAGGGAGCACCTGAATATCGTATCAACATCATTGATACTCCCGGACACGTAGACTTCACAGTTGAAGTTGAGCGTTCACTTCGTGTACTCGACGGCGCTGTCGGCGTATTCTGCGCTAAGGGCGGTGTTGAGCCTCAGTCTGAAACAGTTTGGCGTCAGGCTGATAAATACAACGTACCGAGAATGGCTTTCGTTAACAAGATGGACATCTCCGGTGCAAACTTCTTCAACGTTATAAGCATGATCCGTACAAGACTCGGTAAGAATCCCGCTCCTCTTCAGCTCCCTATCGGTGCAGAGGATACATTCAAGGGAATCGTTGACCTTTTCGAGATGCAGGCATACTACTATCTCGATGATAAGGGTGACCAGATCGAGATTAAGGATATCCCGGACGATATGAAGGACATCTGCCAGGAGTATCGTGACAAGCTCATTGAGCAGATCTGTGAAACAGATGACGAACTTCTTGAGAAGTACCTTGACGGTCAGGTTCCTGACGAGAAGGAATTAAAGAAAGCTTTAAGAGCTGCAACAATCGCAGGTACAATCATTCCTGTCTGCTGCGGTTCCGCATACAGAAACAAGGGCGTTCAGAAGCTCCTTGACGCTGTTATCGAGTACATGCCTGCTCCTACAGACATCCCTGCTATCAAGGGCGTTGACCTTGACGGTAACGAAGTTGAGAGACATGCTTCCGACGAAGAGCCTTTCTCAGCACTTGCATTCAAGATTATGGCCGATCCTTTCGTAGGAAAGCTTGCATTCTTCCGTGTTTACTCCGGAACATGTAACGCAGGTTCATATGTTCTTAATGCATGCCGTGACAAGAAGGAAAGAATGGGTCGTATCCTTCAGATGCACGCTAACAAGAGAGAAGACCTTGAGAAGGTATTCTCCGGCGATATCGCTGCAGCTGTAGGTTTCAAGTTTACAACAACAGGTGATACAATCTGTGATGAGAAGGCACCTGTTATCCTCGAATCCATGGAATTCCCTGAGCCCGTTATCTCCGTTGCCATTGAGCCGAAGACAAAAGCAGGTCAGGATAAGATGGGCGAGGCTCTTGCTAAGCTTGCTGAAGAAGATCCTACATTCCGTGTTTCCACAAACGAGGAAACAGGCCAGACAATCATCGCCGGCATGGGCGAACTTCATCTTGAAATCATCGTAGACAGACTCCTTCGTGAGTTCAAGGTTGAGGCTAACGTTGGTGCACCTCAGGTTGCATACAAGGAAGGCATCACCAAGGAAGTTAACATCGATTCCAAGTACGCAAAGCAGTCCGGTGGTCGTGGTCAGTACGGTCATTGTAAAGTTATATTCACACCTATGGATGTCAACGGTGAGACGACATTCGAATTTGAAAATACAGTTGTCGGCGGTGCTATTCCTAAGGAATACATCCCCGCTGTACAGGCAGGTATCGAAGAGGCTATGAAGTGTGGTATCCTCGGCGGCTATCCTGTTCTCGGTATTCATGCTAACTGCTGGGACGGCTCCTACCATGAAGTCGACTCTTCAGAAATGGCCTTCAAGATTGCCGGTTCAATGGCATTTAAGGAAGCTATGCAGAAGGCAAATCCCGTACTCCTTGAGCCTATCATGAGAGTTGAAATCACTGTTCCCGAGGATTATATGGGCGACGTTATCGGTGACTGCTCATCACGTCGTGGCCGTATCGAGGGTACAGAGGACGTTAACGGATCCAAGCTTATCCGTTGCTTCGTTCCCCTCTCTGAGATGTTCGGATATGCTACAACCCTTCGTTCAAAGACACAGGGCCGTGGCGCTTACTCAATGTTCTTCGCAAACTACGAGCAGGTTCCGAAGTCAGTTCAGGAAAAGGTTCTTGCAGAACGCAAGGGCAAGTAATACAAATAAATTCATACTTGAAAAAACTCATACTATGCAATATAATAGCGCGTATGAGGCTCACGTTATTTACCGTTGTCCGATGGGGCATACGGAGTAAATAGAGCAAACCAAACATTCTTATTTAAGGAGGATTTTTCAAATGGCAAAAGCTAAATTTGAAAGAGGCGACAAAGCACATGCTAACATCGGTACCATCGGACACGTTGACCATGGTAAAACAACCCTTACAGCTGCTATCACAAAGGTTCTTGCTGAGAGAGTTGCCGGTAATGAAAAGGTAGACTTCGAGAACATCGATAAGGCTCCTGAAGAGAGAGCAAGAGGTATAACGATTTCTACAGCTCACGTTGAGTACACAACAAACAAGAGACACTATGCACACGTTGACTGCCCCGGACATGCTGACTACGTTAAGAACATGATCACAGGTGCTGCACAGATGGATGGTGCTATCCTCGTTGTTGCTGCTACAGATGGTGTTATGGCTCAGACAAAAGAGCACATCCTTCTTGCTCGTCAGGTAGGTGTTCCTAACATCGTAGTATTCATGAACAAGTGTGATATGGTTGATGACCCTGAAATCCTTGAGCTCGTTGAGATGGAAATCACAGAGCACCTCGAAGAGTACGGCTCCACAGGATGCCCTATCGTTAAGGGTTCCGCTCTTCAGGCACTTGAGAATCCCAACGGCGAGTGGGGCGACAAGGTTATGGAGCTCATGGACACAGTTGACTCCTACTTCCCTGATCCCGTTCGTGAGACAGATAAGCCTTTCCTTATGCCTGTCGAGGACGTTTTCTCTATCACAGGTCGTGGTACAGTTGCTACAGGTAGAGTTGAGCGTGGTACACTTCATCTTTCTGAGGAAGTTGAAATCGCAGGTATCCATGAAGAGACACGTAAGGTAGTTGTTACAGGTATCGAAATGTTCCGTAAGCTCCTTGACGAGGCTCAGGCTGGTGATAACATCGGCGTACTCCTTCGTGGTGTTCAGAGAAACGAAATCGAGCGTGGACAGATTCTCTGCAAGCCCGGTTCAATCACATGCCACAAGAAGTTCACAGGTCAGGTTTACGTTCTTACTAAGGAAGAGGGTGGCCGTCATACACCTTTCTTCACAAACTATCGTCCTCAGTTCTACTTCAGAACAACAGACGTTACAGGCGTATGTAACCTTCCTGAAGGCGTTGAGACACGCAGGGGCACCCGTAACATCGAAATGAGCATCGAACTCATTCATCCTATCGCTATGGAGCAGGGTCTTAACTTCGCTATCCGTGAAGGTGGTAGAACAGTTGGATCCGGTAAGGTTGCAAAGGTTCTTGACTGATATTAATTAATTCATTTAATCAAGGCTTCCGAGGTTTTCCTCGGGAGCCTTTTTTGTTGCTGCGCCGCTGATGCTTCATTGCAGTCGAGGTGCAGCATTCAGCTCGTTGCCGTTAAATCTTTTTTAATAATATTGTAATTCTTTTACACAATTGAATTAATATGTGCTATAATAACATCCATATTACAACTCGGAGGTTTTAGGGAAATGGCAAAAAATAAAGAAGCCGCTTCAGAAAATAGGGAAGCGATAATCGGGAAAAACGGCGCAAAGATTGCGTCTATCATTGGATATGTTCTCATTCTCGCAGTTCTTGCGTTCGGCATTTTTATCATCGTTAAGAACAATGCAAACAAAATTAATATCGATTACAGCAAAGGACTTACAAAAGAAGGTAAGATTAAAGACGTTGACGTAGCAGTTTGTATCGAGGCACCTGACTATAAGAATATGGTTGTTCACGGATTTGAAATTGAACTTACCGAAGACGAAATCCAGGCAAAGATTGATGACATCCTTTCTGATTACTGGTCAGCAGATGAGGATGGTAACCAGATTGATACTGTTTTTGATGATGAGTTCTGTATGGCGCAGTTCGGAATGACATGTGATGAATACAGAAAGAAGCTTAATGACGAAAACAAAGAAGAGCGTATCGCCGAATTCGTAAACAGTATTCTTGATACAGACACAACCGTTAAGACTTATCCCGGTGAATATATTGAAGCTCTTTCTGAAGTTCTGATAGGAAACGATCTTTCACAGTACCAGGCATATAACAATCTTTCTTATCAGTATACCGGTGCATATGCATACAACAGCTTCAACGAGTTTTCGGAAATGACGGATGAAGAATACAATCAGAGCGTTTTCACCAGAGCAGCAGCTCAGGCAAAGATTGATCTTGTTATCCAGTACATCTTTGAACAGGAAGGCATGAGCATCACAAAGGATGAGTACAAAGATTTCTGCGCAAGCGTAGGTGCAGATGTTGAAAAGCAGTATGGTAAGGGCTACCTTATGAAGAGCATGATGTATGATAAAGTCATGAACTACCTTGTTGAAAACGTTACATACTATGATTAATTCTTATTCCGGCAGGGAAACCTGCCGGAATTTTTGAGTTATCTTTTTATCTTTTTTTTATTTTTTCGTGAAAAAAGTATTGCATTTATACATTTTAGGGTGTATAATGCCTCTCGTTGTGACCTTGATAGCGATGAAGCGTGAGGTTGCTGCTTCGAAAGAAGCAGGTTTTCCGTGGAGCGAATGTCAAGTAATAATACTGACGACAAGTCACTGTACTAAACAAAGTGCGGAGAAATCCGCGAACGTGTAATTCAGCCTATTCGGGAGGTTGAGCAATCATAAGCAGCCATGCGCTGTGGATTCCCACAGATGTCATGGTTTGTTATTCCGGGTGGCATGAAACACACGAGTGTGTGTACAGTCACCGCTTGTCGTACTGATTTAAAAAGTGCGAATAGGAGGCGACATTTTTTATGGCTAACAACAAAAACGTGATGAGAATCACACTCAAGGCTTACGATCATCAGTTAATCGATGCTTCTGCTCAGAAGATCATTGAGACTGCAAAGAAGACCGGCTCTAAGGTAAGTGGACCCGTTCCGCTTCCGACAAAGAAAGAGGTTGTTACGATTATCCGTGCCGTACATAAGTACAAGGATAGCCGTGAGCAGTTCGAGCAGAGAACACACAAGAGACTGATTGACGTAATCGAGCCTACACAGAAAACTGTAGATGCTCTTTCCAGACTTGAGATCCCTGCCGGCGTTCATATCGTAATCAAGATGTGATCACAGGCAAACCAATAGATGGTTCCTTCGACCATCTAGTATGGCTGCATGATGCGTTCCTATTATTAAGGAAATGACATTGTGGCCCGCTGTAGATTTTTGAAAGGAGATTCAAAATGAAGAAAGCTATTTTAGCTACAAAGATCGGTATGACACAGATCTTTGACGAAGCAGGAATGGTTATTCCTGTAACCGTACTCCAGGTAACTCCGAACGTTGTTACTCAGGTTAAGACTGAAGAGAACGACGGATACGCTGCTGTACAGGTAGGTTTTGGTGACATCAGAGAGTCACTCGTTAACAAGCCCGCAAAGGGACACTTTGCAAAGGCCGGTGTTTCAGTTAAGAGATTTCTTAGAGAATTCAAATTTGAAAACGCCGCTGAGTACACTGTAGGTCAGGAAATCAAGGCAGACATCTTTGCTGCAGGTGATAAGATTGACGCAACAGGTATTTCAAAGGGTAAAGGTTTCCAGGGCGCCATCAAGAGACATGGTCTTTCCAGAGGACCTATGAAGCACGGTTCCAAGTATCACAGACATGCCGGTTCTAACGGACCTGCAACAACACCCGGCCGTGTATTCCCCGGAAAGCATATGCCCGGACAGATGGGTAATGTAAAGGTAACTGTTCAGAATCTTGAGGTTGCTAAGGTTGATGTTGATAACAACCTTATCCTCGTAAAGGGTGCAGTTCCCGGACCCAAGAAGGCGCTTATCACCTTAAAGGAAACCGTAAAGAGCGGTAAGTAATCTCTAAGAAAGGAGGAAACAACTAAAATGGCAAACGTAAAAGTTTACAATATGGAAGGCTCAGCAGTTGGTTCACTTGAACTCAACGATGCAGTCTTCGCAGTAGAAGTTAATGAGCATCTTATGCATATGGCAGTAGTTGGTCAGCTTGCTAACAAGCGTCAGGGCACTCAGAGTGCAAAGACACGTGCAGAAGTAAGCGGCGGCGGTGCAAAGCCTTGGAAGCAGAAAGGTACAGGCCACGCAAGACAGGGTTCAACAAGATCCCCTCAGTGGACAGGCGGCGGCGTTGTATTCGCTCCCAAGCCGAAGGAATACTCCTTAAAGATGAACAAGAAGGAAAAGGCAGCTGCTATCAAGTCTGCACTTACTTCTAAGGTAGCAGAGGACAAGTTCTTTGTTATCGATAACCTTACAGTTCCTGAAATCAAGACAAAAGTTATGGCTTCCCTTCTTAAGGGTCTTAACCTTGACAAGGCACTCGTTATCACAGCAGAGAAGGATGCAAACGTTATTGCTTCTGCTAAGAACATTCCCGACGTTAGAACAACAGAATCCGGCAGCATCAACGTATTTGACATCATGAAGTATGATGCAGTTGTTATCGCTAAGGATGCAGTTAAGAAGATCGAGGAGGTGTACGCATAATGGCAGATCTTAAGTATTATGACGTTATCTTAGCTCCCATCGTTACAGAGAAGAGCATGAACTCCATGGCTGAGAAGAAGTACGCATTCTCCGTTAATCCGGATGCTACAAAGACTCAGATCAAAGAAGCTGTTGAAAAGATGTTTGCAGGTGTTAAGGTTGCCAAGGTAAACACAATGCTCCAGGACGGTAAGAACCGCAGACGTGGCATGACAACAGGTAAGACATCAGAGAAGAAGAAAGCAATCGTTCAGCTTACAGCTGACAGCGCTGAAATCGAAATCTTCGCAGGTCTTTAATAAATAATCATCATTAAGTGATGACAGTTAACACGGCTTCGAGTGTATCGGAGCACAGACAGAACTAAAGGAGTAACGTAGAAAAAATGCTTTGCATTACGTATTGCGTTACACATCGAAAGGAGTAATTAAAATGGGAATTAAATCATATTCTCCCTATACACCTTCCAGAAGAAATATGACCGTTTCAGACTTTTCTGAGATTACATGCACAACCCCCGAGAAGTCACTTCTTGTTTCATTAAAGAAGAATGCAGGTCGTAATAATCAGGGAAAGATTACAGTAAGACATCAGGGCGGTGGTTCCAGAAGAAAATACAGAATCATCGACTTCAAGAGAAACAAAGACGGTATCCCTGCAAAGGTTTTAACCGTTGAATACGATCCTAACAGATCAGCAAACATTGCTCTCATTTGCTACGCAGATGGACAGAAGGCATACATCCTCGCTCCCGCAGGCTGCCAGATCGGCTGGACAGTTATGAACGGTGAGAACGCAGAGCCCAGAGTTGGTAACTGCCTTCCTATGAGCAAGATCCCGGTTGGTACAGAAATCCACAACGTTGAGCTCATTCCCGGTAAGGGCGGCCAGCTTGTACGTGCTGCAGGTAATGCTGCACAGCTCATGGCTAAGGAAGGTAAGTACGCAGTACTTCGTCTCCCTTCAGGCGAAATGAGAATGGTTCCCATCGAGGGACGTGCTACAATCGGTCAGGTTGGTAACATCGACCACAACCTTGTTAACATTGGTAATGCCGGACGTAAGCGTCACATGGGCATCCGTCCTACAGTACGTGGTTCCGTAATGAACCCGAACGACCATCCTCATGGTGGTGGTGAAGGTAAGTGTCCTGTTGGTCGTCCCGGCCCGTCAACACCTTGGGGCAAGCCTGCTCTTGGTTATAAGACGAGAGATAAGAAGAAGGCTTCTAACAAGCTCATCATGAGAAGACGTGATGGCAAGGCTTTAACAAAATAGTTGATAAGGAGGAAGAATAATAATGGCACGTTCACTTAAAAAAGGACCGTTTATTGATGCTTCTTTAGAGAAGAAGGTTGACGCTGTTGTTAAGAGCGGCGACAAGACAGTCATTAAGACATGGTCAAGACGTTCTACAATCTTCCCTCAGATGGTTGGCCTTACAATCGCTGTCCATGACGGAAGAAGACATGTTCCGGTATACATTACCGAAGATATGGTTGGACATAAGCTTGGCGAGTTCGTAGCTACAAGAACATTCCGTGGCCACGGCAAAGACGAGAAGAAGACAAATTAGTTAATGACCGCAGCCTTTAAGGCTTGCAGGTGGAAAAGTACCGGCGGAGAGCCGCCGAAATTAATAGGAGGTTTATCATGGCTAAAGGACATAGATCCCAAATTAAGCGTGATAGAAACGAAAGCCAGAGAGATAAGCGTCCGTCAGCAAAGCTCAGCTATGCACGCGTAAGCGTTCAGAAGGCTTGCTTTGTACTCGACGCTATCAGAGGCAAAGATGTGCAGACAGCACTTGGTATTTTAGCTTACAATCCCAGATATGCATCTACCTTAATCGAAAAGTTACTCAAGTCCGCAGTAGCTAACGCAGAGAACAATAATGGTATGGATCCTGCAAAGCTTTATGTAGCAGAGTGCTACGCTAACTGCGCTCCCACAATGAAGAGAATTCATCCCAGAGCACAGGGCAGAGCTTACAGAATCTTAAAGCGTATGAGTCACATCACAGTAGTGCTGGACGAGAGATAAGGAGGGCAAATCATGGGTCAGAAAGTTAATCCTCATGGATTAAGAGTCGGTGTCATCAGTGACTGGGATTCCAAATGGTATGCCGAGTCCGGTTTCGCAGACAACTTAGTAGAAGACTACAACATCAGAAAGTTCCTGAAGAAGAAACTTTATTCTGCAGGAATTGCTAGAATCGAGATCGAGAGACGTGCAGAAGATCAGGCTAAGGTCATCATCTACACAGCAAAGCCCGGCGTAGTTATCGGTAAGGGCGGTTCCGAAATCGAGAATTTAAAGACAGAAGTTGCAAAAGTTGCAGGCGGCAAGAAGATCAGCCTTGAAATCAAGGAAATCAAGAGACCTGATGCTAACGCTCAGCTCGTTGCCGAGAACATTGCACAGCAGCTTGAAAACCGTGTATCCTTCCGTCGTGCTATGAAGTCCACAATGGGACGTACAATGAAGAGCGGCGTTAAGGGTGTCAAGGCAGCAGTTTCCGGCCGTCTTGGCGGTGCTGATATCGCAAGAAGCGAGCATTACATTGAGGGAACAATTCCTCTTCAGACAATCCGTGCTGACATTGATTACGGCTTCGCAGAGGCTGATACAACATATGGTAAGCTCGGTGTAAAGGTATGGATTTACAACGGTGAGGTTCTTCCTACCAAGGCTTCCAAGAAGGAAGGAGGAGACAAATAATATGTTAATGCCAAAAAGAGTTAAGCGCCGTAAGCAGTTCCGCGGCACTATGAAGGGTAAGGCTTTAAGAGGCAACACAATCTCAAACGGTGAGTTTGGTCTTGTTGCAACAGAGCCCGCTTGGATTAAGAGTAACCAGATTGAGGCAGCCCGTGTTGCCATGACACGTTACGTAAAGCGTGGTGGTAAGGTTTGGATCAAGATTTTCCCTGACAAGCCCGTTACTACAAAGCCCGCTGAAACACGTATGGGTTCCGGTAAAGGAACAGTTGAGTACTGGGTATCAGTAGTTAAGCCCGGTCGTGTATTATTTGAAATTGCAGGTGTTCCCGAGGAGGCAGCAAGAGAAGCTCTCAGACTTGCTATGCATAAGCTTCCCGTAAAGTGCAAGATTGTTTCCAAGGAACAGTTAAATGGAGGTGCGGACAATGAAAACTAAGAAATATGTTGAAGAGTTACAGAACAAGTCCGTAGCCGAGTTAAATGAAGAGCTGGTAGCAGCAAAGAAGGAACTTTTTAATCTTCGTTTCCAGAACGCTACAAATCAGCTTGATAACACAAGCAGAATCACTGACGTAAGAAAGAACATTGCTCGTATTCAGACTGTTATTTCTTCAAAGCAGAACTAATGCACAGATAACTATTATCGAAAGGAGTTAATACTGTGGAAGAGAGAAATCTTAGAAAAGTTCGTATCGGCAAAGTTGTTAGCGATAAGATGGATAAGACTATCGTTGTAGCCGTAGTGGACAATGTAAAGCATCCTCTTTACGACAAGATCGTTAAGAGAACATATAAGCTTAAGGCTCATGATGAGAATAACGAGTGCCAGGTCGGTGACAGAGTAAAGGTTATGGAGACAAGACCTCTGTCTAAGGACAAGAGATGGAGACTTGTTGAAATCATTGAAAAGGCAAAATAGTCCTTAGCTTCATAAACTCGGAAAGGAGTATCATACAATGGTACAGACAGAAACCAGACTCAGGGTTGCTGACAATACCGGCGCAAAGGAATTGCTTTGCATCCGCGTAATGGGCGGTTCAACCAGAAGATATGCAGGCGTTGGCGATGTAATCGTTGCTTCCGTTAAGGATGCCACAACAGGCGGCATGGTTAAGAAGGGCGATGTTGTTAAGGCCGTAGTCGTTCGTACAACAAAGTCTATCCGCCGTAAAGACGGTTCATACATTCGTTTCGACGACAATGCAGCAGTTATTATAAAAGAAGACAATAATCCTAAGGGCACACGTATTTTTGGGCCTGTAGCAAGAGAGCTCAGAGAGAAACAGTTCATGAAGATCGTTTCACTTGCTCCCGAAGTATTATAGGAGGATGCGCTATGTCAATGGAAAAGATTAAGAAGGGTGACAACGTTCGCGTTATCGCCGGCAAGGATAAGGGCAAAGAAGGAAAGGTTACAGCTGTTAAGGACGGCAAGCTTCTCGTTGAGGGCATCAACACCGTTACAAAGCATGCTAAACCTTCACAGGCTAACCCTAAGGGTGGCATTGTCCATGAAGAAGCTTTCATCGATGCATCAAACGTTATGCTTGTTGTAAAAGGTAAAGCTACAAGAGTTGGATTCAAGACTGTTGATGGCAAGAAGGGACCTCAGAAGGTTCGTGTTGCTAAGTCAACAGGTGAAGTAATCGACTAATTCTGTGAGAGGAGGTCAATATTTTGGCACGTTTAAAGGAAACATACAATAATGAGATAGCTCCGGCAATGCAGAAGAAGTTCGGTTATAAGAACGTAATGCAGATCCCGAAGCTTGACAAGATTGTCATTAATATGGGTGTCGGCGAAGCAAAAGAAAACGCTAAGGCACTTGAGTCTGCTGTAAAGGACATGGAAATGATTTCCGGTCAGAAGGCAGTTATTACAAAGGCAAAGAAGTCAATCGCAAACTTCAAGATCAGAGAAGGTCTTGCAATCGGTTGTAAGGTTACACTTCGTGGCGAAAAGATGTATGAGTTCGCAGATCGTCTCATCAACCTTTCACTCCCTCGTGTACGTGACTTCAGAGGCGTTAACCCCAACGCATTCGATGGCAGAGGCAACTATGCCCTTGGTATCAAGGAACAGCTTATCTTCCCTGAAATCGAATATGATAAGGTTGACAAAGTTCGTGGTATGGACATTATCTTCGTTACAACAGCTAAGACAGATGAAGAAGCTCGTGAGTTACTCACACAGTTCGGCATGCCTTTTGCTAAGTAAGGCAGCTATAGGAGGATAATATAATGGCAAAAACTTCTATGAAGTTAAAACAGCAGCGCAAGCCTAAGTTCTCTACACAGGCTTACACACGTTGCAAAATTTGTGGTCGTCCCCATGCATATCTTAGAAAATACGGTATCTGCAGAATATGCTTCCGTGAACTTGCATACAAGGGCGAGATTCCGGGTGTAAAGAAGGCATCCTGGTAAGATGACATGACCTGCTCGGTCAAGTCAGGAACATTGCGATAAGCGGGTGCACACCCGGACTTCGCAAGATGGCAATATTTAAGGAGGAAATTTCATTATGACAATGAGCGATCCGATTGCAGATATGCTTACAAGAATCCGTAACGCAAATACTGCTAAGCACGATACTGTTAGTGTACCTTCTTCCAAGATGAAGCTTGCTATTGCAGACATCCTTGTAAAGGAAGGCTACGTTAAGGGTTATGAAGTTGTTGAAGACGGCGTTCAGAAGAACATCGTCATTACATTAAAGTATGGCAAAGACAAGAATGAGAAGGTTATCACAGGCTTAAAGAAGATCTCAAAGCCCGGCCTTCGTGTTTATGCTAATAAGGACGAGCTTCCGAAGGTTCTCGGCGGTCTCGGTACAGCAATCATCTCCACCAACAAGGGCGTTATCACAGATCGTGATGCTCGCGCTCAGGGCGTTGGCGGCGAAGTTCTTGCATTCATCTGGTAAACTAGACCTTATAAAAGGTACGGCCTCCATCTTCGTGTCAGCCTGAAGCGGACATGAGATGGGAAGGCGTTCACCGGTACAAAAATATTAGGAGGTACGGGCATGTCACGTATAGGTAAGATGCCAATCGCTATCCCTGCAGGTGTTACTGTAGAAATAGCAGAAAATAACAAGGTTACCGTTAAGGGACCTAAGGGAACACTTGAGAGAGTTCTTCCCGCAGAACTTGAAATTAAGAACGAAGGCGGCGTTATCGTTGTAAACCGTCCTAACGACTTAAAGAGAATGAAGTCTTTACACGGCCTCACAAGAACACTCATCAACAACATGGTTGTAGGTGTTACAGCAGGCTATCAGAAAGACCTCGAAATCAACGGTACAGGTTACAGAGCAGCTAAGGCAGGTAAGGAGCTTACACTCACACTTGGATACTCACATCCTGTAGTAATGATCGATCCCGAAGGAATCACAACAGAAGTTACAGATCAGTTGAAGATTTCCGTTAAGGGTATCGACAAAGAAAAAGTTGGTCAGTACGCAGCTGAAATCAGAAATCAGAGACGTCCTGAGCCTTATAAGGGCAAGGGTATTAAGTACGCTGATGAAGTTATCAGACGTAAGGCCGGCAAGACTGGTAAGAAGTAAGGAGAGGAGAATAGACAATGGTAAGCAAAGAAGTTAGAAGTGAGATTCGTGCTAAAAAGCACATGAAGATCCGTAATCGTTTCTCCGGCACAGCTGAAAGACCCAGACTTGCAGTATTCAGAAGCAACAAGCATATGTATGCACAGATTATCGACGACGTTGCAGGCAACACACTCGTTGCTGCATCAACAGTTGAGAAGGCTGTAAAGGCAGAGCTTGAGAACACAGATGACGTAGCAGCAGCAGCTTACTTAGGAACAGTAATTGCTAAGCGTGCTCTTGAGAAGAACATCACAGAGGTTGTTTTCGACCGTGGAGGTTTCATTTATCAGGGCAAGATTAAAGCACTCGCTGAGTCCGCAAGAGAAGCAGGACTTCAGTTCTAAGTAGGAGGAAAAACGATGAGAGAAAACATTGATAACACCCCCAAGTCAGAATTCGAGGATAAGGTCGTTGAAATCAAGCGCGTATCCAAGACTGTAAAGGGTGGCCGTAAGATGAGATTCGCTGCACTTGTTGTAGTTGGCGATAAAAAAGGTCACGTAGGCGTTGGCCTCGGAAAGGCTGCAGAAGTTCCTGAAGCAATCCGTAAGGCAAAGGATGACGCTACAAAGAAGATTATCGAGGTTCCTATGAATGACCTCGGTTCAACACCTCATGATTTCACAGGTTTCTACGGAAGCGCAAGCGTTCTTCTGAAGACAAGCCCCGAAGGTACCGGTATCATCGCAGGTGGTCCCGCACGTATCGTTCTTGAGCTTGCAGGCTATAAGAACATTCGTACGAAGTCCCTTGGTTCAAACAACAAGCAGAACGTTGTTCTTGCTACAGTAAATGGATTAAGCCAGTTAAAGACTCCTGAGCAGGTAGCTGCACTTCGCGGCATTCCCGTTGAGCAGTTAGGCTAATTGAAGGGGGTATATAATTATGGCAGATACATTAAAAATCACCTTGGTTAAGTCTCCTATCGGAGCTATCCCTAAGCAGAAGAGAACAGTAGAGGCTCTTGGTCTCCGCAAGATTGGTCAGGCTGTTGTACAGCCCAACACCGATGCAACAAAGGGACAGATTCAGAAGATCAGACATTTGGTTAAGGTAGAAGAAATCTAATTACTTAGCAAGGAGGTGTTCACGATGAATTTAACAACAATCAGACCTGCCGATGGCTCGACTCAGTCTAATAATTTTAGAAAAGGCCGTGGCCATGGTTCAGGAAACGGTAAAACAGCAGGTTACGGCCACAAGGGACAGAAAGCTCGTTCCGGCAGACCCAGACTTGGTTTTGAAGGCGGTCAGAATCCTTTATACAGAAGACTCCCTAAGAGAGGCTTTAACTGCAGAAACACCAAAGAAATCGTTACCATCAATCTTGATGTTCTTAACGCTTTCGAAGATGGCACAGAGGTTACCGTTGAGACACTTATTAATGCGGGTATCGTAAAGAACCCGAGAGATGGCGTTAAGCTTCTCGGCAACGGTGAAATTACCAAAAAGCTTGACGTAAAGTTAAATGCATTCAGCGCGAGTGCAGTTGAAAAGATTCAGGCTGCAGGTGGAAAAGCTGAGGTGATCTGATGTTCAAAACATTTGTTAATGCACTTAAGATCAAGGATGTAAGAACTAAGCTTTTATATACGCTTTTAGCAGTTCTCATTGTAAGAATCGGTTGTATGCTCCCCGTTCCGGGAATTAACAGAGATTACTTTGCAGCATGGCTTGATGCCGTAAAGCAGACAGGTGGTCTCGGCTTCCTTGATGTTCTTACAGGCGGATCATTCACCCAGATGTCAATATTTGCACTTAACATTTCTCCCTACATCACATCATCCATTATTATGCAGCTTCTTACAATAGCTATTCCTAAGCTTGAAGAAATGCAGAAGGATGGCGATACAGGAAGAAAGAAAATTGCCGAAATCACGAGATACGTTACAATCGGACTTGCTCTTTTTGAGTCAGTTGCAATGGGCATCGGTTTCAAGAACAATGGCGTTCTTCAGGGAAACAACGCGTTCCTTACAATCAGCGTTATCGTTGTATCGTTTACTGCAGGTTCCGCATTCCTTATGTGGCTCGGTGAACAGATTACAGAAAAGGGAATCGGTAACGGTATTTCCGTTATCCTCCTTATCAACATAGTTGACGGTCTTCCCGGAGACTATACAAACCTTTATGAGCAGTTCGTACAGAGCAAGCCTGTTGTTAAGGCTATCATTGCTGCAGCAGTTATTATTCTTGTTTCTGTTGTACTCGTTGTGCTTATCATCAGACTTGAGAGCGCTCAGAGAAGAATCAGCGTTCAGTATGCTAAGAAAATGCAGGGCAGAAGAATGGTTGGCGGTCAGTCATCATTCATTCCGTTAAAGATTAACACAGCAGGTGTTATCCCCGTAATCTTTGCAGTATCACTTCTCCAGACACCCCTTATCATCTCTTCACTTTTTGGTGTAAGCGGTGACCCTAACGGAAATGTTTGGCAGAAGATTCTGATGTTCTTAAACCAGCAGAACTGGTGCAAGTTCAGAACACCCGGATTTGCCATTTATTCAATTGGTCTTATCTTCTATGTTCTGATGCTTTACTTCTTTGCATACTTCTACACAGGAATTACATTCAATCCTGTTGAAGTATCCAATAACTTAAAGAAGCAGGGCGGATTTGTTCCCGGTATCAGACCCGGCAGACCTACATCAGATTACCTTACAAAGGTACTGAATTACGTTATTCTGATCGGCGCAACAGGCCTTACAATTATCGCTCTTATTCCGATCGTATTTACAGGACTTTTCTCAGCATCTGTAAGCTTCGGCGGAACCTCAATCATCATCATCGTAGGTGTTATCCTTGAGATGATCAATCAGGTTGAGACAATGATGAGAGAGCGTCATTATAAGGGATTCCTTTCAGAGGACTAATGATTCGTATTTTTGGGGATGGTGCCTTTTAGGCGCCATCCCTATAAGTGTCTAAATATGGGAATAATGAGAGGAGAAGACATGAAACTTGTTATGTTAGGTGCCCCGGGCGCCGGAAAAGGCACTCAGGCAAAGATGATTGCCGCAAAGTACGGAATACCGCACATTTCTACCGGTGACATTTTCAGAGCGAATCTTAAAGAGGGCACTGAACTCGGAAAAAAAGCAAAAGAGTATATGGATAAGGGACAGCTTGTTCCGGATTCACTTACGCTCGAACTCATAATGGACCGTTTTAACAATGCTGACTGTGCAAACGGATACGTATTGGATGGATTTCCGAGAACAATTCCTCAGGCAGAAGCACTCACAAAAGCTCTTACCGATAAGGGCGACCAGATTGATTATGCTATTGATGTCGACGTTCCCGATGAAGAAATTGTTAAGCGTATGTCCGGACGTCGTGCCTGCTTAACATGCGGAGCTACATATCACCTTGTGTTTAATGCTCCGATGGATGAGGGCAGATGTGACGTATGCGGTGCAGAACTCGTACAGAGAGAGGATGATAAGCCAGAGACGGTTCTTAACCGACTTACGGTATATCATGCAAAGACACAGCCGCTCATTGACTACTTCAAGAACTTTGGAAAGCTCAGAAGTGTCGACGGAACACAGGAATTAAATAAGGTGTTCAAGGATATTGTTGATATTCTTGAGAACTAAGGAGCGACATGTCTGTTACAATTAAGTCACAGAGAGAAATTACTCTCATGAGAGAGGCGGGAAAGATTTTGGCTGATGTTCACGAGCAGCTGAAAGATTTTATCAGACCCGGTATATCCACTCTCGATATTGATAAAAAAGGTGAGGAAATAATCAGAAAGCATAAGTGCATTCCTTCTTTCCTCAACTATGACGGTTATCCCGGTTCAATATGTTGTTCCATAAACGATGAAGTCGTACATGGAATACCCAACAAGCACAGATTCCTGAAAGAAGGCGACATAATCAGCCTTGATGCGGGAGTTATCTTCGAAGGTTATCATTCCGATGCTGCAAGAACATGGGCTGTCGGAATCGTATCACAGGAAGCGGAGCAACTAATAAAAGTAACGCGTGAAAGCTTCTTTGAGGCCATGAAGGTTTGTCGTGCGGGACATCATCTCAACGAAATCGGAGAGACCATCGAAAACTACATTACCGGATACGGATACAGTGCCGTCCGTGATCTTGTAGGTCACGGCATAGGGACAAGCCTCCATGAAGACCCGCAGATTTGCAACTTCAAGGTACCTGTCCGAGGCATCAGACTCCAGCCGGGTATGACACTGGCAATCGAGCCCATGATTAATATGGGAAGGTCAGAGGTAAAATGGTGTGATGACGACTGGACGGTCGTTACAGCGGACGGTTCACTTTCCGCTCACTATGAAAATACAATACTTATTACAGAGGATGAGCCTGAAATCCTTTCACTCATCCGATAGTTTACAACTTATTTGCGATTCCGAAAGGAACCGGAGGAAAAGGATTATATGTCGAAAACAGACGTTATCGAACTTGAAGGAACAGTAGTTGAAAAGCTTCCCAACGCAATGTTCAGGGTTGAGCTTGAAAACAAACATGTAGTACTTGCCCACATCAGCGGCAAGCTTCGTATGAACTATATCAAAATAGTTCCCGGTGACAAAGTAACCCTTGAAATGTCACCCTATGATTTAACTAAGGCACGTATCATATGGAGAGATAAGTAGTTACCTTTTCCACATTTGTTCGTTAATGCCGACAAAGGAAAGTTTACTTTCATTTGGCGGGAGGAACGAACAAATTGTGTGACCGAAGGTCACACAAGACCCATGAGCAGAACCGGAGGTTATGCGAATGGGGAATGTGGAAAAGAAAGTGTACGCCATTACCCGCGAGCAGAACCGGAGGTTATGCGAATGGGGAATGTGGAAAAGAAAGTGTACAAATTATTTCCAAATTCTTATCTCAAAATAAAAAATACTTGCAATGTAGCGGAAATCGGAGTATAATGCTACACGGACTTTTTTTGAAAGGAGAACAAAACAATGAAAGTCAGATCTTCAGTTAAACCGATTTGCGAGAAATGCAAAGTCATTAAGAGAAAGGGTTCCATCAGAATTATCTGCGAGAATCCCAAGCACAAACAGAGACAGGGCTAATACCGATACCCGGAATAAGGGATCGTTTTCACGGAGAAGCAATAAAAGCTCTCCTATAGAAACCGGTACCTTGCTTTCTTTGTTGCAATGTTCTGCCTGGATTACAGGGGCAGACACCGGATATATTCCGGGCTAAACCATATGGTTTACTTGTGATACTGTGGACTTCGGATAATCCGAAGTTTAAGGAGGAAGTTAACGCTCTTCGGTTGAGTATCATTTCCCCTTTTACACACATAGGCGATAACCGTCGTTGTGTAATCATGGTTTAAAGCGGCTGGGCAGTTGTTTCCCGGCAATGCAGGAAACAGACTGCGAAAAACATTTTTATCATTTACGGAGGTACAATACATGGCTCGTATTAGTGGTGTAGACTTACCCAGAGAGAAGCGTGTAGAAATCGGACTTACTTATATCTATGGTATCGGTAGAGTAAGCTCAAACAAAATCCTTGAAAAAGCTAACGTAAATCCCGACACACGTGTTCGTGATTTAACAGATGACGAGGTTGCCAGAATTCGTGACGTAATCGATGCAGAATTCATGGTAGAAGGTGATTTAAGACGTGAAACTGCCTTAAACATTAAGAGACTCCAGGAAATCGGATGCTACAGAGGTATCCGTCACAGAAAGGGACTTCCTGTTCGTGGTCAGAACACAAAGAACAATGCCAGAACAAGAAAAGGCCCGAAGAGAACTGTGGCTAACAAGAAGAAATAATAGGGAGGATTCAAAATGGCTAAGAAAGTTTCCACAGCAGCTAAAAAGTCTGCTAAAAAGCGTGTTAAGAAGGACATTGGTCATGGCCAGGCTCATATTCAGGCCAGCTTTAATAACACAATCGTAACACTTACAGATGCCGAAGGTAATGCCGTATCATGGGCAAGTGCCGGCGGTTTAGGTTTCAGAGGCTCCAGAAAGTCTACTCCTTATGCTGCACAGATGGCAGCTGAGACAGCTGCAAAGGCTGCAGTAGTTCATGGCTTAAAGAGTGTAGACGTTATGGTTAAGGGTCCCGGTACGGGCCGTGAAGCTGCAATTCGTGCACTTCAGGCATGCGGTATCAACGTTACATCCATTAAGGATGTTACACCTGTTCCCCACAACGGCTGCAGACCGCCTAAGCGTAGAAGAGTCTGATTAAGGAGGAGAATACAAAATGGCAAGAAATACAGATCCTGTTTTAAAGCAGTGCAGATCACTTGGTATCGAGCCTCAGGTTCTTGGTATTAACAAGAAGTCCAACAGAAACTTCGCAAGAGCAGGCAAGAAGGTAAGTGAGTACGGCTTACAGTTAAAAGAGAAGCAGAAAGCTAAATTTATATATGGTGTTCTTGAGAAGCCTTTCCGTAACAACTTCGAGAAGGCATCCAAGATGAAGAACGGCACAACCGGTGATAATATGATGATTCTCCTTGAGCGTCGTCTTGACAACGTTATCTTCCGTCTCGGCTACGGCAGAACAAGAACAGAAGCTCGTCAGATCGTTGACCACAAGCAGATTCTTGTTAACGGCAAGTGCATCAACATTCCTTCCTACCTTGTAAAGGCAGGAGACAAGATTGAAATCAGAGAAACCAAGAAGGGTTCTCAGAGATATAAGGACATCCTTGAGGTTACTGAAGGAAGAGCTATTCCCGCATGGCTTACAGCAGATCATGCAAACCTTAAGGGCGAAGTAGTTGAGCTTCCTACAATGGATCAGATTGACGTTCCTGTTAACGCAACACTTATCGTCGAATTATATTCCAAGTAAAGTGCTTAATGCCTTTACAAAATGTAGAGGCCGCATTCACTTTACTACTGAAAAAATTGAGGAGGATCCGCTATGTTCGATTTCGATTTTAAACCCGCAAAGATTGAGATTGCTGAAATTTCAAAGGATAACAAATACGGTCGTTTTGTTGTAGAGCCTCTTGAGCGCGGCTATGGCACAACGCTTGGTAATTCCCTTAGAAGAATTATGCTTTCTTCACTTCCCGGATCAGCAGTAAGCCAGGTTAAGATTGACGGCGTTGTTCACGAGTTCTCAGGACTTCCCGGAGTTAAGGAAGACATCACTGAGATTATCATGAACATCAAGAGCCTTGCAATCAAGAACTCCAGCTCCAAGAACGAGCCCAAGACAGCTTATGTTGAGTTCGAAGGTGAAGGCGTTGTTAAGGCTTCAGACATCATCGTAGACCAGGATATCGAAATTATCAACAAGGATCAGGTTATTGCTACGCTCAACGGCGGAGCAGATTCGAAGCTTTACATGGAATTCACGATTACAAACGGTCGTGGATATGTTGGCTCCGACAAGAACAAGAGTGACGACCTTCCTATAGGCGTTATCGCTATTGATTCCATTTTCACACCTGTAGAGAGAGTTAATCTTACTGTTGAAAACACACGTGTTGGTCAGATGACTGACTACGACAAGTTAACTCTTGATGTATACACAAACGGAACACTTGCTCCCGACGAGGCAGTAAGCCTTGCAGCAAAGGTTCTCAGCGCACATCTTGACTCTTTCATCCAGCTCTCCGATCGTGCTGATGATGTTGAAATCATCGACAAGACAGAAACAGATGAGAAAGAAAAGATTCTTGAAATGAGCATTGATGAGCTTGAACTTTCAGTTCGTTCTTTCAACTGCTTAAAGCGTGCAGGTGTAAATACCGTTGGCGAGTTAGTAAATAAGACTCCTGATGACATGATGAAGGTTCGTAACCTTGGTCGTAAGTCGTTGGAAGAAGTACTTATTAAGTTAAAAGAGCTCGGTCTGTCACTCAGACAGAGCGAGGATTAATAGACCGTAAGGAGGATACATAAGATGGCAGGCTACAGAAAACTTGGCAGAACAGCAAGCCAGAGAAAGGCTATGCTTCGTAACCAGGTAACCAATCTGTTATATAATGGTAAGATTGTAACCACCGAGTGCAGAGCTAAAGAAGTTAAGAGCATTGCAGAAAAGATGATTACACTTGCTGTAAAGGAAAAAGATAATTTTGAAACAGTAACCGTTAAGGCTAAGGTTGCCCGCAAGGACAAAGACGGCAAGTACGTTAAGGAAGTTGTTGACGGCAAGAAGGTTACTGTTTATGACGAAGTTGAAAAGCAGATCAAGAAGGATATGCCTTCAAGACTTCATGCTCGCAGACTTATGAAGTCATATCTCTATGATATCACAGAAGTTCCTGCAGAAGCAGCCGGAAAGAAGAAGGCAACAAAGAAGGTTGACCTTTCACAGAAGCTTTTCGAAGAAATCGCACCTAAGTACGCAGACCGCAAGGGCGGCTACACACGTATCGTAAAGATCGGTGAGCGTAAGGGCGATGCAGCAATGGAAGTTCTTCTTGAGTTAATCTAATCAGAAATTTGGCCGATGCCTACGGGCATCGGCTTTTTCTTGCTAATGTAATGAAGTGGAGGTTCGGATGATAAAGAAAGCAGCAGAAAAAATAAAGATAAAGGATGTTCTGCTTATTGTTGCAGGTACCCTTCTTATGGCTGCTGCCGTGAATTTCGTTTTTGACCCTATCGGACTGGACGTGGGTGGCGTCAGCGGCCTTGCAATCGTAATAAGGCATGCCACCTCGCAATTCCTTAAGGATACGGGATCCGAATTTTTCAAAGATGGTATACCCGTGTGGTTTATGTCCCTTCTTTTGAACGTTCCTTTGTTTGTTGTTGCATACATCAAAAAGGGATGGAAATACATAGCAAAAACTGCATTTTCAACCTTTATGCTTACATTTTGGATGTATGCGCTTCCTGTCAGAGCGTTTATGGAAGACAACCTGCTAAGCACACTCGTAGGAGGTGTTCTGTCAGGAATAGGTATCGGTCTTGTGTTCTCAACAATGGCCACCACAGGCGGTACGGATATGTTTTCCGCACTTGTACATGACCGCTTCAGACATGTGTCAATCCCTGTGATTCTTTCGATTACGGATGGATTGATTGTCCTTTTGGGATTGACAGTTTTTACGGTTGAGAATGTTATTTATTCGGTTATCGTTGTTTACCTCGTTACAAAGATTTCAGATGCAATGCTTGAAGGCTTGAAGTTCGCCAACATGGCATTTATCATCTCTGAAGCAGCGGAAGAGATTTCTGCCGAAGTTCTTGAAAATATGGACAGAGGTGTCACCGGTATAAGGGTTAAGGGTATGTACTCCGGTGAAGATAAAAAGATGTTATTCTGCGTGGTTTCCAAAAAACAGCTTCCGCTGCTTCAGGATATTGTAAGCAGACATGATAAGCACGCATTTATGGTTATAGGGGATGCGAGAGAAGTCATGGGAGAAGGCTTTGTGGAGGTAATGGGAAATACAAAATAGCGTAGGGGCGAAGGTATTTCGGAAGCCGGCTTACTGAATAAGTAGGCCGGCTTTTTGGTGCGAATAGCTTGAGGCTCAGACGAAAACTTGCTTCTGCTTGTGTATAATATGGCTTTGTGCTATAATAATTCAGATTATGGGTACATATGCCCTTTGGGGTAAAAAAGAGGTCTTCAAATGATAAAAGCAAGAAAACTTGCATATGAATATATACGTCGTGACGAAGAAGGAAATGTGGAAGGAATCATCCGTGCACTTGATGGAGTGGATCTGGATGTTAAGGCCGGAGACTTTGTTGCGATTCTTGGCCATAACGGATCCGGAAAGTCTACGGTTGCAAAGGAAATCAATGCGATTCTTGAGCCGACGGAAGGTACTTTGTTTGTAAACGGCCTGGACGTATCGGATACCGGTAATGTCTGGGAAGTAAGGCAGTCCGCAGGCATGGTTTTCCAAAATCCCGATAATCAGATTGTTGCCTCGGTGGTTGAAGAGGATGTCGCTTTCGGTCCGGAGAATCTTGGTGTACCGTCTTCGGAAATTCATGAACGTGTGGATTATGCTTTGAAAAGGGTTGATATGGAGGCGTTCAGAAACAGTTCGCCAAACGCCCTTTCAGGCGGTCAGAAGCAGCGAATTGCCATTGCCGGTATACTTGCCATGAAGCCGAAATGCATAGTTCTGGACGAACCGACGGCGATGCTTGATCCGGGCGGAAGAAAAGAAGTAATTCGTACTCTTCATGAATTAAATAAAAACGAAGGTATTACCATCCTTCTGATCACCCATTACATGGATGAAGTGAAGGATGCGGATAAAGTTATCGTAATGGATGACGGCAAAATCGTTATGCAGGGAACTCCAAGAGAAATCTTTTCACGAGTTGATGAGGTTAAATCGCATTTTCTTGATGTTCCGCAGGTAACGGAACTTGCATTTGAATTAAAAAAGGAAGGCTTTAACCTTCCTGATGGTGTACTGACAAATAAGGAGTTTGTCGATGCTCTACTTGGACAACGTTAACTATATATATCAAAAGGGCACTGCCATGGAAATGCCTGCGTTGCATGATGTGACGCTGGAAATACCCGACGGCCAGTTCATCGGCATTATCGGGCATACAGGCTCCGGGAAATCGACCCTTATCCAGCATTTCAACGGTCTTGCCCGCCCTACTTCCGGCACGGTATATTACAATGGCCGCGATATTTGGGACGATGATTTCTCGAAAAAAGAGCTTCGTACGAAAGTCGGACTTGTGTTTCAGTATCCGGAATATCAGCTTTTTGAGTCAACAATTGTTAAAGATGTTGAGTTTGGCCCCAAGAACATGAAGCTTCCAAAGCTTGAGTCACAGCTTCGCACTTTTAATGCGCTGAAGACAGTCGGTATCGGAGAAGAGCTTTATGATGCATCTCCGTTTGAGCTCTCAGGCGGTCAGAAGAGGCGTGTCGCCATAGCCGGCATACTTGCCATGGAACCTGAAGTCATGGTGCTTGATGAGCCTACCGCAGGGCTTGATCCTAAGGGCCGTGATGAGATTCTTGAGGCAATTTTCCGCATTAAGAACGAAAGAAAAATTACTGTTATACTTGTGTCCCATTCCATGGAGGATGTGGCGCGTTTTGTTGACAGAATTATTGTTATGGACAGAGGAACCGTGCGCTTTGACGGAGCTCCAAAGGAAGTTTTCCGTCATTACGAAGAGCTTGAAAAGATCGGGCTTGCCGCTCCGGAAGTAACCTATCTCACGGCTGAAATGATTAAAAAGGGTTTTCCGCTTCCCGACATTGCTACAACGGTTGAGGAGGCTAAAGATATGATTATGAGGTACTGTAGACACTAATGCTTCGTGATATTACACTTGGACAATATTATCCCGAGAAGTCGGTTATTCATGCTCTTGACCCGCGTGTAAAGCTTTTGGGAACGTTTTTGTACATCCTTTCAATGTTCCTTTTCAAAAGCTTCATAGGGTACGTGGTGGCCGGTTTTGCACTTCTCTTTGCGATTAAGCTTTCGAAGGTACCTTTTTCTTATATGGTAAAAGGCATGAAGGCCATATGGATGCTCTTACTGTTTACACTGATTTTCAATGTATTGCTTACCGATGGAACCATTCTTTTTAAATGGAAATTCATTAAAATCAGTGTTGAAGGAATAAGAAATGCTGTTTTCATGGGACTTCGTCTGTTTTTCCTTATAATCGGTTCTTCACTTATGACACTGACCACGACGCCGAATCAGCTTACGGACGGCCTGGAGACCGGTCTTCGCGGCCTTAAAAAGATTAAGGTGCCTGTGCATGAAATGGCAATGATGATGTCGATAGCTCTCAGATTCATTCCGATACTTCTTGAAGAAACAGACAAAATCATGAAGGCTCAGTCGGCAAGAGGAGTTGACTTTGAAGAGGGAAAGCTTATAGACAGAATTAAGTCGCTTATTCCCATATTCATTCCGCTTTTTATTTCCGCTTTCAGAAGAGCCAACGATCTTGCCATGGCAATGGAAGCACGTTGCTATCGTGGTGACGAACACAGAACTCGAATGAACCCGCTTAAATACACGAAGCGTGATGTGGTTGCATACCTTTTGCTGGCAGCATATATAGCATTAATCATTATCACGGATAAAACCTTGGGAAGAATTATCGAGCCTCCCAAGCCCCCTGTTATTGAAGGATTTGTTGCACTGATAAACAACTTATGAAACGTATCTTACTTGTAGTTGCATATGAAGGAACAAAATATTCGGGATGGCAGATACAGCCTAATGCTTTGACGGTGGAGGAGGTGCTCAACGAGGCACTTTCAAAGCTGCTTGGAGAGCATATTGAAGTTATCGGTGCAAGCCGTACCGATGCAGGCGTCCACGCTATGGGAAACGTATGCGTTTTCGACACCGAAACACGCATACCTGCCGAAAAAATATGTTATGCGCTTAATCGTTCCCTTCCGGAGGATGTGGTTGTCCAGGAATCAAGAGAAGTTCCGGGAAACTTTCACCCCAGAAAATGCGACTGTACAAAGACGTATGAATATAAAATCTGGAATGCGGACTTCATTCAGCCCTTTAACCGTAAGTTCACGCATTTTGTGTATAAAGACCTGGATGTGTTTGCAATGCAGGAAGGTGCAAGGTACCTTGTCGGAACTCATGATTTCACGAGCTTCTGTTCAATTCATGCAACCGTGCCGGATCATGTGCGTACAATATATTCCTGTGATGTTCAGCAGGATGGTCATCTGTTCACAATAAGGATTCGAGGAAACGGATTCCTGTACAATATGGTTCGTATAATTGCTGGCACTCTCATAAAAGTCGGACTTGGTGAGGAAAAGCCTTCCTATGTGCTGGAAGCGCTTCTTGCAATGAACCGTGAAGCGGCGGGACCTACGGCACCCGCGCAGGGACTTACCCTTGTAAACATCAAATATCCTGAAGAACTGCTGAAAGTTGATATAAATGAAGAATGTTCTTGAAAAAAACAGAATAAAGACATTTGTCGGTAAATTAATGATTTCCGTTGTAATGGTTGTCATGCTGGCGGTAGCCGGCGGCTGCGACGGAGAGTCGATTCTGTCCGAGACAATTCCCGGAGCATCAGCTACACCGGCCGGATCGGGAAAAAGTAATGTCTCGGAATACACTCCTCAGACTACGACCGATGCTCCGGAAGTCAAAGTGACTGCTACAAACACACCTGTCCCTACGGACACGCCAACTCCCACGCCGACGGAAGTGCCTCAGATGAGCATCTGTATGGTCGGGGATATACTGCTTCATGATACTTTGGAGGATGACTGCAGACAGGCTGACGGAAGCTACGACTATACTCCATTGTTCAAAAACACAAAGGATATTATTTCCTCATACGACTTGGCGCTTGTAAATCAGGAGCTGATTATCGGAGGAGCTGAACTTGGCGTTTCGGGCTACCCGAGTTTTAACACTGATTTTGCCCTTGCAGACGCCTTGGAGGACACAGGCTTTGATGTTGTGCTTCATGCTACCAACCATGCGCTGGATAAGGGCAAAAAAGGCCTTTTAAACTGCATTCACAATTGGAAGCAGAATCATTCGGATATGGGTGTAATCGGTATATACGAGTCCGAAGGGGAATCGCGTGATCTATATGTTACGGAAATAAACGGAATAAAGACCGCAATACTTAATTTTACCTACGGAACAAACGGTATAAGCGCGCCTGAAGATATGCCATGGTGCGTTAATATGCTCACTGAGGAGAATGTTATCGCCGCATTGGATGAAGCCGAAAAGCTGGCTGATTTTACGATTATCTGTCCTCACTGGGGTACGGAATACAGTCTGGATGTTTCTTCACAGCAAAAAAACTACATGATGCTTTTTAAGGAGCACGGGGCAGATCTTGTTATCGGTACGCACCCTCATGTTATCCAGAGCATTACGGTTGTTAATGAAGAAGGAGAGACCGAATGCCTTGAAGAAGGGTGCGAGCTTTCTCCCGATGACATGCTCGTTTATTATTCTCTCGGTAATTTTGTAAGCTGGACGGGAGAATCGGGCAAAGGCATTGCAAACAGAATGCTTGGCGGAATTGCCGACATTACCGTCAAAAAGAACAATGACGGAAAAGCATATATTTCGGACTTTGGCGTAATCCCTGTTGTTTCTCATGTTGAGAAGGGTCAGAATGCATGTTCCGTATATCCGCTTTTTGATTATACGGGGGAACTTGCCGAAAAGAGTGCCATTATATCTCAGGACGGCACGTATTCACTTCAGTACCTGCTTGATTTGTGCAACAAAATATGGGGCAGCCTTTGGAAAAAACACGGCATCCCCGATATAAAGACAGCAAAGGCGTTTGAAAGGGAGATTAAGCTAACTCTTTCAAACGATGGCTCGGCAAAGAAACTGCAGGATGATTCATATAAGTCCATAATTGCATTTTCTCCCGAAGATACTCTCGTTGTCACAAGTGATGGCGGGATGTACGGCCTTTACATAAAATGGAACGATATTCCCGCAGCCTGGACGTTGGAGTACGACGGAAAACAGCTTTCCTGCGGTACAAACGGGTTCCTTCATGAGTATGTGGAAATTCCGGAAGGAACCGAAAAGTGTGTCATGCATTTTTCTTCTGATGAAGCAATCTGTGAGATTTCTGCTTATTCGGGCGGAAAGCTTCCGAAGGATGTACAGGTTTGGGAGCCGGCTTGGGAAAATGCGGATATTCTCGTATTTTCAACGCACGCAGACGATGAAATTCTTTTTCTTGGTGGTGTTCTTGCACATTACGGAGGGATACTCGGAAAGAAGGTTCAGCTTGTGTATATGAGCGAGTACTTCTCTTCGGAGAGAATCAGAGAGCATGAAAAACTGGACGGCGTGTGGACAACAGGCGTGAAAAACTATCCTGTCTGTGGGGATTTTCCCGACAAATACAGTGAAACGCTTGAGGAAGCAAAACGTATATACAAATATGACGATGTACTTGCTTTTGTAGCTGGATACATACGGCAGTTTAAGCCGCAGGTCGTTGTAACTCAGGATATCAAGGGTGAATACGGTCACGGCGGTCACGAAATCCTTGTAGATGCCGTAATTAATGCGGTGGATAAAACCGCAGATGCTGATTTCTGCCCCGCTTCGGCAGCGGAATACGGTACATGGGATGTTCCCAAAACATATCTGCATATTTACAAAGAAGGAAAAATCAAGCTGGATTTACGTCAGCCGGCTGACGTTTTCGATGGAAAGACGGCTTTTGATGCTCTTACGGATGCCTATCTGAAACATGTTTCCCAGCAGTGGTGCTGGTTTTACGTGTCAGATGGTGTTGATAAACCGAGTTATAAATACAGCTGTGCGGACTTCGGTCTGTACAGGTCTGCTGTTGGCCCCGATACGGGAAATGATATGCTCGAAAATGTAACGACATACGGAGATTGAAACCATGAAAAACAATGGCAGAAAACTGAAAATCATTATAGTCGCAGCACTTGTTGTTGTGGCTTTTGTATTGTGGTTTTTTGTCATTAAAGCGATGAATCCCGGGTGGATGTCACGACTTGGAAAAAAAGCTGAAGTGACTCCTGTTGCAACGGAAACTCCTGTTCCCACAGTTACTCCTACCAATACGCCTACACCCACCAATACCCCGACTCCGACAAATACACCTACACCTACCTGTACCCCGACTCCGAGCCCTACGCCTACACCGGCAACGGTTAATATCACTGCGGTAGGTGATATCCTTATGCATGCGCGCATCTGGCGCTACTACAAGGACTTCTTCGGGAACTTTACGGAGGACCTTGAGTGGGGAGATTTGAACTGCCTTAATCAGGAGACGATTCTGATTGACGAAAGCTTCGGATACACCGGATATCCTCAGTTCGGAACGCCTTATTACGTCGGTGACGAAGAGCTGGAGTATGGTTTTAACGTCATTAACTGTGCTTCGAATCATACGATGGATAAGGGCATTGCGGGAGTTCTGGACAGTGTGAAATATTGGTCGGATAAGGATGCGATTGTCCTTGGAATTCATGACGAAACGGTTGATAAACATTATGAAATAACTGAAGTGAACGGTGTAAGCTTTGCGCTGTTTAACTATACGTACGGAACAAATGGTATCAGTATACCGGAAGGATACGGGTATGCAATTGATACATTTGCAAATAAATCCAGACTTCTGGAGGATGTAAAAGCTGTCAACGACCTTGTGGATGTGGTTATTGTTTTTCCTCATTGGGGGGAAGAATATAAATACGAGCCGAGGTCAAGTCAGGTGGAACTTGCAAATAAGCTTACCGAGGCAGGAGCTGACCTGATTATCGGAACACATCCTCATGTTATTGAGCCTATGGAGATTGTTACAGGTGAAAACGGTAATACTTGCATTTGTTATTATTCACTTGGCAATTTTGTTCACGGTCAGGATGTCTGGGACCGCTGTCTTGGTGCCATGGCCAAGGTTACGGTTACAAAAACATGGGACGGAGAGATTACGGTCTTTGCCACCGCAGAACCTAATGTCTGCCAGATGAACAGCTCATTCTATCCTTACAGACTTGTTGATTATGACGAAGCTCTGGCAAAGAAACACAGACTGTATGAAAAGGGACTTACGGTTGAAAATCTTTGGAAATTATGGAATGACGTTATAGGGGAAACGAAACTGACAATTACGGTAAGCAATGGGGAAGGGGAACATGATTAACAAAAGGAGACTGGCCAAGTTAATAGTGCTGGTGTTGCTGACGCAGCTGCTTACAGCGTTCTTTCCTGCCGTATCCGAGGAATATATCGTTTACGCAGGATATGGCGACTTGTACAGTACGGACGATTACATCGTACAACGGTTGAATTATGCTTTTGACATGTACGGACCGGGAGATTATTTTTCGAAGAACGGTAAGGCGTGTACGTGTCATGGCCGCGGAAACTGTGTTGCGAGCGGTTCAAAGTGTAACTGCCTGAGGTACGTTGTGATTGACGGCGAGAAGTGTGACTTGAGGGCTGTACAATGCATGGGATATGCAATGTACATTCAGCAGGTTCTGTTCGGTTGCAACGAGTTTACGAACAGTAGTAAGTTTAAGAACATTTCCGGGCCAGGAAAAGTCGGTAAAGACGGTGTTAAGAAGTGGTTCGTTGAGAATGCGGATATACTGCATCCGGGAACTCACATTAGAGTTCGTGGTTCCGAACACTCTATCGTTCTTATGGCTGTCAATTACGACAGAGGCACGGTAACATACATAGACAACAACTGGGTTGGAAAGTGTAAAATCAGCGACTTTACAACACTTACGTGGTCTGAGTTTGCAAGCAAATTCGGTTCGATAAATTATGCTAAGGTTTATAAGAACTATTACAGCTACTTTGATGGCCAGCCGGATTCTGACAAGGTGGCCGAATTGATAAAGAACCTTCCTACTTCCACACCGAAGCCGAAGGCAACAAGAACACCCACACCTACAATTTCTCCCAAACCGGCTAACTATACAATCGGCGTTTATTCCGTAAATACCGAAAAGGGAACTAATCTTAATCTTCGAGGAGATACGAGTACTTCTTCCGAGATAGTATCAAAAATGGCTTCCGGAACAGAAATTGAGATATTGGACTTTGTCTATAACGAAAACGGCCATCATTGGGGGCTCGTACCTAATGACAATGGTTCGGGATGGGTTGCCATGGAGTATCTTACTCTTGTTGCGACAATCACTCCAACGCCCACAAATACGCCGATTCCGGCCGATTATCCTCCGGGACAGTATCAGGTTAAGGTAAACAACAAGCTTAATATTCGACAATCCTACAGTACTAATACGGACATCATCGGTACCTTTGCCAACGACACGATAGTGGAAATGTTTGAATTTGTTAAGGGAACTACAGGAACCGACTGGGGAAGCGTAACACTGGAAGATATGACAAAGGGCTGGGTCGCAATGTCATATATGAATCCGGTTGTTACATATACACCGACGCCGACACCGACCATGCCAGAGGTTAATCTGCCATCAGTGCTGGAAATCGATGTGTATGAACATCCGTTAACGACACCGACGAAAAAGGTTACTCCGACGCCCACGGCTTTTCCTACGAAAATACCGATAACCGTAACTCAGGAACCTGAGGTGGTAAATGAGCTGCCGGCAACATTCTGGCAGAATATTACAGGACGTGGGGATATAGAGTACATTAATGAGAACGGATGGCTGTTGCTTGCATCGATTGTGAGCATAGGTCTTCTTGTTCCGCTTTATTTGAGAATTAAAAAACAAAGCTGCCGCAGATGGAAAAGGCGGCGAGGAAGGAAGCAAACCCATTAAATGAAAAAAGGTGGTTTCTGGAATACTTACAAAATAATAACGTGCATTTTTATACTGCTTGGAGTCATTCTTCTGGCATATGTGGAAAAATCGCTTCTGCGATACGAAGCGTCACAACCGGAGCAGGTTGTCACAAAGCAAATTCAGGTGTTAAAGGAAGCGGCTTTGAATGATGAACTTCCTTTTGTACTCAACATGAATCTGCTGCCGATGGAAGAACAGGAAGCTTATGTTGAGAAGCTTAAAAATGCAGAAAACTGGACTTACAAGATTCTTTCGGGAAGCTATTCCGAAACCGATCAGTCATATGGGGTTTATGCAGATGATGAGCTTGTGGCTCAGGTTTATCTTGAGAGTGAATCTTCCGAAGTTGTTATGGCCATTTTGACGGTTTATGATTGGAAGCTTTCGGGGATAAAGCCGATTTATGCAGAAGCTCCGGTCCCTACCGCAGCTGTCGCGGAGAACACTCCGACACCTACGGAAGAACCAACCGAAATAGTGATTAAAAAATACAGATACACCTTTGTCCTTCCCGAAGAATATATGGTTAAGTACGGTGACGAAGTTCTGTCAGGAGAAAAGGCAGATGACGGAATGATAAAGTACGCCTTTGAGTCTACCGATACAGATCCTGTTTTTTGTGTATCAGACTGCTATGGATGTACGGTTGATTACCCGTTTGGGGATACACTTACTTATTACGATATTATTGTGAAAATTCCTTCCAACTTCGAGATTCATCTCGGGGATGTGAATGTAGCAAAATATATCGTAAAATACGATGAAAACCCGAAATACGAATATTGCAAGGATTTTGCGGATATGCCGACGTTTATTACGTATGAGCTTCCGAAGTCGCTTACGCATCCGGAGTTCAATATTGTCGATAACCTTGGGAAAAGCATTGAATATGCTTATAACGGAGAATCAATTGAGATAACCGAGCAGACAAGTCTGAACGAGGTTCCTACTGAAATGGCAGATACGGATGAACTTTTACAGATTGCCCAGATGTGGAGTTTGTTCCTTACAAAGGATATATACAAGTACGACGTCAAAACGGGTGAATACCATGATAACGGTGCTGAACCCGGCGACAGGGGACTTGGACAGATAAGAAAGGTTCTTGTTGCGGATTCATATTTGGATCAGGTTGCGGTTAAGTATGCCAAGAGTGTTGATATTACCTTTATTTCGGCACATACGCTTCCTAATCCCGCATTTGCGGAAGAACACATTGGTAATTTCGTAAAATACAGTGATGACTTTTTCTCATGCGACATAAGTTTCGAAAAGATTATGTTGAGGACGAATGGAAAAGAGTTTGAACTTAAAGGCGACAGAGATAAGCTTAACAGCACGTGCTACTTCCTGAGAAATAAGGATTATGACGGTTCTGAGGATAGTACAAAATGGCTTCTTGCGGAACTTATTGATAACCTTGAGACTGAAGGGAATCAGTCGGGTGAGGACTAAATGGAAAAGAAAAAAACAGGATTTTTTAAAGTAATAGGGTACATATTTGCCGTGCTTGGTACATTTTTGGCTGTGCTCTTCCTGACGGTATATCTTCTCGGAAGTATGATATGTAAGGGCGCGTCACAGTCTGCAAGAAAGATGTTTGTAAGCACCATTCTTGAGACGGGACAGCTTAAATTCCTTGCATCATGGTATCTGACATCGGATGAAATCAACAGTATTGTTGAAGGAAACTCCATGGAAAAGTTCGATGGTGAAGTTGATGAGTCGCTGATTTCAATCAAGAAAACAAATCCCGATGAATCATCGACCGGACAGACTTCTTCCGAAATAGTGCGAGAGGAGTTTACCGAGTTTGACGCCGGCTCCATAGCAGGCAGGACAGATACGGGTACGGCAAGTTATGACAGTATGCCGGGTGAAGACCTTGGGAACGGCATCAGGAAGGTTAAAATTGCCGGGAGAACTTTTGCGGGCACAATGCTTATCATTGAAGATCCTTCAAGAGTAAAAATCGAGTGCATATATCCTTGGAAAGATCAAGGAGAAAATCTTGATGTTATTGTAAAACAGGCCGGAGCTGTTGCGGGCATAAACGGCGGCATTTATGTCAGCTCCAATAATTCGGGCGGAAAACCCATCGGAGTTGTCGTAAGCCACGGACAGATTCTTATGAACGACCCTTCGGCAACAAGAGGACTCGTACTTATCGGAATGAATAATGACAATATTCTCACCATCGATAACATTGATGGCATGTCAAAAGCGGATGTTGAGCAGCTTGTACAGGACAAAGGCATCAGAGACGCCTGCTGCTTCCAGGAAGAAGCGAGTGATAAGAACAATCATTTTGTGCAGCTTATTATTAACGGACAGGAACGTGAAATGAACGGTATGGGATCCGGACTTAATCCTCGTACCGTAATCGGACAACGAAATGATGGTGCAATACT
Source organism: Lachnospiraceae bacterium (assembly GCA_045598045.1). GTDB lineage: Bacteria > Bacillota > Clostridia > Lachnospirales > Lachnospiraceae > RGIG3528. The sequence continues at coordinate 3,541 of JAZLLG010000043.1, read as the reverse complement.
TATGCTTGTTACCGATGGAAGAGGTACATCAGGACATTTGGGGGCATCGGCAACTGACCTTATCGGCATTATGAAGGAATATGGTGCGGTTAATGCAGCAAACCTTGACGGCGGCAGTTCGTCAAGTATGTACTGTAATGGTGAATACCTTATGACAAGTGTTACATTTTATTACGCAAATGCATCCTGGAGACTTCCTCTTGCTTTTGTTGTTGAGTGATATCATCAAACGTCAGGCATAGTGACGTATTTTGATAATTTATTTTTGAAGTTTGAAACGAAGGAAAAAGTTTTTCGTGTTATAGGGCAGACGTTAATGAAAGATGAAGAAATCGTTCAGCTTTATTTCGACAGAAACGAAGCTGCAATCTCTGAAAGCAAAACAAAATATGACAAGTATCTCATGAAGATTGCCAACAACATTCTCTTTAACAATGAGGATGCGGAGGAAAGCGTCAATGATACATATCTTTCGGCTTGGAATTCCATTCCGCCTCACAAGCCGGAGGTCCTTTCCACATTCCTTGGAAAGATTACAAGAGGCCATGCCATTGACATATATCGGCGGAAACATGCAGATAAACGAATACCTTCGGAGTATTGCTCCAGTCTTGATGAACTTGAGGAGTGTGTTCCCGGAACGTCGACGGTTGAGGAAAATCTCGAAGTGAAGCGGCTTGGTGAGGTAATCAATACATTCCTTAAGGAACAGAAAGAAGATGCCCGTAATCTTTTCATCGGGCGATATTATTATTCGGATTCCTTAAAGGATGTTGCCGAATACAACGGCATGACGGAAGCAAAGGCAAAGATGATTCTCTTCCGTACAAGACAGAAGCTTAAAGAATATTTGGAACAGGAGGGCTTTACGGTCTGATATGAAAAAAGAACAGATATCAGAAGCGTTGTCATTTCTTGACGACGACTTAATCGAACAAACAAATAAGCTGCGTATGGCTCCCCGTTCACGCAAAGTAAGCTACATCAGGTGGGTTAAGTACGCTTCGTGCGTCGCTGCGGCTGCACTTGTTCTGGTGGTGGGAGTAAATGTTCTTAAAAATGTGCGCGGAGTCTCTATGAAGAGTGCCGATTATGCCGCACCTTCCTTCAGTACAATGCAATCAAACACGGAGTCTGATGAGTATGATTACGAAATAATGACTACTGCGGCACCCGGAACATACAGGAAAAGCGCTGAGGCCTGGAATACTGCGGAGGATGGCGAGTGCTTGGCAGATGAGGCTTCTTCAGGTGATGATTTTTACACTTCGAACGTCAATGCTGAAGTAAATGAGCCGAATGGAATTGAGAATTCGGAAATGCAAAATTTCGCGCTTGGGTTTGAGGACAAAAGCGCAGGTGCACAAAACGAAAGCGATGGGCTTTTTAGTAACGGTGGTTTGGAAATAACCGGAGCGGCTTCGGAGTTATGCAACGGCAGCGGTGGTGGTGAGCGTCCGGAGAAACCTGCCGTTAAAGAAACGAGCGATGTGCTTTATGAGTTCGCCGGTGTTGATGAAAACGGAATCAGCTTCATTGTTACCAACAACGGGTCTGAGACGATTATTGCCGGCCCGGAATGGTTCATTGATGTACTTGTGGATGGAGATTGGTGCGATTACGCATACAGTGGAATCGGACCGGGATCGACAGGTGAAATATTTGAAGTGAAGCCCGGTGAAATCAGGTGCTTAACCTATCCGGAGTTTGTCATAGGTAAACTTGATCCCGGCGCATATCGAATCATTCAGGAATTCATAAAACGGAAAAAGGGCCCCGATGATGAAACTTCATTGGTACTTGGAATGAGTTTTGTGGTTGAATAGGCCGCAGATCCTTTATAAAGCATATAAGTATATTTTTACATAGCCTTTTAATAAAGACCTTTTTACCTTGCAATCGGTGAGAAGGTCTTTATTCATTTGCCGGTAGAATAAAATAGCTAATATAGAATCAAAAGTAATAATCAAAATGATATTTACACATGTACACAAAAGTTTTTTGCGATTTTTGGTAAATTTAAGTCAATTTGATGTTGACAGGATAAAGGCTGCAAGTTATAATCACACACGTTCACTTTAATGAGTCGGGTAAATGCCCGATTGACGAAAAGACTATAAAATTTTGGAGGAATCGCAATGAAGACTTATATCGCTAGTCCTGCTGACGTTGAGAAGAAATGGTATGTTATCGACGCTGAAGGACAGACATTAGGACGCCTTGCATCTGCAGTTGCGCAGATCTTAAAGGGCAAGAATAAGCCTGTTTACACTCCTTACCTCGATTTAGGCGACAACGTAATCATCGTTAACGCTGCAAAGGTTAAGGTTACAGGTAAGAAGCTTGATCAGAAGCTTTACTTCACACATTCAAAGTATGCCGGCGGCACAACAGAAGTTACGCTTCGTGAGATGCTCGAGAAGACACCTTGTGATGTTGTTACACTCGCTGTAAAGGGCATGCTTCCCAAGGGACCTCTTGGAAGAAAGATGGTTGACAAGTTACATGTATACGCAGGTCCTGAGCATGAGAACCAGGCTCAGAAGCCCGAAGTATTAGTACTTAAGTAATCAGGAGGGAGGAAAAAAATGGCTAAAGCATCTAAATCAGCAAGATACTACGGAACAGGAAGAAGAAAGAGCTCCGTAGCTAGAGTATACCTTGTTCCCGGAACAGGAAAAGTTACAATTAACAAGCGCGACCTCGATGAGTATTTCGGACTTGAAACACTTAAGATGGTTGTTCGCCAGCCTCTCGGACTTACATCAACATCAGACAAGTTTGATGTTATTTGTTCTGTTCATGGCGGCGGTTTCACAGGTCAAGCAGGCGCAATCCGTCACGGTATTTCCCGTGCCCTTTGCCAGGCAGACGCTGAGTACAGACCTGTACTCAAGAAGGCAGGTTTCCTTACAAGAGATCCTCGTATGAAGGAAAGAAAGAAGTACGGCCTCAAAGCAGCACGTCGTGCACCTCAGTTCAGCAAGAGATAATCAAGAGAATATTTCAGAGAATTTACAAACCTCGGAAATCCAGTATTTCCGGGGTTTTTCTTTTATATGTGATTGCCGTGAGAAGCACTGAAAAGTGGAAAAAATTGTACCGTAAGGAACAAGTAGGACACACGTAGGGAACAAAAATCTCACTATATTTTATTGATTTCTGCTACTAATACTTCTATGTCCAGGTGTGTATAAACCTTTTCGGTAAGTGACATAGCGCCTGAGTGCCCGGCAATTATCTTTATGCAGAGAAAGATATGGAAGATCATCCGGAAATCTTTGAGGGAGAAAGTCTTAAGGAAATTGAAAAGGGCCGAAATAGTGATTGGTCGAAGGAGTTCTTTATCAAACAGAAAGCAGAAACGCTGGAAGCATTAACATCGCAGTTAGCAACCGTTTCAGCCTCTGTAGAGGCTCAGGAAGAGGTACTTGATACTTTGACCGAACAAACGGAGGCTTGTGTTCAAAAGCTTGTAGAAACGGAAGCACAGAAGGAATTTATGCGGTATGCATTTCTTAAAGAACCAAAGTCTTTAATC